>NZ_JBXALQ010000003.1:0-593178 GCF_058799615.1 Duganella sp. GW822-FHT06D06
CCGGAAGAGGCTGAAGCATGAACGGGGTGGGGAATTTTCGATTCCCACAACTGGGGAAAATTGGGTTCCCCTTGACAACAACGCGATTAGGACATTTGACCTCGATGCAAATCGATGACGCAACAAGGCAGGCAACTGCGCCCGATATGGAGGAAGACGACCGGATGTCGTCGCGGGCCATACTGGGTGCCGAGGTAGGCACGGCGGCGAATGGGCAAACGAAAGCGGAAGCATCGCGGCAGATGGAGGCCGTGGTGGAACGTAGCAAGCAGTGCTGCCACGCGTGATCTGGACCTGCGATCGTCCAATCTGGGAAAAATAGCGCGGCGCCACGAAAGCGGCAAGCAAGCCGATGATGACGATCACCACCAGCAATTCAAGCAAGGTAAGCGCCGCCTGCCGGATGGCAGCGCGGTGCCGGACAACCTGGATGGAGTTGTCGACAACAAGGGCTACACCGGCCATGAGATGCTTGATCCGCTGGATCTGGTGCACATGAACGGGCGTGTGTATGACCCCCTGATTGCTAAGTTTTTGTCGGCTGATCCATTGGTACAGGATTCGCAAAATGGGCAAAATTATAACCGATACAGCTATGTTCTCAATAATCCGACGAATTTGACTGACCCTACCGGTTTCGAACCAGTCCAGAGTATCTACGTTTCGGGTAATAGAGTAGAAATAGCAATGGCGCAGTGGGATTTTAAAAACCTACTTGAGAGAACTCGAGATGCCCTTAAAGAAGGAACAAAGCCAACATTAAACTTAATTGGAAAATGGGTAAAAACTGGATCTAATATCGCCATTCGTGTGAAGGCTACCGCAACTTTTGGAACGGGTATCCCGGAGGGAGTTGCCTCCGAAAATGACGAGCACGGAGAGTTTGTTGGCTATTGGATTGACTTATGGGAACTACAGAAGGCTGCCACAGCAAATCTCTCGGTAAGCGATGCTGCAATGCAAATATTAGAGGGAGTGCCAAACGAAGGGATCTTAGTTAGTGGTTTTTCGTCATTAACCAGAGCTACTACTACTGTGCAGAAGACGGCGGAAGCGTGCGGATGCTGTTTCCGTGCCGGGACGCCAATACAGACGGAAGAAGGTTCAACGCCTATAGAAACGATAAAGGTAGGCCAACTCGTTCTTTCGCGTAGTGTTCAAACGGGTGAAACTACTTTGAAGCCGGTAACTGCGCTAATCGTTACCAATGGGAAAGCACTATTTGAACTTACTAGCCGGTCGGATAGTGGTGAAGAAGCACGCATAGAAGTGACAGATAATCATCCGTTTTGGGTCGATGAAAAAGGTTGGGTGGAAACTACTAACCTGGTTGCTGGAATGCATCTCATAGATGCCGCCAAAAATCGCCTAACGGTTGTCTCTTTGAAGGCCTTGAATAATGTTGAAACTACGTATAACTTTACAGTAGCGGATTTCCACACGTATTTTGCCGGAGTACAAAGAGCTTTTGTTCATAACGCGTGTCCCTGCGCACTAGCGGCGGAAAAAATAGTGCTTGCACTGGCAAAAGGGACTGATGATGCTGTAAAGTTTCATCACCCATACCCTATGTATCTGGGGGGGGGCAATTTCAGCAACTGCTGGAGCCGTTGCCCAAAACTATTCATGACGCTTTTCATAGCGGTTTGGATAAGATTTTGAAACGGCAAATTAAAGGTGGTGCTACTGCTTACTACGAATCTCTTTCTGAATTTGAAAAGGCCGCAAATATGGTAAAGTTTGAAAAATATACAAAAGCATTTGATGCCAGATTTGGGACTCATCTATGGGATGCCGCAGTTAGAGAAGGGGCGAAGGTGAAGTGATATGAAAAAACTAAGTGAATTGTCAATTGACGATATTGAAAGATGTGCTATTTGGGAACTAAGCAATTCTGAACGGAATGGTGACGTAATGGTCAACCCCGTGGCGGATTTGCCAGTGGATTCTATGTTGAATAGAATTGCTGGCTTGCAAGTTACACTTGCTGATGGCACAAAGAAATGGGCATTGCTAGGAAATATATCTCTAAATAGTCCGATTTCAACAAGGCATTTTCTTACCGCTTCAATATTTCACGACGGAGAGTGGTTTGATCTGGCGCGGTATCATGATGTTGATTATCCTCGACGTGGCTGTGAAGCGTTGTCATTGTTTTTGGGCAAGCCTATAGCTTCAATCTTTCCTATTGAGTTTACTATTCCGGCTGTTATTGCTGGAAATAAAGAATTCTTATCAGGTAAGATTCTTGCGGAGCCAACCGACAAACTCACCATTGATGAGCTTATAGACCTATCGATCGATTCGGAATGATTTGTTCCGTTGCCCGATCCGCTTGTCCGCTATAAATTGGCGTTATTGATTGAGATGCTAATTTAAAAAAAGTGGCAGCGATTTGTCTATTTTTTTGGCTCTATGCCGTTTCCAGTGGAATTTGACTTCAGGCGAAATGCCGGGTAACGCCCAATCCGCGTGGCGCGGCGGCGCATAACGGATTGACCGGCAAGTGTTTGAGTTTGGCCATGCGCAAATATGCGATGGCGATGAAATTGGTCACTGTGCGGAAGCCGCGGGCGGCGCGTTTGGTTTGCTGGAGCATCCCATTCATGGCCTCGACATAGGCGTTGCTGCGGCCGTCGAGCATGCCGCGCACCACACCGGGCAGGCGCTCCTTGAGGGGGACTGCCAGGCGTTTGAACGGTTCAAGCCTGCAACGGCTGGCCCAGGATATCCAGTCCATCAAGTCCTGCTTGGCCTTGTTGGCGCAGTTGGCGGCCACGGCGCTCCGATAGAGCTCGCGCAGTGCCTGCTTCAAGCGCCAAGCGAGCGCGCTTTTTGGGTTGGAGCGCTGCCGCCAGTGCATGGAATTGGTCTGACGGTAAGTCCAGCTCACGGGATTTTTACGCTGGGTCAGTTTTCGGTCGGCGCCAACACCACGCTGACCAATGCGAAGTCGCAGGTGCGGGTCGAATTCAAGAACGTGCTGGGCCAGACAACGTCCGTGGAAAACCGGCTGACGACGCCCACCAAGAAGACCGTGACCACCAGCTTCGGCTACGACGCATGGGGCGGCCTGGTGAAGACGATCGACCCGAACGGCAACGTCATCACCGTGCAGTACGACTCGCTGGGCCGCAAGATCCAGTTGAACGATCCCGACCTGGGCCGGATCGACTATTCCGTCAATCCGCTGGGCCTGACGTGGAAGCAGGTCAACCCGATCCAGCGCGTTAAGGCAGCCTTGCCGACGCCGCCGGCCAATCCGTACACCAAGATGAAGTACGACGCATTGAACCGCATGGTGGATCGTCTCGAGGACAACCTGGAGAGCCACTGGATCTACGACACGGCGGCGGTGGGCGTAGGCCAGCTGGCGGAAGCGTACACGGGCAAGCCGGACAACAAGGATTACCGCCGCGTACATACCTACGACGCATTGGGCCGGCCGGCCGCGACGACGCAGCAGCTGTACGACGGCAGCTATGTGAGCACGCCGAAATACGATACCTGGGGCCGGGTGATCAACCTGACCTACAACCACGGCAACGATCAGGCCCGGGAGTTCGCGCAGCGCTACAACCAGTTCGGCTATCTGGCGCGAGTCGAACGCAAGGGTCTGGTTCTGTGGGAGGCGACCAAGCAGGATGCGCTGCATCGCCCGACCGCCGCCATGCTGGGTAATGGGTTGGTGCAGACCGACACCTACGATGAACAGAGCGGCCGCCTGAAGGGCAGCCTGACCAAGGTCGGTACGGCCGAGCTGTTAACGGAAGGCTACGAGTACGACAAGCTGGGCAACGTCACGCTGCGTACGCAGTATTGGGCCGGTGCTGGCTTCAGCGAACTATTCGATTACGACGACCTGAACCGGTTGAAACTGAGCCAGATCGGCGCGGCGCCGAAGGTGTTCACCTACGACGACGCGGGCAACCTACTGTCGAAGACTGGCGTAGGCAATGGCAACTATGCCTACCCGACGCAGGGCGCGACGGCGGTGAGGCCGCACGCGGTGTCGAGCATCGCTGGCGTGCCGGGCAGTTTCAGCTACGACGACAACGGCAATCTGCTGAGCGATCCATGGCACACGGCGACGTGGAACAACTTCGACATGCCGATCAGGATCACCAAGGGCGGCAAATCGAGCACCTTCGTCTACGGAACCGAACACCAGCGCACCCGCCAGACGCGCGACGACGGCACGATGACAGTGTATGGCGGCGCCCAGGAGGTCGAACTGGATAGCCAGAGCCGGATGGTGTCGGTGAAGACCTACTGGCCGATGAGGCTGGGCGTGGAGATCGACAAGGCCAACGCGACGGCGACCGAACTGCACTGGTTGCACCGCGACCGCCTGGGCAGTCCCGTGGCGATCAGCGGCGAGACCGGTGTGGTGCAGGAGCAGCTGGCCTACGACGCATGGGGCAAGCGCCGCCTACCCGATGGCAGCGCGGTGCCGGACAACCTGGACGGTGTGGTCGACAACAAGGGCTACACCGGCCACGAGATGCTCGATCCGCTGGATCTGGTGCACATGAATGGGCGCGTGTATGATCCGTTGGTGGCGAAGTTCTTGTCGGGTGATCCGTTCGTAGAGGATCCACTAAACGGGCAGAGCTATAACCGCTATAGCTACGTTCTGAATAACCCAACGAACCTGACCGATCCGACCGGGTTCTGTTCAGATGGTAGCGAGAAGACTATTTGCAAAGGGATGACGAATAGTGCATCCGAATTTGGTGACAAGACGACCATCGCTAGCCAAAAATGGGCGGCAGAGGACAAGGCGGCAAGCTCAGCTTCTGCAGCTGGCAGCAAGTCATTAGGCCCTAGCGGTACGGTTCAAAATGATCCAAAGAAAAAGGACGCGAGTTCGGCAATCAGTGGTTACGTAGGAGCGAAGGCCACGCAGGCTACCGGTCAGATTAATGGTTGCGACGCAGGTATGCAGTGCGTTGTAATACCAGGGCAAAAACTTGAGGTCACAAAAGATCAACGTGCGTATCTTGATAAAGGTGATTTCATTTCTTTCTGGCAGTCACGAAACCTGGTTAGTCACGATCCGGTTGCAAAGACCGCGTTGTCGGGGTGGGCACCTCAACTTCTTAATAAGCCAACTGCGTGGCAAAAAACCTCTTCGAAATTTACTTGGACGGTTTTGCGATTGAACCTTAGCGGTACTGGCGCCGAGAAGGACGCTACCATGCAAAAGATTGGATTGGACCTTGCGCGCGCTCATGCTGATGCGGTCGGGATCGATATGCGAGACCAAGTCGGTGTGCCTGGTCTTCTATCTCCGAATCAGGTGGCAGGTTATCACTGGGATGTTTTCTCTAAGTATGAAGTCTCACCCGGTGCCTTTGGTGGCACGTTGGGTGGGTTGCCGGCGAGTTCTTATCCGGTTACATGGTGTGAGGGATGCGATGGTAATAAAAAATAAATTTCTAATCGGCATAGCAATTCTTTTGGTCGTAGTATTTTATGCGTGGAGCAAAAGAACTATGGATGTCGAGATAGCAGACGTAAGCTTTAGATTTCCTGCTCAGGCGGTAATTAGCTCAACTGGAACAGAAGCGACGGATGGTCTGGATCGTAATCCGGGCGCATTTGTCGCTCTGCCGAATGGGCCATATCACGGCAAGTGGGGGCTGCTGCTTCAATCGAGTAAAGATCGACATGGTGACGGCATGCCCTCTGGCTTCAAAGAGATGCTGAGTAAGGGGGATCTTCATTTTTCCAAAACGCCCTTCGGATGGTTGAATTGCGATGCCAACTGTGGACGGGATACGTGGTTTTTTCATCGATTGCCAAATAAGGCTGACTCAACATATTCCGTTGGCACTGTCATATGCTTTGACACAGATATTTGTAAACTTTTTCTTTCTTACCGCGATGTAGATGTGCAAGTCTCCTTGGAGCGACAGCGGGTAAACGAAGCGTCTATGATAATGAATCAAGTTGTCGGACTGCTCGGCAAGTATGATCTAACGAGCGAGCACGCCCGAAAGCGAAATTGATTCGGCAAACACACCAGATCATTCTAGGCAGAGCCCTGGCGATCCTTTAAAAGGATGGGTACAAGAAGGCCGTGATTATGGGCGGAATGAAAGAGGTGAGCAGGTCTGGGGGACCAACGCTAGGCGTGTCGAAATGCGCGATCACGCGTCAGGTGAAGTTGGGACGATGTTCGGAATCGCAGCAAGCGGAATTCCATTTGAACGTCCTTTCGTTTGGGGGTACCGTGCTTTCCAGTCCTCTAGGGCTGAACGCGCCGCCAATGCACTTTCCCGATTTAGCGGCAAGACTAAGCCGTGGACCAGCGGTGCGACACCGAATTCCGCCTATACGCACATTGACCCCAAGACGGGAAAGGCGGTTCAAAACGCTATTTATGACGCGGAGGGAAATGTAGTTGGACACGTCGACTTCAAGAACCACGGCCCCGGCGCACCATCGGGTCACGGCCATACGTTCCCTGAGCCTGGAAATCCGGCGTCTGGTCATGGAGCTGGAAAACCGCATATTCCGAACAGTGAGCTTCCTCGTGGATGGGATGCTATTCCCTCTGGCGTGGTTCCGCATACCCCAATAGGTCTTTAAATGCAAATGAAAAACGAAGAAATATTTAAGAATTTTTATGACTTCACTGACGCGTTGCTTCAGTCCATTAAGATTAGCTACGGACTGCGTGGCACGAAAGATTTGGAAGTCGACGTGCTTGCACGTGACTGGGGGCAGCAAGGTGATAAATGGCGGCTGGTTACATTTCTGCTCACCGACGTCACCGCCTATCGCTTTGAAGAGGAACCCCGTACGACGGCGCAAGTGCTTAGCAATGGGATCCATTTATTGGAGACTGATGGGCAGGTCGGCTTCGATCTAGGAGGACTGATCGATGCCCCAGCTGATTTGGCGGAGCTTTTAACTTCAGCTATGAGTGCGACCGGGAAAACACTTCAAATTGACGTGAAAGATTAGATTCGGCAAACAATGCTGGGATAAATAATCCTGGTCGACCAGAGAGTAGCGAGAACTACAGCCCCCCAGGCCAAAGCTTCTTTACTCCTCATTATGACCCTGATGACTATCCTGGGAAGAATCTGGTTCAAGTTGTCGTAACAGCGAAAAAACTGGTTTCCGATACATGGGACTTGGCTGTGGGCGACCGTATTGCGGCCAAAGAAAGTTTCAAAGAGAACTGGTTTGCTTATCTTGGGCTGGCCATGCAGTTACGCGGCATGAAAGCTAATCCCACAAGTAAGCTTCCGCGTTACGAAGGCCCCAAGCCATCTTATCATGTCAATCCGGCCCACGTTCCCGGTCAGAGAGGATTCAATCCAGCAAAGACTCCACTTCCAGCCGATGCGGAGAATGTATTTTCAAAGGCCGTACCGAACGATCCGGCCAATCCAACCGCTTGGTTCGGCAAGAATTCTGATGGACAAATTTATCGATATTCGCCGAGCAATGATGGAACCGCACACTTCAGCGGGATCGAGAGAGTTGGGGATGGGGTGCGGAACTTAACTCCGTATGCAGTAGATCGATTAAATGGACACTAATCATGCTAATTGGAATAAAAGAGCGTTTTGCTGTCGAGTGGGAGATTTGCGACGTTGTGGATAATTGGACTTTTGGTTATTTCTATTTTTGGATAAATGGGATGGTCGTCGGCAATAAGAACGACCGATCTGTAGATTTGAAAGGATGTCTCAACTGGATTCGCGATTTCATATCAATACCCAGAGATAGATTTGAGTCCGGTCTGTTTGATTTGCCACGGGATCTCGTGTTTCAGCGTTTGGCTTGTTCTGTGCTCGTAAATGTGGGACCTGACATGGATAAGACTGAGGTTTACCGCGATACTTTTTCTAGATTTCATATTTCGCATTTGGGCATGTCCTCCTTTGACGCTGTGACCATATTGCTAATGAAAGACGAAATTGGGCAAGAACGTTGTGTTTGGAATGCAGAAGACAATAATGTTATGGATGCATATTTTGATCCCAACGAAATTGAGTCTGTGCTAGAAGGATTTAATCTAAATTCTTAAACGTTGTCGGCAAACAGCGGATTCCAGGACCATTCGCGTAGATCGCCAGGTGATCCGTTGCAGGGCATCGTGCAGGAGTTCCATGATTACGGAACGAATGGAAACGGCGAGCAGATCCTAGGGACTAGTGCTAGGCGTGTCGATATAACCGATCATGCATCTGGTATGGTTGGTACGATGGCCATTATCTCCGGGAGTCTTGTTCCGTTTGAGCGTTTTGGAGTGTAGGCTTGGGATGGGTATAAGTTGTTGCGTGGTGCTCAGGCTGCAAGAGCGGGCCAAGAGCTATCTGCTGCTGAGCGTGCAAAACAATTACATTCTCTCCTTGATCCAAGAGCGCAGCGTGCCAGGACAACAGCCGTCACTGAGACGGAAGAGGGGATTCGCGTTATAAGTTCTAGTGAGCGCCGCCTCTCACCAGCTCAACGAAATGCCTTATCGAAAAATGAGGTTGAAGGTGTTGGGGTTGGACATGCCGAAGTTACTGGCGTGAATTCGGCTAAAGAAATGGGGCTGACACCTACAGGGACTTCTGCAAGTCGACCCATTTGCTCGGGGTGTGCCGGCCGTCTCGAAGGTGAAGGGATAGAACCTTTGAGCCCATTGAAATGAATTGTGAGGTTTAAATGGCATTGCCAGCATTTAATGAGAAAGCGGTGCTTCAAGCATTGAGCGATATAAGTGTTAAGGGACAGCGAGCATTTGGCGTGCTTTGCTGCGAACGGTTATTTCCGAATTACGTGGCATTCCAACAAGAGGCTCAGTGGGGACGGCCGGAAACCTTACGGCAGGCGCTCGATCTGGTATGGCTGGATTTGAGTGGCCAGGCAATATCGCTTGATGAGGTTAGGAGGCTTGTTGAAGAATGCGAATTTGTTGCTCCCCACTCTGACGACTTTGATTTTCTGCGTGTAACTTCGGCACAAGATGCTTGCTTCGCAATTTGCAGTTTGCTCGACCATGTCCTGAACCCTCAACCAGAGATGATCGCTAAGATTGCTACGTATGCGACAGATTCGGTTGACCTTTTTGTTCAGGAGATAGAGAACATGAGGCCGAATGCTCCTAACCTTGAGGAGATGATCTTGACTCATCCTCTAATGCAGCAAGAATTGGTTCGGCAAGCGGGTGACATGGAGGCGGTAAAGAAAGCCTTAACGATTGGGGAGAGTTCGTTACCTGACCTGGTTGCGCTTCGCCGAAATGATGAAATAGGAAACCTGAATTTGCCTAGTGTCTGATCTGGAATTAAACGTAACGGGCTTAACGTGACGGGATCTGTTCCCGCGTGACAGGGGCCGTGTGACGGGTGCTGTGCCGACACTCAAACACGGACTCGGCCGTAGTTGATTGGAACGACCCAATCAGTCGCTGTGCGATCCCGCCAGCCGCACGCGGATAGCAAGGGCCACGTTTGGTTCGTTCGCGGGTTACGGGGCGCGCGGTGCGACGCACCGCTTGCCGCCGCGCTGCGCCGGCAGTCAGGTCAACTGCAGCAAAGACACAGCCTCTCCGGGGGAAATCGGCGCTGCGCGCCGATGTTCACATAACGCGTCATTCCGCGAAGTCGCCCCAGTCGTTGCGCTGCGCTCCACTTGGTGGGGCGACTTCGCGGAACGAGGCGTTATGTCTTGCGCCCCTGCGCGTCTGCCAGGCCATTCAGTGCGCCTTGTGGGCGCATCAAGCATTCAGCGCTACGGCGTGCGCGCCTTTGGCGCTTACGGCCGCGCGCTGCCGTCAGTCAGGGGGAAAGCGCAAGCCAGTCAGGTGCACAGGGCGCGCTCCTGCGTCGCTTGCCGCCGTAGAGCCATACGCTGTCGCGCATGTCGTTCCGCAGGCGCATTGCTGCGCAACGCGAAACCCCTGCTACACCTTCGCCGTTAGCCAGGTCAAAAACCACACAACCCCAACCCCGCGTCTACAAGCGGTGCAAGCGTGTTTTTTTTGTGGCCGTCAAGGCCAAGCCCCTGCGGGGCGCTGCGCGGCCTTGACCGAGCCGGCGCCACGGGCGGCGCGGCGCTGTGTGGTTATTGTTTATATCGTTTATATTATTAATAAAAAAAAGCCGCCCCCAACCCGCTGCCGATGGCGCTGACAACTCCGTTCCAGCTGTCATGGATGCGGCATAATCCGGCATTCGGCATAATCCGGCCGAGAACACCATCCGTCCTATTGCCATCGGCAAGAAGAACTGGCTATTCACCGGTTCGGAGCGGGCCGGCCGCCGCGCCGCCGCTATTCAAAGCCTGTTCGCCACCGCCAAGCTGAACGGGCTCGATCCGCTGCGCTGGCTGTCCAGCGTACTGGAACGTCTCCCGACGTGCCCCAACAGTCAACTCGATACGCTGCTGCCATTTCCAAACTCTATCCCGCGCTGAACAGGCTGTACAGGTGGGCGCGCTGGATGCTTATCTTCTAAGTACTTGCGCTTGAGTTACCGAGAGGCAGCCGTCGGGCGGCCTTTTTTTATCTGCTGAAGTAGGAGAAAATGGTACGAGGGCGACGTCGTGCAAGGTGGGCACGATTGCCTACATGCAAACTAGACCCTGGAGGCCTGAATGACCATCGATCTCACACAAGACCGTGCATTGCTGAAACAGCTGTACATGCCTGGAACAGCTGATTTTGAAGCAGCCACCGTGCCAGAATTAATCTATGCAGCAATTGATGGCGTTGGCGGCGCCAACCGTGCTGCCATTGGAGCAGCTATTCAGATCCTCCTCCAGGCCATCCAGCCCATTCGCCGCGAGGCACGTAAAAGGATGGGAAAGAACTTCATCGACGCGCCGGTAGAACTGCTCTACTGGGCTAACGATCCGGCCCAACTTGCCGATGGCGTGCGCGCCAACTGGAACTGGCGGGCGATGATTGTTTTGCCGGCATGGACGACCCAAGAATTGTTTGATCAAGCGGTTCAGGAAGTAAGCTCGCAGCTGGGTCCGCTTCCTGATTCCCTGCGAATAGTTTCATTTGAGGAAGGTCCATGTGTGCAGTTGAGGCATGTAGGCGCTCCCGATCGGATAGGTCCACTGCTAGATCAACTGTATCGAACAGTCCTGCCGGATCGTGGGTTGGAGCCTAATGGACCGTATCACGAGATCTACCTCGATGACTGGCAACGAACTGCTCCAGAGGAACGGACGCTGATCCTGCGCCAGCCAGTTCGCCCAATGACGCACTAGCAAACTGGTCGTCTTGCTCGTCAGTTGGAATCTGTCCAAACGGATGAATAGCCAGATGCGTCGGCTCCTTCATCGCGGCGAACGAAACAGGGCGCTCCAGGTAGGGTTGGTCTACTTCCTCAAGCGCCCAGCGTACGCGCGTGTCGCGCGCAAGTCCCGGGCCGCACCCTCAAATCGACAATCCCGGATCAAGCAGCGGCCTTGATATCGGCCGCCAGCACATAGCGGTTCTTGCCTTGCCGTTTGGCGCGATACAGCGCCTCGTCGGCACGCTTGTAGCTGACCGCCAGGTCGCTGTCCCGGTCGAATTCGGCGATGCCGATGCTGACCGTGCGCGGTGGATGCGTCGCCGCGCGCACGCCGTCCAGCAACGCGGCGGCAAAGTCCAGTGCGTCCGCGGCCTCGCCATGGAACAAGACGCCGAATTCCTCGCCTCCCAGGCGTCCGCACAGATGGCCGGCACCCAGCTTGCCGATCACCTGTGCTGTGTGGATCAGCACTTCGTCACCGGCGTCGTGGCCCAGCGTGTCGTTGATCTTCTTGAAGTCGTCGATGTCTATCATCAGGAAAAACAACGGCGTCTGCGAGGGCAGCGACTGCACGCGGCGCACTTCCAGTGTGAATTTGCGGCGATTGTTCAAGCCGGTGACCAGGTCCTTGAAGGCCATTTCCGCCAGCTCCCGCCGCGCGCGGTGGCTGCGTACCCGCAGGTTCAGGAAATAGGCATGCAAATAGATCGCCATCGCGAAGCTGCTGCCCATGACCAGCAGCGCGAGATTGAACGTGAGCTGTCCCGGCTGCGCAGGGAAATTGCCGACCGTGAGTATCAGCCACACCGCGACGGCGGCGCCGATGTAATTGATCATCCCGCCGAAGATGGGCGCGGCCGACAAGGTCAGCACGGTGCCGACCGGCAGCACCCAGAAGGTCGGGTCGGGGCAGTAGGCCATCAGCAGGCGAAAGGCAAACGCGGTGGCGGTGGTGCCGATGATGCCCGAGATGACCAGCGCTCTGACGGAAGCGGCACGCAGCGAGATGGCAAGGCTGAGCAGCATGCCCGGCACGCCGAACAGCAGGCTGGCGTGCAGCGACTGTCCGCTGGAGACCAGCAGGACGGCGGCCGTGAGCCAGCTCACCATTCCGACGCTTTGCGAAATAATGGCTACCGGCCGTAGTTCAGAGTAGAACTGCTGCTGCTCGTCGGTGTCGCCACCGTAGTAGGAATAGGGGAGTAGTTTACGCATGCAGTCTCAAGGCCGGCCCAATTGGGGGATTGAGTATACTTGCTGGTTTGCCCACATCCCAGTTAATTTGGGAAATGTGGGCAAATTCCAGCATTACATGCGTGGTTCGCCGGTCTTGGCGTTGACGGCGATGGTCTGGCCTGGGGCGGTGCTCATCTGCACGCGGTGTTGCTGGCCGCGATAGTTATACGTCACGTCCCAGTATTCCGGCGTCGGGTTGCTGACGTTTTCGCAGCGGCGCACGTCGCGGGCATAGCTCTGCGAGTTGCTGTTGTTGGCCATATTGTTGCCGATGGCCGCACCGGCGACTGCGCCGCCGGCCGTGGCGACGTCGCGGCCCGTACCGCCACCCACCTGGTGACCCAGGATGCCGCCGATCAGCGCGCCGGCAATGACGCCGCCGACGTTGGTGCCGCCGCGGGCCGGTTCGGTCACTTGCTGGCGTTCGACCCAGCAGCGCTGTTCCGGCGTGCCGACCACGGCGCGCGCCGAGGTGATCGGCACTTCGATGACCCGCTCGCTCGGACGGCGGCGGTATTCATATGTTGGCTGCGGCAGCGGCGCCGGTGCTTCATTTTCATAGCGGGCGCGACGGCCTACCGAGCGCACCGACGAAATACGGTCGTTCATGCCCATGCCGGCCAGCGACTCGTAGCTGCCGCGGCGCAGGACCATGCAGTTGCCGCGGAAGTTGGCGTCGTCGCAGACTTCCCACTGGCCGCGTTCGACCACCACCGACGAGGCGCGGTCATTGAAACCGGTGCGCGAGAAGTCGTGGACTGGACGGTTGCCGTTGGCGGTGAAGGTGCGACCGCGCCAGCCGTCATGTTCGTAAAACGTAATCTGCGCCATGGCTTGCGACGCCAGCGTCATTGCAGCGACTGCGATGGCGAGTTTGAGGGGCTGGTTCATGTTCATCCTTTTATAGTTGTTTGAGCACCTGCACAATGCGCCGCTTCCGGCGCTCCATCTGTGCGGTCGACAACATAAGCGGATGGCGGGCCTCAGGGCAGGGTCAGGATGACTTTGACGCTGTCGTCCACGGCGGACTTTTCGATGTAGCCGATGGCGTTGATGTCTGCCACGATGGCCTTCTTGACCTCGGCCGTCGAATGCAGCTCGGCCGGCATCACGCCCTTGCCGGTGAAAACGATCTTGGCCCACGCCGCCTTGACCTGGGACACATCCTTGCCGGACAGTTTTTGGTAAAACTCGGCGCGTATCTGGGATTTCTCGCCTTGGTCCAGGGGCACGAACATATTGGATTTGCCCAGGAAGAACTGAGACGCCTGATCCGAGAACATGCGGCTGGCGGGATTCTTGGGATTGACCACCACCACGATCTCCATCGCGGCCACTGTATTGCACAGGAACGCGGCGCAGATCAGCGCCGCCGGCTTGATAATTTTCCGCATAAAACCCCTCCGTATTAAAAGACGATTTGCCAGGAAGCCGACAGCAGGTTGGCGTCGCCGGTGAACTGGAATTTTGATTTATCGTTGATCTTGTCGAATTGCACCTTCAGCGCCTGCGAGGTGGTGTAATCCCAGCGATAACTCAGAGAGGTGGTATCGTGTTTCTCGGTGCCGGTTGGCCAATACTCGGCTCTTTCTTGGAATTGCGACCAGGAAATCATGAATGTGTGTTTATCCATCTTATATCCGCCCGAGTACGACTGGGCGGTATAGGTGTTTTTAACCGACGGTCGGTTAATATAATTAATCTCGCTGCGCAGCAGCCAGTTCTTATAATCCATATTCAAGGACACGCCATAAAACGCCTGGCCGACGTCATTGACGAAAGCGCCATTCGGGCCGGTCATGACCAGCGTACGCACGCCGTTGATGACGGAGTAGCGCTCGACCACGGTATGCATATAGACCCCGCGTACGCTGAAGATGTCGTTGCTGGCGTCGATATAGCCGCCGATCATCTTCTTCCAGCTCTCATCGATCTGGGTCGAATAGTAGAGATTACCGAGCAGCTCGTTGTCGGTGCTCTTGCGGCGGCCGATCCAGACATTGCCGGTGTAGGTCCAGTCGCCGACGTTGTTGGTGTAGAGCAGATTGGCGCCGTCGTAGGAGTAGATCTGCCACGCGTACAGGTCCTGCGACGGCCGCAGCCACGGGTAGGCGTAGCCGACGTACATATAATCCGAGTAGTAGTACAGCGGCAAGCGCTTGCGGCCCACTTGCAGGGTCAGGTTATCCGAGATCCTGTAGCTGCCATAGGCCCAGTCGGCATTGACGGAACTGTCGGCGCCGCGCGCAACCACCTGCACCGTGGCTGACAATTCGGGCGTGAACTTGAAATTGCCCTGCACCCCGGCCAGCGACTCCGGACGCAGATCGGTTTTATGGTATTCATAGACGCCGGCATATTCATAATTGCCGGTAAAGCAGGGACATTGGTAGCTGTATCCCGGCTTGGCATTGAGTTGATAGGGAGTGGGGCCGGCGGAACTTCCGCTTAAAACCCGTCCGGCGGTAAATTGCGCAAATCCGCTGAAACTGCTGTCCACCGCATAGGCGGAGGATGAAAGGATGGTCAATGTTGCTAATGCGGAAATTTTAGCAAGTTGCATCGTGCTTCCCCTTTTATTAGATATTCTATTTTTAATTTACTATCGAAAAAATAAAAGGGCAAGGCTATTGGCTAAAGTGTCTTATTTGGGTATTGAGTATTTATTAATGTTAATAAACCACTTCAGGGCTCGACCGAATGCGCGCGTTTCAGGCAGCGCAGCACGAAGGTGGAGCGGCTGTGGCGCAGGCCGGGCAGTTTGTACAGCTTGCGGCGCAGGAATTCCTCGTAGCCGGCCGTGCCGGCCACCGCCACTTTGATCAGGTAGTCGTATTCGCCGGTCAGCAGGTAGGCTTCCATCACTTCCGGCAGGTCGGCCAGCGCCTGGCCGAACTTTTCGAAGATATCGTCGTCGTGGCGGTCCAGCGTGACTTCGATGATGACGGTGTCCGGGTAGCCCAGCGCCTGCTGGCTGAGCAGCGCCGTGTAGCCTTCGATCAGCCCGCCTTCCTCCAGCGCCCGCACGCGGTTCCAGCACGGCGTGGTGGACAGGCCGACCTTTTCCGCCAGCTTGGTGTTGCTCAGGCGGCCGTCACGGCGCAGTTCGCGCAAAATGCGGCGGTCCAGTTCGTCGATTTCCATGTTGCAGAGTCCTGAAAGATGATTATTCCTGTGATTTTACATCGGGCGGGATGATCTTCTTCATTTGGCTGAATATCGAGCAAAACAAGGAAGCCTATTTTGCCGGCTCCCGGATATTCTGGTTGCATGAATACCACACAAAAAAGCTACCGATTTTGTATCGAGCCGGACGATCCCATCGCCACGCTGGAGGCGGTGCTGGCGATCGTGCGCCGGCTGGGACTGGAGCTGCGCAGCCTGCGCACGACCACGCATCCGCAAGGGGTGGACGTGCAGATACGGCTGGCGGCCGAGGACGAGGACCCGCTCACGCTGTGCCGCATGCGGCTCAACAACGTGGTCGGCATCCTGGCGGTGCGGGAGATGCCGACGCTGGTGGCGGCGCCTGAACGGCTGGCGGCCGGCGGCTAGCCGGCGATATAGGTGTACTTGAACAGGAACAGCGCGGCGATCAGCCACACCACCGGCTTGACCTGGCGCGCCTGTCCGGTCAGCAGTTTCAGTCCGGCGTAGGTGATGAAGCCGAAGGCGATGCCGTGGGCGATGGAGTAGGTGAACGGAATCACCAGCGCGGTGATGGCGGCCGGTACGCTCTCGGTGGTGTCGCTCCAGTCGACCTCGACCAGGTCGCGCAGCATCAGGCAGGCGACGAACAGCAGCGCCGGCGCGGTGGCGTAGGCCGGCACCACGCCGGCGATCGGTGCGAAGAACAGCGCCGCCAGGAACAACAATGCCACCACCAGCGCCGTCAGGCCGGTGCGGCCGCCTGCCTGCACGCCGGCCGCGCTCTCCAGGTAGGCCGTGGTGCTGGAGGTGCCGAGCATGGAGCCGGCCACGATCGCGCAGCTGTCGGCCAGCAGCGCCTTGTTCAGGCGCTTCATCTTGCCGTCGACCAGCAAGCCGCCGCGGCTGGCCACGCCCATCAGCGTGCCGGTGGCGTCGAATAGTTCAACCAGGAAGAACACCAGCACCACGTTGAACAAGCCCAGCGAGGCGGCGCCTTTCAGGTCGAACTGGAACAGCGTCGGCGCCAGCGACGGCGGCAGCGACATGAAGCCGTGGAAGGTGTTGCCGCCGAAGAAGAAGCTCATGATGGTCACCACCACGATGCCGATCAACAGCGCACCCGGCACCCGCAGGCGGTCCAGGGTGACGATCAGCAGGAAGCCGAACACGGCCATGATGGTCTGCGGCTTGTGCATGTCGCCCACGCGCACCAGCGTTTCGGGGCTGGCGACCACCAGGCCGGCGCTCTTCATCGCGATCAGCGCCAGGAACAAGCCCAGGCCCACCGTGATGGCCACCCGCAGCGAGTGTGGTATGCCGTTGACGATCAATTCGCGCACCTTGAACACGCTCACCAGGATGAACAGGCAGCCCGAGATGAACACCGCGCCCAGCGCCGATTGCCAAGGCACGCCCATGCCCAGCACCACGGCGTAGGCGAAGTAGGCGTTCAGGCCCATGCCCGGCGCCATGCCGATCGGATAGTTGGCGTACAGGCCCATGATGACGGTGCCCAGCGCCGCCGCCAGACAGGTGGCGACGAACACGGCGTCTTTCGGCACGCCGGCATCGCCGAGAATGGCCGGGTTGACGAAGATGATGTAAGCCATCGTCAGGAAGGTGGTGATGCCCGCAACCACCTCGGTCCGAACGTTGCTGCCATGCTCAGTGAGCTTGAAAAATTTGTCGAGCGGCGACATGTGCGTTCTCCCTGGTTGCGTCGAGGCCGAAGAATATCATGTACAGGCGATTCTCCTCGGAATTGCTTCTTGCACAAAAAGATGTAAAAATGGAAAAAATCGCCATTCCCACCCGCACAGCGCACAGGGCACCATTATGGAACTTCAGCCACAGCAAGCCGGCAGCACCGTGGTGCTCAGCCCCGCCGGTCGTATCGATCATACCCATGCCGACGCCTTCAAGCTAGCACTCGACCCGCACCTGCGCGACTGCGGCAAGGATGGCGCTGCGCTGGTGCTCGATTTCAGCGGCGTCAATTACATCAGCAGCATAGGCTTGCGCGCGTTGATGTTGGCGATCAAGCAGGTCAAGGCGCAGGGCGGGCGCATGGTGCTGGCGGCTTTGCAGCCGCTGGTGCTGGAAGTGTTCACCATCAGCCGCTTCGACATGCTGTTCGAGATCTTCCCGGACCGCGCCGGCGCGCTGGCGGCCGTCGGCGGCGCGTCATGAAAGCCCGTATCTGGGGCGCGCGCGGCTCGCTGCCGGTGGCGCTGAACCACAAGCAGATCCGCTCCAAGCTGGTGACGGCGCTCGAAGGCGCGATCGGCCGCAACCTCGATACGCCGGAGAAGGTGGCGTCGTATATCGACAACGACCTGGGCTTCGACGTGCGCGGCACCTACGGCGGCAACTCCAGCTGCGTGGAAGTCGAGGTGTGGAACCCCGACACCACGCACGAACACATCATCCTCGACCTGGGCTCCGGCGTGCGCGCGCTGGCCGGCGCCAAGCTGGCGCGCTACGGCCCGGCCAAGCCGCAGACCTACCATGTGTTCATGTCCCATCTCCATTGGGATCACATCATGGGCTTCCCGTTCTTCACGCCGGCCTACATACCGGGCAACCGCATCATCATCTACGGCTGCCACCAGGAGCTGGAGACCGCCTTCCGCCGCCAGCAGGAGCCGATCAGCTTCCCGGTCGGCTTCCACCAGCTGAGCGCGGCCATCGAGTTCGTGCAGATGGAACCCGGCGTTCCGCTGCATCTGCACGACCTGACCGTGACCGCCAAGCTGCAACTGCACGCGGGCGACTCCTACGGCTACCGTCTGGAGCAGGGCGGCAAGGTCATGATCTACAGCACCGACTCCGAGCACAAGCTGGATAACGCCGCCGAACGCCTGGCCTTCGTCGAATTCTTCCGCGATGCCGACCTGGTGATTTTCGACGCCATGTATTCGCTGGCCGATTCCATTTCGGTGAAGGCCGACTGGGGCCACTCCAGCAACGTGGTGGGCGTGGAACTGTGCCAGCTGGCCGGGGTCCACCAGCTTTGCCTGTTCCACCACGAACCCATCTACGACGACGCGCAGATCGCCCGCGTGCTGGCCGAGACGCGGCGCTACGCCGAGATCACCGGCGAAGCGCCGCTGGACATCGTCTCGGCCTACGACGGCATGGAAATCGACCTGTAAGCGCGGCCATGCTGCTCCGCTTGCAAACCCAGGCCCTTGGCGGCGTACGCGCAGGCCAGGGCAGGCCGCTGGCGCTGGTGCTGGCCGGCTTGCTGGCCATGGCCCTGGCCGTCGGCGGCGATGGTCTGCTGCCGCAGTTGCGGCTTGCCTTGTTCAATGCCTACCAGGTTCATTTTCCGCGCCAGCGGGCATCGGGGCCGGTCCAGATCATCGCCATCGACGAAGCCTCGCTGAAGGAGTTCGGCCAGTGGCCGTGGCCGCGCACCCGCTTGACCGAGCTGATAGAGCACATCAACGCCCAACAGCCGCTGGCCATCGGGCTCGATATCCTGATGCCGGAGCCGGACACCACCTCGCCGGAGGCGCTGGCGGCCCGGCTGCCGGCCGGTCCGCTGCGCGACAGCCTGGCGGCGCTGCCTGCGTATGACGACGTACTGGCGGCGGCCATGCGGCGTGCGCCGATTGTGCTTGGCGCGGCGGGTTTTGCGCATCCCGAGGCCGGTACCAGCGATGCGCTGCGCGTGTGGCCGGTGCATGTGAATTGGCCGGCGGCGTCGCTGCCGGTGATGCGCTTTCCGCAGGCTATGTCCAGTTTGCCCTTGCTGCAAGCGGCTTCCAAGGGACAGGGCCTGTTGTCGGTGAATCTCGAAAAAGGCATCGTGCGGCGCGCGCCACTGCTTGGCGCCATCGGCGAGACGCTGGCGCCGGCGCTGTCGATGGAATTGCTGCGCGTGGCCACCGGCAGTTCGGCGCTGGAGATCGAGGCCGACGCCGACGGCGTCCACAGCGTGTCGGTCGGCGACCTGCGCGTGCCGACCGCGCCGGATGGCACGGTGTGGGTCAACTTCTCGGCGCCGGCGATGGACCGCTACATCTCGGCGCTGGACGTGATGCGCGGCCGCCTGGCCGACGGCGCGCTGCAAAACAAGATCGTCATCGTCGCCATGACCGGCCTGGGACTGACCGACTACAAGACCAATGCGCGCGGAGACTTCATGCCCGGCGTGGATACGCATGCGCAGATGATAGAAAGCTTCTTCGATGGGACCTTCCTGCGGCGCCCAGGATGGATGCGCTGGGCCGAGGTGGCGACGTTTGGCGCCTGCAGCCTGTTGTTGGTATGGTTGCTTCCCAAGCTGCGCCTGTTGCTGGCCGTGCCGCTGGGCGGGGCGCTGGTACTGAGCGTGTACGGCGCTGGCATCTTGCTGTTTGCGCGGGCCGGTCTGCTGTTCGATGCGACCAGCGTGGTGTGCGCCGTGGTGCTGGTCGGACTAAGCCTGTTGACCAGCATGCTGGCGGCGGCGGTGCGCGACCGCAAGCACAGCGACCGCGCCTTGCAGGTGGCCCGCGTGTCCGCCGCCAAGACCGCCGGTGAGCTGGGCGCTGCGCGCCGCATCCAGATGGCGACGCTGCCGCAGGCCGCGCTATCCTTCCCGGGAGAGACGCGCTTCTCGCTGGAGGCCTTGCTGGAGCCTGCGCGCGAAGTGGGCGGCGACCTGTATGACTTCTTTATGCTGGACCGCGACCGGGTATTCTTCATGGTCGGCGACGTGTCGGGCAAGGGCTTGCCGGCCAGCCTGTTCATGGTGGTGGCGAAGGCGCTCTCCAAGAGCATCGCGTTGCGCGGCCCGTCCGAGATGGCCGCCATCATGAACGGCGCCAACCGCGAGCTGACCCGCGAGAATCCTGAGATGCTGTTCGTGACCAGCGTGGCGGGCATACTGGACGCATCGAACGGCCAGGTCTTCCTGTGCAACGCCGGCCATGACGCCCCGCGCCGCCTGACCGTGGACGGCCGCGTCGAGCACCTGCAATCGGCCGACGGCCCGCCGCTGTGCGTGTTGGACGATTTCGAATATCCGGTGCAGCACT
Source organism: Duganella sp. GW822-FHT06D06 (assembly GCF_058799615.1). Lineage (NCBI taxonomy): Bacteria > Pseudomonadati > Pseudomonadota > Betaproteobacteria > Burkholderiales > Oxalobacteraceae > Duganella > Duganella sp. GW822-FHT06D06. Next base: position 20,675 of record NZ_JBXALQ010000003.1, read on the forward strand.
ACCAGCTGCAAGCCGGCGAGTGTCTGTGCCTGACCACCGACGGCATCAACGAGGCCATGAACGAAGCGGGAGACTTGTATGGCAACGAGCGGTTGGACCGCTTGCTGGCCGCGCTGCCCTCGACAGCTGCTGCCACGCCGGCTGCGGTGGTGCAGGCGGTGCGCGACGATGTGCGCCTGCACGTGGGCCAGGCCGAACCATCGGACGACCTGACTTTGCTGGTGCTGCGCTGGGATGGCGCGGTCTGATCGATCAGCGCACGCGGATTTCGACGCGCCGGTTGCGCGGCTCGTCGGCGCCGTCGGCGGTAGGCACCAGCAGCTCACGCTCGCCGCGTCCCTGCACGGCGATGCGGTCGGCGTCGATGCCCACTTCCACCAGTATGCGCTTGACGGTGGCCGCGCGCCGCAGCGACAGCTGGTCGTTGTAGTCCTGCTTGGCGACGGTGTCGGTATGGCCGATGACGATGATCTCGGGAGCGGGGCGCGACGCCAGCTGCGCCTTGATGTCGGCCAGCCGCGCCGCCGATTCCGGCACCAGCGTGTCGGTGTCGGTGATGAAGTATAGCGTGAACACCGCTGCCCGCTGCGGCATCGCGGTCAGCGTGGATGCATAGCGCTTGCCGATGTCGGCGCCGTTGCCGGCGCTGACTGTGGCGCCCTTGTTGTCGATCGCGGCGGTCTGGTAGGGGTGGTCGAGCACCGTATCGACGCCGGCGGTGGTGATGATCAGCGCGCTGGCCTTGCCGTCCTGGCTGGGGAGCAGGGTGATTTGCTCGGTCGGGGTACGTTGTTGCTGCGAGACTGCTGCCAGCAGGCAGACGATCCAGATCAGCATGGTCATGCTTCACTCCCCATCTTTGACGTCGATGACGAATTCGGTGCCGCGCACTCCCAGGATGGAGGTCGGGGTGCGGAACTGCACCGCGCCCGGCGATTGCTTGGACAGCTTGCCGGAGATGACGCCCAGGGTGCCGCGCTTGACGGTGGCATTCAGCACGCCTTCGTGCGAGGTCGGATCGAAAGCGTATTTTTCAAGCCACACATTGCTGTTCGGGCCCACCGCCAGCAGCGTCTCGTCGCGCAGCGTGATGCCGACGCTGCCATCGGCGCCGGTGACCACGCGGTCGCTGGCCATCAGCGCGGCGCCGGCCGTGGCCGGGGTCTGCTTGCCGGCGTGCTCTATGGAGGCCGCGCCCTTGGTGGTCTTGACCATGCCCGCCGGCTGTTCGACCGCCTCCGCGCCGCCCATCGCGAGGACGGCAGCAATGGCAGCGACGGCGGCTTTTAAGTTACGCATGATTCTTCTCCTGAGATGAGCATTCCGATAATATGCTCGAATGGACAGAAAAGAAACCGGTATTGCGCACCTGTTGCGGTTTCCGGCGCGGCTGGATGCGGTCGCCGGCGCGATGTCGTTTGCTGCGATGGCGCTGCAACAGGCTGGCCTTGGGCCGGGCGTGGTCGCGCGCGCCGAATTGATACTCGAGGAGCTGCTGCGCAACAGCATCCTGCATGGCCACGGCGGCGACAGCGCCCATTCGGTGTGGGTCGGCGTGGATGGCGCGCGCCTGGTGTACGAGGATGAGGCGCCGGCCTTCAATCCGCTCACGCAGGGACCGCCGGCCCCCGATCCGGCGCGGCCCATCGAGGAGCAGGGCGTAGGCGGGGTCGGACTGCTGTTGATACGCCAGTTGGGGAGCGCCGTGGCCTATCGCCACCATGAAGGACGCAACCGTATCGAGATCGCCTTACAATAGTGCCTATCACCAACCACCCAGGATTATGCATGAGCGAGTTTTCCAGCGATATCTACACCGAGCCTTCCACCATCGACGTCAACACCCTGAACAACCTCGGCCCGCTGGCGCCGATGGCGGGCATCTGGAAGGGCGAGCGTGGCCTCGATATCAAGCCGAAGGCGGATGGTCCGCGCAAGCAGGCCTATGTCGAGCGCATCGAGTTGCAGCCTATCGATCCGGTCACCAATGGTCCGCAGCTGTTCTACGGCTTGCGCTACCTGATCATCATCAACAAGCCTGGCCAGGCCAAGACTTATCACGAGCAGGTTGGCTACTGGCTGTGGGAGCCGGCCACCAGCACGGTGATCCAGACGCTGGCCATCCCGCGCGGCCAGATCGCCATGGCGTCGGCCGTGGTGGCGCCGGACGCGAAGGAGTTTGAACTGGTGGCGCGGCTGGAGTCCGATACCTACGGCATCCGTTCCAATCCCTTCCTGGAGTACGGCTTCAAGACCGTCGAGTATCGCATCAAGGTCACCATCAACGACGATGGCAGCTGGGGCTACGAAGAAGACACCGTGATGATGATACGCGGCCAGGAAGAACCGTTCCACCACGTCGATCGCAATCTGTTGTTCAAAGTGTCCGAGCCAGTCGCCAATCCGATGGCGAGCGGCGTCGCCGCTTAGTAACGTTCATTTGGAGAGCGCGTAGCCGTCGCGGCCATTGCGTTTGGCCGCGTACAGCGCGCTGTCGGCGCGGGCCACCAGTTCGGCCGGGGTTTCGGCGTCGCGCTGGTGCAGCGCGATGCCGATGCTGGTGGTGATCTGCATAGTCTTGCCGGCGACCTGGAACGGCCGCCGCACCGAGTCGATGATCTTGGCCGCCAGCCGCGCGCATTCGCCGGGACCGTCCACCTGTTCGAACACGATCACGAATTCATCCCCCGCCAAGCGCGCCACCGTATCCGAGGCGCGCACATTGCCCACCAGCCGCGAGGCGAACTCCTTCAACACCTCGTCGCCGGCGCCGTGGCCCAGCGTGTCATTGATGCCCTTGAAGTGGTCGATGTCCAGGTAGGCCAGCGCCAGCGGCCGGCGATTGCGCCTGGAGCGCACCACCGCCAGTTGCAGTATCTCTTCGAACATCAGGCGATTGGCGATACCGGTCAAGGAGTCGATGCGGGCCAGCTGCGTCAGGCGCTCTTCGATTTCCTTCATGCGCGTGGTGTCGTGCGTCAGCGAGTAGATGCCGACCACCGTGCCGTCGGCCGCCAGCTCCGGCACGAAGGTGGTTTCCAGCGTGTGCAGGCTGCCGTCGATCTGCGCCTTGAGTTCGTACGTGACGTTTTGGCCGCGATAGGCCTGCTCCAGATGCGCCTCCGCTTGCTCGTAGTGGTCGCGGCCGATGCCGTCGACCAGATGGCGGCCTATCAGCTTGCCCGGCTCCACGCCGAACCACTGGAAGAAGGTGGCGTTGACGAACTGGAAGCGGCGCTTGTGGTCCAGGTAAGAGATCAGCACCGGCAGGTTGTCGGTCAGCAGTTTCAGGCGCTTTTCGCTGGCGGCCTGGCGCAACTCGGCGCTCTTGCGCTCAGTGATGTCGACCGCCATCAGATAGACGCCGGCGACGCTGCCATCGGCGGCGATGTCCGGTATCAGGTCGCCCATCACCTGCTGCGGCAGGCCGTCCTTGCGGCCTTCGCGCTCGTAGTGCACGCGGTCGCCGCGCATCGCCGCCTCGTGATACGGCGCGATCGAGGCGACGAAATCCTTGCCCAGCACCTCGGACATGGTCCGGCCTATCATCGCCTGCGGATCGAGGCCCAGCATGGTGCGGAAGTATTCGTTGGTGAAGTGGTAGCGGTTGTCGCGGTCGATGTAGGCGATGATGGCGGGGATGCTGTCGGCGATCATGCGCAGGCGCTTTTCGCTGGCGGCGATCAGCGATTCGCGGTCGCGTATCGCTTCCTGCGCCAGTTCGCGCTCCGCCATCAGCTCGTGGAAGGCGCTGCTTAATTCACCGATCTCATCGCGGCGCCGCCGTTGCAGCACGCCGATGCTGACGTCACCGCTGCGGATGTCGCTGATGTTGCGGCGCAGCCGGCCCAGGGGCTTGAGCAGGGACTGGATCGCCAACCACGCCATCAGGCCGGCCAGCGCGGCAAAGGCGCCGGCCGCCAACATCGCGTGGCGGCGCATTTCGATCATCGGCGCAAACGCTTCGTCGACCGGGAAGCGGGCGCCGATGATCCAATTTGTCGTGGACAGGTGCTTGTACGAATAGATGCCGTCACTGCCGTCCTTGTTGGCGGCTTCGGTCCATCCCTCGAAGCCTTGCAGCGCCATTTCAGTGGCGCGGTTGTAGCCCGGCCGCGCATTGATGTGTTCCAGCAGTCGCTCGGGATGGGGGTGGTGCAGCAGGATGCCGCCCGTGGTCATGATGAACATGTAGCCGGTCTTGCCCGGTTTTTGCGCGGCGATCTGCGCCAGGAAGTCGGAGTTGCTCAAGTCGATGCTACCGCTCAGCAGCATCACCGCCTGGCCCTGGGCGTTCAGCACCGGCTGGATGATCATGATGGCGGGCCGTCCGGACAGGATGCTCTTGAATGGCGGCGACACCACCGCTCGGCCGGCGGCCAGCACCTTCTGCATATAGGCGCGCGGCCGTTCGTCCAGCGCCAGCACGGCGGCGCCATCGCCTTCGGTGTGTATCAGGACGCCGTTCCGGTTGAAGATATGCAGGTTGAGGAATTGCTTGCGCACGGCCGGGTGGCGGGCGACGAAGGCGCTCATGCGCCCGGGGTCTTGTCCGGCGTCGGGCGGCACGGCGTCGGCCAGGCTTGCCAGCAGGGCTTTTTTCGCGGTGATCTGGGCGTCCACCTGCGCGGCGGCGGAGGACAGCAGGGCGTATTGCTGGTTGCCGATGACGCTCTTCATATCGCGTTCGGCCAGCACCAGCGCTACCCAGGTGACGATGACTGTGGCAACCAGCACCAGCATGACGACCACCGCCGTCATGCGGAATTTGAGGCTGCGTGGCAGCAGTGCTAAAACGGCCATGTTGCTCTGTTCTTGGTATGTTGGACGGAGTATTGCATACCCGGCCGCGCAAGGCCAGCGGGTACAATGCCCGCTGTGACGATATACACGGGACAGTGACGATGCTGCGGGCGATTTTGTGGGATAACGATGGCGTATTGGTGGACACCGAACGCCTGTTTTACGAGGCGAACCGGGAATTGTTCCGGCCGCTTGGACTGGAGTTGAGCGAACAGCACTTCTTCGATTGGTACCTGGCCGATCACTGCGGCGCCTGGCATTTGCTGGATCCGCAAATGGACCAGGCCGGGATGGACGCCTGGCGCAGCGAGCGCGATCGCCGCTACGCCATGACGCTCGCTTCCGAACGCATACCCGCCATCGACGGCGTCGGCGCGGTGCTGGCCAGCCTGTCGCCGCGCCTGCGCATGGGCGTGGTCACCAGTTCCATGCGCGAGCATTTCGAGATCATCCATCAACGCCTGGACTTGCTGCCGCATTTCGAATTCGTGCTGACGCAGGAATCCTATGTGAACAGCAAACCGTCGCCGGAGCCCTATCTGCTGGGCCTTGAACGGCTGGGCATGCGGGCCAGCGACTGCCTGGTGGTGGAAGACTCGCCGCGCGGCCTGCAGGCGGCGACGGCGGCCGGCATCCGCTGCATTGTCCTGCGCAACGCGCTGACGCGCGGTCATGACTTCGCCGGCGCCTGGCGCGTGGTCGACAGCATGCCGCAGCTGCTGGCCGAGATCGAATCGCTGATCGCTGCTTAACCGGCGGACGACGAGCGTCGCGGCTGCGGCGCCTGCAGCTCGGCGAAGTGTTCCGATGGATGGGCACCGGCGCGGCGGGCCGACTTGATCGGCTTGACGCTGGCGCTGTTGCGCACCGCGCCATCGCCACTGAGCTTGAACACGCCCACCGCGCCTTGCAGGTGCGTAGCCTGGTCGCGCAGGGTGGCCGCGGCAGCCGAGGCTTGCTCCACCAGCGCGGCGTTCTGTTGCGTGGTCTGGTCCATTTCGACGATGGCGCCGTTGATGTGTTCGATGCCGGACAGCTGCTCCTGGCTGGCGTCCGCGATGTCGCTCATGATGTCGGTCACGCGGCGCACGCTGGCGACGATCTCGGTCATCGTCACGCCGGCCTGGTCGACCAGGCGCGCGCCGGCATCGACCTGGTCGACCGAGTCGCCGATCAAGCCCTTGATTTCACGGGCCGCCGCCGCCGAGCGCTGCGCCAGGTTGCGTACTTCGTTGGCCACCACCGCGAAGCCGCGGCCTTGTTCGCCGGCGCGCGCCGCCTCCACTGCGGCGTTCAGTGCCAGGATGTTGGTCTGGAAGGCGATGCCGTCGATGACGGCGATGATGTCGACGATCTTGCGCGCGGAGGCGTTGATCGAGGCCATGGTGTCGACCACCTGCGCCACCACCGCGCCGCCCTGGCCGGCGACGGCGGACGCCGATACCGCCAGCTGGTTGGCCTGCTGGGCGTTGGCGGCGTTCTGCTTGACGGTGGAGGTCAGCTGTTCCATCGACGAGGCGGTTTCCTCCAGCGAACCGGCCTGGCGCTCGGTGCGCTCCGACAGGTCCATATTGCCGGCGGCGATTTCGGCCGACGCGGTGCCGATGGCCTCGGTGCCGCCGCGCACTTCGGAGACGATGCCGATCAGGCTGGCGTTCATCTCCTTCAGCGCGGCCGACAGCTGGCCGATTTCGTCGCGCGAGCGTATCTCGATGTTGGAACTGAGGTCGCCGCCGGCCACCGTGCGCGCCACCCGCACCGCATGGCGGATCGGACCGACGATGCCGCGCGTGATGAACCAGGCAGTGAACAGGCTCATCGCTCCGCCAGCCAGGCCCAGCGCCATCATCAGCGTGCTGTAGAAGGAAGCGATCTGCTGGGCGTTACCGGAAGCGTGTTCCAGGCTGGTGGCGCGCATGCCCAGCGTGCCTACCGCGACCACTACGGCAAGCATCAGGGCTGTTAATGAAAAGGCTATTGTCAGGCGGTGGCCTATCTTGATATCGGCAATCTTCATGTCTCGTCTATTTTTATGTTTTAAGAACCGGTATTTGCTCCGGGGAACGGAAAGTGTATCAGCGAACGGTCGTGCGAATCTATAACTTTTAGCAATATTCCGCTGCCGTGCGACGACAGTGTTGCGCTTTCGGTAGCATGGTCCTGCCAATCAGAGTGAAGGAGCGGATCATGCCCAAAGGAGCGAGTCCCAAGCGCGAACGGGAGTACAAGGAACTGGAGCGCAAGTTCGAGGAGGAAGGCCGCTATCCGGGCCGGGAGGCGGAGGTGGCGGCCCGCATCGTCAACAAGCAGCGGGCCGAGACCGGGGAGACCAAGGACGACAAACCCCAGACTCCCCGTCGCGGCACCGGACACCGGCGCGCCAATACCACGCGGGCGGCGCGCCGCAGCAAGCCGTCTTGACCACAACTTTCACCCACTTGCGGAAAAACGATGTAAAATAGTAAGCAGAGTTGTCGCAATTGAACTAAAACTCAGCCTCTGGTAGGGCGGATGTTTGGAAGGGCCGGAGCCATCAGGGTTCCGGCCCTTTTTGTTTTCAGGCCCAGGCCTGGGTGGCGCTGAGCACGGCGGTCAGTATCAGCAGCGCGCCCATGATGCGGGCGGCGACCGTGGCGGCGGCCGGATGGCTGGCGAACCAGCCGCTGGCGCCGCTGGCGGCGTAGGCCAGCGCGCCGTAGACGCCCAACTGGGTCAGCGCGGTGATCCCGCCCAGCACGCCCGATTGCACCCACAGCGGCCCCTGGCCCGGTTTGAGGAATTGCGGGAAGATCGCCAGCATGAAGATATAGGCCTTGGGGTTGAGCAGGCTGGTGGTCAGCGCGCGGCGGAAGATGACGGCGTCGGCCATCGCTTCGGCGCCCGGCGCCGGGTGGAAGATGCTGTCGCTGCGCAGCAGGCAGTAGCCCATCCAGGCGATGTAGACCGCGCCCGCCAGCAACATGATCTTGAACAGCGGCGGCCAGCATTGCAACACCACCGCCACCCCCAGCGCCCCCATGCACAGATGGCAGAAGCCGCCGGCGATGATGCCGCCCACCGCCGCCATCCCCGAGCGGCGCCCTCCCAGCATCGAACTGCCCATGACGAAGGCCATGTCCAGGCCGGGTAGGGCGATCACGCCGAATACCACGATAAAATACAGGCCCAGGTTGGCGGTTTGACTCATGTTTTTGCTCCTTTGTTGGTGTGTTTGCGCCAGTCTAGCGGTTAAATAGGACGGATTTAGCCCTATAAATCTGCTATCTTTGCGGCATGTACCATCCAACCACCCGCGTACTGGCAGTGCTGGAGCTGCTGCAAACCCATGGCCGCATGAGCGGCGCCGAGCTGGCGAACCGGCTTGGCGTCGACGGCCGCACCTTGCGCCGCTACATCGTCATGCTGGAGGACATCGGCATACCGATCACGGCCGAGCGTGGCCGCCACGGCGGCTACGCGCTGATGCCAGGCTTTAAATTGCCGCCGATGATGTTCACCGACGACGAGGCGTTGGCTCTGTCGCTGGGCCTGCTGGCGGCGCGGGGACTGGGCTTGGCCGAAGCGGCGCCGGCGGTGGCCAGCGCGCAGGCCAAGCTGGGCCGCATCATGCCGGACGGCTTGCGCCAGCGGGTGGACGCCATCGACCAGACAGTGCGGCTGGATCTGCGCTCCATCGCCCAGCAGGGCGCCACGCCGCAGGACAATGCGGCGCTGACGGCGCTCAGCCTGGCCGCCAAGTCGCGCCGGCGCGTGCATCTGCGCTACCGCTCAGGCGGCGTCGACAGCGAACGTGACGTGGATACGTACGGCCTGGTGTACTACGGCGGCTTTTGGTACGTCGTCGGCCACTGCTATTTGCGCGCGGCCATCCGCACTTTCCGCCTGGACCGCGTGGTGCGGGTGGCGCCCGCGCGCGGCCATTTCCAGCTGCCGGCCGGCTTCGACGCACTGGAGCATCTGCGGCAGTCGGTGGCGTCGTTGCCGCGCAAGTTCGCCGCCACGATCTTGCTGGAGACCGACCTGGCCAGCGCGCGCCGCGCCTTCATCGACACCATCGGCTTGTTCGAGCAGACGGCGGACGGTATTGTGCTGCACAACCAGTCCGACGAACTGGGCTGGCTGGCGCGGCAGCTGGCGGCCGCGCCGTTCGCGTTCAAGGTGCTGGAGCCTGCCGCCTTGCGTGACGAGCTGCGCACGCTTGCCGAGCGCTTGTTGCTGGCGGCCAAGCTCCGCTAGAATGCCGCCACAACACTAATCCGAAGGAACTATGCACCTGATTCAACGATCCGTCGCCGCGGCGGCGCTCGCCTGCGGGCTGCTGGGCGCCAGCCTGGCCTGGGCCGGCAATTGTCCCACGCATTATGTCGATGGCCGCCTGCCGGAAATCCGCAACGTCAAGATGACTGCCGCCACCACCGAGCTGTGCTACGGCGTGTTCGGCGTCATGCATTCCGGGATCACGCGCACGCCGCTGTGGTCGGCCGAACACCTGACCTCCGATAACATCGACGCCGCCAGGACGCTGTCGCGCGAGAATTCCTTCCATACCGAGCAGCAGTTGCCGGCCAGCCTGCGCGCCGAGCTGTCCGACTACGCCCGCAGCGGCTACGACCGCGGCCACATGGCGCCGAACGGCGACATGCCGGACCGCGAGACCCAGCACGAAAGCTTCACCTTGGCGAACATGGTGCCGCAGGACGCGGATAATAACCGTCACGTGTGGGCCGGCATCGAAGGTGCGGTGCGCAAGCTGGCGCAGAAGGAGGGCGACCTGTACGTGATCACCGGCCCGGCCTTCATCGGCGGCAATTTGCAAAAGGCCGGCAATGTGCTGGTGCCCAGCCATCTGTACAAGCTGGTGTACAGCCCGCGCCAGCGCGCGGGCGCCGCGTTCTTTATCGAAAACCGCGCCGGCGCGGAATATGAAACACTGAGCGTGGCGCAGCTGGAGGCGCGGGTCGGCATCAACCTGCTGCCGTCGCTGGCGGCGCATCAGAAAGAGACGATGTTGCGCCTGCCGAAGATCAAACCACGTAAATCCCGGAGTCTGTCATGAGTAAATTTGTACCCTACGCCAATGAATCGGACGTACTGAACGTCGGCCAGCTGGCGATCGAGAACCGTCTGGACCGCATCACCCTCAGCGGCGACGTCGACCTGACCGCCGACCAGGCCGGGCTGGCCGACGCCCGCGCGCTGCATGCCTTGCTGGGCGATGTGGTGGCGCGGCTGGAGGCGCAAGAATTGCCGGCCAAATTGCCGCCGCCGCCTCGTCAAACCGTGGCGAATCCATTTGACTAGATGGTTACTGGTGATACTATGAAGCAATCATACTAATTCGCCTTGGCCACATCATGACTTTCTTCACGACCGGAAATAATTCGATCGACGCGCTGGTCTACAGCAGCTGGACCACCAGTCCCGGCAAGGCCGTCGCATTGAGCTACAGCTTCATGAGTGTGGCGCCGAGCGACGGCAGCGCCGACGACGTCAACGGTTTCGCGCCGATGTCGTCAGACCAGCAACAGGCCGTGCGTACGGCGCTGGCGAGCTGGTCGGCCGTCGCCAACGTCACATTCTCCGAAGTGTTTTCGGGCGGCGATATTCAGTTGGCGACCAACAACCAGGGTAACCAGAGCAGCGGCTACGCCTACTTGCCGAATGGCGGCGATCCGACTTATCTGTTCACCAACAATGCCGACAAGACGACTACCGTTTTCACGCCCGGCAGCTTCGGTCCGTCGGTGCTGATCCACGAGCTGGGCCATACGCTGGGCTTGAAACACCCGGGCAACTACAATTCCACCGGTGGCGATATCGACGGCCCCTACCTGCCGGCGGCGACGGACAACCTGGACTACAGCCAGATGTCGTATAACACCAGCGCCGGCTATCAGTTGAGCCATAAGTACGGCATCACGCCGGCGCTTTACGATATCCAGGCGATGCAGTACCTGTACGGCGCCAATATGAGCTATCACGCAGGCGATGACAGCTACAGTTTCGTACGCAGTTCGCCGATGCAGTGCATCTGGGATGCGGGCGGCGCCGATACGTTCAATTTCTCGGGCTGCACCGATGCGGTGACCATCAACCTCAACGCGGGCAGTTTCAGTTCGACCGCGCCAGGCTATAGCAATATTTCGATCGCCTACAACGTGACGGTCGAGGGCGCCGTCGCGGGCTCCGGCGGTTCGACCATCTATGCCAACAGCAGCGGCAACGCGATCACCGGCGGAAGCGGCGCGGATGTCGTCTACGAAGGCGCCGGCAGCGATACCATCGCCGGCAACAGCGGCGTGGATACGGTGGTGTTCTCGGGCGCATTCTCGCGTTACGCCTTGTCGGGGAACTTCGGCGATCTGGTCGTGGCCGGCGACGGCACGGACCATCTGAGCGGCGTCGAGCTTCTGCGCTTCAGCGACCGCACCATCGACCTATCCGGCGGCGGGCAGGTCTTAAGGGGCTCCGCCGGCAGCGACAAGCTGGTCGCCGGCGCCGGCAGCGATTACATCGACGCCGGCGCCGGCTTCGACACCGTGCACTACAGCGGTGCGCGCAGCAACTACACGATCACCGCCAGCGGCAGCGATTTTATCGTGACCGACAACGTCGGCGCTGGCGGACACGACACCGTGACCGGCGTCGAGCGGCTGTATTTCGACAGCGGCAACGCGGTCGCGCTGGACATCGCGCGCCACCAGTTGGGCGGCGAGGCGTTTCGCCTGTACCAGTCCGCATTCCACCGGGCGCCCGATGTCGGCGGCTTGGGCTTCTGGGTCAAGGTGCTGGACCTGGGATTATCGCTGACCTATGTGGCCGAGCAATTCCTGCGCAGCGAGGAGTTCGCCATGACCTACGGCACCAACCTGTCCGATACCGAGTTCGTCTACCAGGTGTATCGCAATACGCTGGACCGCGAGCCGGATGCGGGCGGGGCGCAGTTCTACATCAACGACATCACCAGAGGCGCGATTTCCCGCGCCGGCGTGCTGGCCGACATCTCCGAATCGCCGGAGAACGTGGGCCACCTGGCCGGCATCATCGGCAGCGGTTTTGATTACCTGTTTGATCCGACCTAAGGCGATTCCGGCAGACTGATGCGGTTGCGGCCCATGTGCTTGGCGCGGTACAGCGCCGAGTCGGCCGTCGCCACCAGCTGACTGGGGTCGTTCCCCTGCGCCGCCAGCGCGGTGGCCGCGCCTATGCTCACCGTCACCACATGTTGCGCGCTACCCAGGTTGGGCAGGTGCAGCTGCTCGACCCGGCAGCGGATGCGCTCGGCCACGATGGCTGCGCCTTTCAGCGACTGGTTGGGCAGGATCACGGCGAACTCCTCGCCGCCATAGCGCGCCACCAGGTCGTTGGCGCGCATTTCGCTCGACACCGCGCAGGCGATTCTTTGCAGGCATTCGTCGCCGCCCAGGTGGCCGTAGGCGTCGTTGTACTGCTTGAAATTGTCGACATCGACCATCAGCAGCGACAGCGGTTGCTGCTGGCGCAGCGCGCGTTGCCACTCGGCTTGCAGGGTGTCGTCGAAGCAGCGGCGGTTGGCCAGGCCGGTCAGGCCGTCGCGCGTGGCGAGCTGCTCCAATGCCACTTGCGCGCGCTTCTCGTCGGTGACGTCGCGCAGCGTTTCGGCGACCGCCACCAGCTTGCCGTCGGCGTCCAGGATGGGGCTGGCGTCGGCCGCCAGGTAGCGCCGCCGGCCCACGCGCGGCATATCGCACCAGTTTTCCGCGCGCAGGCCGCTGTCGTTGTCGTTGCGCCGGGCATGCTGGTGGTACAGGGTCTGGACGTCGGCGTCGCGGCCCTGTATCACCAGGTCGGCCAGCGTCGGCCGTTGGTCGTGATAGAAGCTTTTCCAGTGGTCGGCGGTGCCCAGCACTTCCCAGGCGTCGACCCCGGTCAGGCGCTCGCAGGCCCGGTTCCAGATGATGACCTTGCCGTGGATGTCGATCACGAAGGTCGGGATGACCAGCAGTTCCATCAATTTCAACGCGAAGCCGTGTTGCATGTCGGCTTGCGAGAATTCCATCAGGTGCTGGATTTTTTGAGTGGGCATGGGTGGTCCCCGTTAGCGGTTGTTTATTGGAGCGGGAAGGACATGGTCAGTGCCGTGCCGTGGCCGGGCTGGCTCGAGATATCGAAACGGCCGCCGGCCTCGGCCACGCGCTGGGCGATGCCGCGCAGGCCGCAGCCGCGCCGCGCCGGCGGGTCGGGCAGGCCGACGCCGTTGTCGCGCACGGTCAGGCTCAGGCCGTCGGCGACGCGGCACAGACCGATGCACACTTCGGAAGCCTGGGCGTGGCGCGCAATATTGCTCAACGATTCTTGCAGGATGCGGAACACCACCGCGTCCATGCGCTCGTCGGCCGGGATGTTGAACGCGGCCGGCTCGGCTTCCAGCCGGCAGGGTATGCCGCTGAGTCTTGAAAATTGCTCCACCTGTTGCTGGACTGCGCCTTGCAAACCGCTCTCCAGTTGTTCCGGCTGCAAATCGCGGACAATGTTGCGCATGGCGCGGGTGGCCGCTTGCAGCCTGGCCTCGACCTCGGCCAACGGTTCGGCCAGGCCGCCGTGGCGCTGCGCCAGGTCGGCGATGTCGAACGACATGGCCAGCAGATGTTGACCCATGTCGTCGTGCAAGTCGCGGGCGATGCGGCGGCGTTCGGCGTCCCGCAGCGACTGCTGGCTGGCGTTGAGGCGGGATACTTGCAGGCGGGTATCACCCAGCGCCTGTTCGGCCAGCTCGCTGCGACCGCGTTCTTCGCCCAGTTTGCTTTCCAGCAGGATCAGGGCGCGCTGCAGGCGTCGTTGTCGCCACAGCAGCAACAGGGCTATGCAGGCGAGCGTGACGGCGGCGCCAATGATGACATCGATTTCCAGGAGCGGTTGAGCGTAGCGCATGATTGACTTCCCCAGTTAGCGTCCACCAGACCAACATATCGTGGTTGCTGCGCGGTAGCATTGTGAAATGTCAACTTCTACCGGCATAGACTGAAAAGTGTAGCGTAAGATATAATTGAGGGTTGTCCTATTGGGAACTGCCGTGACGTACAGCATCAAAGAGATTTTTTACACGCTGCAAGGTGAGGGCGCCCACGCCGGGCGTCCCGCCGTGTTCTGCCGTTTTTCCGGCTGCAATCTGTGGACCGGGCGCGAGAGCGACCGCGCCAGCGCCGTCTGCCAGTTCTGCGATACCGATTTTGTCGGCACCGATGGCGAAGGCGGCGGCAAGTTCACCACGCCGGAAGCCCTGGCCGCCGCCATCGACGCGCTGTGGCCCGAGACTTACACCGCCAGCAAATACGTGGTGTTCACCGGCGGCGAACCGCTGTTGCAGCTCGATACCGCGCTGATTGCCGCGATGCATGCGGTCGGCTTTACGATCGCGATTGAAACCAACGGCACGCTGCCGGTGCCCGAAGGCGTGGACTGGATCTGCGTCAGCCCGAAGATGGGTTCCAAGCTGGTGGTGACCAAGGGCAGCGAAATCAAGGTGGTGATCCCGCAAACCGGCCAGGACCTGGGCGCCTACGAGCAACTGGACTTCGAGAATTTCTTTGTCCAGGCGATGGATGGCCCGCTGGCCGAGTTCAATATCAAACTGGCGATCGACACCTGCAAGCGCAATCCGAAATGGAAGCTGAGCTTGCAAACCCATAAACTTTTACAGATACCTTAATCATGCTGACCATTACCCGCAAGCTGGAATTCGACGCCGGCCACCGCATCCCCGACCACAAGAGCCAGTGCCGCAACCTGCACGGCCACCGCTACACGCTGGAAATCACGCTGACCGGCAATATCATCACCGCCGAAGGCAATTCCGACAACGGCATGATCATGGACTTTTCCGACATCAAGGCGCTGGCCAAGGAACACCTGGTCGACGTCTGGGACCATGCCTTCATCGTCTACGAGAAGGATGCCGCGGTGCGCGACTTCCTGGCGACGCTGCCGGGCCACAAGACCGTGGTGATCGACCGCATCCCGACCGTGGAAAACCTGGCCCACGTGGCGTTCGGCATCCTGAAGGCGGCCTACAAGGACCGCTACGGCACCGGCCTGCACCTGCACAAGCTGGTGTTGCACGAAACCCCTAACTGCTGGGCAGAAATCACCGATGCCTGACGAGGATTTTATGCGGCAGGCGCTCGAACAGGCCCAGCACGCATGGGACCTGGGCGAGGTGCCGGTCGGCGCGGTCGTCGTCAAGGACGGCGTGGTGATCGCGCGCGGCTACAACCAGCCGATCGGCAAACATGATCCGACCGCGCACGCGGAAATCGTCGCGCTGCGGGCGGCGGCCGAGGCGTTGGGCAATTACCGTCTGCCGGGCTGCGAACTGTACGTGACGCTGGAGCCGTGCGTGATGTGCTCCGGCGCGATGATGCACGCGCGCCTGGCCAAGGTGGTGTACGGCGCCACCGACCCCAAGACCGGCGCCTGCGGCTCGGTGCTCAATCTGTTCGAGCAGGAACAGCTCAATCACCACACCGGCATCGCCGGCGGCGTCATGGCCGAGGAGTGCGGCGCCATGTTGAAGTCCTTCTTTGCAGCCCGCCGCGCCGCGGCCGCCGCGGCAAAGCGCAACACGACAGAATAGCGGCGGTTTTCCCCGGCCCGGTAAAAATGGTATGCTCAAGCTACTGTTACCGGCACCATCGAGGGAGGTCGTTTTGGCTACCGCACAAGCTAACGGAATCACGATTGCTTACGAGGCCAGCGGCAATCCGCTGGACCCGCCGGTGCTGCTGATCATGGGCCTGGGCATGCAACTGATCGCCTGGCCGCAGGACCTGGTCGACGGCCTGGTCGAGCAGGGCTACTACGTGATCCGCTACGACAACCGCGATATCGGCCTGTCCAGCAAATTCTCACATTTCAAGCAACCCAATCTGATGCTGGCCTACCTGAAGTCGCTGGTGGGCTGGAAGCAGGCGCCGGCCTACACGCTGAACGACATGGCCGACGACGCGCTCGGCCTGCTCGACGCACTCGGTATCGCCGGCGCGCACGTGGTCGGCGTATCGATGGGCGGCATGATCGCGCAGATCTTCGCCGCGCGCCACGGCAAGCGCACCTTGAGCCTGAGCTCCATCATGTCCAGCAGCGGCCGGCGCGGCCTGCCGGGGCCGACACCGGCCGCGCGTAACGCCTTGATGCGCGCGCCCGCCGCTCCGCACAACCGGCGCGATGTGATCGACCACATGGTGCAGGTGTACCGCATCATCGGCAGCCCGTCGTTCCCGACGCCGGAGCGGCAACTGCGCGACAACATCGAGCGGGCGCTGGACCGCAGCGTCTATCCGGCCGGCATGGCGCGACAGATGGTGGCCATCGTCGCCTCCGGCGACCGCACGGCGCTGCTGCGCAAGATCAGTTGCCCGGCGATGGTGATCCACGGCGCCGCCGATCCGCTGGTGCCGCTGGCCTGCGGCGCCGACACGGCGGCCGCCATACCCAACGCCCGCTTGCACGTGATCGAAGGCATGGGCCACGACTTGCCGCCGCAATTGATCGAGCGGCTGCTTGCCTTGCTTGAGCAACATCTGCGCGGTAATATGTCGCCGGACATTCCTCCGTTGGCGCCCCGTCGGGCGGACAGCGGCACCCATCACTGACAGAGACACTTTGAGCACATCCACTATCGGCATCGCGATCGCGGCCACAGGCGGCTACGCGCCGGATCACGCAGCACTGCAGAACGGCATCGAGCGCTTGCGCCGGCAAGGTCACCTGGTCCACAACTATTACGACGACGATCAGAAGTTCCAGCGTTTCGCCGGCACCGACGCCGGCCGCCTGGCGCAGCTGAACGCCGCCGCCGCCGATCCCGCGGTGCAGGTGGTGATCGCGCTGCGCGGTTCCTACGGCATGAGCCGCTTGCTGCCGTCGATAGATTTCCGCGCGATGGCGGACAGTGGGAAATTATTCGTCGGCTACAGCGACTTCACGGCGTTCCAGATGGCGCTGATGAAGCAGACCGGCCGAGTCAGCTTTGGCGGTCCGATGATGTGCGACGATTTCATCCGTGAGACGCCGGTCGACTACACCATGCGGCAGTTCTGGGATTGTCTGCGCGGGCCGGTGCACGCGGTGCGCGGGACGGTGGCGGAGGGCGGCTCGGACAATCCGCTGGTCGATGTCGCCGGCAAACTGTGGGGCGGCAACCTGGCGATGCTGGTCAGCCTGCTGGGCACGCCGTATTTCTCGGCCCAGCCGAACGGCATCCTGTTCCTGGAAGACATCAGCGAGCATCCCTACCGGGTCGAGCGCATGGTGTTGCAGCTGCTGTACGCCGGCGCGCTGGAAGGCCAGCGGGCGCTGGTGCTGGGCGACTTCTCCGGCTACAAGCTCAGCGCCTTCGACAACGGCTACGATTTCGAAACCATGCTGGCCTACCTGCGCGAGCGCTTGCCTATCCCGGTGCTGACCGGCCTGCCGTTCGGCCACATCAAAGAACGCGCCACGCTGCCTTACGGCGGCATGGCGCATCTGGTGTCGAGCGAACGCGGGTTCGAACTGACGATCAGCGATTATCCGACGTTGGGACGCTGACGGCGGCGCGCGGCGAAGCCCACCAGGCCCAGGCCCGCCATCAGCATGGCATAGGTTTCCGGTTCAGGCACGGCCGTCACGCTGACGTTGTCCAGGCGGAGGAAGCTCGGATCGTTGCGCGCGCCGAATTTGAGTTCGGTCGTGGCGCCGGTCGCCACCAGGCCGCTCAGCGTGACGTGGGTCCAGCTGTGCACCGTATTGGCGAAGCTGTAGACGCTGACGCCGTTGAAATCCGCCTCGAAGGTGGTGTTGCTGGTGGCGCTGTTGTACACATCAAAGCTCAGCGTATAGGTCGAACCCGCCGAAGTCGCCAGGTTCTGGCTGATATAGGCCGGCGAACCGGTCGCGCCGCTGCGCCACACATAAGTGTGGTTGGAGGTGGCGGTGTTGGAAATGATGTCCGACAGCGAAGGATTTCCCGATTTGGTCCAGCCGGCGAAGGTGCCGGTTTCGAAGTTTCCGTTGACAACCAGTTCGGTGGCGGCCTGGGCCGAGAAGGCGCTTGCGGCCAGGATCGCGGCGATTGCTAATTTCTTCATCAATGACACCCCCTTGAGTATAATTATTACAATAGAGTTGTCATATTAGTCTCTATTGTGGCAAGCTGTCCAACGGGATTTCTGATTGTGGCAATTCCCCCACGCCCCACTTGGAGGGTGGTCGCGCGCGTCGTGCCGGAGCGATGCGTTGATGACTCCGGTCTTGGCGAAATCGACAGTTTCAGCGGCGATTTCCCGGTCCAATAGATTGAAATAGCGCTTGGTCCACGGCCCGTTCGCGGTGGCGCCGTCGGCCGCCAACGCGCGTTGTTGGATCAGGTACTTTGCGCCGGACGGGCAACTGGCTGTGCCGCCCGCCACGCCGGCGCAGTACAGATAGTCCCAGTCGATCTGGGTGCCGTCCGGCCGGACGACCCGGCGCCGGCGGCCGAAGCCGTCATATTGCCAACTGTAATTTAGACCATCCTCGTCGGTCATCGAGGTGACGTTGCCATAGCGCCCCTCGATCATCATGCTGGCGCGCTGGCCCTGGGCGTTGCTGGTCGCGACGGGGAAACGGCCCCGGTTGTCATAAGTGACGCCGACGGTGCTGGTGGCAGCAGGCGAGGACTGCGTGGTGGTAATGACGTTGCCGTAAGCGTCACGGGCATAGGTCGTCTCCACTCGCAGTGTGGCGCTGCCTGGTTCGACGATTTCCCTGAGCAGCAACCCGGTACTGCTGTCGTACTGGTAGGCGGTGGTGCGAATCACGGTGGAGCTCCAGGCCGTTTCGTATCCGGCCAGCAGCAGCGCCGCCAAACCATATTTTCGTACAAGAGCTGGCATCGTCTTCTCGCTGGGTAGTCTGCGGGGTCAGGGGGTTGTGTTGGTAACGGTGCGCCGCGTCGGGCGGCCGAGGATCCAGCGGTCGGTGTCGTTCAGATAGCTGGTGCTGACCTGAAGTACCACGCCATCCGCGTCGCTTTGGCGGAACAAGGTGGGGTTGCCCCAGCTGTCGTATTGGGTGGTCTTGGTGACGGTCGGCTGCGCGACGCCATTCCGGTCCCAGCTTTCGCTGACGCTGCCGCTGTCGTAGATAAAATAAATGCCGCCGACTACCGGCTTGCAGCTGGTGTCCGCATGCGCTCCCAGCAGGATGCAGCCGCGAGTGTTGCGCTGCCGGCTTAGCAGGCCGCCGTTGCCGTCGCCGGCGATCGAGGTGGTAATCTGATTGACGCTGCCGCTGTACGGCCAGTCAAGGCGGTATTCGGTTCTTACGGCGACACCGCTGCTGAGATCGTTCGTCTGTATCCATCGGAAGCCCAGCAGGCCGCGCCCGTTCAATTCGGCTTTCAGGCCACCGTAGCGATAGTTGACGGTGTGCGTGCCGCCCCCGCCGTCCGGCGCGCTCAGTGCGGACACCACATACAAAGGCAAGCGCACGTCCGTCAGCGGGTAGACGGCGTCGGCGTCAACCGCGTGCACGGCGTCGTCAGTCAAGGGGCTGTAGCTGATGGCGTAGACCGCGCCCAGGCCGGTGATGACATGGGTCAGGCGGTCACCCACGCGGTTGGACAGATGTACGTCGAAGGACGCACCGCCATTGTCGTTGAACACAGTGACCAGATGGGGGCTGGCCTGGCCCGTGCTGTCGGCGACAAACCAGCGTTGCGCGTCCGAATAGCCGCCGCTGCGGCTTGCCCAGTTCTGC
This sequence comes from Duganella sp. GW822-FHT06D06, assembly GCF_058799615.1. Lineage (NCBI taxonomy): Bacteria > Pseudomonadati > Pseudomonadota > Betaproteobacteria > Burkholderiales > Oxalobacteraceae > Duganella > Duganella sp. GW822-FHT06D06. Next base: position 40,235 of record NZ_JBXALQ010000003.1, read on the forward strand.
CAGTGAAAGGCGGTGCCTCTGCTTGCTTGAACGTCGATGGTGGCCAGGCCGGCGTCGTTGCGGATGCTGACCAGATCGGCGCGGCCATCGCCGTTCAGGTCGGCCACCAGCCATTTTTGCCCGTCAACGATGGCGCCGGTCTTGGTTTGCCAGCGAGCAAGGCGAAAGCCGCCGCCGACATTGACGTGCACGTCGACGGTGGTCAATCCGTCTTCGGCAAACACATTGATCAGGTCGGGACGGCCATCACCGGTGACGTCGGCCAGCATCCACTGTTGCGCATCCCAGAAACCGCCGCCCCGGGTCTCCCAGGTTATGGCCGGGGTCAGGGCTGTGCCGTCGCTGAGAAAAACATCGGTCGTCGCGCTTCCGTTGTCGTTGCGCACGCAGACAAAGTCGGCGCGGCCGTCGCCGTTGACGTCTGCCAGGAACCAGTGCCGGGCTTCGGTGGTGACCTGGGCGCCCCCGCGGTCAACCAGCGCTCCGAACGCGACCCCGCCGGCGGTCGCGCTGCTTCCGGCGAAGGCCACGCTCAAATGCGTCAGCGCGCGGACGGTGCTGACGCTGGCAATGTCCTGACGGCCGTCGCCATCGAGGTCGGCGACAAACCACAGGCGTTCCGCTTCACTGCTGGCAAGGCAGTCTCTGCCGGCCGGAACCGAAAAACTGTGTCCGGTGCTCAGTAGCGACTCGGCGTAGATGTTGCCGCCGAAGCGAGACAGCCGCAGCAGGTCGGACTTGCCGTCGCCGTTGATATCTGCCACGAGCAGCTTGACATTTTCATGGCTGGCGCCGACCTGGGTAGCCCAGCGTTGCATCGTGTAGCCGCCGCCGCTGCTGAGATGGACATCGATGCTCAACGTATGATCCACATCGTCGAACACGTTGATGAGGTCGGTTTTGCCGTCGCCGTCGACGTCGGCCGAGAACCATTGCTGCGCCTCCTGATAAGCGCCCGCCCGGGTCGCCCAGCGCTGTGCGCCGAGCCCGGCGGGCTGGAATTCCCACTCGAAAGAGGTCGGCGGCATGCATGTCCCGCTTTGCATTTCACATTCGGTAACGCTCTTCAGCACGGAACGGGCGCTTTGGGGACTGACGGCATAGGCGAGACGATATTCTCTCACCGGAGCCACGCCGGTAAAGGTCGCTATGCTTCGCAGCCTGAGCCTCGTTTCGATTTTGGATAGCGAGGCGTAGACGAGCACCGGATCGGGACGGGTTTCGTACACGAACTGGATGGAATTGTCCGCTGGCTCGCCAGTTGCACTGTTGCCGCTGTAATCAATGCGCCGGACGTAGAAGTCGCCGCCGCCGGTGTCCCCGGTATAGCTGATAGTGTAGTAATTTCCTTTAACGTCCCGCACCTTATTGAGTGCCCACACCCGCGCCAGGGGGAGGTTTTGCATGGCGATGCGGGAATCACTGGTATTGCCGAACTCCAGGATTCGGCCGTCCTTGGTCCAGGCCTTGAACCAGCCGGGATCGGTGCCGCAGCCGGCGGCGCCGGTGTCCGCATTCCTGTGGCAGGGGTGGCCCGATCCGTAAGAGATCACCCTGGTGAAGTCGGTTCGTTCCGTTCGGTATTCAGCATTGGACTCACCGTCCACACTGCCATCGATCGACACCAGTCTCGTGCCGTTCAGGCAAAACGCGTCGTTGCCGGAAAAGTTCATGGAGGATTGCCGGCCATCCTGTGCCTTGGTCCTGGGGCAGCGGAAAATGGTGGATATGCCGGTGACGGCGCCGCCGATGCCGACCACGCCGTTGAAGTTATGGCTGCTGTAGCTGATGGCGATGGTCGGGGCCAGTCCGGCGGTGCCGGGAGGCGTTTGTATCGGAATGCTGTAATTGGCGCGCCCCATCGTATCGACCGAGAATTGGCCCGCCGTGGTCATCGCGGTCTGCTCGGCCATGACGGCTGCGCAGAATACGAGTAGCACCAGCGGCACCGCGCGCAGGCAGAAGACCATGACCACTCCCTTCCTAAATACCAGGTTTTTGTCTCTTGACGTCATTCAGGCGAGAGATGAAAAATTTTAAGGATTTGTTAACATCACCCTGTTGAGTTACCTCAGCAGTGCGAGTCGAACTTTCGGCAGGAGCGGAGGTCCCGGCGTCCGGCGCTGTGCGATTCCTCCAACCTGGCCCGGCTAGTGGTAAAATGCCCGGTTAATCAAATCCATGCTTTAAGGGCCTTATCCGTGCTAAGTACAGCAAACATCACCATGCAATTCGGCGCCAAGCCGCTGTTCGAAAACATTTCCGTCAAATTCGGCGATGGCAATCGCTATGGCCTCATCGGCGCCAACGGTTGCGGCAAGTCCACCTTCATGAAAATCCTGGGCGGCGATCTGGAGCCGTCGGGCGGCAACGTGATGCTGGATACGAACGAACGCCTGGGCAAGCTGCGCCAGGATCAGTTCGCGTACGAAGAAATGCGCGTGCTGGACGTGGTGATGATGGGCCACACCGAGATGTGGGCCGCGATGCAGGAGCGCGACGCCATCTACGCCAATCCGGAAGCCACCGACGACGACTACATGAAGGCCGCCGAGCTGGAAGGCAAAGTCTCCGAGTACGACGGCTACACCGCCGAGTCGCGCGCGGGCGAGCTGCTGCTGGGCGCGGGCGTGGACATCGAGCTGCACAAGGGACCGATGAGCAATGTGTCGCCGGGCTGGAAGCTGCGCGTGCTGCTGGCGCAGGCGCTGTTCTCGAATCCGGACATCCTGCTGCTCGACGAGCCGACCAACAACCTGGATATCAATACGATCCGCTGGCTGGAGGACGTGCTGAACGACCGCAACTCCACCATGATCATCATTTCCCACGATCGCCACTTCCTGAACCAGGTCTGCACCCACGTGGCCGACATGGACTACGGCACCTTGAAGATCTATCCGGGCAACTACGACGAGTACATGTTCGCCTCGACCCAGGCCCGCAACCAGCAACTGGCCAACAACGCCAAGGCCAAGGACAAGGTCGCCGAGCTGCAGGACTTCGTGCGCCGCTTCGCCGCCAACAAGTCCAAGGCCCGCCAGGCCACCTCGCGCGCCAAGCAGATCGAGAAGATCAAGGTCGACGACATCAAGCCGTCGTCGCGCGCCTATCCGTTCGTGCGTTTCGACGGCGAGAAGAAGTTGCACCGCCTGGCCGTCGAAGTCGATTCGATCGCGAAGAAATACGACCGCCAGCTGTTCAACAACTTCAGCATCATGGTTGAAGCGGGCGAGCGCATCGCCATCATCGGCGCCAACGGCGCCGGCAAGACCACGCTGCTGCGTTGCATCGGCGGCGACGACATCGCCCACCTGCACGCCGATCACGGCATCGTCAAGTGGGCCGAGAACGCCAACGTCGGCTATATGCCGCAGGATCCGACCGAAGAGTTCGCCAAGGACACGACGCTGACCGACTGGATGGGCGACTGGACCCAGGAAGGCGACGACGACCAGGCCGTGCGCTCGATCCTGGGCCGCCTGCTGTTCGGCGGCGACGAGGTGAAGAAATCCGTCAAGGTGCTGTCCGGCGGCGAGAAGGGCCGCATGATGTACGGCAAGCTGATGCTGGGCCGCCACAACGTGCTGCTGCTCGATGAGCCGACCAACCACATGGACATGGAATCGATCGAATCGCTGAACATCGCGCTGGAAAAATACGCCGGCACGCTAATCTTCGTTTCCCACGATCGCGAGTTCGTGTCGTCGCTGGCCAACCGCATCATCGAGATCAAGGAAAACGAGATCGTTGACTTCCGCGGCAACTATGAAGACTATCTGACCAGCCAGGGTATCGACTAAGCGTCGGCTCCCATCAAAGAATCCCGCCGCCAGCGGGATTCTTTGCAATGTGCGATAGTTATTGCCTCACGTTTCACGTACCCCGAACACCATGCAAACCATAGAGATCAAATCCGTCGAGTACGAACATCCACAAGACGGAGCCAGCTGCACCGCCCACGCCTGGGCGCGTACGCCAGCGACTCCATCCCCCGAGCAACGCATCGCCCTCAAGGAGCGCATCAAGCGCTTGCTGATCGAAAAGCAGGCGGTGCTTGTTTCCCACTACTACGTCGACGGCGACCTGCAAGACCTGGCGGAAGAAACCGGCGGCTGCGTCTCCGATTCGCTGGAGATGGCGCGCTTCGGCCGCGACCATCCGGCCAAGACGCTGGTGGTGGCCGGCGTGCGCTTCATGGGCGAAACCGCCAAGATCCTCAGCCCGGAAAAGCGCATCCTGATGCCGGACCTGGACGCCACCTGTTCGCTGGACCTGGGCTGCCCGGTCGATGAATTCACCGCCTTCTGCGACGCCCATCCGGACCGCACCGTGGTGGTGTACGCCAACACCAGCGCCGCCGTCAAGGCGCGCGCCGACTGGATGGTGACCTCATCGATCGGCCTTGACATCGTCAAGCACCTGCACGAGCAGGGCAAGAAAATCCTGTGGGCGCCGGACAAGCACCTGGGCTCCTACATCCAGCAGCAGACCGGCGCCGACATGCTGCTGTGGCAAGGTTCCTGCCTGGTGCATGACGAGTTCAAGGGCATCGAACTCGAGCTGCTGAAGGCCGAATATCCGAACGCCAAGGTGCTGGTGCACCCTGAATCGCCGGCCAACGTGGTGGCGCTGGCGGACGTGGTCGGTTCGACCACGCAGATCATCAACGCCGCCGTCGAGTCGGACGCCGATACCTTCATCGTCGCCACCGACAACGGCATCCTGCACAAGATGCGCGCCGCCGCGCCGGGCAAGCGCTTTATCGAAGCGCCGACCGCCGGCAACAGCGCCAGTTGCAAGAGCTGCGCGCATTGCCCGTGGATGGCGATGAACGGCCTGCAAAACCTGGCCGACGTGCTGGAGAATATGGACCACAGCTCCGCCAACGAAATCCACGTCGATCCCGAGATCGGCAAGCAGGCGGTGACGTCCATCAACCGCATGCTGGACTTCGCGGCGGCCAAGAAGGCCAAGGTGCAGCCGGGCGCTGACCTGGCAAAAGAAGCTAAACTGTTTTCGGGAATCGGTCCGGCATGAGTACTTTAGTCAACACTTTCGCGCCTTTCGACGACGCACTGAGGACCGCCTTTGAAGGCAATATGCTGGCGGCCCTGCTGGAAGACGTGGGCAGCGGCGACCTGACCGGCCTGCTGGTGCCGGACGGCGGCCGCGCCACCGCGCGCGTGATCGTGCGCGAACAGGCGGTGCTGTGCGGCGCGCCCTGGTTCGAGGGCATCATGAACTGCATGCAGGCCGGCATCGAGATCGACTGGCAATATGCCGAAGGCGATCTGATGAAGGCCGACAGCCTGGTCTGCACCATCCAGGGCCCGGCGCGCGCGCTGCTGACGGCGGAACGCGCTGCGCTGAATTTCCTGCAGCTGCTGTCGGGCGTGGCGACCGCCACCCGCAAGTATGTCGACGTCATCGCCGGCACCCGCGCGGCCATCCTCGATACCCGCAAGACCATGCCGGGCCTGCGCCTGGCGCAGAAGTACGCGGTGCGCGTGGGCGGCGGACAGAACCAGCGCCTGGCGCTGTATGACGGCATCCTGATCAAGGAAAACCATATCGCGGCGGCCGGCGGCATCACCGCCGCGGTGCTGGCCGCCAAGCGGCTGGAGAAGGGCGTGTCGATCCAGGTCGAAGTGGAGAGCATCGCCGAACTGGAAGAGGCGCTGGCGGCGGACGCCGGCTCGGTCCTGCTCGACAACTTCAGCCTCGACATGATGCGCGACGCGGTGCGGCTCAACGCCGGCCGTGCCCTGCTGGAAGCGTCCGGCGGCATCAACTTCGATACCGTGCGCGCCATCGCCGAGACCGGCGTGGACCGTATTTCGATCGGCAGCCTGACCAAGGATGTGCGCGCAACGGATTACTCCTTGCGCATCGTCGGCTAAGGCTTCAGCCGGCCAGCTTGCGCATCAGCGCTTCAACCGGACCGCGCTGGAAATGGCGCGACCACCACCAGGCATAGACGCTGGCGGCCACGCAGAACAGCAGCGCGGCCGTCACCGCCGTCGCCACGCCCTGGCCGCTGAGCAGGCCCAGCGCTTCCAAGGTCCCCATGCCCAGCAGCACGTGCGCGATGTACAGCGTCAGCGTCTGGCGGCCGGCCGGTATGGCCAGCTGCAGCACGCGTTTGCGGTGCAGCCAGGCGGCGCTGCGCAGGCACAGGCCGATCACCAGCACGGCGCTGCCGGAACTGGCCAGCATATACAGAGGCATCGGCGGGATCGGCTTGGTCGTCAGCAGTTCGGACAGCTCGGGCAGGGCGGGGCGCAGCAGCAGGCTGGCGCCTTCCGCCGCCAGCAGTGCGGCGGCGCCCCAGGCCATCAGCCGGTGCTGGACTGCGCGCTGCGCCAAGGGCAGCCGCCCCAGCAGCATCCCCAACAACAGAAAACCCAGCCACGGCAACACCGGGTGCCAGCCGTTGAACAGCAGGTTGCGACCGAAGCCGGATGGCGTCCAGAAGCCGCTGTAGGTGTAGGTGTGCCAATCCCAGCCGGCGCTGTAGTTCTGCGTCAATACCAGCGCGACGAAGAGCAGGTCCAGGGCGACGATGCAGGCCGCCAGCGCCTGCCACGACAGCCTCAGCAGCAAGGCGCCGAACAGGAAGTAGAAGGCGTAGTAGTGCAGGATGTCGGCCTCGAACAGCAGCATGTTGCACAGGCCCAGCACCAGCAGGAAGACGGCGCGGCGCAGGGTGACGGTGACGGTCTGGGCGTGGTCGTTGCGGGCGGCGGCGATGCCCAGGCCGATGCCGGCCAGCACCACAAAGCAGGCGGCGGCCCGGCCCTCCAGCGCACCGGTGAGCACGGCCAGCAGGCTGTCGCCATCCTTGATGCCCATCGCCATGCGAAAGTTGACGATCACCATGCCGACAAAGGCAAGAAAGCGCGCCAGGTCCAGTCCTTCAAGTCGTTGTTTCTGATGTTGCATATGGTTTCCTCATCGGGTTTGAAGTATGATGAACGAACGTTCGTTCATCATATGAGGTCCTTATGTCGGAGTCAAGAAAGCAATTGATCGTGGAGGCCGCCTGCGCCTGTTTCCTGCGCAAGGGCTATCACCAGACCGGCGTACGCGATATTGCCGCGGAGGCGGGCATCAGCCTGGGCAATCTCTACAACCATTTTTCAGGCAAGGAGGCGGTGCTGGCCGAGATCGCCGCGCTGGAGGCGGGCGAATTGGCGCCCTTCATCGCCCATCTGCAGGCGCAGGACGATCCGGCCGCGGCGCTGATGCGCTTCGTCGGCGCCTACCTCGACTTTGCGGCGCGGCCCGAGAATGCGCTGATGACGCTGGAACTGGTCGCCGAGGCGGTACGGAATCCGGCCATCGCGGCGACCTTTGCCGGCAATCGGGAAGGCCTGTGGTCCGCGCTGGTGGGTTTGCTGGAGCAGGGCGCGGCGAGCGGCCGGCTGCGGCGCTGCGCCTGCCCGGCGGAGACCGCGAACTTGATACTCGATCTGGTGGAGGGGCAGGCGCTGAGGGCGGTACTCGGCGAGGTGGCGCAGGCGGCGCACGCGCGCGCGGAACTGTTGGGCTTTATCGCCCACGCGCTGCAAGTTACATGAAAAATAAGCATGCACATATGTAAAAATTTACCATTATGAATGCCTTAAATGCAATATAATATGCCTTGTCATTTTTATAGCATTAATTAAAGGAGTAGGTAGATGAAAAAGCAATTATTGGCAGGTGTGGTGGCGATGCTGGGTCTGACGGGCATGGCGCACGCGGACGGGTTCTACAATGGTGGTTTCGAGGCCGGCACCACGGGTGGCTGGACCACCGGCGGCGGCTATCGCGCCGGCACCGACAACAGCATGCAGCCTTCGCAATTCCTGCCTGGTGGCAGCCTGAACAGTGACAATGGCAGCCGCGGCGCCGTGGTCGACAGCAGCTATGTCGATTCCAACCTGGGCGCGCTGCTGGGTTCAACCGTGTACAGCGGCAACTATTCCTACCGCGCTGAAGACACCACCAGCGGCGGCTATGCGACCGCGATCAGTCAGAAAGTCAGCAACTACACCGACGCGAACATCTACTTCGCCTGGAAAGCCGTGCTGGAAAACGGCGGCCACCAGGAATACGAATCGGCGCTGATGAAGCTGACCCTGACCGACGACACCACCGGCCAGTTGCTGATCAGCCGCAGCTACAACGCCGGCTTCAGCGGTTCGGGCGTGGACAGCCGCTTCGCCAAAGAAGGCAATCTGTTCTACACGCCAAGCTGGCAAGTAGAACAGCTGAGCATCGACCAGTCGCTGTCGGGCCACAGCTTCACGCTGTCGCTGCTGGCGGCCGATTGCCAGCCAACCGGCCACACCGGCTACGCCTATCTGGACGGCTTCGGCGCCGTGACGCCACCAGTACCTGAGCCTACCACCTACGGCATGCTGTTGGCCGGCCTCGGCCTGCTGGGCTACATGGCTCGCCGCAAGAAATCGGCTTAAGCCAGTCGATGGCGCCGGCGGCTGATGCCGGCCGGCGCTAGGCGTTGATACTCTTCCGCATTTTTGCCAGCGGCACCTTGATGTCGCCCGGCAATGTAATCTCAAACCGTTCCACCGTCGTAAAGCCGCAGGCCAGGTACAGCGGCACGCCCGGCATGGTGGCGGCCAGTTCCAGCGTACGGAAACCGGCGGCGGCCGCCGCCTCGGTGCAATGGCTCAGCAACAGCCGGCCCAGCCCCTGGCGGGCCGCCGACGGCTCGACGAAGAAGGCGCGGATGCGCGCCGCTTCGACGGCCGGATCGAGCAGCGGATCGGCGCCTTGCTTGGCGCGGTCGGCGCCGAACAGCGTGCTGCGCTTGCTCCAGCCGCCGCAGGCCACCATCTCCCCATGCTTCTCAAGCAAAAAATAAGTTTGATCGGCGACTAGTTGCGTATCGACGCCGAACACGTGGCGGGTGATCGCCGCGGCCTGCTCCGGGCTGTAGAAACCGTCGCTCAGCTCGATGCCGGAACGGGCGATCAGCGCCTCCATCGCGGGAATATCGCCCGGCCGGGCTGCGCGCACGGTGATCATGCCTGCCCCCTATTTGCGGCGCGCCGGCGTCAGGATGCTCGGCAGCGCTTTCGGCAGCGTCTCCGGGTAGTCGCGGCTGAAGTGCAGGCCGCGGCTTTCGTGCCGCTGCAAGGCGCTGTTGACGATCAGGTTGGCCACGTCGACCAGGTTGCGCAGCTCCAGCAAGTCGTGCGTGATGCGGAAGTTGCGGTAATACTCGTCGATTTCTTCCTTCAGCAGCGCGATACGGTGCTGGGCCCGCTCCAGCCGCTTGGTGGTGCGCACGATGCCGACATAGTTCCACATGAAGCGGCGCAGCTCGTCCCAGTTGTGGGAGATGACCACTTCCTCGTCGGCGTCGGTGACGCGGCTTTCGTCCCAGTCCGGCAAGTAGGGGACCTCGCCTTTTTCCTTGGCGGCGATGTCGGTGGCGCAGGCGCGGCCGATGACCACGCATTCCAGCAAGGAATTGCTGGCCAGCCGGTTGGCGCCGTGCAGGCCGGTGCAGGCGGTTTCGCCCACCGCGTACAGGCCGGGCAGGTCGGTGCGGCCGTGCAGGTCGGTGACCACGCCGCCGCAGGTGTAGTGCGCGGCCGGCACGATCGGGATCGGCTGCCTGGTGATGTCGATGCCCAGTTCCAGGCAGCGCGCGTAGATGGTCGGGAAGTGCTCGATCAGGAATTCGGCCGGCTTGTGGCTGATGTCCAGGTGCACGTAGTCGAGGCCGCGTTTCTTGATCTCGAAGTCGATGGCGCGCGCCACCACGTCGCGCGGCGCCAGCTCGGCGCGCTCGTCGTGGGCCAGCATGAAGCGGTTGCCGGCGGCGGCGCCGGCTTCCGGCGGCAGCTTGAGCAAGCCGCCTTCGCCGCGGATCGCCTCGGTGATCAGGAAGGATTTGGCGTACGGGTGGTACAGGCAGGTCGGGTGGAACTGGATGAATTCCATGTTCGACACGCGGCAGCCGGCGCGCCAGGCCATGGCGATGCCGTCGCCGCTGGCGGTGTCGGGATTGGTGGTGTACAGGTAGACCTTGCCGGCGCCGCCGGTGGCCATCACCGTGTGTTCGGCGGCGAAGGTCAGCACCTGGCCGGTCTTCTCGTCCTGCACGTACAGGCCGTAGCACTTGGGCTGGGCGTTGGCCTTCTTGTGCGGGTGCAGCTTGTCCGAGGTGATCAAGTCGATCGCGCAGTGGTGTTCGAACAGGGTGATGTTCGGATGGGCGCGGACTTTTTCCTCCAGCGTGACCTGCACCGCGTGGCCGGTGGCGTCGGCCGCGTGGATGATGCGGCGCTGGCTGTGGCCGCCTTCGCGCGTCAGGTGGAAGCCCAGTTCGGCCGAATCGTCCCTGGTGAAGGGCACGCCCTGCTCGATCAGCCATTCGATCGCCTCGCGGCCGTGCTCGACGATGTAGCGCGTGGCGCCTTCGTCGCACAGGCCGCCGCCGGCGATCAGGGTGTCGTCGATGTGCTGGGTGTGGCTGTCGCCCGAATCGAGCACGGCGGCGATGCCGCCCTGGGCCCAATTGCTGGCGCCATCCTTCAGCGCGCGTTTGGAAATGATCGCGACTGTGCGCGTTTCGGCCAGGTGGAGGGCGACCGACAGGCCGGCCAATCCGCTGCCGACAATTGCAACATCAAATTTCATGATTACGTTTGGATGCGGTAGAGAACCATGACTATAGACCATTTGTCATGAACGCGTCATATCCGGCTGATTTTCGGCTGTTTTAAGCCTGAACCGACCAGCAAATTGTGGCCGCTCAAGGTGCGAGCGCCTCGGGTTGGCGATGATCGGAGTTACACCGCTGTGTGGTGTCGGGGAGCGGATCGTGATCAGGATATTCCACCACTATGTGTCAAAAATAGCCTTCATGCTGTTGTTGCTGGAGTTGCTGGTGCTGTTGACGGCCGCCGTGGCCAGCGCGCCATTGTGGCTCAAGGGCCGGCATGGCGGCGACCAGCTGTATCTGCCGGCGCTGGCGTTCGCGCTGGTCATGGTGTTGAGCATGGGCACGCTGGGCATGTACCAGCACAATCAATCCAGGGAAGACATCAAGAGCACCTTGTTGCGCATCCTGCCGTCGTTCGTGCTGGGCTTTGGCTTGATGACCTTGCTGTCGAACATGATACCGGGCGCGCAGTTCGGCCGCGTCGGCAGCGTGGTGTTCGTGCTGGGCGGGGCGGCGGTGCTGTTGGCGCGGCTGGTGGTGTTCACGTCGGCGCAGTCGAGCATGCTGGAGCAGCGCCTGATCGTCATCGGCGACGGCGCCACCGCGCGCGAGTGCCTGGAGCTGGGCGCCAGCAGCGTCGGCTTCCATGCGTTCAAGGTGGTGGGCTTCGTGCCGGTGGCCGGGGAAGTGTCTTGCGTGCCGGCGGCGCTGCTGCTGCCGGCCGACCTGTCGCTGCTGTCGCTGGCGCGGCGCTACGCGGCCGACGAGATCGTGGTGTCGGTCGGCGACCGCCGCAATGGGGCGTTTCCAGTTCGACAACTGCTGGAATGCGCGCTGGGCGGCGTGCCGGTGACCGACGCCGCCACCTTCTTCGAGCGCGAGGCGTGCCAGATCCGGGTCGACTCCTTGCAGCCGAGCTATCTGATCTTCGGCGGCGGCTTCGACCAGAGCATGTTGCGGGCGGCGGTCAAGCGGGCCTTCGACCTGGTGGCCAGCGCGGCGATCTGCCTGGCGGCCTTGCCGCTGATGCTGCTGACGGCGCTGGCGATCCGTATCGAGGACGGTGGGCCGGTGTTCTACCAGCAGGAGCGCGTGGGGCGCGACAACCGCCTGTTCAAGGTGCTGAAGTTCCGCAGCATGCGGCTGGACGCCGAGCAGGACGGCAAGCCCAAGTGGGCGGTGCTGAACGATCCGCGCGTGACCATGGTCGGCCACTGGATCCGCAAGCTGCGCATCGATGAATTGCCGCAGATGCTGAACGTGTTCAAGGGCGAGATGAGTTTTGTCGGACCGCGGCCGGAGCGGGCGTACTTCGTCGAGCAGTTGTGCGGCGAGATCGCCTACTACAACGTGCGCCACAGCATCAAGCCGGGCATCACCGGGCTGGCGCAGGTGCGCTACAGCTACGGCGCCTCGGTCGAGGACGCGCTGCGCAAGCTGCAATACGATCTGTACTACGTGAAGAACAACAGCCTGTTCCTCGATCTGCTGATCCTGATCGACACGGTGCAGGTGGTGTTGTTCGGCAAAGGCGGGCGTTGATGTCCTGGTCGCTGGTGGCCGGCTTCAGCTACGGCCTGGCGGCGCTGGCGTTCGCGCTGCTGGCGGCTTTGCTGTTGCGGGGCGGTTGGCGGCAGCGCGGCCACGCGGGCGCATTCGGCGCGGCATGCGTGGCGACGGTCGCCTGGGCGGCGTTGGCGGCCGCCGGATCGGCCTGGCGTGCCGGGCTGCTGGCGGCGATGGATGGACTGGAGGCGCTGCGCACCGCGGCCTGGTTGGCGCTGCTGCTGGTGCTGTCCAGCGGCGGCGCGCGCCGGCGCGGCTGGCTGGCGGCGGTGGCCGTGCTGGCGGCGCTGGCCTGGCTGGCGGCTGCCGACGGGCGGGCGCTGGCGGCGATCGTCATCCGCCTGGGGCTGGCTGTGCTGGGGATGCTGCTGGTCGAACATCTGTACCGGGGCACGCCGCCTTCGTCGCGTTGGGGCATCAAGTTTGCCTGCCTGGGCGCCGGCGCCTTGTTCGCCTACGATTTCTACCTGTACAGCGAGGCGTTGCTGTTTCATCGCGTCAATCAGGAGATCTGGGCCGCGCGCGGCGCCGTCAACGCGCTCAGCGTGCCTTTGCTGGCGCTGGCGGTGGCGCGCAACCCGGTGTGGACGGCGGGTTTGGCGCTGTCGCGCCAGATCATGTTCGGCTCGGCGGCGCTGCTGGGCTCCGCGCTGTATTTAATGGCGATGGCCGCCAGCGCCTGGTATCTGCGCTACATCGGCGGCGTGTGGGGCACCTTGATGCAGCTGGCTTGCCTGTTCGGCGCGGCGCTGCTGTTGTCGGGCGTGCTGTTTTCTGGCACGGTGCGGTCGCGCCTGAAGGTATTCATCAGCAAGCACTTCTATCAGGGACGCTACGATTACCGGCGGGAATGGCAGCGCTTCACCCACGCGCTGGCCGAGGATAGCGCGGCGCTGTCGCTGCGCGCGATCCAGGCGATGGCGGAATTGGTCGAGAGTCCCGCAGGGCTGCTGTGGCTGCGTCGCGACGGCGCCGACTTCCAGGCGGTGGCGCGCTGGAATATGCCGCTGCCGGCGGCGGTGGAGCCGGCCGAAGGCGCGCTGTGCGCTTTTCTGGCGGCGCGCGGCTGGGTGATCGATGTCCGCGAGTGGCGCGCTGATCCACAGCGCTACGGTTTGGCGGCGTTGCCGGCCTGGCTGCGGGACTCGGATGCGGTGCGGCTGGTGGTGCCGCTGATGCTGGAACGCAGCCTGTACGGCTACATCTGCCTGGCGCCGCCGCGCGCCAAGCTGTTGCTCAACTGGGAAGTCTGCGATGTGCTCAAGATCGCTGGCCGGCAGGCCGCCAGCTATCTGGCGCACCAGGAATCGGCCAACAGCCTGGCGGTGGCGCGCCAGTTCGAATCGTTCAACCGCATGTCGACCTTCGTCGTGCACGACCTGAAGAACCTGGTGTCGCAGCTGTCGCTGTTGCTGGTGAACGCGCAGCGACACAAGGCCAATCCGGCATTCCAGGAGGACATGCTGGAGACGCTGTCCCACTCGCTGGGCAAGCTGAAGTCGCTGCTGCTCAAGCTGCGCCGCGACGAGGTGGCCGAACAGGCCGCGCCCTTGCAGCTGGACGCCGTGCTGCAGCAACTGATGCGCGGCTACGCGCAACTGGAGCCGCGGCCGGCGCTGGAGCTGTGCGCGGACGGGCTGATGGTGCTGGCCAACCGCCAGCGCCTGGAGCGGGTGATCGGCCACCTGATCCTGAATGCGGTGGAGGCGACGCCGCGCAACGGCCGGGTGGCCATGCGCCTGCTGCGCGGCGACGCCGCCGCAGTGATCGAGCTCAGCGACACCGGCCACGGCATGAGCGAACAATTCATCCGCGAGCGGCTGTTCCAGCCGTTCGAGTCGACCAAGCGCGCCGGCATGGGCATCGGCGTGTTCGAGAGCCGTGAGTATGCGCGCGAGCTCGGCGGCCGGCTGGAAGTGAGCAGCGCGCCGGCGCGCGGCACCACGTTCCGCCTGATCTTGCCGCTGCATGTGGATGCGGCAGCGGCCTGAGCCTTGGAGGATAGACATGGGAAAAAGCAAATTGCTGGTGGTGGAAGACGATGCCGGCCTGCAGAAGCAGCTGCGCTGGAGCCTGGACGCCTACGAGGTGGTGTTGGCGGATGACCGCGAGTCGGCGATGGCGCAGCTGCGCCGGCACCAGCCGGCGGTGGTCACCATGGACCTGGGCCTGCCGCCCGACCCCGATGGCGCGCGCGAAGGACTGGCCTTGCTGCAGCAGATGCTGGCGGCGGCGCCGGACACCAAGGTCATCATCTTGTCCGGCAACCAGGCGCGCGAGCACGCGCTGAAGGCGATCGCCATGGGCGCCTATGATTTCCACCAGAAGCCGCTCGACGCCGACACGCTGTCGCTGGTGGTGGCGCGGGCCTTCTATCTGCATGCGATGCAGCAGGAAAACCGGCGCATGCTGCAAATCCAGTCGGACTCGCCGCTGGCCGGCATCATCAGCCGCGATCCCGGCATGTTGAAAGTGTGCCGCAGCGTGGAGCGAGTGGCGCCGTCGTCGGCGACGGTGATGCTGCTGGGCGACTCAGGCAGCGGCAAGGAACTGATCGCGCGCGGCCTGCATCGCCTCAGCGCGCGGCACGACAAGCGTTTTGTCGCCATCAATTGCGCCGCCATTCCCGAGCAACTGCTGGAGAGCGAATTGTTCGGCTATGAAAAAGGCGCGTTCACCGGCGCCCAGCGCCAGACCCTGGGCAAGCTGGAGCTGGCGCACGGCGGCACATTCTTCCTGGACGAGATCGGCGACATGGCGATGCACCTGCAGGCCAAGCTGTTGCGCTTCCTGCAGGAACGCGTGATCGAACGGGTGGGCGGACGCAGCGAGATCAGCATCGATGTGCGCATCGTCTGCGCCACCCACCAGAACCTGAAGACCCTGGCCGAGAGCGGAAGGTTTCGCGAAGATCTGTTTTACCGGCTGAGCGAGATCGTGCTGTCGATTCCGCCGTTGCGCGATCGGGTCGGCGACAGCGCCTTGCTGGCCCATCATTTCAAGAACAAGTTCTGCGCCAGCGAGTCGCGCTCGGCCCTGCATTTCAGTCCCGAGGCGCTGGCGGCGATCGAGGCCTATCCGTGGCCGGGCAATGTGCGCGAGATGGAGAACTGCATACGGCGCGCCGTGATCATGGCCGACGGCCCGCAGATCGCGCCGCAGGACCTGGGCTTGCCCGACGGCGCGGCCGCCGAAGCCAGCGTCAACCTGCGGCAGGCGCGCGACGCGGCCGAGTACAAGGTCATGGTGCAGGCGCTGGCACGGGTCGACGGCAATATCGTCAAGGCCGCCGAGTTGCTCGGTGTCAGCCGGCCGACCTTGTACGACCTGATGAACCACCACGGCTTGAAGTAGCCGCTACTCGGCCTCGCGCCACTGGCCGGCGGCGCTCAGCTGATTTTTCAGCCCCGGCAGCGGGAAGCCCATGCCGTAGGCCCGGTGTGCGCTGGCGCGCGCTTGTTCGTAGTCCTTGCGCTTGAGGTAAAGCAGGCCCAGGTTGTAGTGGGTGGTGGCGTTGCCCGGTTCCAGCCGGACCGCTTCCTTGAGTTGCTCCAGCGCGGCTTCGGACTGTCCCAGTCCCAGCAGGTAGCCGCCGAACAGGGCGTGGACCCGGGCGTCGTCCGGCCGGAAACGCAGCGCGCGGTCGAAATAACAGTCGATCGAATAGCGGGCGCCGTAGGGTTTGTGGTTCTTGTCGCGCAGCGCCAGTTTGCTCATCGCCGCCAGCGCCCGGTGGTGGTTGGGAAAATGGTCGAGGGTGTAGCCGATGTCGGCGCCCAGCGAGCCGGTGGCGCCGCGCACCAGTCGTTCGACCTCGGGCGTGAAATGATATTGCTCGACCACGGTCAAGCCTTCGCGGTCGCTGGGGTTGGTGTAGTCGCCGCCGGGATCGTGGCGGACGTAGCTGCCGCAGACCTCGCCGACGGGCGCGCGCGGTGCGGCGGCGGCGCCGGCGATGGCGAGCAGCAGCGGAATGAACAGGTGTGCTTGTGGTTTCATAGCGACTCCTTGTGGACGGCCCGTTCCAGCAGCGCGGCCAGTTGGCCGGTGCGGGCGGCGCGCGAATGGCTTTCGATGACGGTGCCTGCGGCCAACGGCGCTTGTCCCGTTTGGCACAGATGCAGGAAGCGCAGCAGGGCGGTGGCGATGTCGGCCGCGTTGTCGAGCTGGCCGATGCTGTCGATGCCGGCGGCGCGCAGCGTGGCCGCGGTGTCGCCGGCGGCGTCGGTCAAGGCCAGCACGGGGCGGCGGGCGCGCAGGTATTCATACAGCTTGGCCGGGATCTGGCTGTTGCAGTTGGCCGCCTGCAGCAGCAGCAAGCCGTCGGCGTCCAGCATTTCCGCCAGCGCGGCGTGGTAGGGCTGCGCCGGCGCCAGCTCGACCAGCTCGGCCACGCCGGGGTGGTGCCGCATCAGCGCGCGCAGATGGTCGTCGTGGGCGCTGGCGCGCAGCAGCAGGCGAAAGTTTTCCGGCGCGATGCGGCGCTCGGCCGACAGCCTGGCCAGCGCCGCGAACAGGGGGCCCGGGTCGCGCTCGGATGGATAGATGACGCCGCTGTGCAGCAGCCTGAACGGGCCGCGCGGGCCAGGCGGCGGCGCGGCGGCTTCGGCCACGCGGAAGCTGGCCTCGTCGTAGCCGTTTTCGATCAAGGCCAGGCGCCGCTCGCCTATTTGCGGATGGCGCTGGCCCAGCCCGCTCAGGGCGCCGGGCGTGGTGCAGACCACGGCGGCCGCCCGCCGCATGGACTGGCGCTCGATCCAGGCATGGATGCGGCGGCGGCGCGGATCGGGCGGGTAGTCGTGGTCCACCATCGGATCGCGCTGGTCGGCGATCCAGGGAATGCCGGTGAGGCGGTGCAGGCTCAGCGCGATCAGGTGGGCCGTCGCGATCGGATAGCTGGACCAGATCGCGTCCGGACGCTGCTTGCGGATCAGGCGCAGGCCGGCCGGCACCGCGCCCAGCCACCAGGAAATCCAGCGGTCCGGCAGGGCCAGCACATCAGGATAGCGGCCGCGCAGCGCCAGATGGCGGGAGCTGTCCAGCGCGAAGCTGCGATGCACGGGGACTTCGTGGCCAGCGTGGTCGGGGCCGATGTCTTCGTAGGCGCGCGGGTGCACCGTCAGCACCATCGGCTGCCAGCCGAACTGCGGCAAGTGCCGGGTGAACGCCAGCGTACGGTGGATGCCGCTGCCCCCGCACAGCGGCGGGTAGTGATAGGCGATCATCAAGACGCGCTTCACCATGACGCCAGCCAGTCGGCGCAGGCGGTGGCGACCTTGGCGCGCCAGGTCCTACTGGAAAAAGTGTGGTTGGCCTGTGGAACGTGGACCAGGCGCACGCGCGGGCCGTCGAGCAGTTGGCGCCACTGCGCCTGATGCTGGTACAGCGCCGAGAATTCGCGCGCGCCCAGGTCGGCGCCGCTGAGCACGATAAGCGTGCGGCCGGGGAATTGCTGCAGGGCGCGGTAGAGCCGCTGCGGCAGGGAGGCGTCCGTGGTTGGCGACTGTCTTGCCGTGGAAGCCAGCGCGATGAAGGAGCGCAGGCTGCGGTTGATATGCACGGCGCCGCCCTTCAGCTTGAGCCAGAAGTCGCGGTCCAGCAGTCGCTGCACGTAGTAATGCCTGAGCGTGGCGCGGGCGTTGCCTTGCTCGGTGCGCACCCAGGGATTGAGCATCACCAGCCCGGCCACGCGGGGATCGCGCGCGGCGTGGCGGGCGGCCGCGGTGGCGCCGTCGCACAGGCCCCACAGCACCAGCTCCCGCATCGCCGGCAGCTTTCCGAAGAATTCGGCGATCGCGGCGTCGAGGTCGTCGTCCAGTTGTTCGAAGTGACGCGGCTCGCCTTCGCTGTCGCCCATGCCGCGGTAGTCGAAGCGCATGACGGGAATGCCGGCCGACGCCAGCTCCTGCGCCAGCAACACAAAATGGCGGTGGCTGCCGATGCGGTATTGCGGCCCGCCGGTGACGATCAGCACGCCTCGCGGCCGGGGCCGCTCCGGCACGTGCAGAACGCCAACCAGCCAGCAGTCCTGGCAGGGAAAGTGCAAGGCCAGCCGTTGCCAGTTCATGCCGGCCCCACCGGCATGGCGGCCAGCGTCGCGGCGATCAGGGCGGGCACTTCGGCGATCTCCGGGGTGGACCAGAAGGGCGCGCCGGCCAGCGGATAGGCGTCGATGTGCGCGCCGGCGTCTTCCCAGCGCTCCAGCAGCAAGGCCGATGCCGGCTGCAACACCACTGGTTGAGGTGGCACTACCAGTTCCAGCCATTGCACCGGGCATGCGGGACGGTTGCCGGCGTCGGCACTCCGGATCGCGTCGCACAGCTCGGTGGCCAGCGTATAGCCGGCTACTTCATTCGTGTCGGCCTGCTCGTCGGCGCCGAACAACCTGGCGGCGTTTTGCAGCCGCATGAACTGGTGCAGATGCGAGCGTCCGCTGACCACCGCCTGCCACAGCACCAGCCCGGCCGGCACCGGCTGGGCTTGTCCGGCGAACCGCAAGGCCAGCAAGGCGCCCAGGCGCAGGCCCCACAGGTAGGCCGGGCCGGGCGAATGTTCGGCCAGCCATTGCCAGCCCAGCGCCAGGTCGGCCAGCCAGATATCCCAGCGGGCGTCGGCGAAATCGCCGCTGCTGTCGCCGCAGCCGTACAGATCCAGTTGCAGCACGCCGTAGCCGGCCCGGGCGTAGGCGCGTGCCTGCAGCGCCGCCATGCGCCGGCTTTTGTTCAGTTCCTCGGCGAAGGGATGGACGTACAGCAGCGCGCCGCGCGCTTCGGCTTCCGGATGCGGCGGATAGTACAAGCAGAAGCGGTCGCCTGCGTCCGCCTTGAGAAAAAAGGGCAGCGCGTGGCTGCGTTGAGTGTAGTCGTTCACGCCAGCTTGCCCTGCACGAATGCCGCGAGTGTGCCGACCGTGAAGAAATGGCGGGCATTGATTTCATCGTCGTCGACGGTGATGCCGAACTGCTGCTCCAGCGCCACGATAAGGTTGACGACCGCCATCGAATCCAGCTCGGGCACACTGCCCAGCAAGAGGGTGTCTTGATTGAGCTGCATTTTCGCCAGGCCCAGCGTGGCGCGCAAGGTCTGGCAGACTTGATCTAGTAGCGGCATGACGGCTCCTCGGGAACGATCTCGGGTAAGGCGCTGGTATCGAACAGCAATTGCGGACAATTGCCTGCGTGGCGCGACAGGTGTACAAACGGCGCCTGGCTGGCCCACATCCATTGCCAGCGGCCGCAGCGCAGGAAGATGGCGCTGCCCATGCGCACCACGCCGATGCGGGCATGGGCGCGCAGCGACGCCGGATTGAAGGCGGAGATGCGGCTGCAGGTCCAGCGTACGCCGTGCTGGCGCAGGTGGTTGCGGGCCGCTTCCCACAGGCGGGGGAAGACCCAGCCCAGGCGTTCCTCCGGCCGGATCCAGACGTCGAAATCCCACGCCGCGCGCGAGCTCGCCAGCCGGTAGCGCACGCGCACTTCATCTTCCAGGTAGGCATCAGGGATCAGCCAAAGAAAGCCGGCCAGCCGGCCCTTGCGCCAGGCGGTCAGGCTGAGCGCGCCTTGCGCGTAGCGCTGCCGGACCACGCTCTCGGGGCGTGGATAGTCGGGCGGCGTGGCGTCGGCGGCGGCATGTTGGTGGATGTCGATGTCCTGTCCGCGCGTGCCGCACAACGGGCTGTCGCCAACGTACTGCGCCACGAAATGGTAGCGGTACAGCGCCCACGTGCCGGCGCTGGCCGCCTCCAGCAATTGGGCGATCCAGTAGAGCATGGCGTTCAGCCAGCCCAGTTGCAGGTAGGTGTGTCGCAAACCAGTAGTCATCGCGGCGGGTCGGGATGGAAGCGGAATACAGATTAGACCCCGCACACAACACAGCGGGTTTGAGCCAGCACAAGCGGGCTTCATGCTTGAGCCACATCAAGGAGTCGATGGCGATTTATCTCAATCATAGAGGGCAGTCTATCTATGGAATATCGCTATGACCCAGCTAGTTCACGAACTCATCTTTCAGTCGGCGCAGCGTGAACCGCGGCGCCAGGCGCTGTCCTATCAGGGTGTCGGACTGAATTACGTCGCGCTGGCGCAGATGGTGCAGCTGGCCGCCGCCGCCTGGGTGCACCACGGACTGGGACGCAGCGAGCGGCTGGCGGTGTACATGGAAAAGCGCGAGGAAGCCGTGGTGGCCATGTTCGGCGCGGCGGCCGCCGGCGCGGTGTTTGTGCCGGTCAATCCGGTGCTGAAGCCGGATCAGGTGGCGCACATCCTGGGCGACTGCGATGTGCGCATCCTGGTCACCACGCGCGAGCGCTACAACCTGTTGGCGACGGCGCTGGCGGCGTGCCCGGGCTTGCGCAAAGTGGTGGTGATCGGTTCGATGGAATCGTTGGCGGCGCCGGACGGCGTGCAATTGCTGTCGTGGCGCGAGTGCATGCGCGATGCGCCGCAGACCGCCTTGCATGCCTGCATCGACAGCGACATCGCCGCCATCCTGTACACCTCGGGCAGCACCGGCCGGCCCAAGGGCGTGGTGCTGTCGCACCGCAATCTGGTGGCCGGCGCGCTGAGCGTGTCCACCTATCTGGTCAACACGGCGGAAGACCGCATCCTGTGCGTGCTGCCGCTGAGCTTTGATTACGGCCTGAGCCAGCTGACCACGGCGTTTGCCGTGGGCGCCTGCGCGGTGCTGCTGAACCACCTGTTGCAGCGGGACATACTCGACGCCGTGCAACGCGAACGCATCACCGGCCTGGCCGCCGTTCCGCCGCTGTGGATGCAGCTGGCGGACCTGGACTGGCGCCATGCGCAGCGGCTGCGCTACATCACCAATTCCGGCGGCGCCATGCAACGCCATACGCTGGCCACGCTGCGCAAGGCCTTGCCGTACACGCAAATCTATCTGATGTACGGCCTGACCGAGGCGTTCCGTTCGACCTTCCTGGCGCCTGAACAGCTGGACCGTCGGCCGGATTCGATCGGCAAGGCGATACCGAATGCGGAGATCCTGGTGTTGCGCGGCGACGGTTCGGCCTGCGCGCCCAACGAACCGGGCGAGCTGGTACATCGCGGCGCGCTGGTGGCGATGGGCTACTGGAATGATGCGCAGCGCACCGCTGAACGCTTCCGGCCGCTGCCCGACCGCCTGGGCGGGCTGCCCGTGCCCGAGCTGGCGGTGTGGTCCGGCGATACCGTGCGCTGCGACGACGAAGGCTATCTGTATTTCATCGGCCGCAGCGACGACATGATCAAGACCTCGGGTTATCGCGTCAGTCCGACCGAAGTGGAGGAGGTGGTGTATGCCACCGGCATGGTGGCCGAGGCCGCCGCCATCGGCGTGCCGCACGCGACCCTGGGGCAGTCGATCACACTGGTCGCGGCGGCCATGCCGCAAGGCACCATCGACGGCGCGGCCTTGCTGGCGGCCTGTCGCCAGTCCTTGCCGGCCTACATGGTGCCGGCCGCCATCGAAGTTCGCGGCGTGCCTTTGCCGCGTAATCCCAACGGCAAGATCGACCGCAAGCTGTTGGCCGACCAGCTGGCCGGTGCGCGAGGCGCGTCGTGACGGCGCCGGACGGGCTGCCGCGCCACGCCGAGCTCAACCAGTTCCCGACGCTGGACGACGTGCTCCAGCTGGGCGGCATCCAGCTGACCCGCCTGGCGGAACGGGTGGGGCACACGCCTTTTTATGCCTACGAACGCACCCATATCGCCACCCGCGTCGGCATGCTGCGACACGCGCTGCCGCAGGGCGTGCAGCTGCACTATGCCCTGAAGGCGAATCCGATGCCGGCGCTGGTGCAGATGCTGGCGGCGCTGGTCGATGGTTTCGACGTCGCCTCCGGCAGCGAGATGAAGGTCGCGTTGGACGCGGGCATGGCGGCCGACCACATCAGCTTTGCCGGCCCCGGCAAGCGCGACGGGGAGTTGCGCTGCGCGGTGGCGGCCGGCGTGCTGCTGCATCTGGAATCCGAGGGCGAGATGGAACGGCTCGCCCGCATCGGTGGCGAGCTGGGCATGCGGCCGCGCGTGGCGTTGCGGGTCAATCCGGATTTTGAATTGAAGTTGGCCGGCATGAAGATGGGCGGCGGCCCCCGTCCGTTCGGCGTGGACGCGGCGCGGGTGCCGGCGATGCTGCGCAGGCTGGAGCAGCTGGAACTGGATTTCCACGGCTTCCACCTGTTTTGCGGCGCGCAGAATCTGTCGGCGGCGGCGATCTGCGAGGCGCAACGGCACAGCGTGGAGCTCGGCCTGCGCCTGGCCGGCCACGCGCGCTCGCCGATGCGCATGCTGAACATCGGCGGCGGTTTCGGCGTGCCGTACTTTCCCGGTGAGCGGGCGTTGGACCTGTCCGCCGTCGCCGATGGACTGGAGCAGTCGCTGGGCTTGCTGCGCCAAGGTTCGCCCGATACCGCCCTGATCCTGGAGTTGGGGCGCTATCTGGTGGCCGAGGGCGGGATCTACGTCTGTCGCGTGCTGGAGCGCAAGCGTTCGCATGGACAGACGTTCCTGATCACCGACGGCGGCTTGCACCAGCATCTGGCGGCATCGGGCAATTTTGGCCAGGTGATCCGCAAGAATTATCCGGTCGCGATCGGCAACCGCATGCATGGCGGGCCGTTGGAGACGGCGTCGGTGGTGGGGCCCCTGTGCACCCCGCTGGATTTGTTGGCGGATCGCATGGAGTTGCCGCGTGCCGAGGTGGGCGACCTGGTGGTGGTGTTCCAGTCCGGTGCCTACGGGCTGACTGCGAGCCCGACCGCCTTCCTCAGTCATCCATTGCCGCTGGAGGTACTGGTATGAGCGGCCTGTGCGGCTATCTGGCGGCGACCGATGCCGGTGGCGTGCAACAAATGCTGGCCGGCATGGCGTCGCCGCTGGCGCGCTTTGACGACAGCCCGGTCCGGATGGTGGCGGCGCCACGCGGCGGCGTGGCCGTCGCCGCCGCCGCGGACAGCGTCAGCCTGCATGGCGCCGGCGGCGTGCTGGTTGCGGTCTGGGGCCGGCCTTTGTTGAACGGCTGCGGCGAGAATCTGGCGGAGCGCTTTGCCGCGCTGTGGCTGATCAACGGCGCCAAGGCTTGCGCGGCGCTATCCGGTCCGTTCGCCGTGTGCGCGATGGCCGATGCCGGCGGGCAGCTGCTGCTGGCCATCGATCGCAGCGGCGTGCACGCCATGCATTATCAGCAGGTGAAGCAGGGCGTGTTGTTCGCTACGTCTGCGGCCGCGTTGCAGGCCCATCCGCACGCGGTGGGCACCCTGGATCCGCAGTCGCTCTACAATTATCTGTATTTCCATACGGTGCCGGCGCCGCGCACGGTGTATCGCGGCCAGCGCCGCCTGCAGCCGGGCGAGTATCTGCAGTACCGGCACGGTCACCTGGAGACAGGCGACTACTGGAAGATCGAGTACCACGAACAATCCGCAACGCCGTTTATCGAACTCAAACAGCAATTCCTGGCGACGTTGGAGAGCTCGGTGCGGCGCTCGGCCGGCGGCGCCAGGACCGGCGCCTTCCTGAGCGGAGGGACCGACAGTTCGACGCTGGCCGGCATGTTGGCCAGCGTCAGCGGCAGCGCTCCGCCTACCTATTCGATCGGCTTCGACGTGGCCGGCTACGACGAGATGCGTTATGCGCGGATCGCTGCCCGCCACTTCGGCGCCGACCATCACGAGCTGTATGTGACGGCGGGCGACGTGGCCAAGGCCATACCGCGCATTGCCGCGGTATCCGACCAGCCTTTTGGCAATTCATCGGCGGTGCCGGCCTACTATTGCGCCAACATGGCGCGCACCGACGGCGTGACCCGCTTGCTGGGCGGCGACGGTGGCGACGAACTGTTCGGCGGCAACGAGCGCTATGCCGATCAGGCAGTGCTGTCGCGCTACGAGCAGTTGCCGTCGGCATTGCGGCAGGTGGCGCTGGAACCTTTGCTGTTCGGCCTGACCGGCAAGCTGGACCTGGCGTTGCTGCGCAAGGCGCGCAGCTATATCTCGCAGGCGGTCTTGCCCATGCCGGCCCGGCTGGAAAGCTATAATCTGTTGCACCGCTACGGACCGGCCGCGATGCTGCACGCCGACTTCCTTGCCAGCATAGACGAGCGTGTGCCCGGCGACCAGATGAGCGATTGCTACTGGCAGAGCGACGGCCTGAGCCAGATCAATCGCATGCAGACCCTGGATCTGCGCTATACGCTGGCCGACAACGACTTGCGCAAGGTGCGCCTGGCGTGCGAACTGGGCGGCGTGGACGTGGCCTTTCCCTTCCTGAGCGACGAGATGCTGGCCTTCTCCGCGCGGCTGTCGCCCAGGGACAAGCTGAACGGCACGCGACTGCGCTACTTTTTCAAGCGCGCGCTGCGGGACTACCTTCCGCCAGCCATCCTGCGCAAGAAAAAGCACGGCTTCGGCTTGCCCTTCGGGCATTGGTTGCAGAAGGATGCGGGTCTGCAGGCCCTGGTGTTGGACAGCTTGAGCGACCTGAAGAAGCGCAAGATCATCCGCGAGGACTTCATCGACCACCTGATGCATACCTTGCTGGCCGAGCACCCGGCCTACCACGGCACGATGGTGTGGGTGCTGATGATGCTGGAGCAATGGTTGGCCAAGTCAGGCGCGACGGCTGGCAAATAGCCTGAACAGAAAGCGCAGGCGGTCCGCTTCCCACGGCGTGTAGCGCGGCAGTTGCAGTGGATCGCTGCCGGCGTGCGCGGCGCCCGGCTCGGTGCTGACCGCCGCCGTGAAACCGAGCCTGCGCGCCATGTCGACGTGGCGCTGGTCGTAGTCCACCCCGGGTTTTCCGTTGGGATAGGCGAACAACTTGACCGACGCCTGGATGAGGCCTTCCAGCGCCGCCTTGCCGCGGACCATGTCGGCGTCGGCGTCGGCGTCCGCCTGACGCGCCAGGATGGGGTGCGAGGCGGTGTGCGCGCCGATTTCCATGCCGGCCGCGTGCAGCGCGCGCACCTGGTGGGAGCGCATCATCAGCTCTTCCTGCGGCGCCGGGGCCAGGCGCCGCGCCAGTGCCCGGCGTTGTTCGCAAGGCAGGTACTTGAGAGCCCCCAGCAACTGATCGATGGCTTGGCGTTTGTGGTGCGCGGTGTGCAGCAACAGGGCGTCGCAACCTGGCGCGCCCGAGTGCAGCACGCGCTGCCGGGCTTGCCGCACGCAGGCGATGACGTCGTCGTTCCACATCTGGCCGCCGTCCAGGTAGTCGCTGGCGATGAAGAAGGTGGCGCTCAGCCCGTGGCGCCGCAGTATCGGCAAGGCATGCGTGGCGTTGTCCGCATAGCCGTCGTCGAAGGTGATGCAGGCGGCGCGCGCGGGCAAGGTACCCAGGCGCAGTTGCTCGCTGGCGCGGCCCAGGGGCAGCACCCGGAAACAGCGTTTCAGCAAGGCCATGTGGCGCTCGAACAGCCGCACGTCCGGCAACTCCGGCAGCAAGGGATCGGCTTGCGCCAGCACGCGGTGGTAGACCAGGATGGACAGGCGGCGGCTCATGATTGCCCGATCGCCGGCTGGCGGCTGTCCAGGCCGCTTTGCGCGCTGGGGTTGACGGCGTGCTGCCGTTGCGCGACCAGCGCGCGGGTGGCGACGATGATGCCCATCAAATAGTAGGGAACGTCAAAGTAGAGCAGGCTGAGGAAGGCGCCGCCGACCGCAAAGCCGACGAAGCTGGCCTGCGTCATGGTGGCCAGCTGCTGTGCCCATTCCAGGTCCGACTGGCCGCGGCTGTGGCGCACGATCCAGGCCGCCGAGCGCCAGCTCAGGCCGAGTAGCAGCAAATATAGCGCCAGGCCGACGAAGCCGTGTTCGCCCAAGGCCTGGAAATAGATGCTGTGGGCCGCGTGGACGTCGTGCGGATTGGGCGCGTAGAGAAAGAAGGTGGTCGGTTCGGCGATCTCGAAGCCGCCGCCGAAGAAGCGGTCCCTGGCCAGGTTCCAGGCCATGTACCAGGCGTTGATGCGGCCCATCGCGGACTCGTCTTCCTGATAGGCGCCGATGCTGTCCATGCGCTCGCTCCAGCGCTCCGGCATGAACAGCAGGGCCAACGGCGTCAGCAACGCGATCAGGATGCCGGCGGTGACCTTGTGGCGGCTCTTGAACCACATCACGACTATCATGGCGGCGATCGCCAGCAGCGCGCCGCGCGAGTACGAACCCAACGCCGCCAATGCGCTGAGCAGCATCATCGCGCTCAGGCCGTGGCGCAGCCAGCGCTGGTCGCTGCGCAGTTGCAGATAACGCATCAGGGGGATGGTCATGATCAGGGCCAGCGCGATTTCGTTGTTGTCGCCGATGAAAGTGCCTTCCGGCCCCCAGACCCGTTCCTCGCCGCCGCTGCGCAGCGTGAAGATACCGCCCTTGACGCCGTAGAAACCCAGCGACATCACCAATACCCACAGCAGGCGCTGGATGTCGGCGCGTTCGCGTATCACCATCATGGTGACCAGGCTCATCAGCATGATCTTCATCACCTTGCTCCATTGCGCGTAGGCCAGCGAAGGAAACATCGCGAACAGGGTGGTGACGTTCATCCACAACACCAGCACGATCAAGGTGAAGGTGATGCCCGAGACCGGCAGCGTCTTGGGCAGGCGCGAGATGGCGACGCTGAACAAGGTGGCCACGGCGATGATGAAGGCGAAAGGAAAGGTGGTGGCGAAGCCCCAGCCCTGCGTGTGCGGATTCATCACGCTGATCCAGACCCACATCAACACGCCGTTGACGGGGTTACGCAGGATCAAGGGCAGGCTGCCGAAGACGATAAGAGTGATCAGGATGTCGCGCATGGGCAATGGAACTCGTTGATGCGGCTCAACGATATATTTGAGCCTGTCATTACACTGGATTGTCACGTTCTGCAATCTTAGGATATGGGAGATGTGCCCTTGTTGACCGTTCTCATGGCGACCTGCAATGGTGCGCAGACCCTGCCCAAAGTACTGGACGGCTATTGCCGCCTGCAACTGCCACGCCAGGCGTGGCAGTTGATCATCGTCGAGAACGGCAGCAGCGACGGCACCGGCGCCCTGATTGCGGAATATCACGATCGGCTGCCTCTGCATCTGCTCAGTACGCCAGACAAGGGCAAGAACGCGGCCCTGAACCTGGCCGTGGAATGGGGCTTGGGCCATTGCGGCGACGACGCCCTGTTCATCTTCAGCGATGACGACGCCACGCCGGCGCCGGACTGGCTACGCCAATGGGAGCGCTGCGCCGCCGCGCATGGCGATTACTCCGTGTTTGGCGGAGCGATAGAGGCGGACTGGGCTGAGCCGCCGCCCGAGTGGCTGCCGCGCCTGACGCCGGTGGGCCTGACGTTCGGCCTGACCGCCGCCGACCTGCCGGACGGACCAGTGTTCCCCGGCCTGGTATGGGGCGCCAACATGGCGGTGCGGCGGGCGGTGTTCGACGCCGGCTATCGCTACGACACTTCGATCGGTCCGAATGGCGGCGCCTATGCGATGGGTAGCGAGACCGAGCTGACGCGCCGGCTGGCACTGGCGGGCTACCCGGCCTGGTTCTTTCCCGCTGCAAGGGTGGCCCACCACATCCGCAGCCGGCAACTGACGCAGGCGTATGTGCTGGACAAGGCCTGGCGTTTCGGACGCGGCAAGTACCGGCAGGATCGGCCCGGCACTTTTCCCGAATGGTCGGGCGTGCCGCGCTGGATGCTGGCGCGCTTTGCGCTGGAGTGCCTGGGCTGCCTGCGCGCGCGCCTGGCGGGGGATGCCGACGCGCTGTTCCGGCGCCGGTGGGAACTGGCTTTTCTGCGCGGCTATTTCTTCGAGGCGCGCCAGGGGCGCAACGAGGCCGGCAAGCGGGTGCTGATCACCAGCTATTCCGGCGAGCTGGGCGGGATGGAAATGCGCATGGCGCAGGAGCTGCGCTACCTGCGCCAGACCGGCGCCGACGGCAGCCTGGCGCTGCGCCGCTTTGCCGGCATCGATGCCTGGGCCGGGCGGTTGGCGCAGGAGCAGATCGTGGTGGCGGAATTCGATCCGCCGCCGTTCTTCGAGCAGTGGGCCTGGCGCCGCTGGAACTTGCTGCGGGCGCGGCTGGGCGCGGCGCGGCGCTTGCGCGCCTTTCGCGCCGACCTGGTGCATATCGCCTGGTGCTGGACCAATTACGGCGCCTCCGCCTTGTGGCTGACGCGCTACTGTCGCCTGCCCGCCGTCATCAGCGTGCACAATGCGTTCCCGGCGGCGGACATCAGCGCCTGGCACCAGCCCCTGCTGCACCATGCATTCGGCGCGGTGCGCGGCGTGTATGCCGTATCGCGTTCGGCGCTGGCGCACTTCATGGCCATCTACCAGCCATATTTGCCGGCCACCGCGCGCGTGGCGGTGATACCGAATTGTGTCGACACCGACAAATTCAAACCGGGTCCGGACTTGCGCCGCGCCGCGCGCGTCGCGCTGCGACTGCCGCCGTCCGCGCTGGTGATCGGCGTGGCCGCCCGCCTGTCCGAGCAAAAGCGGCCCGGGCTCTTGCTCGACCTGTTCGTGCTGCTGCGGCAGCGCTTTCCGCAGCTGTATCTGGTGATGATGGGCAGCGGGCCGCTCGAGGCGGGGCTGCGGCGGCAGGTGGAATCGGCCGGACTGGCGCCCTATGTCGTGTTCACCGGTTTCGTGACGACGCTGGAGACGCTGTTGCCGGCGCTGGACCTGCACGTCCTGATGAGCCGGAACGAAGGCTTTGGCATCGCGACCATCGAGGCGATGGCTTGCGGCGTCCCCGCCGTGGCGACCGACGTGCCGGGCAGCGCGGATATCCTGGGCGACAGCGGCGGCGGACTGCTGGTGCCGGCCAACGATGTCAACGCCGCCGCCGCCCTGGTCGCGGAACTGCTGGAGCAGCCCGGACGGCGCGAGACGATGGGACGACAGGCGCGCCGGGAAGCCGAGGAGCGCTACAGCCGCGCGGTCGTGGGCAAGCAGGTTCTCGCCTTTTACGAGCAGCTGATCTGAGGCGGCGCCATGCAGCCGCGTATATCCTTCCTGCTGTCCTTTGCGGAAAAATACACGCTGCTGTTGCTGAACACGGCCGGCACGATGATACTCGCGCGGCTGCTGACGCCGGCCGAGATCGGCGTCTACGCGGTCGGCGCCGTGCTGGTCGGACTGGCGCAGGCGGTGCGCGACTTCGGCGTCGGACCGTATGTGATCCAGGAAAAACAGTTGACCGAGCAAAAATTGCGGGCGGCGCTGGGCACCAGCATCCTGGTGGCATGGGCGCTGGCCCTGGTGGTGCTGCTAAGCAGCGGCGTGGCGGCCAGGTTTTATCGGGATCCGCGTCTGAGTTCGGTGTTGCAGCTGCTGTCGATCAACTTCCTGCTGATTCCGTTCAGCTCGCTGGCCTTGCCGTGCCTGCGGCGACAAATGCGGTTCTCGGCCATCTTCGCGATCAACACCGCCAGCAGCGGCGCGCAGTTGCTCGTTTCGGTCGGGCTGGCCTGGCTGGGGCATGGCTATCTGAGCCTGGTCTGGGGCGCCGTGGCCGGTGCGGCGGCGGGGCTGCTGGCGAGCAGCTGCTGCTGGCCGAGCGGCCTGCCGTGGTTGCCCGCGCGGCGCGGCATGGCGGCGATTCTGTCGTTCGGCACCATTTCAACCGCCGGCAGCGTGATCGACGAACTGGGCGTGGCCGCGCCGGACCTGATCGTCGGCAAGTTGATCGGCGTCGCCGAGGTCGGCATCTTCGGCAAGGCGCAGGGCGTGCTGAACGTCTTCAACCAACTGGTCACCGGCGCCATCTCACCCGTCATCTTCCCGCTGTTTTCGGCCCAGGCGCGGGCTGGCGGCGACTTGCGGCAAGCCTACCTGACCACCGCCAGCTACGTGACCGTGCTGGCCTGGCCCTTCTTCGGTTTCGTGGCGATCTCGGCGCCGGCGCTGGTGCGCTTGCTGTATGGCGCGCAGTGGGATGCTTGCGTGCCGTTGATACGCATCATGTGCCTGTCGAGCGCCTTATATAGCATGTTCAGCATGGCGCGTTACCTGTTCGTGGCGATGGGAGCGGTGCGCACCCAGGCCAAGCTGGATGCCATGTCGGCGCCGGTACGCGTGCTTGCCGTGCTGCTGGCCGCACCGTTCGGACTGGAGTGGGTGGCGTGGGCGGTGGTGGTCGGCGCCGTGTTCAGGTGCATCTGGACGTTGCGCTATCTGCGGCAACTGGCGGATTTGCAGGCCGGCGCCTTGCTGGGCGCGCTCAAACGCAGCGCATGGGTCGCGCTCTGCAGTCTGGGTGGTCCGGTGCTGTGGTTTGCCTGGCATCCGTCGTCGCCTGAGCGCGCGCTGTACCAGTTGGCGATGGCCGCCGTGCTTGCGCTGCCGCTGTGGTTGGCGGCCATCCTTCTTTTCCAGCACGAGCTTGCCGCCGAATGCACGTTGGCGGGACGCAAAGTCTGGGCGCGGCTAGTCAAATAGGGGACATCTTATGCGCGTAGGAATCCTGTCGTATCCCATGTTGTTCCAACGCGAGGGCGGACTGCAGGTGCAGGTGCGCTCCACCATGCGAGCCTTGCAGGAGCAATCGGCGCCCGGCCTGGAAGTATCGCTGGTGGACGCCAACCGCGAGCGCCTGGACCAGTTCGACCTGATCCACGTGTTCTCCGCGATCAACGGCAATCACCGCCTGGTGGAGCTCGCGGTCGACCTTGAGGTGCCGGTGGTGCTGTCGTCGGTGCTGTCGCCGGGCTGGGGGCGGCTGGATGGCATGCGTGCGCGGCTGGCGGACCAGCTGACCGGCCGCCTGACCGGTTGGAACGTGCAAACCAGTTACGCGCAAACCAAGCGCGCCTTGCAGCTGGCGCAAATGGTGATCGCGCTGGGCGCGGCCGAGCGCGACGCCATCGTCGGCGCGTTCCAGATCCCCGAGGGGAAGATCCGCATGCTACCGAATGGCATCAGCACGCACTTCTTTGGCGCACGGCAGGAAGAGTTTCGGCGTTGTACCGGACTGAACGGGCCGTTTGTGCTGATGGTGGGAGCGATTTCACCGTACAAAAACCAGCTGGGACTGGTACGTGCGCTGGCGCCGACGGCCCTGCCGGTGGTGTTGATCGGCCGGGCGCAGCGTCAGCACCAGAACTATTTGCAGCAGTTGCTGGCGCAGCCGAGGGTGCGCTGGCTGGGACAGTTGGAGCATGACGATCCGCTGCTGGCCAGCGCCTACGCCAGCGCGTCCGTATTGGCGTTGCCCAGCCAGGGCGAAGTGTTCCCCTTGTCGGTGCTGGAGGCGTTGGCGGCCGGCACGCCGGTGGTGATGACCGACGAGAGTGCGCTCAGCCTGCCCGACAGCGGCTTCGGCTTGAAACAGTTGGCGTGGAACGATACGGCCGGTTTGCGTCTTGCCGTGGAGGGCCTGCTGGCCAATCCGCCGGAACGGGCGCGGGTGCGCGCGCTGGTCGAACGCTACAGCTGGCAGCGGGTCGCCGAACAGATGGTGGCTTGTTATACCGAGCTGTATCACAGGACGCGCCGGCAGCAAGAGGCGAGCCGTGCTGTTTAATTCCTTCAGTTTTCTGTTCCTGTACTTGCCGACGGTGTTGGCCGGCTACTATGTGCTGGCGCGCATGCGTCCACGGTGGGCGATCGCCTGGCTGGCGCTGGCGTCGCTGTTCTTCTACGGCTATTGGGACTTGCGTTATCTTCCCTTGCTGATGCTGTCGATCGTGTTCAACTACTGGAGCGCCGGGCGCATGCAGGTGGCGCTCCGGCGGCGCCGCTGGTTGGCGCTGGCGCTGACGGCGAACCTGGCCTTGCTGGCCTATTTCAAGTATGCGAACTTCTTCATGGACAACGTCTACGCGCTGGCCGGTGCGCCACCGCGTGGCTGGGACGTGGTGCTGCCGATCGGCATCTCGTTCTTTACTTTTACGCAAATCGCCTTCCTGCTCGATTGCTACCGGGGCAAGGCCGGCGAGTACCGGTTCATGCACTACACCCTGTTCGTCAGCTATTTCCCGCATCTGATTGCCGGACCGGTGCTGCATCACAAGGAGATGATGCCGCAGTTCGAGCGCCCGCCCGGCCTGAACGCGGCCGATGTCGCCGTCGGCCTGTCGATCTTCGTGCTCGGCCTGGCCAAGAAGGTGCTGCTGGCCGATCCGCTGTCGGTGCTGGCGGGGCCGGTGTTCGCCGCCGATGCCCATCCGCAGCTGGTGGAGGCCTGGATCGGTACGCTGGCCTACACTTTCCAGCTGTATTTCGATTTCTCCGGCTATTCCGACATGGCGATAGGCTTGTCCCGCCTGTTCGGCGTGAAATTGCCGCTGAACTTCAATTCGCCCTACCAGGCCGGCAACATCGGCGAGTTCTGGCGGCGCTGGCACATGACCTTGTCGCGTTTCCTGCGCGACTATCTGTATGTGCCGTTGGGAGGCAATCGCCATCATCGCTACCGCAACCTGATGCTGACCATGCTGCTCGGCGGACTGTGGCACGGCGCCGGCTGGACGTTTGTGGTGTGGGGTGGCTTGCACGGCTTGTATCTGGTGGTGTATCGCGGCTGGCTGGCGCTGGCCGGGGAGGGGCCGCCGCGCTGGTGGGGCAGGTGGCTGACCTTCCTTGCCGTGGTGGCGGCGTGGACGGTGTTCCGGGCGCCGGACCTGGCGAGCGCCGCCGATGTCCTGGGCGCGATGGCGGGAGCGAATGGCGTGGCTTTGCCGCGCGGAATGGCCGCATATGCCGCCTATTTTCCTTCCGGCTTCAGCTTTGCGGGCATCCGCTGGATAGATTTCAGCGGCATCGCTATTCCTGTGTTGATGCTGGCCATGGTGCTGGCCTTTGTGGCGCCGAATACGCAGGAAATCTTCCGCCACTACGCGCCGTGCGTCGAACAGCTTCTTGCGGCGCCGCGACGTTGGCATTGGGCCTGGCGTCCGCGCAAAGCCTGGAGCCTGGCGTTCTCCCTGTTGTTTCTCGGCTGCCTGTTCAGCATGAACCGCGTCAGCGAATTCCTCTATTTCCAATTCTGATCATGAGCCAGCAATCCGGCGCCGAATGGCGCGACTATGTGACCGTATTTTGTGGCAGCAGCGCCTTGGTGATCGCTGCGGTGACGGGCTTGAACTACCAGGTCGATCCGTATCTGACCCATCAATGGCAAACGCCGCAGCTTCAGCACCTGCAGCCGGGAAGGGAGAGGCTTAGCGCCTGGGGCAAGACCTATGTCCTGGCAAAATTCAAGCCCACGGTGCTGTACGTCGGAAATTCCCGAACCGAACTGGGCCTGCCGACGCGGGCGACGCCGTTTGCCGACCTGGACGTGTTCAACGGCGCGCTGTCCGGCGCTACGCTGGGCGATGCGATGGCGATGGTGGACCACGCGGCGAAGGTGGGGCAGCTGAAAACCCTGGTCTGGGGCATAGACGCGCCGTCGTTCACCCTGGAGATCGGCAACACGGACTTCGACCGCGAACTGGTGGCCAGCGGGCCACTGTATTTGTGGCGGCGCGTCTTGATCAATGCCAGGCGGGCCTTCGCCTTTGACATGACGGCGGACTCCATCCGCGTGCTGCGCGGGACTTTCGGCAGCGTTTGCCGTTCCAGCCTGGCGTCTTTTGGCCAGCGGGACGAAGCTTGCGTGCATGAGCGCATCGAAGGCCTGGGCGGGACCGGTGCCGCCATCGCTCCGCGGGTGCGGGAGTACCTGCGCGGCCCGGGACCGATGGACGAGGCGATGCGGGCGCTCGATCGCAGCATGGCCGAAGTATGCGGCGCCGGCACCCGCATCCGCATATATGTCAATCCAACCCACGCGATGACGGCCGACGCCCTGTATTGGGGCGGCAAGTGGCCAGCCATGGAAGCCTGGCAGCGCGCGCTGGCGGACATGGGGCAACGCTATCGCGTCGCCGGATGCGATTTGCGCATCTATGACTTTTCCGGCTTCAACAGCGTGACCACCGAGACCATCCCGCAAGTGAGCCGGCGGCCGGCCATGCGGTACTACTGGGAGACTTCGCACTACCGTAGCAATGTGGGGGCGATGGTGCTGGCGCGGATGTTTGGCGGCGGTGATGTGCCGGCCGATTTTGGCGTCGAGCTGAACCCGGAAGACGTCGCAGGCCATCAGGCGGCGATGCGCCTGGC
The DNA here is from genome assembly GCF_058799615.1 of Duganella sp. GW822-FHT06D06. Classification (NCBI taxonomy): domain Bacteria; kingdom Pseudomonadati; phylum Pseudomonadota; class Betaproteobacteria; order Burkholderiales; family Oxalobacteraceae; genus Duganella; species Duganella sp. GW822-FHT06D06. The sequence continues at coordinate 74,576 of NZ_JBXALQ010000003.1, forward strand.
GCGCGAACGCTATCACCGCACCCATCCCGTGGAAACCGGGATGGTGCGAGGCGTGGCCGCCGAACGCTAGTGCTTGCGCAGGACCGCGCAACCTTTTTCGCAGGCCTGGCTGGTGTATGCCAGCGCCGGAAATGCCTGGCGCCAGCGCAACAGTATCGCCTGCTCGTCGGGGCGGGCGGCGTCATCCAGGAAGACGGCGGCGCCGGAACTCAAGCGGGGAAACAGCAGCGGGCCGGCCGGGAAGCGCGCCTGTGGACGCGTCGCCTGCGGCGGCCCGTCGATCACCAGCAGGTCGATGGCCGGCAACGCAGGAATTTGCGCGAGATCGTACCAGGGCCAGGATTGCCCGTCGATGTCGTGCGGGGTCAACGGCGCGTCGATGACGGTGGCCCAGTCTTGCAAGCCATGGCGGCGCAACTGGGCGCGCGTTTGCGCGGCGAAATGGCGGTCGTGCTCCAGGCTGTAGACTTTGCCGCCGCCGTTCAACTGCATGCAGCGGGCCAGCACCAGCGTGGAAATGCCGCTGCTGCACTCCAGCACGGTCGCCGCTTGCAGGGTGCGCGCATGGCGCGCCACTTCCAGCAGAAAATCCGGCGAGGCGGCCCAGCCCCGTGTCGGCGGCAGGCTGTGCTTGAGATCGAGCTCGACGTAGAGGCCTTGCAGGGCTTCCAGCTGGCGGAACAAGCCGGCCTGGTCGTTGTGGGTCTGGTCGCGCACGTCGTACAGCAGGATGTGGACGTGACGCAGCTTGTGCAAGGCGTACAGTGCGACGGCCAGCAGCAAGGCCAGCGCGGTGAAGGCAAGTATGGGCATGTCGGCTCCTGGTTCAGTTGGCGGCTACTTTGCTGATGACGTAACGGTGTTTGCCCGACGCTTCCGCCGGTATCTCGGCCACCTCTTCAATCAGTATTTCCACGGACGCCCCGAGACGCGCGCGGAACTGGCGGATGATGTCTATCCTGATCACCGCCGGCAAGCCGCTGACGCTGACCAGCAGCACGCGGGTGACGTCGAGACTCTCCTGGATGATCTTGAAGGCGCGGATCTGCGGCAGGTCGCGCAGCACGTAGATCAGCGCCAGGCCGTGCATCACGGTGCCGTCGCGCGCCACGACGAAATCGGTGACGCGGCCCTCGACCCGCTTCAGCAGCGGCAAGCCGCGTCCGCACGGGCAGGGGCGGGTATCGAGCGCGCCGACGTCGCCGGTGGCGTAGCGGATGAAGGGGAAATCGCGGCTGGCCAGGTGGGTGACGACGATGGCGCCGCTGTCGCCGGCGGCGACCGGCGCGCCGTGCGGATCGACGATTTCGAGGATGACGTCTTCGGCGGTGATGTGCAGGCCGCCTTCCGGACACTCATGGGCCAGGAAGCCGGCATCGCGGCCGCCGTAGCCGTTGGCGACCGGGGCGGCAAACGCCTGCTCCAGCAGGGCGCGCTGTTCGTCGTAGAGCCGTTCGGCGGTGACGAACACCACTTTGACGCCCAGCCGGTCCAACGGTACTTGCCTGGCCTGCGCATGCTTGACCAGCACGCAGATGGCCGAGGGGTAGCCAAACAGCATGGCCGGCCGTTGGCGCTGCAGCCGGCGCAGGTAGTCGTCGAGGCGGGCCGCCGACAGATCGAAGGCCGGCAGCAGCAGGCTGCGCAACAAACGGTCGCGCCGCATGCGCCAGCGGTCCTGCGCCTTGAGTTCGATCGGGGAGCCCCACATCAAGGCCTCGGGATCGCCGATGTCGACCCCCCACCAGCGCGTGGCGCGCCATTTGGCGGCGACGTCGTGGCTGACGCGGTCCTTGCCCTGGTAGAAAATCAAGGGCTCGCCGCTGGAGCCGCCGGTATTCAGGCGCTGCAGCGGCCCGGCATCGTCGGCAACGAATTCGTCGCGGTGGTGATTGATGTCCGCCTTGGTGACGATGGGCAGGCAGCGCAGGTCGCGCAGCTCGTGCACCCGGGTGGCGTCGAAGTCGAGGTTGGTGTACAGCTGGCGGAAATACGGCACATGCTCGGAGGCGTGCAGCAGTAGCGCGCGCAGGCGCTGCACGCGCAGCGCTTCCAGCCGCTCGGGCGGCCACCACTGGCTTTGTTCCAGGCGGCGGCGCAGGGCGACGCTGCGGTGTTGCTTGAGCAGTTCGTGCAGCGGAAACAACAGCCGGGACACCAGCGCCGTGTAGCCGCTGGCCGGCGGACGCTTGAGTACGCGCCGGTACTGCGCCAACAGCACTGGGGCGACCTGCGGCCAGGCGTAGCGTTGGGCTTCGGCCTTGCCGGCCGCGGCCAGCGCGCGGGCCAACTGCGGCGCCAGCAGCACGGCCAGCATGGCGTCGGCCATGGCTTGCGCGTCCTGCGGCGGCACCAGCAGGCCGTTGACGCCGTCGCGCACCAGATACGGTATGCCGCCGACGGCCGTACTGACCACCGGCACCCCGCTGGCCCACGCCTCCAGTATCGAGATCGGCATATTGTCGGCCAGGCTGGGGTTCAGCGCGAGGTCGCTCTGGCGGTACTGGGCGGCCATGGCCGCATTATCCAGCTTGCCGGTGAAACGCAGCGCGTCGCCCAGCTCCAGCGTGTTGCCCAGCTGTTGCAGACGCTGCAATTCGGGACCGTCGCCGCAGATGGTCAACCGGGCTTGCGGCAGGCTGCGGCGCACGATGGCGAAGGCGCGTAGCGCCGTCGCCTGGTCGTAGAGCGGCTCCAGATGGCGGGCGACCAGGATGGCGGCGTGCGGCGCCGCCGGAGCGGCCGGATGAAAGCGCGCCAGATCGACGATGTTGGGCACGATCTGCGCAGACATGCCGTGCAGCGAGAAGACTTCGGCCAGGAAGGCCGACGGCACAATCAGGGCGTGCGCCCTGGCCATGCTGTAGCGGACCAGGGCGGCGCGCCGATTGAGGAAATCCATGGCTTCGCCGCCGCGATAGTTGACCAGCACGCCTTTGCCGCGCAGGCGGGCGATCCAGATGGCCGGTGCCGCGTACAAGTGCCACGACCAGCCGGAATTGGCCATGATGTGCACAAGTTGCGCCTGGCCAGCCGCGCGCCACAGGCGCCACAGATAGGGCGGCAGCCGCAGCGCCGCCCGCAGGCCGCGCACCGACCCCAGCCACGACGGCCTCACCGGCGGGTTGACCTGGACCAGGTCGACCTCGGCGCCGGCCTGGCGCAGTAGCGCGGCGAGCTGTTCGGTCTGGTTGGCGATGCCGCCCGCCGGCGGCGGCAGCGGCCCCACCAGCGCGATCCGCAGGCCGGCGATGGGCGCGGCGCCTATGGCCGCAGCCAACGGTTGGGGGCCGTTCATGGCGCGTGCGCGCAAAGGCGCTCATAAATGGGGCGGTAGCGTGCAACACTGGCCGGCCAGTTGCGTTCGTTCCGCACGTAGGCGCGCGCGCGCTGGCGCAGCGCCGGCCAACTATCGGCGTGGCGCGCCAGATGCAGGACCTGCTCCGCCAGCGCCTCGGCATCGCCGGCCTTGAACAGGATGCCGGTCTGGCCATGCGCGATCAGCTCACGGTGGCCGCCGACGTCCGAGGCCACCACCAGCCTGCCCTGGGCCATCGCCTCCAGCGGTTTGAGCGGCGTGACCAGTTCCGTCAGGCGCATCGGCAGGCGGGGATAGATCAAAATATCGGCCAGCCGATAGTAGTCGGCGATGCATTCGTGTGGCACGCGGCCGGCGAATTTGACGTGCGCGCGCAGATCGAGGCGCTCGACCAGCGCGCGCAGCTCGGCCTCCTGCGGGCCGCCGCCGACCAGCAGCAGCCGTACCGAGGGCGCACCGGCGAGCAGGCGCGGCATCGCCGCGATCAGCAGCGCCAGGCCCTCATAGGCGTAGAACGAACCGATAAAGGCCAGCACCAGCTTGCCGTCCAGGCCAAGGCTGAGCGCAAGATTTTCCGGCGTACCGGGGGCGGCGGAAAACTGGTCGCCATCGACTGCGTTCGGTATCACCGTGACTTTGGCGGCCGGAATGCCGCGCGCGACGATGTCGTTGCGCAAGCCTTCGCAGATGGTGGTGACGGCGTCGGCCCGGCGCAGGACGTAGTTTTCCAGTGCCCGCGTCAGGCGGTAGCGCAGGCCGCCGGCGCGGCTGGTGCCATGATCGGCGGCGGCGTCTTCCCAGAAGGCGCGGATTTCATACACCACCGGTATGCCCAGCGCGCGTCCCACGCGCAGCGCGGCAACGCCGTTGAGCGCGGGCGAGTGCGCGTGCAGCACGTGCGGGCGCAGCCGGGCGGCGATGGTCATCAGGCGCTGCTGCAGGCCCAGCACCACGCCCCAATGGCGCAGCAGCGGCAGCCGCGCCCACCAGCGGGCCAGCGGTGGGGTGCGGAAGAAGTGCCAGCCGTCGATTTTCTGTTCGCGCTGGCCGCCGCCTTGCTTGGCGCTGGTCAGGTGGCTGGTGTGCCAGCCCAGCCTGCGCTGCTGGCGCAGTATCGCCAGCGTGCGAAAGGTGTATCCGCTGTGCAGCGGCAGCGAATGGTCGAGGATGTGCAGTACGCGCATTTTCATGCTGCCTGCCGGACCAGGTTGCGCGGCGCCGCCGCGGGCAGCTGGCGCAAAAAGGATTCGAACATCAACAACGACCATAGCGGCGCGCTGTGGTCGCGCCGGCCGGACAGGTGTTGCGCGAGCAAGGTTTGCACGTGGTCGAGATTGAACAAGCCGCAATCGGCCAGCACCGGACTGCGCAGGCTGCGTTCAAGGCGGACCCGCAACGGGCCTCGGAACCAGGCGGCCAGCGGCACCGAGAAACCCATCTTGTTGCGGTACAGCAGCTCCTTCGGCAAATGCTGTTCGAGGCCGCGCTTGAACAGGTATTTGCCGATGCCGCCGCGCAGCTTGAGTTCCGGCGGCAGGCAGGAGATCCACTCGACCAGCCGATGGTCGAGCAACGGCACCCGCACCTCCAGCCCGTGCGCCATGCTGGCACGGTCGACCTTGGTGAGGATGTCGCCCGGCAGGTAGGTTTTCAGGTCCAGGTACTGGATGCGCGACAGCGCGTCGCCGGCCGGGCAGTCGCGGGCGTGGCGGTACAACACTTGCTGCGCATGGTAGCCGGCCAGGTCGCGCCTGAGCGCGGGGCTGAACAGGGCCTGGCGCATGGCGTCGTCCATGATGCTGACGCTGTGGAAATAGGCCGCCACGCTGTCCCGGGCCAGCGCCTCGAACGTGGTCTTGGCGCGCAACGGCCGGGGCGCCCAATCGGCCTTGGGATAGAGGCGGCCGAGGGCGCCGAACAGAGGCTTGCGCAGGCCGAGCGGCAACAAGGTGCGCCAGCGCTCCTCGTGCAGATGCCAGCGGTAGCGCCGGTAACCGGCCAGGTTCTCGTCGCCGCCGTCGCCGGACAGGGCCACCGTCACGCGCTGGCGCGCCAGCTCGCAGACGCGGTAGGTCGGCAGCGCGGAACTGTCGGCATAGGGTTCGTCGTACAGGCCGGCCAGGCGGTCGACCAGGCCGATGTCGTGTTGTTCGACCCGCTGCATGTGATGCCGGGTGCCGTAACGTTCGGCGATCATTTGCGCGTAGGGCGACTCGTCGAACTGCGGATCGCCGAAGGAGATCGAACAGGTGTTGACCGGCGCCGCCGACTCCAGCGCCATCATCGCCACCACGGCGCTGGAATCGACGCCGCCGGACAGGAAGGCGCCCAGCGGCACTTCGGCCACCAGCCGGATGCGCACCGCTTCGCGCAGGCGCGCCAGCAGTTCGTCGGCGGCCTGGGCCTCGCTGAGCGGAGGCTGGATCTCGAACGGGAGATCCCAGTAGCGTTGCGGCGCCGGCAGCGGCTGCCCCTTGCGCAGCAACAGCGTATGGCCGGGCGCCAGCTTGCGCACCTGGCGGAAGATGGTGCGCGGTTCGGGAATGTAGCCGTAGGCGAAGTATTCTTCGACCGCCAGCGGATCGAGATCGCGCCGCAAGCCGTCATGCAGCAGCAGGGCCTTGATCTCGGAGGCGAACAGCAGCTGGCCGTCGTCCAGCAGCGCGTAATGCAGCGGCTTGACGCCCAGCCGGTCGCGCGCCAGGAACAGCGTTTGCTGGCGGCGGTCCCACAGCGCGAAGGCGAACATGCCGCGAAAACGGTCGACGCAGCGCTCGCCCCATTGCTCCCATGCGTGGACGATGACTTCGGTGTCGCAATGGGTGCGGAAGCTGTGGCCGAACTGCTGCAGTTCGCGCATCAGGGCCTGGAAATTATAGATCTCGCCGTTGTAGACCACGACCACGCTGTGGTCTTCGTTGAACAAGGGTTGCTGGCCGCCGCCGAGGTCGATGATGGACAGGCGCCGGTGGCCCAGTCCCAGACCCGGTTCCAGGTGCGTGCCGCCCTGGTCGGGGCCGCGGTGGCGCTGGCGCTCGGTCATGGCGTGCAGCAGGCCGGCGTCGATGTCGGCAAAACGGTGGAGATCGAAGATCCCTGCGATGGCGCACATGGCGGTCCTTTCATCGGTCACGTTGCGGTGGGGCGGCGAGGGCGTCGTAGACGGCCAGGTAGGCGTCGGCCATGGCGTTCAGGCTGTATTCGGCCAGCACCCGCCGGCGCCCGCGCTGGCCGTGACTGCTGGCCAGCGCCGGCAGGCGGTAGTAGTCGTTGAGGGCGGCGGCCAGCATCGCCGGCGCGCGCGCCGGCACCAGCGTACCGGTCCAGCCGCTGTAGACCAGGTCCGGATTGCCGCCGACGGCGGTGGCCACCACCGGCAAGCCGGTCGCCATCGCCTCCAGGATGGTGTTGGACATGCCTTCGGCCAGCGACGGTTGAACGAACACATCCATGGCACGCATCAGTTGCGGGATGTCGTCGCGCTGGCCCGGCAGCCAGGCCAGCTCTTCCATGCCGGCCTGGCGCAGCAGCTCCTGGCAAGCCTGGCGGCAAGGCCCGTCGCCGACGATGAGCAGGCGCAGGCGGTCGCGCGGCAGCGCGTGCTCGGCGATCAGCAGGATGAAGGCCTGCACCAGCGACAGGTGATCCTTGACCTCGGCCATGCGGCCGACGCTGCCGATGACGAAGGCGTCCTCGCACAGAAAGCCCGCCGGACCGATGGCGGCGGGCGGCCCCAGGCGGGGGTGGAACTGCAGGCTGTCGACGCCGTTGCAGATGTGGGTGACGTGCTGCGGCCGGGCGCCTATCGTGCCGATCAGCCAGGTTTCCAGGTCCTTGCTGACGGCGATGAAGTGCCCGATCAGCGGCCGCAGCAGCTTGCGCAGCCAGCGGTACTTCAGGCTCAGGCCGTGCAAGTCGTCCATGTCGCGGCCGTGCTCACCGTGCACGCGCAGGCGCACGCCCGCCACGGCCGCCAGCAACTGGCCTTCGATGCCCGACAGGTTGCGGGTGTGGATCAGCAGCGGCCGCAACCGTTTCAGCGTGTGGAACAGGCGCAGGTAGTGGCCCCAGTCCTTGCCTTCGCGCTTGTTGATGCTGATGATTTCCACCCCGGGCCGCTGGATGCGCAGATGGTAGTCGGTGTAGTCGCGCAGGCAGACGATGGCGTGGCGATAGCGGTCGGGCGGCAGGTGGTTGATCAGGTTGATCAAGCCGTTCTCCAGGCCGCCCACGTCGAGGCGATGGATCAGGTGCACGATCAACGGTGCGGCGACCAGTTCAGCGTCCGGCGACATGGGCTAGTCCTTGTTCGATGGCGGGCTGCATGGCCGACAACAGTGCTTGCATGGCCAGCGCCGCCTGCTCAGGCCGCTCGTCAAAGCGCGCGGCGACGGCGATCTCGGCGCCGTCGTCGCCGTCGCCGAGCAATTTGCTGCGCGCCAGCAGCAGCTTGAGCAGCAGGGGGCTGCCGGTGTCGCGCCGCGCCTGGCGGTACCAGCGCCACACCAGCACCTTGGTTTCGCCGGCCTGGACGATGGTTTGCCGTACCCGGAGGGCTTGCTGGCCAAGGTGGATCAGCCGGCTGGTTTCGGCCATCTCCTTCCACGCCGGGCTGCCGGGCGGCGTACTCCAGACCTGGGTCAGCAGTTCTTCGCCTTTGAACTGGTGGCGATACCAGGTCAGCTGCAGCGACGCCTGCTGCACGCCGTCGCTATAGTTGGCGGACCAGCGCTGCGGCCGTCCCGCATGCCGGGCGTGCCAGTCGCCGGCCTGCATGGGGCTGGCGCGCCACGGCGCGGGAGGCGGCGCCAGCGTCAAGGGCGCGGCAGCGTGGCGCTGGTCCACCGGTGGCCGCAAGGCGATGCGGGCCAGCTGCGGCCACAGGGCGAGGCACAGCACCCCTGCCAGCGCCGCGGCCAGGCAGGCCGACGGGCGCGCTCCCGCCGCCTGGCCGGGCAGGCTGGCGGCCGCCGGACGCGGCGCCGGCGGGCTGGCGTCGTGCCAGCGCGCGCCCAACCAGAACATCAAGCTGGCGACCAGGCCGAAGAACAGCCAGCCGTAGATCAGATGATCGATGCCGACGGCCAGCGTCATGTTGCTGTAGTGGCCGATCAGCACGATCGAGAAGGCGCGCACGCCGTTGGCGACGATGGGCAGCAGCAGCGCGACGGCAATGAAGGCGGCCCGGCGCCAGCGGCTCCGGTAGCTCAGGTAAGCGTACAGCGTGCCGAGGGCGGCCGACGCGATCAGGTAGCGCAGGCCGCTGCACGCTTCCTCCACCGACCAGTTCCCGCTAGGCAGCGACAGGTAGTTGTTGTCGCGGAAAACCGGGATGCCGGCCAGCTGCAAAGCGGTCACCGTGAAGCCGGCGGTGAAGTCTATCAAGGGCGAGATGAATACTTCGCCAAAAGGGACGGCGAGCAACAGATAGGCCAGGGCGAAGCAAATGGCGCGCGCGTAACGCCAGCCCAGCACCAGCGCCACCAGCGCGGCCACCATGACGACCAGGCTGTACTGCTGCACCACCGGCACGTTGGCGACCGTGGCGAGCAACCAGAGCAGGCCCAACAGCGCCAGCGGCAGCAATACCACCGGCGCGGGACGCAGCGGCACGACGGCCAGTTGGTCGCGCCGCCGCCAGACCAGCCAGACGCAGACCGGCGGCACCAGGAAGCCGTGGGCGAAGGTTTGCGAATGCCACCACTGATTGATCATGGCGCCGGCCGTGGGCCAGTATGCGGCCAGCAGCACTCCCAGCGCCAACAGCAGGCAGGCATATGGCCAGGCCCGGGCCGGCCTGGCGGGCGGCTCGGCCCGCGGCGCCGGGACGGGAGACAGTACGGCCGTCATGGCATCGGCTCCGCCGGATGGCGTTCGGGCTCGGGGACGTAAAGCACGACGCCCAGGCGTTCGAGATTGCTGCTCCATTGATAGTCGCGCAGCACGTGTTGGCGCGCCGCCGCGCCCAGGCCGCCGGCCGTCCGCAACTGCAGGCCGATCTGCTGGATGAACTCGACGGCGCCGCTGGCGCTGAGCAGATCCCGTCCCGGCACGGCGGAAAGTCCCTCCAGGGCCTGCGGCGTCGCCACCACGGTCTTGCCCATGGCCATGGCTTCGAGCACCTTGTTTTGTATGCCGCGCGCAATTTGCAACGGCGCGACCGCCAGTGCCGCGTAGTGCAGATAGGGACGGATATCGGGCACCGTGCCGCTGACGTGGATGCCCGGCAGGCGGGCCAGCGCGGTGACCGCGGGGCTGGGACGCGCGCCGACGATGTGGAATTGGAGCCCGGGAAATTCTTGCCGCAGCGTCGGCATGACGCGCTGGGCCAGCCAAACGACGGCGTCGATATTCGGCCGGTAGTCCATGGCGCCGGTGAACACCAGCGCGCGGGCGCCGTGGTATGGGTCCGGCGCGTCGGGCTGCGGCGAGAAATACTGGCAGTCGACGCCATTGCTGAAATAGCCGGTCTTGTGGCCCGATTCCGGCGCCCGCAAGCGAAACAGTTCGGCCTCGGCGCGCGAGACCAGCAAGGTCTGGTCGAAGGCGCGGGCGGCGGCGCGTTCGAATTCCAGCAGACGGCGGCCCTCGCGCCGGTACAACGACGACAGCGGCCAACGCCGGTCATCGGCGTAGTTCTGCCATTTCTCGGAGTCGACATCGACCAGGTCCAGCACCCGGTGCAGCGGGCCGCGCGCGGTGCGGGCCGGAAGATATTGGGCCATGGGGCCGGAGAAGGCCAGCGCGCTGTCGATGCGATGGCGCTTCAAGGTGTGGTCGACCCAGTCGCGCAGCGCCGGGTGGCGATAGTAGGCGACGCTGAGGGCCTCGCCGCGCCACAGCGCCGGCACGCTGGCCAGCCGCGCCAGGCGCGGATGCAGGCGGACGAAGCAGCTGCTGGCGCAATCGGCCGCCAGCGGCTGCGCATGGACCAGGTCGGCGGGGTCGTCGATGAAACTGCCCAGGTGGACGCGGAAATGGCGCTGCAGGTAGCGCAGCACATGGTAGGCGCGGATCTTGTCTCCCTTGTTGGGAGGGTAGGGTATGCGATGCGTCAAGTACAGCAGGTCGCGCATGGCTCTAGCCCAATTGCCGCACGATGTGGGGGCCGATCGCATTGGCCAGCGACAGGGGCAACATGCGCCATGCGCGTATCAGCAGTTGCAGGCGCGGATTCAAAGGCTGGACATCCTTCAACTGTTTGCCACGGTGTAGTTGATAGTCGTAGCGCAGCGGCTGCGGCTCGAAACCCCAGTTCTTCTTGAACGCGAACGCGCCGGTGCCGTACTTGCTGCGACCGAAGTCGAACAGCCGGCGGCCGCGCTCGGTGGCGCGCCGCATCACTTCCCAGTACATGAAGTCGTTGCCGGCGTGGATGCGGGCGGCGTCGCCGCCGCCGCCGTAGTAGGGCAGGATCTCGTCGCGGAAGTGGAAACTCATTACCGAGCAGATCGCCTGGCCGCCGCGCTGCACGCTGAGGATTTCGCAGTCGTCGCCGAAAGTCTGCTGCAAGGTGCGGAAATAGCGGCGGCCGAACACAGGCGTGCCCAGCCGGTGCACGCTGGTGGCGTAGTTATCGTAGAACCGGTCGCTGTCGGCGTCGATCACGCTGTCCAGGCCGGCCGCCATGCCTTTGCGCACCATGGCGCGCTGCTTGCGGGGGATGGCCAGCAGGTTGCGCTCATGATCGGCGGCGAGCGGCTTGCGGAACGTGGCGTACAGGTCCTTGTGCAGCCAGTCCGCGTGGATCGATTGCCGGTGGCGATATTCCAGATGGTCGACCCGCAGGCGGCGGGCCAGTTGCTGGGCCGCCTGGTCGACGGCGGCGGCGGCTCCTTCCTCCAGCGCGGCGACGCCGCCGTAGACGCAGAAGGGCAGCGAACACAGGGTGTTGCCGAACAGCCGGCTGTTGACCTGGGCCAGCGGCAGCACGGCCTGGATCTGTCCGGCCGCTTCGGCATACAGATACCAGGTCGGATGGCCGAACGCGGTTTCGATCACCTGCTGCCAGCCGGCGCGGTGAAAGAAGGTTGCGTCGGGGCAGCGTTGCACGAAAGCATCCCAGCGCGCGTGGTCATGTTTCCCCATCTGTCCTACGCTCCATTCCATCATGCTTGCCCCAGGAAGAGGTGATCGATCCGGCCCCATTGAAAATCGCGCAGCAGATGGACGATGCGTCCCTCCATCCGGTGCAGGTTGAGGTAGTGGCGAAACCGGGTCTTGAAGGCGATACCGTGCTGGCGTGGCTGGCCGGGATCGAGTTCCCACGGATGAAAATAGAATATGCCAGCCTGGCCATCGACTGAATTGATGCGTCGCAAGGCCCAGCGGGACGCGGCGTAGGGCAGCAGGCGGAAATAGCCGCCGCCGCCGGCCGGCCAGTTGCGTCCCAGCAGGCGGACGGTGCTGATCGGCAGTTCCAGCACGCCGTGCTCGCCGCGCGGACGCCAGGCAAAGCGCGCGCCGTCCGGCATGCCGTAGTGGTCGTGGCGGATCGGATAGATGCTGGAACTGTAGCGGTAGCCTGCGGCGTACAAGCTGTCCAATGCCGCCAGGTTGGCGGCGCCGATGGAAAAGCTGGGCGCCCGATAGCCGAGCACGGCCGTACCGCTCAGCTGTTCCAGCAGTTGCTTGCTGCGCCGTATGTCGTCGAGAAACTGCGCGGGCGTCTGCTCGTTGGCGCGCAGGTGGGCGTAGCCGTGGCTGGCCAGCTCGTGGCCGCCTTCGGCGATACGGCGCACCAGCGCCGGATAGCGTTCGGCGATCCAGCCCAGCGTGAAGAAGGTCGCCCGCGTCTGCTGTTGCGCCAGCAGCCCGAGGATCAGGTCGACGTTGCGTTCGACCCGGCACGGCAGCGTGGCCCAGTCCGAGCGGCTGATATGGCCGGCGAAGGCCGATACCTGGAAATAGTCCTCGACGTCGATCGACAGGGCGTTGCGCATCAGTTTGCCTCCTGGTTGGCGGCCAGCCAGCGACCGATGTGGGCGGCGATCCGTTCGGCGGCGTGGCCGTCCCAACAGGCGGGGATGCGGCCGGCCTTGCCGCCGTAGCGCAGGATGTCGCGGCTGAGCGCCAGGATGACGGCCGGATCGCGGCCGGCGATGGCGTTGCTGCCCTCGGTGACCGTGACCGGGCGTTCGGTGCTGTCGCGCAGCGTGAGGCAGGGCACGCCGAGCGCCGTGGTTTCCTCCTGTACGCCGCCGGAGTCGGTCAACACCAGGCTGGCATATTTCATCAGACCCAGCATGGCGCGGTAGGATTGCGGCGGCAGGCAGGCGACACGCGGCGCGTCCAGCAGATGGGCGAGTTCGTATTGCTGCAGCATGGCGCGGGTGCGCGGGTGCAGCGGGAACAGCACCGGCACGTCGTCGCTGAGCTTGACGATGGTTTCCATCAGCAGGCGCAGGCGGCGCGGATCGTCGACGTTGGACGGGCGATGCAGCGTCAGCAGCGCGTAGCGGTTGTCGTGCGGGAGGAAGCCGGCGAGATGGACTTGCCGCAACACTTCCAGCACCGGCGTGGCGCGCGCCAATTCGCGCTGCAGGGTGTCGATCATGACGTTGCCGACAAAGTGGATGCGGGCCGCCGGTATGCCTTCGCGCAGCAGATTGCTCATGCCGCTCGCTTCGCTGGTGAACAGCAGCGTCGACAACTGGTCGGTGAGGATGCGGTTGATTTCCTCCGGCATGGCGCGGTCGTAGCTGCGCAGGCCGGCTTCGACATGCAGCACCGGGATGTTCTTCTTGGCGGCGGTCAGCGCACACGCCAGCGTGGAGTTGACGTCGCCAACCACCAGCACGGCGGCCGGCGCGCTGGCGTCCAGCACCGGTTCGAAACGCTGCATGACCAGCGCGGTCTGCACCGCGTGGCTGCCCGAACCGACCTGCAGCTGCACATCCGGCGCGCGCATCTCCAGCGCGGTGAAGAACGCGCCGTCCATGTCGGCATCGTAGTGCTGGCCGGTGTGGACCAGCACGGACTCGAGCGGGAATTCGGACGCGGCCAGGGCGCGCAGGATGGGCGCCATCTTCATCAGATTGGGGCGGGCGGCGACGACGCAGACGATGCGGGAGGGCGAGGGCATGGCTGACTCCGCTTAAAACGCGACCATCAAGGCCGCGCCGATGCCGTTTTCACGGTAATTGCCGCCGGCGTTGCTGCTGTGGCGGACATGGCGCAGGTCGACGCTGGCGCTGACCTTGGGCTGCAATTGATGGCTCAGCGACAGGGTCACCGCGCTGTTGCGGTCGCTGCGGCCGGTGCTCAGCGACTCCGCCCTGCCGAGGCTGGCGCCGATGGTGAGGTTGGTGCGCGGCGACATGCGGTAGTTCCAGCCCGCCTGGGCGGTGTTCTGGCGGGTACGGTCCTCCAGCGCCAGTTGGTCCGGGCCCAGCAAGGGGCTGTCGATGGCGTTGCTGGTCTGGGCGGTGCGGCGGCCGCTGCTCAGGTTGAACGCCAGCGCGCTGCGCGCGCCGCTGTACACCGTCGCCAGCTTCCAGTCTTTTTGCAGATAGTAGCGATGGCTGAAGAAGTTGACATTGCCGTTGGTCCCCAGCAGTTGCGAGACCAGCAGGAACAGCTTGACGGTTTGCGCGCGGGCCTGCGGATCGGGGATGCGGGTGGCCCACAACTGGTTCAGGAAGTCGCCGAGGCCGGTTGGCGGAATGCTGAGGAACTCGCCGTGCGTGGTGGTGATGTCCTCGTTGTAACTCAGCGTCCAGTACATGCTGCGCAGGCGGTATTCGGCATCGAGGCTGTAGGTGTTGCCGAAATAGCGGCGCCCCATGCTGGCGGCCAGCCTGGTGCGCGGCGACGGCGTCCAGTTGCCGCCCAGCGACCAGTGGCGGCCCTGCGGCTGGGCGCTGGTCGAGTGATAGTCGTTCTTTTCGTAGCCGCCGGTGGCAAACAGCGACAGCCGGCTGTTGAGCGGGTAGCTCAGCGTCAGCGCGACGTCGCTCATGGTGACCGTGGGCAGCGCGGAGTCGTCGATATTCTTGCGGTTGGCGCGCACGTCCCAGTTCCAGCCCTGGCCACCGTTGTCGCCGGTCAGCTGCAGGCTGGTGTCGTCGCTGCGCACGCTCAACAGGCGGCCGCTGCTGACGCGCTGGTAGTCGTAGCGCAGCTGCGCGGTGGCCAGGCCATGGAAGTAGTGTTTCAGGTAGGGACCGATGCTGGTCGCGCGCACGGTGCTGTCGTTGCCGGTGAGCTGGGCCGGATCCACCAGCTGCGGACCGAACGCCGAAATGTTCTGCTGGCTGATGCTGGAACGCGCGTCCAGGTACAGCCAGTCGCGCAGCACGTCGGCGTGGCCGCTGGCGTCGAGCCGCTGGGTGCTGCGGTCGGGCCGGCGGCTGTAGGCGATTCTTTGCAGCGAGTAGTCGAGCGCCAGCTTGAGCCGGGGACCGCTGGTGTTGACGGCGATGCCGGGCGAGAGTTCGGTGGTGAACTCGCCGCGCGCCTGGCCGGACGGCGCCAGGTTCATATTGTCGCTATAGGATTCGCGCAGCCGCACCGATGGCGTCACGCTCCATTCGGCCGGAATGGCGCAGGCTGGTAGCGACAGCAATACCAGCATGCTGAGCTGGTAGGGCGCGCCGCGCGGAGCCAGGTTAATCATAATAACCATAGTATTCGCCGCCGGGGAAGGCCTTGCTCTTGTTGTAGATCAGACTGACATGCGGACAGTTCTCGATGTGGCGCAAGGCTTCCTTGACCGCATGCTGGCTGGTCGTCTCGGACTCGACCACCATGACGATCTGGCCCATCTGCGCCGCCAGCACGCTGGCCTCGGTGGTCATCAGCAGCGGCGGCGAGTCGAAGATGACGATGCGATCGGCGTAGCGTTCGGCGATCTCGGTCAGCAGCCGGCTCATGCTGCGGCTGGCCAGCAGTTCGGTGGCGTGCTTGTTGGCGCGCCCGGCCGGCAGGATGCTGAGCGTGGCGACGTTGGTCCTCAGGATCACGTCGGACAGCTCGGTGCGTTCACGCAGCAGGATGTCCATCAGGCCCGGCTCGGCCGGCAGGCCCAGCACCTTGAGCACCGACGGCCGCGCCACGTCTGCGTCCACCAGCAACACCGTGATGTCCATCTCCATCGCGATGCTCATCGCCAGGTTGACCGCGCAGAAGGTCTTGCCTTCGCCGGGCAGGGCGCTGGTGACGACGATCAGATTGCCGTGCCGCAGCGCGGGGATGCCGTGGTCGCCGCGGGCGTTGCGCAGCAGCGGCCGCTTGATGATGCGGAAGTCCTCGGCCACGGCGGTGCGGCCGCCGTCGTGGGTCACCATGCCCAGCTGGTTGAGCCGTTCGAGATTGATCTCGATATGGCGCGGAGCGCCGTTGCCGGGCATAGTATGGTCGGTCGATTGCTCCATGCGCTACTCCTAATATCGCAACGCCGCCATCGCCAGCACGGCGCCGTAGGCGACAAATAGACAGGAAAGGGCGGTGCCGAAGGCATAGCGGCCACGCTTGCGTTTGATCTTTTGGACGTTGGTCCAGTTCATGGACACCGTGCCCAGCACCGGCAGGCCGGTGCGTTCGCGCAGCTCGCTGGGGCTGAGGAAGGTGGGGCGTACCTGGCTGATCAGCAAGGCCGCCGCCAGGCCGGTCAGCAGCGCGCCGCCCAGCACCAGGCTCGACAGCAGGATGCGGTTGGGGCCCACCGGCGTCAGCGGCACCGTCGGCGGGTCGATGATCTTGAAGGTCATCATCTCGGTGGTGGAGCTCAGCTCGCCCGACAGCTTGGCCGCCTCGCGCCGTCCGATCAGCTTTTCGTAGTTGTCCTTGTTGATCAGGTAATCGCGGTTGAGCTGGGCCAGTTCGGATTCGACTTCCGGCACCGCGTTGGCCTGAGCCAGCAACCGCTGGTGGCGGGCGGCGTACTCCTGCACGCGGGCGCTGACGGCCGCCACCTTGGCGTCGGCCTCGGTCTGCGCGACCTTGAGTTGCTGCAGCATCGGGCTGTAGTTCCGGCCCGGATCGCCGGCCGGTTTGAGCTTGCTTTCCTCGACTTTGCGCGCCTCCAGCTGCGCCACCAGGCGCTTGGCGGCGATGATGTCCGGATGCAGCTCGGTGTATTGCATGCGCAGCGCGTCGAGGTTCTTGTTCAGGGCCGAGATGCGTCCGTCGAGTTCGGGACTGTCGATGCTGGCGGGATTGAGGTCGGCCCCCAGCACCGGCTCGTCGCCGCTGATCTGGCTGCGGATGGCGTTGCGCGACTGCTCGGCTTCCAGCAATTCCAGCCGGGCGGCGTTCAGCGTGTCGGCCGATTGCATTATCTGGCTGCTGTAATCGATTCCTTGACGCGGCAGCAGGCCGTTATTCTTCAATTTGAATTCCTTGACTGAATTCTCCGCCGCAATGAGTTTGTCTTCATAGGATTTAATCTGTTCGTCGATGAATTGCACGGCCTTGCGGGTTTCGCCATTCTTCCCTTTGAAACTGCCTTCGACGAATATGGTCAACAGCGACTGCACCACATCGCGCACCAGTTTCGGATTGCGGTTGTTATAGGTGATGGTGTAGATGTCGTAGGTATTGGTGCCGCCGATTTTAATCTTGCTCATTAATTCGTCCAGTTGCTGTTCGTGATCGCGCGCGGTCTTGGCGTTCAGGTCCAGGTCCACCATGCGCATCACGCGCTCGACGTTCGGACGGCTAAGCAAGGTGCGGCTCATGATGGAAACCTGCTGCTCGACGTTGGGCACGCTGGTCATGCCGGACAATAGCGGCTTCAATATGCTCTGGGTATCGACAAACACCCGCGCCGTGGTTTGATAATCGTCCGGCAGCAGCGCCACCTTGGTCCAGCCGGCCAGCGCCACCAGCCACATGACGGCGATCGCATACCAGCGATATTTCCATATCCCCTGCAAGCTGATTAACAACTGGCTAATCATCTGCTCCATGATGTGTTTTCTCCGGTAGCCTGGGTACGGTGAATTCAAATTATATGGCTCGGAATATGGGGTTTTTTTCTTAACTGGGCAGTGATTGAGGCAGATCAAGCAGCGGCGGACGGCTTTTCTCAATCATGGAATCCGGACTATTCAAACGGGATTCGTCATGCATACTATTCTGCGTACTGCCTTATCTGCGCTGCCGGCCTTGCTGTTGGCAGGCTGCGCGCACCGCATCGCACTGCCGCCGGAAGAACCGGTGGCGCCCCAGGGCGATTACCTGATCGGCGCCGGCGACGTGGTCAACATCAATGTCTGGCGCAATCCGGAAGTGTCGGTCAGCGTGCCGGTCAGGCCCGATGGAAAAATCACCACGCCGCTGGTCGAAGACCTGCAGGCCGCCGGCAAGACCTCTTCCCAGCTGGCGCGCGATGTCGAAAAGGCGCTGGAAAAATACATACAGCAACCGGTGGCGACCGTCATCGTCACCAGCTTCGTCGGCCCCTACGACCAGCAGATCCGCGTCATCGGCCAGGCCGCCAAGCCGCAGGCGCTGGCCTATCGCCAGGGCATGTCGCTGATGGACGTGCTGATCGCGGTGGGCGGCATCACGGACTTCGCCGCAGGCAACAAAGCCAACATCATCCGCACGGTGAAAGGCACACGGCAGAGCTTGCCTGTCCGGCTGCAGGACCTATTGCGCGACGGCGATATTTCTGCCAACGTAGCGGTGTTGCCCGGCGATGTATTGGTGATCCCGGAAAGTTGGTTCTGAGCCTCAAAAATATTTGAAATTTTGCGGAACTTTTCATCCACTAGGCAGGTCTGAAGAGCATGAGCCCAGTTTGTCCTTTGCCGACAGCTGGCCGACAGACCTGACAGGATGCCAACCGTGCAACATGACGACGCAATAGTTACATTTGAGGCCGGTCCAGGCCTGCGCGACCTCGTGGTCGGCGAAGGCGTAGCCAACAAGGAATTGGACCACACCATAGACCAGCAGATATTCCACATCCGCATGGCCAACTCGCAGGGGCGCCGGGAAGCGGCCAGCTTGTTGCTCAAAAAGATGTACGGGTGGCGCGGCTATTCGGTCGACCCCAACGCCAGTCACGCGCTGAACAAGATCACGCTGTTTGCGGAAACCGGCGGACAAACCGTGGGCACCATGTCCTTGTGCCTGGACAACGAAGAGGTGGGCCTGCCCGCCGACGAGAACTTCCGCGACAAGCTGGACGATCTGCGCTCCCGCCACCGCCGCCTGTGCGAACCTTCGCGGCTGGCGATCGACAAGGGGGTGTCCAAGCGCGTGTTCGCGGCGCTGATCCACATCTCCTATATCTATGCGCACAATATCCACGGCTACACCGACTACGTGATCGAGGTCAATCCGCGCCATGTCATGTTCTACAAGCGCATGCTGGGCTTTCGCGATTTTGGCGGCGAGCGGCCATGCACACGCGTGGGCGCGCCGGCCGTGCTGCTGCGCCTGGAGCTGGAATATATGGGCGAACAGATCCGCAAATTCGGCGGCATGATGGAACAGCAGACCACCGAACGCTCGTTCTACCCGTACTTCTTCCCGACCTGGGACGAACCGGGTATCACCGGGCGCTTGATCGCGGGCAAGACCTGACTAGTGCGGCGGAGGCGGCGCGAGGAAGCTGGCGGGAATGGCGTAGGCGATGCCGCTGGGCGCGGAGATCGCCGTTTCCTTGACGCCCTTGACGAATACCATGTTGACCACGCCGATCACCTCGCCGGTGTCGGGGTCGAACAGCGGGCTGCCGCTATTGCCCGGATACGCCGTGCCATCCAGCTGGAACACGACGTAGGTGGTTTTTTGCAGCTGGTTCAGCAGCTTTCCGTCGAGCTTGCTTGAACTGATCGAGGGCATGGCCACGGGTGTAATCGCCGACACGGTGCAGCGATGGGTAACGTGACGCAGGCCAAGCACCATGCCGAGAGGGAAGCCCATAAAGGCCAGCGATTTCCCCTCCTGCACCTTGGCCGAGTCGCCCATTCTGAGGGCGGGAATCGGCGCGCCCCGCACCCGCAGGCGCGCCAGGTCGTGCTCCTTGTCGATCATGGTCACGGCGGCAGCGCGGAACTGGGCGGTTTCGCCCTGGCGCACCAGCACGCCCAGGTTGTCGCCCTGATCGGTGCGCAACAACTCATGGACCACGTGGGCGGCGGTCACCACGGTCAAGCCATCCTCGATCACAAAGCCCGAGCCGATAAATGACAAGGCCGGGCTGCGGCTCTTCTGAAAACTGCCGATGCCAACCACGGAAGGCTTGACGAGTTCGATTATGCGGCTGAGGTCGTCTGCGGTGGCGGGCATGGACAGACTGAGGGCCAGCAACGCCGGCAAATAGGCAGGTTTCAACATGACGCGCTCGCGGTAGGAGGAATGGACGGGGCAGGCCGCAGTGCGGCAGCGCACAGCAGCAGCATGAATAGCAAGGTGATGCGGGGTACGTCGAACAAACTGTCGAACAGGCCCACGACCTGAAACGTGCCCAGCGCGGCCAGCAAGGCCAACGTCTGGGCGAGGTCGGCGCCGTCGCGTGCGCGGCGCAGCAGTTCGGCGGCGGCGCTGGACAGCAGGCCGGCGTAGGCCAGCAGTCCCGGCCAGCCCATGTCAAAATACAGATTGAGTCCCAGGTTCTTGAGGTGCCAGGGCAGGTGATGACGATCGCTGCTGAAGAACCAGTAATTGTTAGCGTCGGAAAACGCGCCGTTGCGCACCAGTTCGCGCTGGCTGTCTCGATTGCGCAGGCTCACGTTGTCGATATCCAACGCGGCGTGTGCGCCTTCCACCGCGATTTCCAGTTGTACCCGGCGGCCGCCGCGGCCCAGGACGCCGGACGATAACGGGAATTGATACCGCTGCCAATACGGTGCATGCGGAACCTGGCGCATAGGCAGGGGGATGCATGCCTGTGGATAGAGCAACTGGCGTTCGCACAGATTCACGTGCAGGAAGGCGGGAACGCCGGCGTTCCATACATCCAGCGCCACCACGTAGGATGTGCCGCTTTCGATGGGGACGACTTGCAGCAAGCGCAGCAGTTCGCCGTAACCCGCCGGATACTCGCCGGCGAACAAACCTAGCGATCGATTGCCGCCCTGGTCCAGGTAGCGATAGCTGGCCGGCACTTCGTGCAGCCGATTGCGCCAAAAGTACAGCGCGGGGAATTTACCCAGCCCTGCGCCCAGCATCGCGGTGCCCAGGTCGTCATCCATCAGGCCGAGCGCGTCGCTCCAGTGCCGGAAGCGCGCGGACAGATCGCTCCCGGTGCTGGCAAAACGTTCGGCGACGAAGTAGCCGTTGTAGACGGGGACGGCGCTTGCCAGCACCATCGCGCAAGTCACCAGCGCCGTCAGGCTGCGGCGTCGCAGGCGCCACAGCGGGCGCCTGCGCAGGACGTTGAGCGCCAGCGGCGACATGGCCGTCAGCAGCAAGCCGGCACTCGGCGCCAGCGTGGCCGCGCCGGCATGATGATAGGCGATCCATGCCGCGTTGACCGATAGTCCGGCCAAGGCCAGCATAGCCAAAGGCAACAAGGCACGGGGGCGGCTGGCGGCCAGCGCAAACGCGGCGAGCGAGACCAGAAAAAGCAGATAGGGACTCTTCAACATGGCCAGCGGCGGTTCTCCGACCGGCAACAGCCAGGCCAGCCCGCCGGCAAGCGCGGCGCCGCAAATCAGGCTGCTCGCCAGCACCAGCGGTGGCAGGGGCAGGGCGGAAAGGATCAGCGCCGCCGTCAATAAGGTCAAGGCCGCACCGAAGCCGCGATAGCCGCTGCTTTCGAATACCACGCCCAGCACGCAGGCGGCCAGCGCGGCGGCGGCCACCACGGGCAGCGCCGCGCGCCAGCGGCGCCTGGCCGGAGCGGTGCGCGAGCCGCCCATCAATGGGATGCCGGCCAGGACGGGAGCGGCCAACGCATAGGCCGCGTACAGCCCGCGCGAAAAGGTCGCCAGTCCGGCGTACAGCGCCAGCGGCAGCATCAGCAACGCCGCCGTCTGGCGCGGCGACCAGTGCTTGCCAAACAGCCATGCCGCCAGCAAGGGGAAGCTCAGCGCCAGGTAGCCGTCCAGTGCCGCACCGCCGGTGTGCATGGCGGAGAACGGCGCAGTGATTCGATAGTCGCTGGAGAAATTCAGCAGGCCTGGAAACTGCCAGCGCTCCCATGTCGCGGCGACGCAGGTCAACAGCAGGCCGATCAACATGCCGGGTATCAGGAAACGGCGCAGGCCGGCCAGGTCCGGGCCCAGTGCTTGTTTCAACGGCGGCAGCAACACGTAGCTCCAGATCCACGCCTTGCCCACGCGCAGTGCGTTGTAGGGACTCAGGTAGTTGTTGAAGGAATTGACATCAATTGGCGGCAACGGCCGCAATCCGCGCCACAGCGCGACGCCGCAGGCGCCGGCCAGCAACCATAAGCTGAAGCGGAATAGCGGTGGAAACATCGGGCGCATGCCGGTGGTGTCGAAACGCCAATAGCAGCAGCCAGCGGTCAGCAGCAGGACCAGATCGATTTCCTCCAGAAAGAACCAGCCGGTGTGCGGCGCCAGGTCCAGTACGGGTAGCACTGCCGGCAAGGCCAGCAGCCACAGCACGGGTCGCCACCACAGCAACGCGCCGTAGCCCAGCAGGACGGCGGACAGCCAGCTGCCATGCAGGGGATAGACGCTCAACGCCAGGATCAATCCGCCGAAGCAGGCCACGGAAAGCAGGCGGACGGACATCATGGGACTCTCCTTGGCGAACGGTAGGCATAGAGTAGGAACTCTGCTCGCGACACTCCTTGATACGCCACAAACGGAGCCGCCTTGCGGCGCAATCGGCGCCGGTTTGCGACACCTCAACAGCGGCCGGAAAGCGCTCCGTAGAATCGGCCGAGACGCATGTTTAACGCTCAGACGCGAGGTGAGTTATGGAAGTCGTGGCCGTGGTGGGATTGGGGTATGTGGGTCTGTCGCTGGCGGTGGCGTTCGGCACGCGCCGCCGTACCATCGGAGTCGACCTGTCGGCGCGCAAGGTGGCGAGCTACCGGCGCGGCATCGATCCGGGCGGCGAAGTCAGCAGCGAGCAATTTGCTGCGGCGCGCCTGCTTGAGATGGGCTGCGACCCGGCCGCGTTGAGCGAGGCCGACTACATCGTGGTCGCCGTGCCAACGCCGGTGGACAGCGCCCACCAGCCGGACTTTTCCGCGCTGGTCGGCGCCAGCCAGTCGGTCGGGCGCTATATGAAGACAGGCGCGGTGGTGATCTATGAATCCACGGTCTACCCCGGCGCCACCGAGGAGATCTGCATCCCGGTGCTGGAACAGTGTTCAGGCATGAAATGGCGGCGGGATTTCCATGTCGGCTTCTCGCCCGAGCGCATCAATCCCGGCGACAGCGAGCACACGCTGGCGACCATCCGCAAGATCGTCGCGGCCGACGATCACGACACCTTGCAACGCGTAGCCGCACTGTATGAAGAGGTCGTGAGCGCCGGCGTGCATCGCGCCTCCAGCATCATGGTCGCCGAGGCCGCCAAAGTCATCGAGAATACCCAGCGCGACCTCAATATCGCGTTGATGAACGAGCTGGCCATCATCTTCGACCGGATGCGCATCGATACGCTGGAGGTCTTGCAGGCGGCCGGCACCAAGTGGAATTTCCTGCCGTTCAGGCCCGGCCTGGTGGGCGGGCATTGCATCGGCGTCGATCCCTACTACCTGACGCACAAGGCGGAAAAGCTGGGCTACCATCCGCACGTGATCCTGGCGGGGCGCCGCATCAATGACGGCATGGCAAAGTTTGTCGCCGAGAAAACGGTCAAGGCCATGGTGCGCGCCGGGTTCAAGCTCAAGGGATGCCGGGTCAACGTGCTGGGGCTGACGTTCAAGGAAAACTGCCCGGACTTGCGCAACTCCAAGGTCGCCGACCTGATCGCCGAACTGGAATCCTATGGTTTGCAAGTCCACGTGCACGACCCGGTTGCCGATCCCGACGAAGCGCACCACGAATACGGCGTGCGGCTGGAGTCCTGGGATGAGCTGCCCTGCGCCGAGGCCATGATCAGCGCGGTGGCCCATCGCGAGCTGGCGGCGCGTCCCTTGCAGCAGATCCGCGCCAAGGTCGTCCATGACGGCTGCTTCATCGACCTCAAGTCCCAGTTCGACCAACAGGCCTTGCGTGAGAGCGGACTCAGTGTCTGGAGGCTATGATGGCCGACTACGAAGATGGCACGCCCGCCACCACCTGCTACCAGGACGTGCGCGAGCATCTGCAGCAACAACAGTACCGCTGGGTGGTGACCGGCGCCGCAGGCTTCATCGGATCGAACCTGTTGCAGGCCTTGCTGGAACTGGGCCAGCGGGTCGTCGGACTGGACAACTTCCTGACCGGCTACCGCCACAATCTGGAGCAAGTCAGGGACACGGTGGGGCCGGAGGCCTGGCGCCGCTTTGAATTGATCGAAGGCGACATCCGCGACGCGCCCACCTGCAACCGCGCTTGCGCCAGCGCCGATTTCGTGCTGCACCAGGCCGCGCTGGGCTCGGTAACGCGCTCGCTGCGTGAACCCTTGCTGTCCAACGACATCAATATCGGCGGCGGCCTCAACGTGCTGGAGGCCGCGCGCCTGGCTGGCGTGCGGCGCATCGTCTATGCCGCCTCCAGCGCCAGCTATGGCGACCATCCGGCCTTGCCCAAGCGGGAGGCCCAGGTCGGCAAAGCCCTGTCGCCGTATGCCCTGACCAAGTATGTGAACGAGTTGTACGCGGAAGTCTATGCGCGTTGCTACGCCACCGAATGCATCGGTCTCAGGTATTTCAATGTGTTCGGGCCGCGTCAGGACCCATCCGGCGCCTACGCCGCCGTGATTCCGCTGTGGATCGCGGCGATGATAGGGCGGCGCCGGCTGGTGATCAACGGCGACGGCGAAACCAGCCGGGATTTCTGTTATGTCGCCAACGCCGTGCAGGCCAACCTGCTGGCGGCGTTGACCGATCGCAAAGAGGCGGTCAACCAGGTCTACAACGTCGCGCTCAACGCCCGCACCAGCTTGAACGAACTGTACCTGATGCTGCATGGCTTGCTGGTGGAACGCTACCCCCACTTGCGCGACTATCAACCGGAGTACGGCGAATTCCGCGCCGCCGACGTGCGCCATTCGCAGGCCGACATCTCCAAGGCCAGGGAACTGCTGGGCTATGCGCCCACCCACGATCTGCAGCGCGGACTCAGGCAGGCTTTGCACTGGTATGTGGAGTATCTGGGTGGCTGACCGTCAAGGTTCGCGGGACACCGCGAAAGTCGACCGTCAATAAGGTGACTGGCTTGCGCCAGATGCGGGCCACATAGTTGAGCACTTGCTCGGCGGCGGCCAGGTCCAGCCCACGGCCATCGCTGGCATGGTCGTGTCGCAGGACCAGGCTCTGGTCGTCCTGCACCTTGTCGACGGCGATGCGCGGCGCGCCATAGTTGTATTTCGGCGCCAGGATGGCTTCCCGCACCTCATGAATATCGCGGCTGAGCATGCGCGTCTCCCCATCTTTGCGCATCTGGTAGCTGAACAAGCCCAGCTCCGAGGCCAGCTCCGCGTCCAGATAATTGCGGATGAAGCCGAAATCGTCCTCCTCGCTGCAAATACGACGCGCCGCCTCGATGCCTTGCTGCTCGACGATGCGTTCCCACATGCTGAAGCCTAGGTGGTAGGGGTTGACTGCCAGCGCCAACTGCTGCTCGCCCGCATACGGCCGCACCACATCGGAGTGCGCCTTGAGGGCTTGCAGGTAGATCGCTTGCGGCAGGAACTCCGCCTCCCGCAACAGACGCGCGTGCCAGTAGGAAGCCCAGCCTTCGTTCATGATCTGGCACGCTTGCACGGGATAAAAATAGAACGACTCTTCGCGCACGGCCAGGAAGATGTCGCGCTCCCAATCCTGCAGCTCCGGCGCGTAGTGTGCGACGAACCACAGCAAGTCGTACTCCGGATGTGGCGGTAACTGCGCGCGCCTGGTCGCCTGGGGGGATGCCGCTTGCTCGCCGGGCAGGGAGCGATAGCGCTGTTGAAATGGCCCGGCTGCGTCCCGTGGCGGCGCAGGCGGAGCGTCGGGGTAGGGCGGTCGGTACAGCTCCTGCTGGATGTCGATGTGCGGCTCCAGGGCCAACGCCGCGTCCAGCACGGCTTCCACCCGTCGCTGGCCGTGCCGCGCCAGCGCCAGTTCCAGGCGATAGGCGCGGGCCGCGCTTTGTTCCAGGATATGTCCGCCCGCCAGCTTCAGGAAGCGCTCGAACAAGCTGTTGCGCCGAACAAAATCCGCATGACCGATGACATGGGCGGCCACCAGCGTGTTTTCGGCCAGGCTATTTTGATTCATCATGTAGGCCCGGCACGGATCGCCGGGGAACATCACCTCGAAGATGCGCGAGTGCCCCATGTTCTGATGCAACAGCTGGTGGATGTAGCGCACGCCGAACGACCAGTGGTGCATGCGCACCGGCACGCCGTACACCGCAATTTCAAGCATGAAGTTTTGCGGCACCAGTTCGAAGTCTACCGGGCAGTATTCCAGTCCAAGTTCGCTGGCGAGGTGCTCAATGCGGGCGGTCCAGTCTTCAAGCGTACTCATGCCTTTTCCTCGGCGGCAGCTTGCTGCGTCAGAAACTGTTTCAGCGCGCCGATGATGTCCTCGCTCTGGGTCAGCACCACGCTCGATAGCGGCAGTCCCTGCCGCTCGCGCTCCTTCCACAGCCGCCCCATCTCGGTCTCCAGCATGCGTGGCATGCCAGGCAAGGTCTCGACATAGGCCAGGTAGTTCATGCGGTCGGCCAGCTGGCCCAGCAACTTGCTGGCCGCCGTCCGGTCTTCGGAAAAATTGTCGCCGTCCGAGGCGTAGAACAGGTAGCTGTTGTAGCTGGCCGTATCGTATTGCTCGTCAAGCAGCGCGCGCGCCAGCTCGAAACCGGTCGACGCCATCGTGCCGCCCATGCCGCTGACCTCGAAAAAATCCCTTTCGTTGAACTCCCACGCACGCGCCGCGTGCGCCAGGAAGCGCAGCTCCAGCCGCCGGTAGCTACGGCGCAGTCCCTGCAGCGCGAGGAAGAAGAAGGTCTTGGCCAGGCGCCGCTCGGCCTGCGTCATGCTGCTGGACACATCAAGCACCATGAACACCACGGCATTGCTGCTGGGACGCGGCCGCTCCACCAGCTGGCGGAAGCGCAAGTCTTCGTTGGTAAACGCCGCCGGCGCGCTCTGCACCGCGCGCCGCTTGACGGCCTCCTTGATGGTGCGGCGGCGGTCCAGCCGCGAACGGGCGCCGTGCTTATCCCAGCCGCGATGCAGCAGTTCCGGTTGCTCCAGCGTGGCGTTGCCGCGCGGCTGCAGCGACGGCAGTTGAAATTCCTGCCAGAGCCAGTCAACGATGTCGTCGATGGCGAACTCCATCATCAGCGTGACCGTGCCGGGCGCGTTGCCGGCGCCGCTATCATCGCCGAAGCCGTCTTCCGGCGGCAGCAGCAGGTCGCCCGGCTGGCCGGGCCCTTGGCCGGCGCCGGTGGTGCTATTGTTGTCGGCGAGGCGGAAGCGCGCATGTTCCAGCAAGCGCAACGGCACCTGCACGCTGCGCTGGCCGGGCTCGCTCATCAGCTCGGACGAGGATATGATCTCGGACAAGTGATCCCTCACAGCGTTGCGCACCTTGTCGTTGTGGCGCAGCCAGTCGCGCGCGCCCCGGGAGAACAATTCGTACCAGTCGCGTTGACCTGTCCGCATGGTGTCGCCTCATTCCTGCGCCAATAGCGTGGTGACATAATTCAAGGCTTCCCGCGCGCAGTGGCTGTCGTAGCCGTACTCGTCGACCAGGCGTTGCTCGACCGCCGAGATCTTGGCCCGCACCTCGTCGTCCGGACGCTTGCTGGAACTGACCAGGCGCAACACGTCGCGCCGTTGCTCGAACAGGTATTGCTGCAAGGCGTCACGCAGCTGCGCATGACTGCCCAGGCCGAAGCGTTGGCCGCGCTTGTACGCGCTCATGGCCTTGCGCACCACCTCCTGCCGAAACGACTGTTTGCCGGAATCGGAAATCGCGATCTTCTCCTCGACCGCGCGCAGGAAACGCTCGTCCGGCCGCCGCTCTTCGCTGGTGATCGGGTCCTTGACCTGACGGTTGTCCAGCATGGCCTCGACCTCGTCCAGATACTTGCCCAGCAAATCCTCTATTTCTTGCTCGAACGAGACGAACAGCGCCTTGTGGACATCTTCCTTGACCCAGCGGTTATAGAAATCCTTCCGCGTCAAGACCAGATAGTCGACCCATTTGCGCTTGCGGGCCGACTCGATCCGCGCATCACTTTCGATGCCGTCCTTCAGCGCCAGCAGCAGGTCCATCGTGGTCAGGCTGCTGCGCGAGGACTGTATGATGGCATTCGACAGGGCATTGATCACGAAGCGCGGCGACACCCCGGACAAGCCCTCGTCGGGCGCCTTTTCCTTGCTGCGCAGGCGCTGCGCGTCGGATGGATGGACGCCGTCCACGTCTTCGCCGGCGTGGATGCGCACGCGCCGCGCCAGTTCGCCGTCGCGCTCGTCACTTTCATGCAGGCGGGTCAGCACGGCGAACACGGCGGCGGCGTGCAGCACATGCGGGTCCAGGTGCACGCTGCGGAAGGCCGGCGCCGCCGCCAGGATCAGCTTGTGGTAGATGCGCGCCTCGTCCCGGTAGTTCAAGGTGTACGGGACCTGCACGATCACCATGCGATCCAGCAAACCTTCATTCTCGCTCTCCTGCAGGAATTTGCGGAACTCGGCCAGGTTGGTATGGGCGAGGATGGTCTCGTCGAGATAGATCAGCGGAAAGCGCGCCACCTTGACGTTTTTTTCTTGCGTCAGCGTCAGCAGCAGGTACAGGAATTCGCGCTTGACCTTGAGGATTTCTATCATCTCCAGCATGCCGCGGCTGGCGGCATACACGGCGCCCGACCAGGACCACGCGCGCGGGTCGCCCTCGTCGCCAAACTCGGCCACCTTGGACAGATCGACCGAACCCACCAGGTCGGCGATGTCCGCCGTGTTGGGATCATGCGGCGCGTAGGTGCCGACGCCGCTGCGGCCGGCCTCCGAAATGAAGATGCGCTCGACCGGCATGCGCAGGAAGTCGCCGCTCAGCTCGTGCTCCAGCCGCATCCGGCAATGGGGACACAACTCACCGGTCAGGTCGACGCCATAGGTTTCGCGGAAACCCGGCCGCATGGTGTGTGGCACCAGATGCAGCGGCGACTCGTGCACCGGGCAGCCGGCGATGCCGAACATGGCGCCGGCGTCGGTGTAGCTGTATTCCTCCAGGCCGCGCTTGAGCCGTATCACCAGCGTGGATTTGCCCCCGGACGGCGGCCCCAGCAGCAACAGCAGGCGCCGTCCGACCTCGGAGCCCGCCGCGGCGGCCTTGAAATAGTCGGCCACGCGCGCCAAGGCGTCATCGATGCCGAATAGTTCGTCGGCAAACAGCTTGCAGCGCAACTTGCCGTTCTCGTCCTGCTGGCCGCTCCAGCCCAGCATGTCCCAGATGTATTGATGCGAACTGCGCACGAACTGGCAGGGCGCCATCGGCAGCACCTGCTCCATGAACTGCGCGAAGCTGCCGCTCCAGTGTCCCGCCCGGTGCTGCCGCGTGAAGGCTTGCAATTGCTCCCGGTATTGTTCGCGTTGATCCATCGTCGCATCCCCTCCTGTGCAGTCAGCACAGACAAGTATCTGCGCCAGGGCGGGCGGGCTATATGAGGTGCATCAAATGGACTCGGGGATTTTTATGGCCGAAAATCAGTCAACGCGGTCCCACGGCGGCGTGCCGGAAAATTCATCGACCAGGAAGTCGATCATCACCCGCACCTTGGCGCTCAGGTGGCGCCGGCTGGGATAGACCGCCAGCACGTCGATGTCGGGCATGTGGTAGTCCGGCAGCACCCGCACCAGCCTGCCTTCGCGCAAGTCGGCGCCGACCAGGAAACTGGGCTGCCAGATCACCCCCAGGCCGCCCAACGCCGCGCCGCGCGCGGTGTCGCCGTTATTGGTGTGCATGACGCAGCGCACTTTGACCGTATGCGGCTGCGCCTGGGCGTCCAGTATCTGCCACTCATCGGCGGTGGCCGCGTAGCTGTAGCCGATGCAGCTGTGCTGCAGCAGCTCGGCGGGTTGCATGGGCATGCCGCGTCGCTCGATGTAGGCGGGCGATGCGCACAGGATATTGTGCGAAGTGGCCAGTTTGCGCGCCACGTTGGAGGCCGAGCCGGCGCGCGAAATGCGGATCGCCATGTCGTAACCTTCTTCGACGATATCGACCACGCGGT
This sequence comes from Duganella sp. GW822-FHT06D06, assembly GCF_058799615.1. Taxonomy (NCBI): domain Bacteria; kingdom Pseudomonadati; phylum Pseudomonadota; class Betaproteobacteria; order Burkholderiales; family Oxalobacteraceae; genus Duganella; species Duganella sp. GW822-FHT06D06. Next base: position 104,144 of record NZ_JBXALQ010000003.1, read on the forward strand.
CGATCAGCGCCACGTCCAGTTGCACGTCGGGATATTTCTGCATGAACCTGGCCCACAGCGGCGCCAGGTGCAACACGCCGAAGCTGAGCGGCGCGTTGATGCGCAGCACGCCCTGCGGCTGCATGGTGGCGGAGGAAACGATGGCTTCGGCCTCGGCCACGTCATCCAGGATCGACTTGGCCCGTTCGAACAGCGCCTCGCCGCTGGCGGTGAGCGACATCTTGCGCGAGCTGCGGTTCAGCAGCCGGGTTTGCAGATGCGCCTCCAGGTCGCTGATGTAGCGGGTGACGTTGGCCGGTGATGTGTCGAGCGCGTCCGCAGCACGGGCAAAGCCTTCCCGGCGAACTACCTCAACGAACACTTCCAGTGCACGCAACCGGTCCATACGGCGCTCCCATTCATGTTTTGTAAAGTATAAATCAACAACACAATAAAAAAGCCGCAGCACCAAATGGGTGTTGCGGCTCTATGGCAAGGGGAACCAAGGGTTCAGTGCGGCAGGTAGTTCACGTTGGCGGCTTCCTTGATCACCCGGCCGGCGCTGATGGTGGCGTTGCCGCCGGCGGATCTGCTGTGATACATACCGACCAGTCCCACCGCGGCCTGGGCATCGCCGGCGTTGGCGGCGCGTTCAAACAACTGCTGGGCTTCACCGCGTTTGGCCGGGTTGGCCAGATACCGCAGCGCCAGTTCGCGCTGGGCCACCGGCGAACCCTGTTCGGCCCACTCCTGCAAGCGGCGTTCGGCGGCTGGCTGGCCTTGTGGACCCAACTGCATGGCGGCGGCTTCAATCGCGGTCGGCGAAGGGATCCCGTCTTCCTGAGCCTGGCAAGCGATCAGCGCTCCCACCAGCACCAGCACCGACGATACCAGCACGCCAGACTTGTTGAATAATTCCATATTTTAGTTACCCTTGGTTAAAGCAGTACCACTGTCAGTGAGGAAAGCCTGCGACTGCGCTGTCCAAGGCTAAAACCTAGGCCGTCTGTTGTGGCACTTCAAATGCTGCACGCGTCGTTCAAGCGTCTCGACGCAATGCACCATTATACTTGCACTGAGACAAATTATCAATTGCGCAAGATGCCCCAGCGCAATAAAATTATCTTTCTATTCTACAAAATCGTCGGCAAACACGGCGCACACTAGATTCCGCCTTGCTAGCTGGCTTGAATTGGCCAGTACGGATCGGATCTTATCACGAAGCTTTTCAGCCTCCGGTAAGCCAGCCGATATTCGGGGTAACAATTGTAACCATTCGTTAAGAAGGGCTATAAAGCGGCAACAGGGCACGCTTGGTTGCACTGCAACACGGATAAGTATTCACAATTACTGAACAATATGCCCGATTTTTTTGAATTCTACGTAGGCAAGATTGCAAATAGTTGACTCTGAGACAGCAATAAACTGATCAGGCAAGCATGAGGCGTGGGGCACGTACAGCGGTCGGGGATAACCGCTGGTGAAAGTGGTAGCAGTCCAGCGTGTAACTGTAACTTCAGGCCTGGGCGGTTTGCCCGCCTTGTGGTGCATTTCCTTGCAACCAGCCGTCGGCTGATTGCAACACCAGCCGATACTCGGATTCCAGGTCCCGCAACAGCGCTGGAACCTGGTCCAGCAGACGCCCGGCGATGGCCTGCTCCAGCTTGAGCGAGGACAACACCAGGCGCTTGGCGCCCAGAGTACCTATCGATCCGCGCAGGCTGTGCAGGATCTTTCCGGCCTCGGTGTAGCGCTCCTCGCGCAGCGCGACGGCCGCCTGCTGGATCGGCGCCATGCCGGGTGCGCAGGCGTCGCGCACGATCTTGGAGACTACGGCCAGCGCTTTATCGTCATTGCCCATGTACTTGAGCAAGGTATCGACCGAAAAGATCTGTTCCTCGGCTACCGGCGGTAAGGCGTCAGACATGCATCGCTCCGTGTAAGGTGAAAACTCTTTGCATCATACTCTTTCCTGAACGCCGACTACTGTTGCCCGTCATGGAACTGTTGCGTCAGCGTTTGCAATGGCGTGTCCGACACCGGTGGCACAGCCACATTCGCCGGCGGCGCCACGCGCACCGGCTTGCCGCCGGCCTGTGCCGAATGCAGCACATTGCTGGAGGCCTCGGGCGCGGCGTCCCAGACCGGATGGTCCAGGCCTTCGAATACGCGCTTCAGTTGATGGCCCCAGGTGCTGCGTATCATCTGGAAATACTGGTTGCGCTCGTCGATGGTGACGAAATGGGTGACCGCCAGCTTTTCAGTCTCATACACCAGCAAGTCCAGCGGCAGGCCGACCGACACGTTCGAGCGCAAGGTCGAATCCATCGAGATCAGCGCGCATTTGGCGGCGTCGTCCAGGCTGGTGGCGGGGGTGACCACACGGTCGATGATGGGCTTGCCGTACTTGGCCTCGCCGATCTGGAAATAGGTGTTTTCGTCGTGCGATTCGATGAAATTGCCGGCCGAATAGATCTGGAACAGGCGGCAGCGCTCGCCCTTGATCTGTCCGCCGAAAATGATGCTGACATTGAACTCGATGCCGAACTCGGCCAGCGCCTTGGCGTCGCGCTCGTGCACCTGGCGCACGGCGTCGCCCAGCAGGCGGGCCGCCTCGTGCATGCTGGTGGCGGTCCAGATGCTGTGGCCGTCCGCGTTCTGCTGCTCGGACACCAACTGGCGTATCGATTGCGAGATCGACAGATTGCCGGCGGTCATCATCACCATCATCCGTTCGCCGGGAATTTCGAACACGCTCATCTTGCGAAAGGTGCCGACCTGGTCCACACCGGCATTGGTGCGGGAATCGGATAGAAACACCAGCCCGGCATTCAGGCGCATGCCCACACAATAGGTCATCGTTACAAGTTATTGATTAGGATAATTATTATTGTACACCCCGTCGCTGGCGCCGAAACTATTGCGGCACGATCTGTACGTCCACGCTCATCGACTCGGTGCCGCCGCCGCGCCGCACGCCGCGCACCGGCGCCGCCGCATCGTAGTCGCGGCCGATGGCGAGGCGGCAATAGGCGTCCGTCATCAGCCGCGCGTGGGTCACATCGACGCTGACCCAGCCGGTGTAATCCTGGTCCTCGGCCCAGGCGTCCACCCAGGCGTGGCTGGCGGCGTGGTCGCTGGTTTCCGGATCGATATAGCCGGACACGTAGCGCGCCGGTATCCCGTGCGCATGGCAACAGGCCAGGAACAGGTGCGCGTGGTCCTGGCATACGCCTTCACCCAGCGCCAACGCATCGCTGGCGGTGGTGGTCACGGCGGTCGCACCGCTTTGATACCGGACCGCACCAAAGATGTGCTCCGCCAGGCGGATCAGGTCCCTGGTCCGCGCCTTGCCATCCGGCAGGCAGGAGGCCGCCAGTTCCAGGATGCCGGGCGTGGGCTCGGTCAGCCGGGTCGACACCGTGTAGATCAGCGGCGACAGGCTGTCGCCGTTCGGAATGCGGCCCTGTTTCGGACAGGTGGTCTCGATCACGCCGCCGGCCACGATGGTCAAGCCCTGGTGGGGGACGTTCATCGTCATCATGTGCGACAGATTGCCGTAGGCGTCGGTGTAGGCATGCACCTGGCCCGGCATGGCGATGTTCCACGACAACACGTGCTGCTGCGCTTCCGCGCGCGGCGTCAGGTGCAGCTGCTGGATGGTGTAGGCCAGCGGCGTGGTGTAGGTGTAGCGTGTTTCGTGCCGTATCGTCAGTTGCATAGAGTGCCTCGTGTCAAGCCGCCAGCGGCACCAGGAAATCCCGGCTGACGCGATTGCCCAGTTGATTGATATCGGCCAGGAAGCCGGTCAGGGTGTCGTGCAGGCCGTTCGCCAGGATGTCGTCGATTTTGCCGAATTGCAGTTCGGCGCGCAGGCGGCCGGCGAAGCGTTCGGTATCGGCGGAAACGTCATTGCGTACCTCGAGCAGATTCTGGACCACCTCGTCCATACAGGCCAGCAAGGAACGCGGCATATCGCCGCGCAGCATCAGCAACTCGGCGATGCGGGCCGGGGTGATGACGTCGCGATACACTTTGCGGTAGATCTCGAAGCCGGACACCGAGCGCAGCAGCGCGCCCCAGTAATAAAAATCGCGCTGGGTCATGGTCTCGGCGGTGTTTTCCGCGCCGCCGCCGTGGAACTTCACGTCGAGGATGCGGGCGGTGTTGTCGGCCCGCTCCAGGAAGGTGCCTAATCGGATGAAATGCACCGCTTCGTCGCGCAACATGGTGCCAACCGTGACGCCGCGCGACAAATGCGAGCGGAACTTGACCCACTCGAAGAACTTGCTGGGATCGGTTTCCAGCAGATCGCTGTCCAGGCGTTTCTGCATGTCCAGCCAGGTCTGGTTCTGGATTTCCCATACTTCCGTGGTCAGCGTGCCGCGCACGGCACGGGCGTTCTCGCGCGCCTCGGTCAGGCAGGCCACGATGGAGGAGGGGTTGTCCGGGTCGCGCACCATGAAATCGATGACGGCGCGCGCCTCCAGCGAGTCGTACTTGCGGTCGAACGCGGATTGCAGCTCGGAGATGCCGAGCATGGCGCGCCAGCCGTGGGCGTTTTCCTCGTCGGATTGCGGCAACATCGACGTCTGCACGTTGACGTCCAGCATGCGGGCGGTGTTTTCGGCGCGCTCGGTGTAGCGCGCCATCCAGAACAGGTGATCGGCGGTACGGCTTAACATGGGCTCTCCTTAGCGTTCCAAAATCCAGGTGTCCTTGGTGCCGCCGCCTTGCGACGAGTTCACCACCAGCGAGCCTTCCTGCAAGGCCACGCGGGTCAGGCCGCCCGGCACCATCGAAATGGTCTTGCCGGACAGGACGAAAGGACGCAGATCGATGTGGCGGGGCGCGATGCCGCTTTCCACGTAGGTCGGGCAGGCCGACAGGGCCAGCGTCGGCTGGGCGATATAGCCGTCCGGCCTGGCGATCAGGCGCCGGCGGAAGTCCTCGATCTGCTGTCTGGTCGAGGCCGGGCCGACCAGCATGCCGTAGCCGCCGGCGCCATGCACTTCCTTGACCACCAGCTCGGGCAGGTTGGCCAGCGTGTAGGCCAAGTCTTCCTTTTTCCGGCACTGGTAGGTCGGCACATTGTTCAGCACCGGCTGCTCGGACAGGTAGAACTTGATCATGTCGGGAACGAAGGGATAGATCGACTTGTCGTCCGCCACCCCGGTGCCGATGGCGTTGGCCAGCGAGACGCGGCCGGCGCGATACACCGACAGCAGCCCCGGCACCCCCAGCGAGGAATCCGGTCGGAACGCCAGCGGATCGAGGAAATCGTCGTCCAGGCGGCGATAAATCACGTCCACCCGCTTGGGGCCGCGCGTGGTGCGCATGAACACCGTGTTATCGCTGACAAACAAATCCTTGCCCTCGACCAGCTCCACGCCCATCTGCTGCGCCAGGAAAGCGTGCTCGAAGTAGGCCGAGTTGTACATGCCCGGCGTCATCACGACCACGGTGGGATCGTTGATGCCCATCGGCGCCACCGAACGCAGGTTGTCGAGCAGCAAGTCGGGATAGTGGTCGACCGGCGCGATCTTGTTGCGGGCGAACAGTTCGGGGAACAGCCGCATCATCATCTTGCGGTCTTCCAGCATGTAGGAGACGCCGGACGGCACCCGCAGGTTATCCTCCAGCACGTAGAACTCGCCCTGGCCGGCGCGCACGATGTCGACCCCGGCGATATGCGCATAGATGTCCGACACCACCTTGATGCCCTGCATCTCCGGCCGGTACTGGGCGTTCTTGTAGATCTGCTCGGCGGGGATGATGCCGGCCTTGATGATGTTCTGGTCATGATAAATATCATGGATGAACATGTTCAGCGCCTGGACCCGCTGCACCAGCCCGGTTTGCAGCTGCTTCCATTCGACCGCCGGAATAATGCGCGGTATCGTATCGAAGGGGATCAGCCGCTCGGTGCCGGCATCGTCGCCGTAGACGGCGAAGGTGATGCCGACCCGGCGGAAGGTCAAATCGGCCTCGGCCCGCTTGCGCTCGATGGTCTCGGCCGACTGGCGTTGCAGCCAGCCGCAAAACTCGCGGTAGTGTTCACGTACCTCGGCGCTGGCATGGTGGGCCAGCCCGTCGGCGGTCATTTCGTTGAAGAATTTAGCCATATCGAACATTCCCTGATGAGTACATTTCTCTTCTATCAAGAAACGTGCCAGAGAAAATGCCCAATCTTGGTGCGGCCACTCCTTCAGCAGGACCGGCCGCAAAGGTGTCGGCGTTTGAAACGGAACCTTTCAGCTGCGCCGGATGTCCAACAAGTCGCATCTCTTGTAAATTGTTCCGTTAGAAATATAAGAAATGTCGTATCAGCGTGAGGAGATGTTTATGCACTTCCTAAGTGACTCTTGCCGGCTTGCAGGAACACCCGCCAGCGTCAAGGCAGCTGCTGTAAAGGGCGGCATGGCCTTTCCCCTTTCCTTGCGCCAGTTCATTTCTGCGCCTTGCCCTTATGTCAAATGTATTACCGTCCATTTGAAAACTCTTACTGCGCCGGACATTCGCATTAGCAAAATGTTGCTTCTTATGCGACAGGTCTATGACACGGCGTTTATCGGGGTCCGCGAAGCCAGTCGGGAACCGCTGTCGGCAATTGAAAATTTCTCCTTGTTAAATACCGTGGACGTTGGAAACTGTGACGGAACCGTCACCGAAGAGCAGGCTGAGTTATATGACCATCGCAATAATGTCGTCTTCGGTGACATCGTAGTTTATTTCGTGCAAGCGACAAATCCAGTGTTTAACGGATGTGCAACTCATCCGCGGAACAGGGAAGGCGCGGTTGTGGCGACCATCGCGTCAAAATGGACCTTGGCACATGAAATAGGTCATGTTCTTGGACTGTCTCATGTTGGAGATGTGACCCGGTTAATGATCGGCGGGGACGGCATAGGAACGGACGCCATAGTCGGGGTGCCTGTCTTGGCTGAAGATGAGATCAGGACGATGCAAAGCAGCAGTCTGGTACGTTTTTGTTAGGAGCACTCCAATGTCGATTTCGATAGAAGAATTGGCGCAGCGCCTGGATGTTGATGAACCACAGTATGAAATACTGGCTCAACTTGGGCCGTCCGTCATCCCTCATCTGATAACGCTTGCTCGTACAGCGTCCATCGCTGTTGCAGCGAAGGCGACTTCGCTTGCCGGCTTTGTCGGAACGCCTGCTGCGCTCGAAGTGCTTGACCAGGCTGCTGCACATACAGATCCTCGTGTTCGCATCGCCGCCGCCGGTTCGCTAAAACATTTCCAGCAAAGCTTGTCGCCGCAAGTAATAAAGCTCTTGAACGATGTCGATCCCAGTGTTCGGGTGCGAACATTAAGATCTATGTCCACGAATTTTTCGCCTGAAGTCGGAATGAAAGTGAAGGAGTTGTTAACGAAGGACCCGGACGAGGGCGTGCGCAAGGAAGCCGGAAATATTTCGTATCGACGTCAGTAATACATGTCGCTTCTTTCTGAGGAGATCGTTCAAATGTCAACCTTCATAGCGCCGGTAATCGTTAACGACGGCGAGGGAAATACCGGTACGGTGATTGGAGCGGACCCTGTTTTCATGGGTGGGCTCAATCCAGCCGGAGTGATTTTGGCAGAAGGTCTATTTCTGTTTGGGCAGGGATGACCTAAGGATGGCCGTCAGCGTATTAGCCTGATTGCCGAACCGGGCATAGTTCAAATTAACGGAGATGACGGTACCGCGATCCGGCTTGATACCAGCGGATCGATCTCGATCGACGACGGCGAGGGGCATATTAGTGTCGCTCTTGGCAAAGATGGTTCCGTCGCCCTCAATAACGGAATTATTGCGATCACTAATACCGAAGGAGCGACCAAGTTTATCGCCGATGCGACTGGCATGCTGAAGCTCAATTCCGATGAAGTTGCAATCTCATTGGACCCAGCACATGGAAACTTAAGCATCAAGAACTCCACGCCCGGTTTTGAGAGTTCGGTGCTATTGGAGTCTGCCGGACGCATTACACTTTCCAGCGATTTTGGCACCACCGTTCTGAGCACGGCCAGCGGTTCGGAATTCTCCAATTCGGTTAGCTTCATGGACAACATTGGGGTTGGGGGACGTGCAGTCTTCGAAAAAGACATCAAGGTTGGTGGTGACGTCAAGGTTGATGGTGACGTCATTCTGACCGGAGCCGATTGTGCCGAGCATTTCGATGTGGTTGGCGCACATGAAGTTGAGCCGGGAACTGTATTGGTGATCGACGATACGGGTGTCCTGGCACAAAGCCGACACGCCTATGACACAAGGGTTGCGGGTATCGTATCGGGAGCCGGCAATCTCCGGCCGGCGATTATCCTGGATCAGCGTGATTCCGATGCAAGCCGCATGCCGCTAGCTCTTTTCGGAAAGGTATATTGCAAAGCTGATGCGAATAGCTCGCCCATCAAGGTCGGCGATCTGTTAACGACCTCCGAGACCCCGGGTCACGCCATGCGCGTTGACGATCCGGGCGACGCGGTCGGCGCGATACTTGGAAAAGCTCTTCAGCCTCTCGCGAGCGGGCAGGGCCTGATCCTCGTGCTAGTCGCCATGCAGTAGTATCTATTTGGCCATGTCGATCTGCCAGAAGCCGCTGCTGGTCTCGGTCTTGTGGGCGATCATCGCGGCCGGCAGCGTGACCTTCAAGGCCGCCATGCGTGCCGGATCCACCATCACCGTCGGCGTCATCTGGCGTAAGATGGGCATGACGTCCGGCTTGGTGTGGCGTTGCAGGATCCTGGCCGCCTGGTTGCCGGCCAGCCGTCCGACCTGGGTGAAATCGGCGCCGACATACAGCGCCGCGCCAGGCACACGCACCATCGCCAGCGTCACCACCGGCACCTTGTTCTCGATGCCGAAGTCGCCCAGGTCGATCGCCGCCTCGTAGCGGTGTAGGCCGTAGTAAGTGTCCAGCGGCACAGCAAAGATATCGACGCCGCGGCCGCCGTTGTACAGTTCCTTCAGCGTCGGCGCGATCGGGTCGGTCTTGTTCACCAGCCGCGTGCTGACGTCCAGGCCCAGCGGCTTGCCGTCGCGGGTCGCCGCCGCCACGTTGGCGACACCGTTTTCATCGTCGGTATGCACCATGCCGATCCGGCGTGCGTTGGGGAACACCTCACGGACCAGCTTCAGCGAGTCCGACATGTCGGTGTACAGGGTGGAGCCGGTTGCGCCTTCGCCGGCGTCGACCAAGGACACACAGCCGGCATCCTCGGGATTGGCCACCGCCGTGAACACCAGCGGGATATGGGCGTCGACCAGCATGCCGCGCGCATACTTGGTGGCCGGCGTGCCGACGGTCAGTACCAGGTCGGGCTTGACGGCGACGATGCGGCTGGTCTCCTGGCGGATGCGCAGCAACACGCCCAGCCGGTTCCAGAAACCGCCTTTCTCGACATCGAAGTCGATGGCCACGCGATGGATGCTCAAGTTCTTGCCTTCGACCAGGCCGCTGTCCTGCAGCGATTTGATGAAGCCGGTGTAGGCCTGCTGGTAAGGCTCGATGTCGGTGACCTGCAATATCTCGACCTTGAAGACGCGGACGTCGTCCATGGTTTCCGGCGGCAGGGGCTCGAAGGCGAGGGCGGGAAGGATGCCGGCGCACAGGGCCAGCGCGATCAGGGGAGTGGTGTAGGATTTTTGCATGGTGGGTCTAATTGCTGTCAATGCAACAATTAGACCAGAGATGCCCGTCAGGCACGCTTGCTATCGCATGCCTTGACGAGCCAATCTGCACGTTCTGTGGGCCAGCCGCTACAGGTTGCCACCGCTGCCGCCGCTACTGCTGCCGGGGGGTGTGCGGCTGGCGCTGGCGCCCGGATCGCTTTGCAGGCTGCCGCTGGCGGTGCCCATCACGCTGCCGCTGGCGGTGCGGGCGCCGGGTACGTTCTGCTGGGTGCCATAGAAGTTGTGGATCTGTGTGCTGAACTCGGCGCTGGCCATGTCGGGCCAGTTATCCTTGTTGAAGCCGGGTGCGTTCTTCAGGTGCTCCTTGGACACGTCCAGCAGGAAGCGCTTGTTGACGGTGTCCAGTTGCAAGGCTTGCCAAGGCACGGCGAACAGCTTGTCGCCCAAGCCCAGCCAGCCGCCGAACGACAGCACCGCATAGGCAACGTGACCCTGGCGCATGTCGAGCATGATCTCCTTGATGTCGCCCAGGTCTTCGTCCTGGAGGTTGTAGACGTCCTCGCCGATCAGGGTGTCGGCGCCCATCAGCCGAGGGCCGGGGCCGGCCGAGGTGTCGCTGTAAATGCCGTAGGTATCGCGGTCTAGATAGCTCATGGTGGTCTCCAGATGGTGAGTAAGGTCCCGCGTTGGATAACGAGGTGACAACACTCATCATGCTTGGAGCGCCCCGGTCCAGCTATAGGTGCGCAAGCGGTGTGGTTGTAGGACGGCGCTGAGTTCCTGGGGAACCTAACTTTGCCGTGACAGTCGGGCGGCGACGGGTTTCTGTCGCAGAATAGATGGAAACGCCCGTTGCGGACAATCATTCCGTTCGCAGACTTTGCAACCATTGCCGATCGGCGTGGCGACGTCCGGGTTGGCCAGGTCCAGGCCCTTGGCGTACACCATGCGCTGCGCCTGGCTGATATCGCAACCCAGCGCGATAGCGAACGATTTGCCCGGCGCCATGAATCCGGCAGGCCCGCTGCTGACCTGGCGCGCGATCCACAGATGGGTGCTGCCGTCCGGCATGCGCGCCACCTGCCGCAACACCTTGCCCGGCAGGCTGAACGCCTCGTACACCACCCACAGCGGACAGGTCCCGCCCGCGCGGGAAAAGTGAAAGGCCGCCGCCGACTGACGTTTGGAAATATTCCCGGCCCGGTCCACGCGCACGAAAAACACCGGCAAGCCGGCAAATCCAGGACGCTGCATCGTGCTGAGCCGATGACAAACCGCCTCGAAGCTGACGCCGAACTGTCCCGCCAGCAGCTCGATATCGTAGCCGCACGCCTCGGCCGCCGCCAGGAAGCGCCGGTAGGGCAGCCGTACCGCTCCGGCAAAGTAGTTCGACAGCGCCAGACGCGCACCATCCCGGGTCGCCTCGCTGGAAAACGATGCGGCCCGCAGCAGCGACTCGATCGTCTGCGCCTGTTCCAGCAAGCCCAGCTGCGCCGCCATCTGGAACGCCCGCTGGCCTTCGCTGATCGTATCGGGCAGCCAAAGTATTCTTTGATCTGGATCGTAGTGGCGCCGCGCCGTCGGCAGTCCGGACTGATGCGAGGCCAGCACCGTCACGCCATGCCGGTCGGCCAGGCGGCGCTGCAAGGCGGTCGCGTCGGCGTCCACCTGCGACTCGGCGGCGCGATCCAGTTCGTCGATATAGTTCTGGCGTTGATTCAGGTAATCGCGCACTTCCTCGTCCACCGACGGCGGCGCCACGCTGATGCCGCGGTTGCCGTCGTCAAATTGCGACTCCAGCGCCGCCGCGCGCCCGGCAACCATGCGGTAGCGGCTCTGCATCTGCACGATGGCGCGTGCCACGCCCGGCATGTTCTCGACCAGCGTCTTCAACTCCGCCAGCGAGGTGTCGGCATCCGGCAGCTCGCTGAAGGCATCGCGCAGGTCGGCCACCAGCCCGGCGCTGTCGTGTTCGGAGAAGATCTGCGGATCCACGCCCAGCACCGCGCCCACCCGCAACAGGATGGACACGGTCAGCGGCCGCTGGTTGCGTTCGATCTGGTTCAGGTAGCTGGGCGAGATGTCCAGCAACTTGGCCAGCGCGGCCTGGGTCAGCTTGCGCTCCTCGCGCAACTTCTGCAAACGCACTCCCATGAAAACCTTAGACATCTTCGCAACCTTCGCAAAATTCCGGCATCAGCTTCGCAATTCCTCGCATTTTTACGTCTTTACGCTCGTTCCAGATAAGCGAATAATGCAAACAATTAGCAAAAAAAGCAAGCTTTCGACACACCACCAGGAGACCGACGATGACTACAGCTATCCCTACCGTACCCTTGCTGATTAATGGCGAATGGGTCGAATCCCGCACCACCGTTTGGCGCGACGTCGTCAACCCGGCCACCCAGGAAGTGCTGGCCCGCGTGCCGTTCGCCACGGTGGACGAAGTGGCGCAGGCGGTCTCCGCCGGCCAACGCGCCTTCAAGACCTGGCGCAAGACGCCGATCGGCGCGCGCGCCCGCATCTTCCTCAAATACCAGCAGCTGATCCGCGAAAACATGGCCGACCTGGCCGCCACGCTGACCGCCGAACAAGGCAAGACCCTGCTGGACGCCGAGGGCGACATCTTCCGCGGCCTGGAAGTGGTCGAGCACGCAGCCAACATCGGCTCGCTGCAAATGGGCGAGTTCGCGCAGAACGTCGCCGGCGGCGTCGACACCTACAGCGTGCTGCAACCGCTGGGCGTGTGCGCCGGCATCACGCCGTTCAACTTCCCGGCCATGATTCCGCTGTGGATGTTCCCGATGGCCATCGCCTGCGGCAATACCTTCGTGCTCAAGCCTTCCGAGCAGGATCCGCTGGTGACGGTGAAGCTGGTCAAGCTGGCGCTGGAAGCCGGCATCCCGGCCGGCGTGCTGAACGTGGTGCATGGCGGCGAGGAAGTCGTCAACGCGCTGTGCGACCATCCCGATATCCGCGCCGTCTCCTTCGTCGGCTCCAGCCACGTCGGCAAGCACGTCTATGAACGCGCCACGCTGTCCGGCAAGCGCGCCCAGTGCATGATGGGCGCCAAGAACCATGCCGTCGTGCTGCCGGATGCGAACAAGGAACAAACCCTGAACCAGCTGCTGGGCGCGGGCTTCGGCGCGGCCGGCCAACGCTGCATGGCGGCATCGGTCGCCGTGCTGGTGGGGGCAGCGCGCGAATGGCTGCCTGAGCTGGTGCAAAAGGCCGGCGCGCTGTCGGTCGGCGCCGGCAAGAACAATCCCGACCTCGGCCCCGTCATTTCCTGCGCCGCCAAGGAGCGCGTGCTGGCGCTGATCGGCAAGGGCCTGGAGCAGGGCGCCCATCTGGCGCTGGATGGCCGCGCCATCAAGGTCGACGGCTACCCGAACGGCAACTTCGTCGGTCCGACCATCCTGTCCGGCGTCAAGCCCGGCATGGCGGTGTATGACCAGGAAATCTTCGGACCGGTGCTGATCGTCGTCGAGGCCGACACGCTGGACGAAGCCATCGCCCTGGTCAACGCCAACCCGAACGGCAACGGCACCGCGCTGTTCACGCAAAGCGGCGCCGCCGCGCGCAAGTTCCAGGAAGACATCGACGTCGGCCAGGTCGGCATCAACGTGCCGATTCCAGTGCCGGTCCCTCTGTTCAGCTTTACCGGCTCGCGCGGCTCCAAGCTGGGCGACCTGGGACCGTACGGCAAGCAAGTGGTGCTGTTCTACACCCAGACCCAGACCATCACCCAGCGCTGGTTCGCGGACGCGGCGTCGGTCGGCCAGGTCAACACCACCATCAGCCTGAAGTAATGAGCATGGACTTCGCGCTCAACGAAGAGCAGCAAGCCTTCCAGCAGGCGGCGCGCGAGTTTGCCGAGGGCGAGCTCACGCCCAACGCCGCCCGCTGGGATGCCGACGGCTACTTTTGCCGCGATACGCTGGCCAAGGCGGGCGAGCTCGGCTTCTGCGGCATGTACACGCCGCAGCATCTGGGCGGGCTCGGCCTGTCGCGGCTGGAGGCGTCCATCATCTTCGAAGAGCTGGCCGCCGGCTGCACCTCCACCACCGCCTACCTGTCGATCCACAACATGGCGACCTGGATGGTGGCGCGCTGGGGCGGCCAGACCGTGTGCGAGCAATGGGTGCCGCGTCTCGCCAGCGGCCAGGCGCTGGCCAGCTACTGCCTGACCGAAGCGCAAGCCGGCTCGGACGCAGCCTCGCTGCGCACCCGCGCCGAACGCCTGGGCGATCGCTATGTGCTCAACGGCAGCAAGGCCTTCATCTCGGGCGCCGGCAGCACCGACCTGCTGGTGGTGATGGCGCGCACCGGCGACAGCGGCGCCGCCGGCATCTCGGCCTTCGCGGTCCCGGCCGACACGCCCGGCATCAGCTTCGGCAAGAACGAAGAGAAGATGGGCTGGAAAAGCCAGCCCACCTGCGCCATCCACTTCGACAACGTGACGATCCCGGCCGCCAACCTGCTCGGCGAGCCAGGCCAGGGCTTCGCCATCGCGATGAAGGGACTGGACGGCGGCCGCATCAACATCGCCGCCTGTTCGGTCGGCACGGCGCAGGCGGCGCTGGCGCGGGCCGGCAACTATCTGAAGGAACGCATCCAGTTCGGCCGCGAGCTGGCGCAGTTCCAGGCCTTGCAATTCAAGCTGGCCGACATGGTGACCGAGCTGGTCGCCGCGCGCCAGATGGTGCGGCTGGCCGCCTGGAAGCTGGACCAGGAAAGTCCCGACGCCAGCGTCTACTGCGCCATGGCCAAGCGCTTCGCCACCGACGCCGGCTTCACGGTCGCCAACGAAGCGCTGCAACTGCACGGTGGCTACGGCTACATCCGCGAGTATCCGCTGGAGCGCCACGTGCGCGACACGCGGGTGCACCAAATCCTCGAAGGTACCAACGAAATCATGCGCCTCATCGTCGGCAGGGCCATCCTGCGCGAAGGCGCCACGGAGAACATCAAATGAATAAAACCTACGCAAACCTGCAAGTGGAACGGCGCCAGCACACGGCCGTCGTCACCCTCGACAATCCGCCAGCCCATACGTGGACGCTGGAAAGCCTGGCGGCACTGGCCGAACTGGTAACCGACCTGAACGCCGAGCGCGATATCTACGCGCTGGTGATCACCGGCGGCGGCGCCAAGTTCTTCTCGGCCGGCGCCGACCTGAAACTGTTCGCTGACGGCGACAAGGCCGTGGCACGCGCGATGGCGCAGCGCTTCGGCAAGGCGTTCGAGGCGCTGTCCGGCTTCCGCGGCGTCAGCATCGCCGCCATCAACGGCTACGCCATGGGCGGCGGCCTGGAGTGCGCATTGGCCTGCGACATCCGCATCGCCGAAGAGCATGCGCAGATGGCCTTGCCGGAAGCGGCGGTCGGCCTGCTGCCGTGCGCCGGAGGCACCCAGCAATTGTCGTGGCTGGTCGGCGAAGGATGGGCCAAACGCATGATACTGTGCGGCGAACGCATCGATGCGCAACGCGCGCTGGCGATTGGACTGGTGGAAGAAGTGGTCGCCACCGGCGCCGGATTGGATGCGGCACTGGCCCTGGCCGAAAAATCGTGGCGCCAAAGCCCGAGCAGCGTCACCGCTTGCAAGGCGCTGATCCAGGGCGCGCGCAGCCTGCCGCCGCAGCACATGCTGCCGCAGGAACGCGAGCGCTTCGTCGACCTGTTCGACACGCAGGATCAGAAAGAGGGCGTGCAAGCCTTCCTGGAAAAACGTGCCGCGCGGTGGTCCAATGCGTGAGACGGTCACCCTGGAAAATACACCGGCCGTGTTGCTCGAAACGCGCGCGGCCGCCGATGGCAAACGCATCGGTGTCGCCACGCTGAACGCCCCATCGTCGCTGCACGCGCTGACGTTGAACATGATACGCATGCTCTACATCGCCTTGCAGGACTGGGCCAAGGACGACGCGGTCGCCTGCGTCGTGCTGCAATCGAGCACCGACAAGGCCTTCTGCGCCGGCGGCGACGTGCGCACGCTGCGCAACGCCATCCTGGCCGAACCCACCGCCATGCCCAACCTGCAGGCGCAGGCATTCTTCAGCGAGGAGTACCGGCTCGATCATCTGATCCACACTTATCCGAAACCGCTGGTGGCGTGGGGCGGCGGCATCGTCATGGGCGGCGGCCTGGGCTTGTTGGCCGGAGCCAGCCATCGCGTGGTGACGCCGACCACCCGTATCGCCATGCCGGAAATTACCATCGGCCTGTTCCCGGACGTGGGCGGCAGCTGGTTCCTGCCGCGCATGCCGGGCCGCAGCGGCCTGTTCCTTGGCCTGACCGGCGCCTCGCTGAACGCACATGACGCGCTGTTCACCGGCCTGGGCGACTATTTCCTGCCGCAGGAACAACGCGCAGCCGTGGTCGAGGCTTTGTGCGCCGCCGAATGGAACACCGATGCAGGCGTGGTGGTGGACCGTCTGCTGCGTTCGTTGAGCCTGGCGCCGGAGTCGCTGCCGGTATCGGAGGTGCGCCAGAACTGGGATACCATCACTGCGATGACCGCCAGCCGGGAGCTGAACGAGGTGGTCGCCGCCATCACCGGCTACCAGGGCGATTCGGTCTGGCTGCAACGCGCTGCGGCGGCGTTGGCGAAGGGCGCGCCATCGTCGGTGGCACTGGTGTGGGAGATGCAGCAACGCAGCCGCCACCTCAGCCTGGCCGACGTGTTCCGCCTCGAACTGATCGTCGCCCTGCAATGCTGCGCCCATCCGGATTTCGCGGAAGGCGTACGCGCGCTGCTGGTGGAGAAGGACAACGCGCCGCAATGGTCGCCGTCCACGCTGGACGAGGCACAGGCCAAGGTCGGCGAATTCTTCGAGGCGCCCGGCCCGCAGCATCCGTTGGCAGACTTAAACTAACAAGGAGACAAAATGCATATCGCTTTTATCGGACTGGGTAACATGGGCGCGCCGATGGCGCACAACCTGCTGCGCGCGGGCCGCACGGTGTCGGTCTTCGACCTGTCGGCAACGGCCATGGAGAGCCTGCACAGCGCGGGCGCGGGCGTCGCCGCATCGGCCGTCGCGGCAGTGCGCGAGGCAAACGTCGTCATCACCATGCTGCCGGCCGACCGCCACGTGCGCGAGCTGTATCTGGGCGAGCAAGGCATCCTGGCCAACGCCGCGCCCAACGCGCTGTTCATCGATTGCAGCACCATCGCCGCCGATGCCGCGCGCGAAGTGGCGGCCGCCGCAGCCAAGCTCGGTCTGGCGATGATCGATGCGCCGGTCTCGGGCGGCACCGCCGGCGCGGCTGCCGGCACGCTGACCTTTATCGTCGGCGGCGAGACGGAAGCGCTGGAGCGCGCCCGTCCCGTGCTGGAGCAAATGGGCAAGAACATCTTCCACGCAGGCGGCCCAGGCGCAGGACAGGTCGCCAAGATCTGCAACAACATGCTGCTGGGGATCTTGATGGCAGGCACCTCGGAAGCGTTGAATCTGGGCGTCTCCCACGGTCTCGATCCCAAGGTGCTGTCGGACATCATGGCCAAGAGCTCGGGCCGCAACTGGGCGCTGGAACTGTACAATCCATGGCCCGGCGTGATGGACAACGTGCCGGCTTCGCGCGGCTATGCGGGCGGTTTCGGCACCTCGCTGATGCTGAAGGACCTGGGCCTGGCGCAGCAAGCCGCGCAATCGGCGCAGGCGGTCACACCGCTGGGTAGCCTGGCGCGTCAGCTGTACCAACTGCACCAGCAGCAGGGCCACGGCCAGGAAGATTTCTCCAGCATCCTGCGTCTGTTCCAGCAAAAGTCCTGATCGTCAGCGGCGCAGCGTCAGCCCATCCAGTGCGATGGGCGATGCGGCGCCGCGCAGCATGCCCGCCAACAGGCTGGCCGTGCCGCAGGCGAAAGTGAATCCCAGCGGGCCGTGCCCAACATTCAGCCATAGATTCCCGTAACGTGTAGCGCCGACGATGGGCGCGCTGCTCGGCGTGGCGGGACGCAAGCCCGCCCACGCGTCGGCGCGGTCGTAGTCGGCCGCGCCGGGCATGCCTTCCTTGGCCAGCCGCACCAGGCCTTGCACACGACGCTGATTGATGCGCGCATCCGCGCCCACCATGTCCACCATTGCCGCCACGCGCAATTGCGATCCGATGCGCGCGTATAAGACCTTGCGTTCAAAGTCGGTCACGCTGATCTCCGGCGCCACGTCGCCTTCACGGATCGGCGCCGTCAGGCTGTAGCCCTTGAGCGGATACAGCGGAAGATAAATGCCCGCACTCGCCGCCAGCTCGCGACTTTGAATACCGGCGGCCAGCACGAAATGATCGGCACGCAGCGGGCCGGCCGCAGTGCACAGCCAAGCCACCTTGCCACGATCGGTACGTATTCCGGTCACATCGCGCTGCAAGACGCCTTTAAAATTGGGATGGCTTTGCAAACGCTGCATCAACTTCACACAGAACGCGTGACAGTCGGCCACCGCCTCGCCGGGATTGAAGATGCCGCCCGCCAGGTCGCCTTGCAGCGCCGCCAGCGCGGGCTCGCGCAGTGCCGTAGCGGCCGGTGTCAACACTTCGGCATCGACGGCGGCCAGCGCGGCGGCGTGCTCGAACAGACGCGGGCTGCGATACACGACCAGCTTGCCCGCATCGCGCCACGCGAAATCCGACAGCGGCACATGCAGCGACAGTTCGTTCATCGCATGGCGGCTCAGGCCGCCAAGTTGCAGCAGCGTGGCGGTGGTACGGCGGTTGGCGGCGGCATTGCAGTTGCCGAGGAATTGCGCCATCCAGCGCCACTGCCGCCAATCCGCCTCCAGCCGGAGGCGCAGCGGGCCGTCCGGTTGAAACAGCCACTGCAAAGCCTTCAACGGCACGCCAGCATCGGCCAACGGCGACACATAACGATAGCTAAGCTGCCCGCCGTTGCGGTAGCTGGCCATACTGCCGACCTCGGCTTCACGCTCGACCAGCGTCACACGATAGCCGGCCTCGGCCAGCCACCATGCCGAAGTCAGGCCCACCACGCCGCCGCCGATGACGATCACTTCGCTCATCCCATCACCGGCCGAGTATGGCGTGACGATACAGCGCCGTCAGGATGCGCTCTTCGCTGCGCGTCATCGCCGAATAGCGGCCGGGATTGCGGTCCGGGTCGGCGCCGGTGCCGCCGATCAGCGACACCATGCCGTTGCCGCGCTCGAGATCGACCACGAAGGTGGAAATCAAACCATACGCCTCGCCCAGGTGGCCGGCGCCACTGAAGCCGCCGCCCTCGACCAGGCGCTTGTCATCGAAACGCTGGCTGCCCAGACCCCAGCTGTGATACAGGCCGCGATAGGTGTCGCCGTTGTTGCCGTTGTATGTCCACTGCTGGCTGAACATCAGCGCCACCGTTTCGGGCTGAAGAATCTGGCGCTCCCGATAGCGGCCATGGTTGGTCAACATCAGCATGACCTTGCCCAGGTCGGCGGCGGAAATGCGCAGCCCGCCCGTCGGACTGAACAGCGTACCGTTGCCGCCGACGACATAGCCAGCCAGGCCGGCAGGCGGCGCGGGCGGCCGCGCGCTGTAGTCGTCCACTTGCGCAATCCACGGACCGTCGGCATTCCATACCTCGGTATCGACGGTGCGCTTGCGGTACAAGGTGGCCACGTTGTCGATTTCCGTGGCGGAGAATTCGGAAGGATTGTAGCCGCCGTGCAGGCCCATCGGCTCCAGAAGCAGGCGCTTCATCAAGCGGTCGAATCGCTCGCCGCTGACTTTCTCCATGATGGTGCCGATCACGCCCCAGTTCAGGTTGGTGTACGTGAAGTAGCCTCCCGGGCCGTGATCCCCGGCCCACATGCCGGCCGTGCCGCCGGTCAGCTGCTCGCGGATGGCGACATTCGCGCCCCAAAAATAGCCGGCGTCGTCGCGCAAGGATGAAGTATGCGTCAACAACATGCGCAAGGTGATCGCCTGGTCGGGGAAGTGCGGATTGCGCAATGCATAGCCGAGATACCGGCTCACGTCCGTATCCAACTCCAGCTGGTGCTGTTCGATCAGCCGCATCACCCCGAAGGTGGTCATCATCTTGGAGATCGAAGCGATGCGATACATGGTCTCGGCATTGGCCGGCGCGGCCGCCGGGCCGATGCGCCGCTGGCCGGTTTGATATTGGTACTGCACCTTGCCGCCGCGCACCGCCAGCACCGACAGGCTGGCCAGCGGCATCGCCTGGTCGGCGGCGATGGCGACCAGTTCCTGATCCAATGTAGCGGCCATGCCGCCGCCGCTGGCGCCCGCCATCAGCAACATCCCCATCAAGGCCTGCATTTCACGTTTCATGTTGGCCCAAAAAATCGATTCGATGGACAAGAATACTGTGCGCGGTGGCCGCCTGCCAATGAAAACCGGCTTGTGCCATATAACTTTTCGGAATGCCTTCCCGGCAAGCTTTCATGACTGCGTGGCGCGCTTCGAGCTTACACTTTCAACATGCTAAAAACCGAAACCCCCAGTCAGGAACATGCCGGCCTGGACCAGTATCCGGTAGTCGAGCTGGTCGATACGCTGATCGCCGACCAGCTCAACGCCGTCGCCGCGGTGCGCGCCGCGGCCGACGTGATTGCCTCTGCGGTCCAGGCCGCGGTGCCGCGCATCGCCGCCGGCGGACGGCTGATTTACGTCGGCGCCGGCACGTCGGGCCGGCTCGGCGTGCTCGATGGGGTGGAATTGCATCCGACCTTTTCATGGCCGCATGAACGCGCATTGTCGTTGCTGGCCGGCGGCAAGGGCGCCATGTTCAAGGCGGTGGAGGGCGCCGAGGACGACGGCGAGCAAGGCTTCCTCGACCTGGCGGCCTTGCTGCCGCAATCGAACGATGTAGTGATCCTGCTGGCCGCCTCGGGCAGCACCCCCTACGTGCTGGGCGCGCTGGACGCCGCCCGCACCGCCGGCGCGCTCACCATCGGCATCGCCAACAACATCGATGCGCCGGTCGCCGCGCGGGCCGAGTTCGGCATCACCCTCGATACCGGACCGGAAGTCATCTCCGGCAGCACGCGCCTGAAGGCCGGCACCTCGCAGAAAATCGTCCTCAACACCATCTCCAGCGCCATCATGGTGCGGCTGCACAAGGTCCACGGCAACCTGATGGTCGACATGAGGGCCAGCAACGCCAAGCTGCTGCGCCGCGCCGTGGCGCTGACCATGCACGCCACCGGCGCCGACCAGGACAGCGCGCATTTCGCGCTGGAGCAGTGTGACTACCATGTCAAGGCGGCGATCGTGGTGCTGCTGCGCCAGGTTCCGGTGGCGCGGGCGCGCGCGCTGCTCGAGCTAAGCGATGGCAGCGTCCGGGCGGCACTCCTGCTACAGTAGCGCATCGTCATAGCGAAAGAGGAAGATGCGGCTGCGTCACATAGAAGTTTTTCACGCGATCATGCAAGTCGGCACCATCAGCGGCGCGGCCCAGGTGCTGCACATCTCGCAGCCGGCCGTCACCAAGGTTCTCCAGCACTGCGAACTGCAACTCGGCATGCCGCTGTTCGAGCGCGTGCGCGGCAAGCTGTATCCCAAGCCGGAAGCCCACCGCCTGTTCGCCGAAACCGAAAAGCTGAACCGCGATCTGCAAGGCATACGCCGCCTGGCGGCCAGCCTCAAGGGCCGCGCGGTGGAAACCATCCGCCTGGTGTCGACGCCGACCGTGGCCGCCAGCGTGCTGCCGCAGGCGATGAGCCACTGGCGCCGCGCCTTCGCCGAGACCCGCTGCGAACTGGCGACCCACCACACCAGCGAGATCGTCAACACCCTGCGCCTGGGCGAGGCCGACCTCGGACTGTCCCTGCAAGACCCGCGTCATCCGGGCATCGTCGCCGAGCCGATCGCGCAGGGCGTGATGACGGTGATCGCGCCGCTCGGCCGCTGGTCCGCCGCGCAAGCCGCGCAGCCGTTCGCGGCGCCGGCGCTGGAAGGCGAGCTGATCGGTTATGCCGACAACGATCCGCTCGGCGACCAGGTGCTGGCGGCCTGCGAGGCGCAAGGCATCACGCCGCATTTCCATACCGTCGTGCAGACTTACCAGATCGCCCGCTCGCTGGTGGAAGCCGGCGGCGGCATGGCGGTGGTCGACCCCTTCACCGCCGCATCCGGACGCGGGCGCCTGCAAAGCCGGCCGTGGGCGCCGGAGATCCCGATCCAGCTGTATCTGCTGACGCCGGCCCATGCGCCGCTGTCCCACGGCGCCAGCCAGCTGGCCGCCAGCATCGCCGAGGCCGCCCGCGCTTTGCTGGCCTAGTCTTTATTCCTAGCAAATGTGGCTTAAAAGATACAAATATCTTTCCTGAAAGTTCCCTCCGCTGTCATGCTGCTGGGGAGAACGCGACTTCATGACTAAAAGTTATAGCGACAAAAGCTAATTTCATTGGCTGGTCAATGAAGCAAGGCGCTAATCTGGAAAAATAAGACATCAGATTCACCACAGGGAGAGACCGTGAAGGTTAAAAAACTGGCGCATATGATTGCGCTGATGGGCGTGTTCGCCCCGGCAGCGGGTCCGGTGTTCGCACAGGATGGCGCCACCGTCATGCAGCGCGTGGAAATTACCGGCAGTAGCATCAAGCGGCTGGCGAAGGAGGGCGCGTTGCCGGTCCAGGTGATCAACTACGACACCATCGAAAAGTCCGGCATCACCAGCACCGAGCAGCTGATCCGCAGCCTGTCCGCCAACGGTACCGGCGCCGACAACATGACTTCCGGGAACAACGTCTTCGGCGCCGATGCCGACCGTGTCAGCGGCGGCGCTTCGTACGCTTCGCTGCGCGGGCTCGGTCCCAACAGCACGCTGGTATTGTTGAATGGCCGCCGCATCGCCACCTTCGGCGCCAGCGCCAAGTCGGTCGACCTGAACGCGATTCCGCTGGGCGCGATCCAGCGCGTGGAGATTTTGAAGGACGGCGCCTCGGCTATCTACGGCACCGACGCCATCGGCGGCGTCATCAACTTCATCCTGCGCACCGACTACCACGGTCTTGAGGCCTCGCTCAACGACAACTTCACCCAGCATGGCGGCGGCGCCAACCGCCGGCTGTCGCTGTTGGGCGGCATCGGTTCGCTGCAGAAGGAGGGCTTCAACGTCATGGGCAGCGTTACCTATGACAACAACGAAAAGCTGAGCTCGCGCGACCGCGCCTTCGCCAACGGCTTCCAGCCTGAACGCGGCCTGTCGCCGGACACCACCGGCACGCCGTTCGCCAACCAGCTGACCGGCGCCGGCACCGCGCTAGGCACCGGCTTCAAGCGGCCGGGCGATCCCACCACCTATCTGCAAGCGAATCCCTTGAGCTTCCAGGGCAAGTGCGATTCCATTCCCGGCATGTCGCAGTACCAGACCGCGCTGTGGAAGGATGTCACGGCGGCGACCCGCAGCACCTATTCGTGCGCCTACGATTACGGCGCCGACTACATCATCAGCTTCCCGGTCGAACGCCTGAACGCGGTTTCGCGCGGCACGCTGCAAATCAGTCCCGAGCACAAGCTGTTTGCCGAAGCGCTGTACGGCCACAACAAGGCCACGGCTGAGCTTACCCCGGTACAGATCTCGACCTCGCTGGCCAACGGTAATGCCTATCCGGTCGGCGGCGCCTACTACCAGGACTTGTCGGCCATCATTCCGACCTTCGACAAGACCAAGCCCATCATATACAAATGGCGCGCCAACCCGTGGGGCAACCGCGTGCAGGAGACCATCACCGACAACGCCCGCTTGCTGATCGGCGCGGAAGGCGTATTGCTCGGCAAGTGGGACTACCGCGCCGGCCTGTCGCACGGCGAGAGCACCACCAAGACCGCGCTGATCGACGGCTACGGCTACACCAGCAAGATCTACTCGGCGCTGGGCAGCGGCATCATCAACCCGTGGCTGACCGCCGGCCAGACCCAGACGCCGGAAGCGATGCAGCTGGTTGAATCGTCCAAATTCCGTGGCGCTTTCCAGCACGGCAAAACCACCTTGACCCAGCTCGACGGCAATCTGTCCGGCGAAGTCTGGCAGCTGCCGTCCGGACCGCTGTCGATGGCGGTGGGCTTCGACCTGCGCCGCGAAGGCTACAACTTCGCCCAGGATGTCGACGCCACGCAGATCCTGCTGTCGCCGGGGAACGCCGCGCTGAACAAGGCCAGCCGCAACATCAAGGCGGTCTACACCGAGCTGATCATCCCGATCACCAAGGAACTGGAAACCCAGCTGGCCTTGCGCCGCGACCACTACAGCGTGTTCGGCGCGACCACCAATCCGAAGATCTCGTTCCGCTACCAGCCGAACGGCATGCTGGTGTTCCGCGGCTCGGCCAACAAGGGCTTCCTGGCGCCGAGCTTCACGCAGCTGTATTCCGGCCGGCTGTCGCAGGAACTGCCGAACGGGATCATCGATCCTGTGTATTGCCCGACCCACCCCGGCGACCCGGCCTTTTGCGCCATCGCGCGCCTGCCTTACTTCAGCGGCGGCAACCCGAGCCTGAAACCGGAAACCTCGAAGCAGGGCAGCCTGGGCCTGGTGATCGAGCCGGTGCGCGGCTATTCGGCGTCGGTCGACTACTGGGCGATCAACTCGCAGAACCGCATCCTGAACCGCACGCCGCAAATCGTGCTGGCCAACGCGGCGCTGCTGTCCCAGAACATCATCCGCAACCCGGACAACACCATCGCCTACGTCAACGCCGGCTGGATCAACGCGGCCGGCACCAAGACGCGCGGGGCCGACGTGAGCCTGCGCGGCGAGGGCAAGCTCGACACCTACAAGTGGGCCGTCAACCTGGACGGCACTTACACTCAGAGCTTCAAGTTCGCCGAGATCGAAGGCCAGCCGTACAAGGAATACGTCGGTAACTTCTACACCCGCGACCTGTACCTGCGCTGGAAGCACAACGCCAGCCTGAACCTGTCGCGCGGCGACTGGAGCGGCATGCTGATCCAGAGCTACAGCTCCGGCTACAAGGACCAGTTGCCGAATGGCGGCAAAACGGCGCCGCCACCGGGCTTCAATTCCAACGTGAAGGCGTACACCAAGTATGATTTGTCGGCGACCTACACCGGCTTCAAGAACGTGACGATCACGCTCGGCATCCAGAACCTGCTCGATACCGATCCGCCGTTCACCGCGCACAATGTGGATGAAGTGGTGGGCGCCGGTTGGGATCCACGGGTGGCCGATCCGCGAGGACGGGCGCTTAACGTGCTGCTCAAGTACAAGTTCCTGTAATGTCCGCAGACCGGGGGCGGCGGCGGTTCGGTCATCTGCTGGCCGCCGCCGCGCTGGTGGGCGGCGCCTTGCCATCCACGGCCACCGCCAGCGCCGCGCCGGCCGGAAGGAAAACCATGCGACTGATTAAGCCGCGCCGCTTGCAACCGGGCGATCTGGTCGGCCTGATCGCTCCCGGCGGCCACACCAATGATGCGGCGCTGGCCCAGGCCGTCGCCAATATCGAATCATTGGGATTGCGGGTGCGCTTGGGCGACAACATCCACTACGTCTACGGCAATTACGCCGGCACGGTCGAGCAACGGTTGGCGGATTTCCACGCGATGTTCCTCGATCCGGAGATCAAGGCAGTGTGGGCGGTGCGTGGCGGTTCCGGCTGCATCTCCTTGCTGGAACATATCGACTACCGCCTGATCCGCGCACATCCCAAAATCCTGATCGGCTATTCCGACATCACCTGCCTGCACCTGGCCTTGCTCAAGCAAGCAGGGCTGGTGACGTTTCACGGGCCGGTGGCGACGTCCACCTTTTCCGACTACTCGGTGGAGCAACTGCGCAACGTGCTGATGACGCCGCAAGCCAGCTACACGATCGCCATGTCTGCCGACAATCCGCCGCCACGCACCGTGCACGGCGGCGTGGCCACTGGACGGCTTATCGGCGGCAACCTGTCGCTGGTCGCCGCGCTGGCCGGCACGCCGTACGCGGCCGATTTCAAGGACGCCATCCTGTACCTGGAAGAGGTCAACGAGGAACCCTACCGCGTCGACCGCATGATGACGCAACTCCAGCTCAGCCAGGGCTACCGCCACGCCGCCGCCGTCGTGCTGGGCATCTTCGAAAACTGCGAAGGCGTGGATGGCGAAAGCGCGCTGTCACTGGAAGATACCGTCGACCAGCACCTGCTGCCGCCGACCCGGCCCGCCGTGGCCGGCTATTCCTTCGGCCACATCCGCCACCAGTTCACGCTACCCGTCGGCCTGCGGGCCAGGCTGGACACCGAGCAGCAAACCCTGACCTTGCTGGAACCGGCTGTCAGCTAGAAACCGTAGGTCGTCCGCCATTTGAAATGACCGGAATCGGCACTATAATGTTAAATATACTTAACATTAAATGGTGGCGCGCATGAACTTGACCCAGATCGGTGGCGAAATTCACCGCAAACGCATCCAGGCCGGCCTGCTGCAGGAACATGTGGCAAAATTTTCCGGTCTTTCCCGTGTGACCATCAATCGGCTGGAAAACGGAACGCTGAGGGACCTCGGCTACTCCAAGCTAAAGGCTGTGCTGGATATTTTGGGCCTCGACATGGCGACCGTACAGCCCACCGGACCGAAAAGTGCGCTTGCGGTGGCCGCGCGCAGTGTCAGTACCAGCTACCGAGACGTGATCACGCCCGATATGCTATCAATGATGCTGCGTTCCGGCGAGGCACCGGAGCAATTTCATCCGCACTTGATGGCTTTGCTTGATGAAACGCCCTTATCGATCGTAGTGAAAGCAATCGCCGAGGCGGCCACACCCGAGGTACCTGCAAAAAAAATCATGAAAAACCTCAACCTCTGGGCGAATCAATGGAAAGTTTGCCGACCGGTCTGGTAATGGCCAATGCACCTGGAATCCCTCACACTTGGGAAGTGCTGTTTTCGCACGCGGTAACACTCATCAGCGAGATCGCCAAACACGGACGGATGGATCCATTCTGGACCATGGGCGGAGGCACCGTGCTGATGCTTCGATACGGCCTTCGTTTCAGCAAGGACATCGATATCTTTGTGCCCGACCCTCAACCGCTGGGTTTCGTCACACCTCGCCTGAGCGACGTCGCTGAATCGATTACAAGTGACTACGCGGAAGGGGCCAGCTACGTTAAGCTTTTTCTTCCGGAAGGCGAAATCGACTTCGTGGCAGCCCCCAATCTAACGGCGCCGGGGTTCGAAATAGAGACGATCCTCGGGCACCAGGTGAGAGTGGAGACCTCGGTTGAAATCATCGCAAAAAAGATGTGGCATCGGGGCGATCGGATTACGGGGCGCGACATCTTCGACTTTGCCCTGGTCGCCGAACGCGAACCCGAGCTGTTAATGCCAGCCTGTAAATTCATTACCAGGCATGCAGCAGCAGTATTTCAGCAGCTCGATGAACGATGCGCACAGTTGAAACAGCAGTTCGATGCCATCGATGTCTTCAATTTCCATCCTACCTTTGACCAGGCTAGTCGCACACTGAAAAACTCGCTGACCGCCATGCTCGAGACGCTGGCCCAGCAAGACCAGGCACATCCTGGCGCAGCTTCCAGTGCAGCCAGTAAATCTTAGCTCAGGATTTGTTACACTGCGTCCTTTTTCAAGCTTCAAGGAACATCATGCCCACCCCAACTGAATTGCGCGCCTACGCGTTGCATTGCCTGCTGGAGAACGATCCCGCAACCAAAGTGACGGCAGTCGCTGCGATGGCGGCGGCATCGCGCGCGGGCGGGTGCGGGCTGGATCCGGCTGTCGCCATCGTGCCGTCCGGCGCCATTCCGGGCCGGCCTGCCAAGCCGGCGCTGGTGCCGCCGCTGTCGGTGGGACGGCGCTCGATGGTGACAGTGGAGGGCAGGGGCATGCTGATCCACGCGCTGGCCCACATCGAATTCAACGCCGTCAACCTGGCGCTGGATGCGCTGTGGCGCTTCCCGGACCTGCCGCAGGAGTACTACATCGACTGGCTGCGCGTGTCCGCCGAGGAAGCGACCCACTTCGCGATGCTGTCCGCCCACTTGCAAACGCTGGGCTACCAATACGGCGATTTCCCGGCCCACGACAGCCTGTGGGAAATGGTCGGCAAGACCACCGAGGACGTGCTGGCCCGCATGGCGCTGGTGCCGCGCACGCTCGAGGCGCGCGGGCTGGATGCGATCCCGCCGCTGCGCGCCAAGCTGGCCCAGGCCGGCGACCGCGACGCCGCAGCCATCCTGGATATCATCCTGCGCGACGAGGTCGGCCACGTGGAAATCGGTAACCGCTGGTACAACTACCTGTGCCAGCAACGCGGCCTGGAACCGCGCGCCACCTATGCCGAACTGGCCATCCGCTACAAGGCGCCGACGCCGCGCGGCCCGTTCAACATCGAAGCCCGGCTGAAAGCGGGCTTCAGCGAAGAAGAGATCCAGGCGCTGTAACGGGGGGGCGCCGCGCGACCGCTAGCCAGGATTGACCAAGTCGCTATCGTCCATGCGATCGACCAGCGTTGCCTCCACGTCGTCGGGATTCAGGCCGTGCAATTGCCAGTAGTGCCGGAAGGTGGCGCGCAGGTTTTCACGCAGCACCTTGCTGTCCCAGGGTTTGGTGAAAAACCTGAATAGCGCGCCCCGATTGATCGCCTCCAGTATCGTCTCCAGATCGGTGTAGCCCGACAAGATGATGCGCAGCGTATCGGGGTACATGTCCTTTACCCGCCCCAGGAATTCCGTGCCGCACATGTCGGGCATGCGCTGGTCGCACACGATGACATGCACCTGGTGCAAGGCCAGCAAAGCGAAGCCCTGCGCCGCGCTGCCGGCCGTCAGGATATGGTAGCCGTCCTGGCGCAGCAAGCGACTGAGCGAAGCCAGGATATGCGGCTCGTCATCCACCAGCAACAAGGTGCGCGGTGGCGTGCTGGCGCTGCCCTCGGGCTGGATCAAGCGGCTGCCAGACGCCAGCAATTGTTCGAATTCCGCCGCCGGCAGCGGACGGCTGAAATAGTAGCCCTGGATCTGGTCGCAACGGCAGCGCCGCAAATAGGCCAGTTGTTCCGCCGTCTCCACGCCTTCCGCGATGACATCCATCTTCAGACTGTGCGCCATGCCGATGATGGAACGGACGATGGCCGCGTCCTCCGGACAGGTGGTGACGTTGCGAATGAAGGCGATATCGATCTTGAGTGTATCGATGGGAAAATGGCGTAGGTAGGCCAGACTGGAATAACCGGTGCCGAAGTCGTCGATCGAGATCTGCACCCCCATGGTCTGTAGCAAGACCAAGGTGGCGACCGTGCGTTCCATATCGACCATCAGCGCGCTTTCCGTCACTTCCAGTTCCAGCAGTTCCGCCGCGACACCGTTGGCCGCCAGCGCCTCGGCCACCACGGCCGCCAGGTCGCCACTGGTGAACTGGCGGCTGGCCACGTTGACCGCAATGTGCAAGGCCTCGCCGGCCCGCCCCCACGCCGCCATCTGCCGGCACGCTTCATTGATCGCCCAGGCACCGGCCCGCACGATCAGTCCGGTTTCCTCAAGCAGGGGAATGAACTCGGCCGGCGACACCAAGCCATGATCGGGACGGTTCCAGCGCATCAGCGCCTCGGCACCGATCACGCGCCCGGTGCTGATCTGGACCTTGGGTTGGTAGTACAGGACGAATTCGCGCTGATCGAGCGCCTTGCGCAAGGCGTCCCCCATCCAGAGCCGTTTCTGGGCCTGGCGGTTCATTTCCTCCGTGAAGTAGCGGTAGGCGTCCCGTCCGCCTTGCTTGGCCTGGTACATGGCGGTGTCGGCATACTGAATCAGGGTATCGGCGTCGCTTGCATCGTCGGGATACACGGCGATGCCGACGCTGGCGGTCATGCTGACTTCCTTCTCCCCCAGACGAAACGGAATGTCCAGCGCCTGCCGGAGCAGGCCGGCCACCCTGGCCGGCGCTTCGGCCTCGGCCGCGTACTCCACGATCAAGCCGAATTCATCGCCACCCAGCCTGCCGCGCAAGGGATTGAGCGGTTCCAGGCGCTGCGCGAACTGGCGCAACAACTCGTCGCCGACGACATGGCCCATGGTGTCGTTCACATGCTTGAAGCCGTCCAGGTCGATCAACAGCATCGCCACCGTGCCGCCGGCGGCGGCGGCCGTTTCGAGCGCCTGGGACAGCCGTTGTTGGAACAGGAAACGGTTGGGCAAGCCGGTCAGGCTGTCATACCGGGCCAGATGCAGGCCATGCTGGCGCGATTCCGTGTACAGCAAGCGCACCTCGAGCATATTGCGGATGCGGGTCAGCACCTCGATGTGGTCGAATGGCTTGTTGACAAAGTCACGCGCGCCGGCCTCCAGGGCGCGCAATTTGTACCCGGGCTCCGCCGTCACCACCAGCGCCGGCAGATAGCCATCGGCCTCGATAAGCTTCAAGCCCTCCAGCACCTCGAAGCCGCTCATAAACGGCATGTTCAGGTCGAGCACGATCAAGTCGTAGTGGTTGCTGCGATGCAGATCGAGCACCGTGCGCGAGTCCATGGTCGAACTGACCGAGCAATAGCCGGCATCGCCCAGCATGTATTCCAGCACCCGCACATTGGCCAACTGGTCGTCAACCAGCAGTATCCTGGCGTTGTGGATGGCGGTTTGGGTAATCATCGGTTTTCCTTCGATAGCGCGAGGTTGATGGCTTCGGTCAGCTGTTCAATATTGATCGGCTTGGTAACGTAGCACAGAAAGCCGCTTTCCATGCCCGCCGCGACGTCGCACTGCATGGCGCTGGCGGTGACGGCAATGACCGGAATGGCGGCCGTCGCCGGTTCCGCGCGCAACTGCTGGAGCGCCTCCAGCCCGCTCAGACCGGGCAAATGCAAGTCCATCAGGATCAGGTCCGGCATGTGGCCCCGCGCCAGTTGCAGGCCCAGATGCGCGTCCGGCGCCGACAACAGGCGCAGGTCCGGGATGGATTTGATGATCTCCTCCACCAACCGCAAGTTGGCCGGGTTGTCCTCGATGTACAAGATGGTCGACATGGCCGCCCTCGGCGCCGGCGCCACGGCCGGCTTGGCCGCCGCCACCGTGGGCGCGCCAGTGTCCTGCTCCAGCGCGCGCAGCTCGATCCAGAATCGGCTGCCCACGCCCACTGTGCTGCTGACGCCGATATTGCCATTCATCAGGCCGACCAGCCGCTTGGTCACCACCAGTCCGATGCCGGTGCCTTCGACCACGCCCAGCTCTTGCCCCAGGCGGTTAAAGGGTTGGAACAATCCCTCCAGCTGGGCGGCGTCCAGGCCGCGTCCGCTGTCGCGCACGGCAATGCGCGCGTGGCTCCCTTCGCGCGTGCATTCGACTTCGACGGTGCCGCCGTCGCGGTTGTACTTGATGGCGTTCGACAACAGGTTGAGCAGGATCTGTTTCAAGCGGGTGCGATCGGCCAGCACGCACCACGCCGGCCCGTCCGGGAACAACATGCGCAGCCCGCGCTGCGCGCCCAGCGGCTCGAGCATGATGCGGCATTCGCGCAATACTTCGTCCAGGTTGACCGGCTCCAGCGACAGCCGCAATTCACCCGATTCGACCTTGGCCAGGTCGAGCACCTCGTTGATCAGTTCCAGTAAATGGGTGCCGGCCTTCATGATGAAGCCGGTGAATTCCTTGCGCCGCGCGGTGGTGGTCGCCACCGTGTCGGACGCCAGCAACTGGGTGAAGCCGAGTATGGCGTTGAGCGGGGTGCGCAACTCGTGGCTCATGCTCGACAGGAAGGCCGACTTGGCCTGGTTCGCATGCTCGGCCGAGCGCATCGCCACTTCCAGCTCGGCCGTGCGCACCTGGACGCGCGACTCCAGGTCGGTGTTCAAGTGCATGATTTGCTCCTGCACCCGTTCGCGCTCTACCACTTCACGCGAGATCGCCAGGTTGGACGCTTCCAGCTCGACGGTGCGGCGCTCGACCTCGATCAGCATCGCATTGAAGGAATCGACCAGCGCGCCCACCTCGTCGTCCTCGACCTTGTTGACGCGCCGCGAATAGTCGCGCTGCCGCACCACCTCGCGCGCCGTCCGCGCCATATCGGTAATCGGCCGGGTCACCAGCCGCTCCAATCGCTGGGTCATGAAATAAGCAATCGCCATGGCGCAGGCCAGGGCCATCGCGGCCAGGGCGAGATCGGTCGCGACGGCGCCGCCCCAGTCATATTCGGCGCGCAGGTAGAGCGTGCCGAGCGGCACGCCGTTGCGTTCGACGCGGCGGAACACCTGCATGCGGGTGCTGCTCAGTTGCACGCCGTCGGCTTCCGGCCGCGGCGGGAAGTGGGCCGCTTCGCCGGCCTTGGCGTAGCTGGCGAACACCGCGCCGCGTTCGGTATAGACGGCGGCCGCCAGCACGCTGGGGCGGCTGGCGAAGGCGCTCAGATTGGCGGTGGCCAGGCCGGCATCCTCGAACGCCAGCGCACCCGACATCATCCGTCCCATCAGGTCGGCGTTGCTGCGCATGTCGGCCACCAGTTCGTGATGAAAGCGCCAGATATCGACGCTCACCGTGGCGATCAAGGTCAACAGCAGGGCCACCAGCGTGGTCGACATGACGCTGGCGAGCATCTTTTTCCGTATCGAGTGCTGGAACGGCATCAGGAACCATCCTTTCGCACCCGGTACGCCGCCGACAGCATCAGGGCGCTGAACTTGAGCCGGCTCGATGCCGCAGGCTTGAGCGCGACCTCGAACCGCAGGCGCTCGTCGGGCACCACGAAATTGATCATGCCCCCCAGCGCGAAGGCCTCGTCGGACTCGGTCACCGTCAGGATGGGCTTGTCCCGTAACCTGGCGAACAGCGCCAGCAATTCATGCCTGGCCAAATCGCCGAGGAACAACATCTGGACGCCGGCGAACGGCTCGCCCACCCTGAGCTTGCGCACCATCAGCTTGCGGCCGTTCGACATCCGCCCGTTCAGGCTGCCGGCGATCTCGTCCGCCAGCGTATCGGCCCCGACCATGCCGATGACAAACGGGCTGTCCTGCTGGGCAAACGCATCGGCCGGCCACTCGACGAAGGCGGAAAATTTGTACAGGTAGGCGGCGCTGACCTGGGCGCCGACGGCAGCGCGACGGTCGCCGGACTGGGCCAGTGCGGCCGGACCCGGCATATGCAACAACGCCAGCAGTAGCAGGAGGTGAGGGCATCGCATGGGGAACACCGGCTCCTTCCGCTGTGCTGCGCAGGATAGTCAGAACCGCAAGATGGCCTTGGCGTACCAGCTGGGACCCAGTTCGCTGCGCGTGGCCACAGCGGAAAACTCGCCATGCGCGCCACCGGCCAGATTGTTGCCGCCCACGGACAGTTCCCAGTGGTCGTCTGCCTGCCAACCGAGCCGGAGGTCGAGCGCGGTGTAGGCCGGCACCGCCGGCCGCGACAGTGCAGCCACCCGGCGCAGCGAAAGGTCGAGCTGGGTCCGCGCGGAGAGATCGCTGGAGGACCGCAGCGTCCACATGTGGGCCGGATCGCGGAGCGCCCCGGCCACGCTGGTGGTATCGACGCTGCCCGGCTTCAGGAACAAGTGTTCGTGCAGCGCGCTCCAGCCCGCGCGCAGCCGCCAGCCGCGCCTGGCCTGATACGTACCCCACATTTCCACGCCGCTGACCTTGCCCTGCATCATGCTGGAAAACCACACCAACTTGCCGTCGGGCGTATGCTCCTGGGTGCGCAGAAAATCGTAGACCGTATGGAACAGCGTGGCGGAATAGCTCAAGGCGTTGCCGGCGCTGCCGCGATAACCGAGTTCATACACGGTCGCCAGTTCGGAGCGGACCGGCGCACCGCCGTTGAGCACGAACGGTGCAACGCCCGGCGCATACAGGTCGCGATCCAGACGGGACGGCGCGCGGACCGCGCGCGAGACCGCGCTCCACAAGGTATGCCGTGGCGCCACGGTCCATCCCAGCCGGACGCTGGGCAGCACTTCGCGGCCGGTGTAATCGTTGCGCTCGAAACGCGCCCCCAGTGTCAGGCGCAGCTGTTCGCTCAGACGCACCTCGTCCTGCATAAACAAACTTGACCATTGCTGATTGACATCGGCTGGAAGAAAGGCTATGAACGCGCTATTGGTCAGCCGGTCCCGGCTACGGCGGTAGTCCATGCCGGCGACCAGCGTGTGCGCGCCGATCGGGGCCAGCGTGTACTGCAATTGCACATCGACGATGGCCAGCGACTCGGCGAAGGTGGGCACCACCGTGCGCTCGCTGGTATCGAGATAGGCTTGCAAACTGACGCGTGCGCCGCTGTCGAGCGGACGTTCCCAGCGGGCCATCAGGTCGCCGCCGGACAAGGAAATCCTCCCCAGCGCGAATTTGGCGATCGAAATGGAGATGGCGCCCGGCGCCGGCTGGTCTTCGGCGCCCCGGTAGACACGCCCCTGCACCATGAACTGGCCGGCCGTGCCGCTCCAGTCGGCGCGGAAACCGGCCTGCGACAGCGAGGCCACGTCGGCGATCGCCAGGCCGGCGGCGGTTTCCGTGTGCTTGCGCCTGGCATGCTTGGCATACACCCGGTAAGCGAGCCCGTTGTCGAGCGTGGCGCCCCAGCGTGCCGTTGCGTCGGACTGGCGGCCGCCGGTGCTGCCGCTGGCCAGGCCGCCTTGGGTATGTTGGGCCTGGCGGGTGATGATATTGATGACGCCATTGACGGCGTTGGTGCCCCACAGGGTACCGCCGGGGCCGCTGATGACTTCGATGCGGTCGACGTCCTCCAGCACCACATCCTGCACATCCCAGAATACCCCTGAGAACAAGGGCGTGTAGACCGAGCGGCCATCAATCAGCACCAGCAGTTTGTTGGCGCTGTTGCTGTTGAAGCCGCGCGAGGAAATCACATAGCCGTAGGCGCTGCCCTGGGCCACCTGCAAATTGGGCGCGAGGCGCAAGGCTTCCGCCACGTTGCTGGCGCCGCTGCGCCGAATGTCTTCGCCGGTAATGACAAATACCGACGCCGCGGCGTCGCTCAGCCGTTCGGGCTTTTTGGAGACCGAAGTGACGTGTATCTCGGCCAGTTCGGCGAACGACAGTTGCAACATGTCGCCGTCCGCTGGTCCGGCGTGCGCGGGCATGGGCGCCAGAAGCAGGGCTAGCGCCAGGCTGCCCGCCAGTGCCTCAAAGTCATTGACGGCTGCACTCCATCGCGACGGCATATGGAACTCCTCTATGACACTGCAAGGTGCTATCGGCGTATGGACTATCAGTTACGCGCGGACATCTAACCGTAAATACTATCCTTTCATGCAACGGAATGCACGCAATCAATTCAGTCGTTGTTTTCAGCGCGGCTGCCATGACAGTCGCGCTCATGCCCCTGAGGCTGGCAGTGGCATTACGAATCGCTATTGCAAATCTAAATGATAGTCATTATCATTCGCACTGATTATGCTATTGTTAATTTTAACTGCTTGACACCAGCGGCATGCTGGCGTCCGGCGGATCGGGAGCGGGCATGCAACAGGAACGACTTTACGAAGTAGTCATCAACGCGGAACGGCAATACTCGGTGTGGCCGGCGCAACGGCCGGTGCCGGCGGGCTGGCAGGCGACGGGGTTCCGCGCCACCCGCGAGCTGTGCCTGGCGCATATCGGCACGGTCTGGCAAGACCAGCGTGAGCACAGCCTGCAACTGGCGCTGGCCGCTGGGGAGCTGCGCCATGGGTAAGCAACTGCCGCCCAACGCTGCCATCGAGCTGGTATCGCCGGCCCAGCGCAGCCTGTGGTTCCTGAGCCAGTTGAGCCAGACCACGCAGCGTCTGCACATCCGCATCGAGCTGCGCTGGCCGAAAGCCATCGACCGCGCGCTGATCGCCTACGGCCTGACCGCTTTGCAGGCCCGCCATCCCATCCTGCAAACCACGTTCCACCGCCTGCCCTGGGGCGACATCGAACAGCGCCTTGGCAGCGCGGCGCCGTTGCTGCTGGAGCGCAGCGGCGACTACCAGCGCTGGTCCGAACACCAGGACTTCGACCTCGAACGCCAACCCGGCCTGAAAGCCTGGCTCGATGGTGCGACCTTGGTGCTGGCCGTGCATCGCATGATCGCCGACGTGAGCTCGGTCGCGATACTGGTCGATGAACTCCTGCGCGGCATCGCCGGCGAGCCGCTGCCGGCAATCGGAAAGCTAGCTTTTCACCGGCACGCTGCCCACCAGCTGGAGCAACTGGGCGACGGCGCGTTGGCGTCCGACTACGACTATTGGATGACCAAGCTGGCCGACGGATCGCCAGCATTGGCGCTGGCCCTGGATCGCCCGCGCACAGCGGCGCGCACTTATGCCGATGCGCAGGTCGGTGCTATGCTTGATGGCGACTTGTCCAACGCCTTGGAATCTTTGTGCGCCGGCAGCTGCGCTCGTCCTGAGCAGGTGCTGCGCGCCGCATTCGCCGTCCTGCTGTACCGCCACTGCATGCAATCCAGTCTGCGTATGGCGACGTTCAATGCAGGCCGCCCGGCGACCCTGGACGGCATCATCGGCCCGTTCGAGAACATCCTCGTCTCCGGCCTGGAGCTGGACAGCGGCATGAGCTTTGCCGCGTTGCTGGATGCGGTGCGCGCCGAAGATGCCGCCAATCTGGAGCACGCCGCGCTACCGTTCGATAAGCTGCTGGATCGGCTTAATGCAGACGGTTTTCAGAAACACGAGCTGCCGTTCCAGGTTGCCTACGCCTGGCGCGGGCATGACGCCTTTCTGAAGGGCGATATCGCGCTGCGGATCGACGAAGACCAAGCCCTGCGCGTGGACCTGCTGTTGCGTGCCAGCGTGCGCGCCGATGGCCGCTATGCGCTGGACCTATCGTATGCCGCTGCCTTGTTCGACGCCGCCACCGCCAACGCGCTGTTGGAGCGGCTGCTGTCGCTACTGGTGCAAGCGTTGGCGGCGCCGCAGTCGCGGCTCGATCAACTGCAGTTGGTCGACGCGCAAGCGCTGGCTCAGTTGAGCGCTCCGTGGCCGGCCGCCACATACGCGCCGGTGCCGGTGCACCAGTTGATGGAGCGGCAACTGGGGCTGCACGGGCAGGGCGAAGCCCTGGTATGCGGCAGCGACTCGCTGACCCACGCGGCCATGCACGCAGCGGCCAATCGCCTGGCGCACTATCTGATCGCCATTGGCGTGCGTGCGGAGACCCGCGTCGGCGTGGCGCTGGAGCGGGGCATCGACATGATCGTCACCTTGCTGGCGGTGTTCAAGGCCGGCGGTGCGCTGGTGCCGATCGATCCAGCCTATCCGCAAGAGCGCATCGAATACATCCTGGACGACGCAGCTGTCTTTTGCCTGCTGACCCAACGTTCGCTGCAAGACCAATTGCCGGCGCTGGCCAACGGCGCCACCATCGCGGTCGATGCGCTCGACCTGGCCCAACTGTCGGACAGCCCGCCGGACCTGCACGTATCGGCACAGCAGATGGCTTACATCATCTACACCTCCGGCTCCACCGGCAGGCCCAAAGGCGTGGCGGTCGCACACGGACCATTGTCGCTGCACTGCCAGGCCACGGCGGAACTGTACGAAATGAGCGCCGCTTCGCGCGAGCTGCACTTCCTGTCGATCAGCTTTGACGGTGCTCATGAGCGCTGGGTCGTACCGCTGATCGTCGGCGGCTGCGTGGTGCTGCGCGGCGGCGCATTATGGAGCGCGGCCGAAACCCACGCCGCCATGCGCGAATACCGCGTCAACAACGCCGGCTTCCCCACCAGCTACGTGCAGCAGCTGGCCGAATGGGCCGAGGGCCGCAGCGATGCCGCGCCTTTGCGTCTGCTGTCCTTCGGCGGCGAGGGCATGCCGCGCGCCACCTTCGAACAACTCAAGCGCGCCTTGTCGCCCGAGTGCCTGATCAACGGCTACGGCCCGACCGAAACGGTGATCTCGCCGCTGGCGTGGAAGACCACCGCCAACGCCAGCTTCGACGGCGCGTTTGCACCGATCGGCCGCGCCGTCGGCCCACGCCACGCCTATGTGCTGGACGCCGACCTCAATCCCGTGCCGCCCGGCGTGGCGGGCGAACTGCATATCGGCGGCGCGTGCCTGGCGCGCGGCTACCATGGCCAGGCCGCAGCGACGGCCGACCGTTTCATCCCCGACCCGTTCACGGCCGACGGCGGACGCATGTACCGCACCGGCGACCAGGTGCGCTGGCGCGCCGACGGCATCATCGAGTACCTGGGGCGCCTCGATCACCAGGTCAAGGTGCGCGGTTTCCGCATCGAACTGGGTGAAATTGAAGCGGCGCTGGGCAAGCTGGCCCTGGTCCGCGAAGCCGTCGTAGTACTGCACCAAACGCCGCAGGGCGCCAAGCTGGTTGGCTACGCGGTGGCCGAGCAGGGCGCGGCGATCGACGGCGCCACGCTGCGCCACCGGCTCGCCGCGCAACTGCCGGACTACATGGTGCCGGCCGCCGTCGTCATGCTCGACAGCCTGCCACTGACGCCGAACGGAAAGATAGACCGCAAATCGCTGCCGCTGCCCACCCAGGAGCGGCGCGAAGTGGTGGCGCCGTCCACCGATCTCGAACGTAAGCTCGTGGCGATCTGGCAGGAAGTGCTGCAACTACAGCAGATCGGCGCCACCGATAACTTTTTCGAGCTGGGCGGCGATTCGCTCAGCGCACTACGCGTGCTGACCATGCTCGACAAACTGCTGCCGGATCATGGTCTCGGCATCGTCGACCTGTTCAACTACCCGGACATCGCCAGCCTGGCCCGCGCGCTCAGCGATCAGGACATGACGGGCAGCGAGGTCGTTTGCCTCCAGCGCGGCGGCAGCAAGCCTATGCTGTACTGCTTCCCCGGCCTGTTGGTCAGCACCTTGGAGTACACGGCGCTGGTGAACCACCTCGGCCCGGACCAACCGGCCACCGGCTTTATCTGCCACTCGCTGTCCGGCGGCGACGGCGAGCCGCTGGCTGTCGCCGCACTGGCGGCGCGCTACGCCGACCATATCCGCAGCGAGAGCGCCGGCCAGCCGGTGATGCTGCTGGGCTGGTCGTGGGGCGGCATCCTGGCCTACGAAGCGGCGCGCCTGCTGGGCGACAGCGTCGATGTGCGTTTCGTCGGCATGCTGGACGTCTGCGCGCTGGACGCGGAGTTCGCGGTCGGCGGCGAGAAGCCGCTGGAACCGTCACTGCGCCTAAGCCTGCAAAACGACATCGACGCCTGGCTGGCCGTCAGCACCATGCACAAACGCTGGCTGCAACTGCTGGGCCGCATGGACGCCACGGTCTACACCCAGTTCCTGCACTACGTGAACAACAGCCCGGAGCCGTTGCCGTTGGACGGCCCGGAGATCGGCAGCCGCGAACACATTTTCTGGACGCTGATGGAAAACGCGTTGGTCTTCCGCGACTACACGCTGGCGCCGCTCGATTGCCGCATTCACGCATGGATCGCCGAAGACTCGCTGCTGCGCGGAATGAACGTGATCGACTGGCGCAAGCAGTCCAGCAAGGTCGAGCGCGTGCACCCCATCCCCGGCAGCACGCACCTGAGCATCATCGCCGACCCGCAATTCCACCAGAGCTTTGCACGCAGCGTCGAAATGACCAGTCATCCACTTGAAGAAGGCTTTACCTGATGCGACACCAGTTGAACAAGCAAGACCTCACGCCATTGGCCCGCGCCGTAGCAGGCGCCATCCTGCTGATGGGGGGCTATCACCTGAGCGCCTGCGCAGCCGAAGCCG
This sequence comes from Duganella sp. GW822-FHT06D06, assembly GCF_058799615.1. Lineage (NCBI taxonomy): Bacteria > Pseudomonadati > Pseudomonadota > Betaproteobacteria > Burkholderiales > Oxalobacteraceae > Duganella > Duganella sp. GW822-FHT06D06. The sequence continues at coordinate 143,381 of NZ_JBXALQ010000003.1, forward strand.
AGACCACCCTGTCCACCATCGTCGTCCAGGGCGAGGTTGACGGCGTCGCAAAGCGCAGCAGCACCGGCAGCAAGGGCGATACGCCCATCGTCGAAGTACCGCAATCGATTTCGGTGTTGAACCGCGAACGGCTGGATGCGCAAAAGGCGCCCGGCATACCGCAAGCGCTGCGCTACACGGCCGGCATGCAGACCGAGAGCTTCGGCGTGGACCCACGCTTCGACCAATACATGATCCGTGGCTTCGAAGTCGGTTCCAACGGCGTGTTCCGCGACGGCCTGAATCTGCCGACGCGCGGCTTCACCGGCTTCACGCTGGAGCCGTATGGACTGGAAAGCCTGGAAGTGCTGCGCGGCCCAAGCTCCGTCATGTACGGCCAGGCGGAAGTGGGCGGCATGGTCAACGCCGTCAGCAAACGCCCGACCGCGGCCCGGCTGCGCGAAGTGGAAGTGAGCTACGGCAGCTACGACCGCAAGCAGGTCGCCGCCGATGTGGGCGGGTCGCTGGACGAGCAGGGCGTGTGGCTGTACCGCGTTACCATGCTGGCGCGAGAAGCCAAGGGCGCCATCGACCACACCAAGGACAATCGCCAGTACTTCGCGCCCTCGCTGACCTGGCATCCCGACGCCGACACCACACTCACGCTGCTCGCCTATCTGCAAAACGATAACGTGCCGCCGAATTTCTACTTGCCGTCGGTCGGCACCCAGAAGACCGGCCCATTCGGCCAGATCCCGGCCAGCCGCTTCGTCGGCGAGCCCGGACTCGATCACTTCAAGACCGAACAGCGCAGCGTCGGCTACGTGTTTGAAAAACGCTTGTCGCCAGCCTGGAAAGTACGCCAGAACCTGCACTACGCGACCGAGAAGGTCGACTACCACAGCCTGTATATGACCGGCCTGCACGACGACGAGCGCACCATCGACCGCGCCAACTTCTCGGCGCAGCAGAAAGCGCGCGTATTCGCCGCCGACCAGAACCTCGAATGGAACAGCCGCTTCGGCAGCATCGACAACACTTTCGTGGCCGGCGTCGACTACAGCCGCGCCGTGCAGGAAGGGCAGAACTACCTGGGCGAGGCGCCAACGCTGGACGTGATCTCGCCGGTCTACGGCCAGGCGGTGGGCGTGCCGGACAAGTACGAAGACAAGCGCAGCACCCTGAGCCAGACCGGCGTCTACGCCCAGAACCAGATGAAGTTCGACGGTCAGTACCTGCTGACGGCCGGCTTGCGCCGCGACCGCAGCCGCATCGACAACGACGACTACTTCAACGCCGCGCAAGACGGCCAGAAGGACAACGCCACCACCGGCCGCCTGGGCCTGACCTGGCTGGCGCCGAACGGCATATCGCCTTACCTGAGCTACGCCACCTCGTTCCGTCCCGTGATGGGCCAGACCTTCGACGGTCGCAACTTCGAACCGGAAAAAGGCAAGCAGGTCGAACTGGGCGTTAAATGGGCGCCGCTGGATCGCCCGGCGCTGTTCACCGCAGCGGTATTCGATCTGCGCAAGAGCAATGTGCTGACCGCCGACCCGGATCACGTGGGCATCGGCGCCCAGATCCAGCGCGGCGAAGTACGCGTGCGCGGCCTGGAACTGGAGGCCGAAGCCAGGCTGGACAACAACTGGAAAGTCAACGGCTCACTCACCGGACTCGATGCCAAGATCACCCGCAACAACGACGGCAACGAAGGCAAGCGTCCGTCGCTGGTGCCGCGCGTGAACCTGGCCGCATGGGGCGAGCGCACATTCGGCCAGGGCTGGCGCGCCGGCGCGGGCGTGCGCCGCACCGGCGCTACCTTCGGCGACGACGCCAACACCTTCGAGCACGCCGGCGTCACTCTGGCCGACGCCATGCTTGGCTACCGCTACCGGCAATGGGACTTCGCGCTCAATGTCAGCAACCTGACCGACAAGACTTACCTGGGCAACTGCTCGACCGACGGCAGCTGCAACTACGCCGCCCGCCGCCAGGCCCAACTCACAGCCCGCTACGTGTGGTAACACGGTGCCAGCCATTCCTCCATACGATTTATACGAAGGAAAAAGCATGAACGACACTGCAAACACCGCGCCATTCCGCAGCGCGATCCTGTCCGGCCAGGCGCTGGACGTGGTACACAGCGGCACCACGCTGACGGTCCAACGCAACGGCCAGCCGCTGCTGCAACTGGACGTCGACCTTGGCAACGAATGCTGGCTTGCCCGCAAATCCGGCGCCCCGCAGCCTCCGGCCCTGCTGCAACTGGCCTTGTTGGCCGCGCTGGAGTCGCTCAGCGCATCCCGCACCGAGTTGACGACCTTGCACCTGCATGCCGGCGAGTGGCCCGAGATCAAGGCGGACCTGCTGCGCAGCGGCGTGGCCCGCGAGGCCGGTCCATCGCTGACAGTGGCGCCGGCGATGTTGTGGCAACTGCCGCAGCTTTGGCTGCCGCAGGCGCCGGCCGTCTATCCGCAGAATCACGTGCGCACAGGGGAGCGCTGGCACCCGCAACGTCCCGCCAAGCCACAGGGTTATGTGTACGAGCGCTTTATTCCCTGGCTGGGCCAGAGCATTGCCTTCCGCGTCGCCAGTGTCGAGCACGACCTGGACACCATGCATAAATGGATGAACGATCCGCGCGTGGCCCAGTTCTTCCAGGAGGAAGGCGACCTCGATTACCAGCGCGCCTACCTGAACGGCCGCCTCGCCGATCCGCACATGCTGCCGCTGATCGCCGAGTTCGACCGCGTGCCGTTCGGATACATGGAAGTGTATTGGTCGCAGGAGAATCGCCTTGGGCCTTACTACGCCGCCGACGACTACGACCGCGGCTGGCATGTGCTGGTCGGCGAGGCCGCCTGTTCGGGCGGGCAGTTCATCAGCGCCTGGCTGCCGTCGCTGATGCACTACATGTTCCTGGACGAGCCGCGCACCCAGCGCATCGTCGGCGAGCCTGCGGCCAGCCACCAGCGCCAGGTGCGCAACCTGGAACGCTCCGGTTTTGCCGCCATCAAGGACTTCGACTTCCCGCACAAGCGCGCCACGCTGGTGATGCTGATGCGCGAGAAGTTCTTCAGCAACCGATTGTGGCATCCAAGCCCGAAAGCCTGAGGAGCGATCATGTACACTGAACCACAAACATACGACATCGTCGGCGTCGGCTTCGGCCCGTCCAACCTGGCGCTAGCCATCGCGCTGGACGAGATCCTGCGGGAGCGCGGCCGCGAACTGTCGCATTGCTTCATCGAGCGCCAGCCGCGCTTCACCTGGCACGGCGACATGCTGTTGCCCGGCACCGATATGCAGATCTCCTTCCTGAAGGACCTGGTGTCGTTGCGCGATCCGACCAGCCCATACTCGTTCGTGAACTACCTGCGTCAGCACAACCGGCTGGAGGCCTTCATCAGCCAGAAGACCTTCTTCCCGAGCCGGATCGAGTTCAACGACTACCTGCGCTGGACCGCAGGCCATTTCGACGCCCATAGCCGTTACGGCGAAAGCGTCACCCGCGTGGTCCCGGAATATAAGGGCCGCGATGTGGTCGCGCTGCACGTGCATTCCGCCGACGCGGCGGGCCGCGAGCGCCAGCGCCGCGCCCGCAGCCTGGTGTTCGCCCCCGGCGGCCGGCCGTTCGTGCCGGCGTGCCTGGCGGAGCAGAACGATGCGCGCATCATCCATTCGTCGCGCTATCTGGGCGAGATCGAACGCAATCCGCTCAGCACCAGCGGCGAACATGCGCTGGCGGTGGTGGGAGGAGGCCAGAGCGCGGCCGAGATCTTCCTCGACCTGGTGTCGCGCTATCCGAACGCCAAGGTGGACCTGATCCTGCGCGGCTCGACGCTCAAGCCATCGGAGGATGGCCCGTCGATCAACCACATCTTCGACCCGGACTACACCGACTTCTTCTTCGGCCAACCGCAGCAGGTGCGGCAGTCGCTGCTGGCGGAATTCCGCCACACGAACTACGCGGTGGTGGACGGCGACCTGATAGAGCGCATCAGCGCCATGCTGTACGCCCAGCGCGTCGATGGCAACGAGCGGGTGAGGGTGCTCAGTTCCTGCGCCATCGAGCAGGTACAGTGCGACGAGCATGGCATGTCCCTGAGCCTGGCCCAGGCCGGCGCCAAAGAGCCGCGCCAACAGCGCTACCAGCGCGTGATCAGCGCCACCGGCTACCTGCGCGACACCAGCCGCTCGCTGCTGGCCGAACTTGAACACGAGTTGGACGGCTTCACCATCGGCCGCCACTATCAGCTGGCCACGCCGGCCCACGTGCAGGCGCCTATCTTCGTGCAGGGTTCGTCCGAGACCACGCACGGCCTGGCCGACACGCTGCTATCGGTGCTGGCGATACGCTCGCATGAAATCGCGTTGTCGCTGGTGGACAAGCTGACGCCCAAGCCGCAACGGCCGGCCCGCACCGACAACGTCGTGATGGAGGAAGTGGAATGAGTTTCGCCAACGCCGCTTTGCCGGACATGAATTCGCCGCACCTGAAGCGCCTGTTGTTCACCTTGGCGCTGCCGGCGGTGATCGGCTTGTCGGCCAACGCGATGCACCAGCTGGCGAATGCGTTCTTCGTCAGCCAGCTGGGCGTGCACGCCATCGCCGCGATCAGCATCTGCTTCCCCTTGCTGATCGTGTTCGGCGCCATTGGCGAAGGCGCGGGCGTCGGCGTGGCCAGCTGCGTTGCGCGCCTGCTGGGCGCCGGCGACGGCCAGCAGGCCAATCGCACCGCCAGCACCGTCATGGTGCTGCTGGGCGTGGCCGGCTGCGTGATGGCGGCGGTGCTGATACCGCTACTACCCATGCTGCTGGCGGCGATGGGTACCACGGCCGAAGCCATGCCGGCATCGACCGTCTACGCCACCATCTTCTGCTACAGCGCACCGTTGATCCTGCTGCAGATGCTGTGCGACTTCATCGCCATCTCGGAAGGGAACACCCGCTTCAGCATGTGGACCTTGATCGGCTCCTTCGCGCTGAACGTGATCCTCGATCCCATCCTGATCTTCCACTACGAGATGGGCGTGGCCGGCGCGGCATGGGCCACGCTGATCTCCGCACTGGCGGCGCTGCTGGCGTATGCCGTCTACTTCTACAAACGTATCGGCAAGATCCACGTGGCGCCGCGCCATGTGCGGATCGACTGGCGCGGCTTGTGGCAAGTGGTGCAGGTTGGCGTGCCGGCCGCCATGTCGACCGGACTGGCGGCGGTGGCGTTCGCGCTGATCTACCGGAACGCCGCCAGCTACGGCGACACGGCGGTGGCGGCGGTGGCGATCGGCCTGCGCATCCTGACCGGCGGCAGCCTGCCGCTGGTGGGTTTCTGCCTGGGCGCGCAAGCTTTGTTGGGCTTTAGCTGGGGCGGCGGACAGCACGTGCGCTTCCTGCAAGCGACACGCCTGATGCTGGCTATCTGCAGCGGCTTCGCCATCGTCTACTCGGCGCTGGTGATCGCGTTCGCGCCGTGGATCGTCACCTGGTTCACCAGCGATCCGGCCGTGCAGCAGCTGGCGGTGACGACCTGCCGCGTGTTCCACCTGAGTTTCTGCCTGTTCGGTTTCCACATGGTGGCGGTGGTGGCGCTGCAAGCGGCGGAGCGCAGCAGCAAGGCCGCCTGGCTGGTGTTGGCGCCGCACGGTTACCTGCTGATACCGTTGCTGTTCCTGCTGCCGCCGCTGTGGGGGCTGAACGGACTGATCGCCAGCATGGCGATCGCCGCCACCCTGAGCGCCGCACTGGGCGCGACGATGCTGCTCGGCGAGATGGGTGCGCTGCGCCGCATCGCCGGCCAGGAAGACGCGTCTTCAATTGAAACTCTACAGGCTACAAACTAATGCGTCGAATCGCCACATTGCTGCATCGCTGGGCCGGTCTGCTGATCGCCGGCTTCCTTTTCATCAGCGGCGTGACCGGCGCGGTGATCTCCTGGGATCATGAGCTGGATGAACTGCTCAACCCACACCTGACCGACGCATCCGGTGTGGGCCCGGCGCTGCCGGCGCTGCAACTGGCGCGGGCGCTGGAGGCGCGTCACCCGCAGATGCAGGTGCTGTCGCTGCCGATGGCGGCGGAGCCGGGCCACTCGCTGGCCTTCTACGTGGAGCCGCGCGTGAATCCGGCCACCGGCGCGCTGTATCCGGCGCCGTACAACCAGGTGTTTGTCGATCCGGTCACCGGAGTGGAGCTGGGCGCGCGCAAGTGGGGTGCGGCTTGGCCGATCACGCGCGAGACTCTCGTATCGTTCCTCTACCAGCTGCACTACACGCTGCACATTCCGCAGATGTGGGGCATCGAGCAGTGGGGGCTGTGGCTGATGGGCGGGATCGCGATGATCTGGACGGTGGACAGCTTTGTCGGCTTCTATCTCACGCTGCCGGTGCGGCGGCGCGCGGTGGTGGCGGTCGGCCCGCAGTCCAAGAGCTGGTGGCAACGCTGGCGGCCGGCGTGGCTGATCCGTATTGGCGCCGGCAGCACCAAGTTCAATTTCGACCTGCATCGCGCATTCAGCCTGTGGACCTGGCTGCTGCTGTTCATCATCGCCTTCACGGCGTTCTCGCTGAACCTGTACCGCGAGGTGTTCTTCCCGGTGATGTCGCTGGTGTCGGATGTGACGCCGTCGCCGTTCGACGTGCGCACCCCGACCGGGCCGACCAAGCCGTTGAAGCCCGTGCTGACCTATGCCGACGTGCAGGCCAAGGCCGAACCGGAAGCGGCGCGGCGCGGCTGGCGCGCACCGGTGGGGAATCTGTCGTACTCGCCCGAATACGGCATCTATTCGGTGGCCTTCTTCGCGCCGCAGGACGAGCATGGCGCCGGCGGCGTCGGCCACCGCCAGCTGTACTACGACGGCCGCAGCGGCGCGTTGCTGGGCGACCGCCAGCCGTGGAAGGGCACGGCGGCAGACATCTTCATCCAGGCCCAGTTCCCGCTGCACTCGGGGCGTATCCTCGGCATACCGGGGCGGGTGCTGATTTCGCTGATGGGCGTCGTCGTGGCCATGTTGTCCGTGACCGGCGTGCTGGTCTGGTGGCGCAAGCGCTGCGCACGGGTCGCGGCGGCGGCAAGGGTGACGCTGCCGCCTGCGGCAGCGGCGCGCCGTTAAAACTTCGCCGGGCCTCAACTTCGAAAGTATCGCCCTGGCGACGCGCCGAAATGGCGCTTGAACATGACGATGAAGTTGCTGGTCGTGGCGTAGCCCAGCGCATCGGACACGGCGTTCACCGACTCGCCCTGCGCCAGCCGCTCCAGCGCGATCGACAGCAGGAATTGCTGCCGCCATTGCCCGAAGCTGCAACCGGTTTCGCTGCGGAACAGCCGGCTCATGCTGCGCGCCGACAGGCCGGCCCAGGCGGCCCATGCGGCGAGGCTGCGGCCGTCGTCCGGCGCGGCGGCGAGCGCGGCGGTGATGCGCAGCAGGCGGCGGTCCTGCGGCATGGGCAGGTGCAAGGCGGCCTGCGGCTGCTGCTGCAACTCGTCCAGCAGCACCGACAACACGCGTTGCCGAGGCGGTGACAGCGCCTCGTTCCCGCTCCACGTGGCCGCCTGGCGCACCAGCGCGCGCATGATCTCGGTCACGCCGATGACGGTGGGGTGGGGCGGCAGTTGCGCGCTGGCGGCGGGCGTCAGCAGCACGGTCCAGCCACTGCCCGCCCCGGTGACGCTCACCTTGTGCAGCTCGCCCGGCGGCAGCCAGCCGGCGCGTAGCGGCGGCAGCAGCCAGGAGCCGGTCGCGGTCCGCACATGCACCAGGCCACTCTCGACGCAAAACACCTGGCCGCGATAATGGCGGTGCCAGTCGTATTCCCGCGTCCCCAGTTGAAACTCGCTATCCTGGCCGGGGTCGCCCCACAGCACGATCAGTTCGGGGCCATCTTGGCGCTCGCTGTGATTTTCCGGCATGGCTCAAATTCGTTATTTATCGACCAAACCACGTTATCACCGCATGGCCGTCTTGTCCAATACTGGCGTTCTTCGCAACCATCAGGACAGACATCCATGCAGAAAAATCGATTCCATGTCGCCATCATCGGCGCCGGCCCTGGCGGCCTATGCCTCGCACAAGGGCTGAAGCGGCTAGGCGTTCCGTTCGACGTGTACGAGCGCGACGCGGCACTGGACAGCCGCCCCCAAGGCTACCGCCTGCGCATCAATGCCGACGGCCAGGCGGCGCTGCGCGCTTGCCTGCCGCCCGAGTTGTATGCGTTGTTCAAGGCAAGCTGCGCGGAGAATCTTGGGCAGGTGCATGCGCTGGACGTCCTGCTCAACAGCGCGCCGGACTGGAACGACGCATGGGACGCCGAGCCGGACCTCAAGGCCCATCGCCAGACACTGCGCGAGGTGCTGATGTGCGGGGTCGCCGAGCGCGTCCATTTCGGCAAGCAGCTGCGCCAGCTCGAGCGGCACGACGACGGCCGCGTGTCCTTTGATTTTGCCGATGGCAGCCGCCACTGGACCAATCTGCTGGTCGGCGCCGACGGCAGCCAGTCGCGCGTGGCGGCGCAGTGCTTCCCGTCGGCCCAGGGGCTCGACACCGGCGCGGTCTGCATCTACGGCAAGGCGGCGCTGGACGGCGCGGCCATCGCGCCGGTACTGCGCCAGGGCACGACGGTGGTGTTTGGCGATGGCCTGGCGATGGTGCTCGACGCCATGCACTTCGCCGGCGCCACCTCGCTGACTCCGGTCGACGACTATCTGTACTGGGCGATGATCGGGCGGCGGGAGCGCTTCGGACTGGGCGTCCAACTGCCCGCGAATGAGGCGGACCTGCGACGCTGCGTTGCCACCGTCGGCGCACACTGGGCGGCGGGACTGCGCGCGGTATTTGCCGCCACGCCGTCCGCCATGCTGGCCATGCTGCCGGTGCGGCAGGCGCGCGCGCCGCTGGCGACGGTTGCGGGCAGGGTGACGGCACTGGGCGATGCGCTGCACGTGATGAGTCCGGCAAGCGGCTTGGGCTGCAATAGCGCGCTGCGCGACGCCGCCACGCTGGCCGCGCAACTCGCCACGGCGCAGCAGGGCGCGGCGACGCTGGAGCAGGCCGTGGCTGGATATGAACAGCAGATGCGACTCAACTCGGATGCGGCGCTGCAGGCTTCGGCGCGCGGCGGCCAGCAGCTGTACGGCGGCGCGCGCGACGCGGCGGCCGGGGCTTGACGGCCGGCAGTCTGCGCCGGCGTCAGTCCCGGTGGTCCGCCACGACGACCTGGCCGCGGCCCCGTTGCTTGGCCTGGTACAAGGCGGCATCCGCCCGTTCCAGCAGCGTGGCGTAGGCGTCATCCGCCGCCGGGTGCATCACGGCGACGCCGACGCTGACCGTGACCACCGGCGCGGTGGTGGAGTCCAGATGCTCGATGGCCAGGCCGCGCACGGCCTGTTCCACCCGCTCCGCCAGCGCGCGCGCGGCGCCGGCGTCGGTTTCCGGCAGCAGGCAGAGAAACTCTTCGCCGCCATAGCGCGCCGCCAGGTCGCCCGCCCGTTGCATGGCCGAGGACAGGGCGCCGGCCACCCGCTTCAGGCAGTCGTCGCCGGCCTGGTGGCCGTAGCGGTCGTTGTAACGCTTGAAAAAGTCCACATCGATCATCAGCGCCGCCAGCGGCATGCCGCTGCGCAGGCAGCGCCGCCACTCGATGTCCAGTCGCTCATTCAGGTGGCGCCGGTTGGCGATGCCGGTCAAGCCATCCACAAAGGCCAGCGCGTGCAGCGCGTCGACATGCTGCTTCAGCTGCAAATGGGCGCGCACCCGGTTGCGCAAGGTCAGCGGATTGACCGGCTTGGTCACGAAGTCGGCGCCACCGGCTTCCCAGCAGGCGTTTTCCTCGTCCGGCGTGGTGCCGGCGGTAACGAAGATGACCGCGATGCCGCGTGTGTCCGGGTTCTGCTTCAGCCGGCGGCACACTTCCAGGCCATCCAGGCCGGGCATGACGACATCGAGCAGCACCAGGTCGGGCGCGCTGCGTTCGCACAGCTCCAGCGCCTGCACGCCACTGGTGGCGACGAACAGTTCATAGTCGCCCGCCAGGATCTGATGCATCAGCCTCAGGTTGGTCTGCTGGTCGTCCACCAACAACACTTTGCCGCGTCTTGCGCCAGTCTGTACGTTCATATTCATTTTTTTGGTTACGATGGTTCGGCCAACAATTGACGCTGAATGGCGTCGCAATATCGCGCCGCCGTCGGAAAATCGAATCGTTCAATGGCGTCGTTCAGCTCGGAAAACTCCGCCGGCAGGCGCTGGCCATGGTCGCGCAGCAGCGCTTCAAACAAGGGCAGGGCGTCCAGATTCGAGGCCGCCAGCAATCCATGCAGCTTGCGCAGCGCGTCCGGCAGCGCCGTCGGATCGGCCGGGGTGAGCGCCGGCCGCGGCGGTTCCAGGTTTTCCAGATCCAGGGCCAGCGCAGTGGCGCTGGTGGCCGCCTGCCGCGCCAGCGCCATCAAACCCGCGTGCGCGGCGGCCCACGCGGCGGGGCTGGCCTGGTCGCGCACCAGTTGCTCCAGGCCGGACGCGGCCTGCGCCAGCGCCGCGGCGCCCACCGTGCCGGCCACGCCCTTGAGGCTGTGCAGCGCCGCCGCGCTGGCTGCGGTGGCGCCGGGCAGCAGCGGCACCTGGTGCTCCAGCGTGGCCAGCTCCGCCACGAAGCCGCGCAGCGCGCGCCGGTAGAACAGCGTGTTGCCGCCGAAGCGGGCCAGCGCCGTCTTGCCCTCCAGGCCGGGCCGGGTCAGCGGCGTCGATGCCGGCGCCGGCGCCGGCATAGTCTGCGGATCCTGCCTGGCCCTGCCGATATTTCGGCAGATGGTGTCAACCAATTGGGGCAGGTCGAAAGGCTTGCCGACATGGTCGTTCATGCCGGCGGCCAGTGCCAGTTCGCGGTCGCTCTCCATGACATTGGCGGTCATCGCGATGATCGGCAGCAGCGCGCCATTGGCGAGCGCGCGTATGCTGCGGGTGGCGGTGTAGCCATCCATCTCCGGCATCTGGATGTCCATCAGCACGCAGTCGAAGGGCTGGACTGCGTTTTGCACGGCCTGGATCGCCGCTCTGCCGTCGTTGGCGACCTCGATGCTGGCGCCTTCCTGGCTGAGCAGTTCAAACGCCACCTGCTGATTGGTCGGATTGTCTTCCACCAACAACAAGCGCACGCCAGCCAGCGGCCGTGTGCCGGCAGGCCTGGCGGCGCCGTTGACGGGTTCATGATGGGAGGCCTTGGCTACCGCGTCCAGCAGCATCGACGGCGTGGCAGGCTTGACCACCACCCCATCGAGCACCGTGCCATCGGTCTGTTGCAGCGCCAGCACCTCGCGTCCGTGCGCGGTCACCATGATGATCAGCGGCGCGTGGCCGGGCGCGGCGCGGCGCCGGATGCGCACGGCGGTATCCCAGCCATCCATGCCGGTCATGCGCCAGTCGATGAAGAACACGTCGTAGGGTCGACCGGTGTTGTGCTCGATGGCCGCCAGCGCGGCGGCGCCGCTGGAGAAGGCATCGGTCGACCAGTCGAACGCGCCCAACATGGCGGTCATCGAGGCGCGGGCGGTTTCGTGGTCGTCGACCACCATGCATCTGAGCGCCTTGAACTGGGCGGCGCCGGGACCGCTCGCCGCCGGCGCCGGCGCGCGCTGGCAGCCGATGCTGAACGAGAAAGTACTGCCCTGGCCGACGACGCTTTCGACCGTCAGCACGCCGTCCATCATGGCGACCAGGCGCTGGCTGATGGACAGCCCCAGCCCGGAACCGCCGTAGCGGCGCGCGGTTGAGGCCTCGGCTTGGGAAAAGCCGACAAAGATGCGCTGGCACTGTTCCGCCGAAATACCGATGCCGGTATCGCGGATGCTGAAGCCCAGGCGCAGCGCGGCGGCGCCGTACCTGGCGATGTCGCGCGGTTCCGGCGCCAGCGCTTGTACCGCGACCACCACCTCGCCCTGCTGGGTAAATTTGATGGCGTTGCCGGCCAGGTTGATCAGCACCTGCTGCAGGCGCATGGCGTCGCCCACGATCCAGTCGGGCAGGGCGGGGTCGATCTGGTAGGAGATCTCGATATCCTTGTCGTCCAGGTTGGCCGCCAGGATCACGCTCACTTCGCGCAGCAGCTGGTCGTTGCTGAAGGGGTAGGGATCGAGCGTGAGCTTGCCCGCTTCCACCCGGGAGAAGTCGAGGATATCGTTGAGGATGCCCAGCAAGGCGCGGCCGGCGCGCTCGGCCTTGCCGGCGTAGTCGAGCTGGCGCGTGTCGAGCGCGGTGGTCTTCAGCAAGGCCAGCATGCCCAGCACGGCGTTCATCGGCGAACGGATCTCATGGCTCATATTGGCCAGGAACTCGGATTTGGCCCGGTTGGCGCTGTCGGCCACCTCGGTGGCGGCGCGCAGGGTGGCTTCGGCCTCGTGTTGGGCCGTGATGTCGCGGTTGATGCCCAGCACCCGGATCGCCTTGCCCTGGGCGTCGCGCTCGACCGAGGCCGCCGCCTGGACGTAGCGCAGCGTGCCGTCGCTCCGCACCACGCGGAACACCGGGTCGTACTTGCCGGTGCCGGCGACCACGTCCATCAGCTTGGCCATGGTGGCGTCGACGTCGTCGGGATGGACGTGCTGGCGCCAATGCTCAAGATGCAAGCCGCAGCCGTAGGCATCCGCCGGTACGTCGTAGAAGTCGTACATGCGCTGGTTCCATTCCAGCAGGCCGGTGGCCAGGGTCCAGGTCCAGATGCCCAGCTCGGCCACCTCGGCGGCGTTCAGCAATTGATCGCGGGCCGCCACCAGCACCCGCCGGTCCTGCTCGCGCGTCGTGATGTCGGAGGCAATGCCCAGGTAGCCGTTGATGACGCCGTCCGCGCCGCACAAGCAGGTCACCGAAAGCAGCACCGGGAAGCGCGAGCCGTCGCGGCGGATGTAGGTCCATTCGTTTTCATCCGCCAGCCCCAGCCTGGCCTTGGCGACGAAGGTCTCGAAGCCGGCTTCCACCGGGGTGCGCAGCTCCTGCGACAGGACGGCCGCCCGCGCCACCACTTCGTCTGCATCGTGCAACACGGCCGGCGTCAGCAAGCCCAGAACTTGATCTGCCGCATAACCCAACATGCGCTCGGCGGCGGGATTGAACAAACGGATGATGCCCGCCTCGTCGGTGGCGATGATGGCGTAGGAGGCATGATCGAGAATGGCCCGTTGCAGCATGGTGACCGATTCAAGATGCAAGGTGCGCTGGCGTACCTGCTGCTCCAGCGTTGCGTTCATCTCGCGGATGCGCAGGTTGGCCTGCTCCTGCTCGCCGATGTCGCGCACCGTCTTGGCGGCGCCGATCACCCGCCCGTCGGCGCCGCGGATCGGCGACGAGGTGATGGAAACGGTCAACAGCCTGCCGTCCCGGTGCCGGCGCCGGGTATGCATGTCGGCGACGCCGTCGCCGCTGGCGACGCGGCGCAGGATCTCCGCTTCCTCGTCCGCCGCGTCCGCCGGAACAATGAGCTCGGCAAGCGAGCGGCCGATCGCCTCGGACGCCGCGTAGCCAAACATCTGTTCCGCCCCCTGGTTCCAGCTGGTGACGGTGCCGTCCAGGGTCTTGCCGATGATGGCATCGTGCGAGTTTTCCACAATGGCGGACATGCGCGCCTGATATTCGTCCACCTGGCGCCGCTGGCGCAGGTACAGCTGGGCCGCCATGCCGACCATCGCGGCGCCCACCACCATCGCGAACAGCACGCCCAGCCGCATCGTGGTCATGGCGCTGGTGACGGCGTCGTCGGTGGTCGCCAGCAAGAAATGGTAGTCGCGCTGCGGTTGCGCCGGGTCCAGTCTCACCCGCGTATCGGCCACGTACAGGGTCTGGCCGTCGTCGGCCGTGACCGGATGCAGCGAGGTCGCCAGGCCGGCGCCAGCGGAGGGGGTGAATTCGTCCTGCCAACGCCAGCGCCGTCCCAGCTCGAAGCCAAAAGTGCGGGACGGATCGGGGTGCAGCAAGAAATCGCCGGCGCTATTGGTCAGGTAGGCGCGAAACCCGGTCGGCAGATTGGTGCTGACCGGTCGCATGATCGTACTGACGTCATAGTTGATGACCACCACGGCAAACAGTTCTCCCGAACTGGTGTACACCGGCGTCGCCGCGCGCACGGTGGCGATGTGGGGAACCTTGATCGCGCCATGCTCGCGGTTGAGGTTGATATCCGACAGATAGGTTTGTCCGGCCGGCAGGCGCATCGCCATCCGCATGTACTCGGTTTCGCCTTTCTGCTGCAGGTCCGCTTTGGCGGTGACGACCAGCCTGCCGCCTGAGCGGTCCATCCTGATACGCTCACGTCCATGATCCGCCACGCCGATCAGGCGCAGCTGGGTGAGGTCCGGATTGGCGATGGCATAGGCGGTGAAAATGCTGACAAGCCGCGCTTCCCAGTAGGCGCCGGGCGTACTTTCCCGCGCATCGAAGCCGCCATTGCCCTCGGCGCGGGCGAGACCGGCGACGGGCGGGACGCTGGCGAGGAAAATGGCATCGCGGCGCAAGTCTTCCAGCTTGCGTTGCAAGATGCCGGCATTGGAGATGCTGCGGCCGGTGAGCCGCACCTCCAGTTCCGCCAGCGTTTGCTGGCCTTCATACTGGCCGAAGGCGTACACCGTGATGGCGACGGTCGCCAGGACGGCAAGGCCGGCAAGGCCGGCGGCCAGCTTGCGCCAGCTGCGCCAGGGACGCGTCATCAACGGCTGCATGGCCGTGACCTGGCAGGAACCCCGCTGCCCCTGTATCCGACGCCATCCATACGCTCTCCCTTTGTATTTCCCCAAGTGACTATAACGTAGATTCCCACCTGTTGAAGCCAAATTACATCATATGATTTTTGGATAGATTCTCTGTTAGAATCTTGTGTAACCTTCACGGGAACGCGAGCTGGTTTCCGCGCTTTTTGCTGGTCAGTGAAATGGGTTTCCATGCCATTCGATAGCGAGCCATTGCATTCAGTACTGTTGTGCCGCAGCGGACAACGCCTGTGTGCGCTGCCGCTGCGGCATGTGCGTGAAATCATGCGGGCGTTGCCGGTCGATCCGCTGCCCGCCATGGCCGACTTCCTGCTCGGCCTGGCCCTGATACGCGGCGTTCCCGTTCCCGTCATCGATTGCGCCCGCCTGGTCGGACCGTCGCGTTCGGCGCAAGTGTCGCGTTTTGTCACACTAAGCGTCGGCCCACGGCAACTGGCGCTGGCGGTGGATGGCGTGCTCGGCGTGCGCCGGCTGGCCGCCGCCGCGCTGGCCGAGATCGCTCCCTTGCTGGACGCTAGCGACGACGGCCTGGTGCAAGCCATCGCCACCCTCGACGCCGAACTGTTGCTGGTGTTGCGCGCCGGCCGCATGGTGCCCGAGGCCATGTGGGAGGCCCTGGCCGCCGGGGAAGCGAGCGCATGAACCTCGAACCGACCTCCACCCAGGTGGCGCGGTTCCGCGACCTGATCGCCGAGCGGCTGGGCCTGCAATTCGATGAAACCAAGCTGGGCAACCTGGCCCGGGTGCTGGCGCTGCACGCCGGCGGCGACAGCGCCGCGTTCATCGCCACGCTGGCGGCGGCGCCCGCGCCGTGCGAGGCGCTGCACCGGCTGGCGGTCGACCTGACCGTCACCGAAACCTATTTCTACCGGAATATCGAGCAGATCCGCGCCTATGCCGACGTGGCGCTGCCGGCCTGCTGGCAGGCGCGCGACGGTTTGCCGGTGCGGGTGCTGTCGGCCGGCTGCGCCTCGGGCGAGGAGCCGTACACGCTGGCCATCGCCGCGCGCGAGGCCGGGCCGCTGGGCGCCGGCAGCGTGGAGATCCGCGCCGTCGACGCCAACCCGGCCATGCTGGCCAAGGCCGCGCGGGCCCGCTACTCGGCCTGGTCGCTGCGTGAAGTCAGTCCCGCCATGCGGGCCCGCTGGTTCAGCCGCGAAGCCGAGCTGTATGCGCTCAACGACGGCGTGCGGCGCTCGGTCCGCTTCGACCAGCGCAACCTGGCCCAGGACGATGACGAGCTGTGGGCGCCCGGCAGCTACGACATCGTCTTCTGCCGCAACGTGCTGATGTACTTCAGCCCGGCCCAGGCGCAGGCGGCGGTGGCCCGCATCGCCGCCGCGCTGACGCCCGGCGGTTACCTGTTCATGGGCCACGCGGAAACCTTGCGCGGGCTGTCGCACGATTTCCACCTGTGCCACACCCACGCCACTTTCTACTACCAGCGCAAGCTGTACGCCGGCCAGGCGCCGCTGCCGGCCGACTTCAACCAGCCGCCGTGGAACGGCGTGCAAACCCGCCCCGTGCTGTGCGACGATCCGGCCTGGGTCGACGTCATCGCCCGCGCCGCGCAGCGCATCGACACGCTGGCGGTGGCCGTGCCGCGCGCCGGCGCCATGCCGTCGGCGCCGGCGCAGGCCGACCTGCACCACGCGCTGGCCTGCCTGCACAACGAACAATTCGAGCAAAGCCTGGCGCTGATCGACAAGCTGCCGCAACAGCACGCCGAGGACCCGGACGTGCTGCTGCTGAAGGCCATCTCGCTCGGCCAGAGCGGCGCGCTGACGGCGGCGCAGAACGTCTGCCATCAATTGCTGGCGCGCGACGAGCTCAACACCGGCGCCCAGTACGTGCTGGCGCTGTGCCACGAGGAGGGCGGCGACAACGGCGCGGCGCTGGCCCACTACCGCAGCGCCGCCTACCTCGATCCCGGGTTCGCGCTGGCGCGCCTGCACATCGGTCTGCTGGAGCGGCGCTTGGGCGACGCCGAGTCGGCCCGGCGCGACCTGGCCCAGGCCCTGATCCTGCTCCAGCATGAGGAAGCCTCGCGGCTGCTGCTGTTCGGCGGCGGCTTCCCGCGCAGCGCGCTGGTCGGATTGTGCCGCGCCGAACTGGCCGCACTGGGAGCGACGCCATGAGCCCGGACCGCATGCCGGCCGACAGCGCCCGCCAATTGCGCGAGCAGTTCGACCGTTCGTTCGCGCTGGCCCCGAGCTTGCCGGCCGCCGGCAGCGTCAACCTGCTGACGATACGGATAGGCGCCGAGCCCTATGCGATCCGCCTGGCCGATATCCGCGGCCTGCACGCCGACCGCCGCGTCCTCGAAGTGCCCAGCCCCATGCCGGAGCTGCTGGGCGTGACCAACTTCCGCGGCCAGATCGTGCCGGTCTACCAGCTGACCACCTTGCTGGGCAAGGCGGCCGCCGGCGCGCCGCGCTGGATGGTGCTGGTGCAGGCCAGCGCGCCGCTGGCGTTCGCCTTCGAAGCCTTCGAGTCCCACCTCTGCGCCGGCGCCGAACAATTGATCGCCGCGGCCGACGCCGGCGGCCACGGACAGCAATGCGAGGCGGTGCGCACGGCCGCCGGCGTGGTGCCGGTGCTGGCGATCGCCGCGCTGGCGGCCGAGGTCGAAGCGCGCACGGTGCGCGCGCAGCAGGGAGGCCAGCATGGCTAAAGATCCCTACCGCTATTTCCGCATCGAGGCGCGCGAGTTGATCGAGCAGATCGGCAGGGGCGTGCTGGCGCTGGAGCAGGGCGCGCGCGACGCCGAACAGGTGGCCTTGTTGCTGCGCTGGGCCCATACGCTGAAGGGTGCGGCGCGGGTGGTGCGGCAGGCCGAGATCGCCGACCTGATCCACGGCGTCGAAGAATTGCTGGCGCCCTTGCGCAGCGACGACGCGGCGCTGGCGCGCAGCACCGTCGACCAGCTGCTGGCCGCCTGCGACCGGGTCAACGCCTTGCTGGCGCAACTGCCGCTGCCCGAGGCCGCCCCCGCCGCGCCGGTCGCTGTCGCCGGCGGCGCCGCGCCGGCCGCCGAGAGCGAGGCCGAAGCGCCGCAACGGCTCGGCCGCGCCGACGTGCTGGAAGTCGATGTGCTGCTGGAGGGACTGGGCGAGATCGGCACCGAGCTGGCGGCCATGCGGCGCGCCATCGGCGCGCTCGATGCCTTGCGCGCCCTGGCGCTGGCGGGCGAGGCGGCGCAGGGCGGCCGGGTGCTGGTGGCCCAGCTCGACACGCTGGAGCGGCGCATGGCCGGCGGCGCCGAACGCATCGACCGCGAACTGCGCCAGACCCGCGACGCCGCCGAGCGCCTGCGGCTGGTGCCGGTGGCCGGCATCTTCACCACGCTGGAACGCTGCGCGCGCGACGCCGCCCACAGCAGCGGCCGCCAAGTGGCGTTCGAGGCCACCGGCGGCCAGTTGCGGGTCGACGGCGAAGTGCTGGACGTGGTGCTGGGCGCCTTGCTGCAGCTGGTGCGCAACGCGGTGGCGCACGGCATCGAGACCCCGGCCGAGCGGCTGGCGGCGGGCAAGCCGGCGGCCGGCCGCATCACGCTGGAGGTGGCGCGGCGCGGCTACATGGTGTGGTTCCGCTGCCGCGACGACGGCCGCGGCATCGACCAGGCGGCGCTGCGCCGCTCGCTGGCCGAACGCGGCCTGGACGCGCCGGACGACAGCGCCGGCCTGCTGGCGCGGCTGATGCAAGGCGGCGTCAGCACCAGCAGCGTGGTGACCGAGTTGTCCGGACGCGGCATCGGCATGGACGTGGTGCGGGCGGCGATGGGCAAGCTGGGCGGCAAGGCCCAGGCCGCCAGCGGCGCGGGCGGCGCCACCTTCGAGCTGAGCGTGCCGCTGACCCTGGCGGCGCTGGACGTGTTGCTGGTCGAGGCCGACGGCCAGGGCATGGCCCTGCCGCTGGACGCCGTGCACGGCGCGCTGCGGGTGCCGCCGGAGCAGGTGGTGCACACCGTCGACGGCGGCGCCATCGTCTACCAGGGCCAGTTGCTGCCGCTGCTGCCGCTGGCGGTGGGCGCGGCCGCGCGCGAGCGGCAGCAAGGCCGGCACCTGTGGTCGCCACGGGCGATGACGGCGGTGGTGATCCGCAGCCACGGCGAGCTGCTGGCCCTGGCCACCAGCCGGCTCGGCGGCGTCGACAGCGTGGTGCTGCGCGGGCTGCCGCCGCTGCTGGCGGCCGATCCCATGGTGCTGGGCTTGTACCTGGACATCGAGGGCGAGCCGCGCCTGGTGCTCGATCCCGAGGAACTGGGCCGGGCCCTGACCCGGCGCCGCAGCAGCGGCCGCGAAGTGGCGCCGTCCTGCCTGCCGATCCTGATCGTCGACGATTCGCTGACCACCCGCATGCTCGAGAGCAGCATCCTGGAGTCGGCCGGCTACCAGGTGGCTTTAGCGGCCTCGGCCGAGGAAGGGCTGGAGCTGGCGCGGCAAAACCGCTACGCGCTGTTCCTGGTCGATGTCGAGATGCCGGGCATGGACGGTTTCGGCTTCATCACCGAAATCCGCGCCGATCCGCAGCTGTGCGAGATCCCGGCCATGCTGGTGACCTCGCTCGCCACCGAGGCCCACCGGCGCCGCGGCGCCGAGGCCGGCGCCAACGGCTACATCGTCAAGAACGAGTTCGACCAGACCGCGTTCCTGGCCCGGATCGGCGAGCTGGTGCAGCGATGAGCAGACTACGGGTCCTGGTGGTGGAAGATTCGCTGACGGTGCGCATGCACCTGTGCGAGTTGCTGGAGGCCGACCCGGCGATCGAGCTGGTCGGCAAGGCCGAGGACGGCAAGCAGGCCATCGAACTGTGCCTGGCGCTGCGGCCGGACGTGATCTCGCTCGACATGATGATGCCGGTGATGACCGGGCTGGCCGCCACCGAATACATCATGGCCTATTGCCCGACGCCTATCCTGGTGGTGTCGTCGTCCGTCAACCGTGGCGAACTGTTCCGCACCTACGAGGCGCTGGCGGCCGGCGCGCTGGACGTGATCGAAAAACCCCGGCCCGACCAGCTCGGCTGGGGCGGACACTACCTCGCCATGCTCAAGCTGGTGGCCAAGATCAAGGTGGTGACCCATCTGCGCGGGCGGCGCGGCGCCGCGCCGGTGGTGGCGCCGTCGGCGCCGATCCCGCCGCAGGGCCTGCGGCTGATCGCGGTGGGCGCCTCGACCGGCGGACCGCGCGCGCTGGTCGACGTGCTGGGCGCGCTGCCGGCCGATTTCCCCTTGCCGCTGCTGGTGGTGATCCATATCGCCGAGCCGTTCGGCACCGCCTTTGTCGACTGGCTCGACGACCACTGCGCGCTGGACGTGCGGCTGGCGCGCCACGCCCAGCCGCTGCCCGCGCGCGGCGTGGTGCTGGCCGCGCCCGGACTGCATCTGGAACTGCGCGGCCGCCAGCTGGTGTGCGAGCGCGGGCCGGAGCGCCACTCGTGCCGGCCGTCGGTCGACGTGCTGTTCGATTCGGTGGCGCGCGAATGCGGCGGCGCCGTCGCCGCCGTGCTGCTGACCGGCATGGGCCAGGACGGCGCGCGCGGCATGCTGGCGGTGCGCGCCAGCGGCGGCCTGACCATCGCCCAGGACGAAGCGAGCAGCGTGGTGTACGGCATGCCGCGCGAGGCGGCGCTGCTGAACGCGGCGCAGCGCATCCTGCCGCTGGCGGAAATCGGACCGGCGCTGGCGGCGCTGGCCGGCTGGAGGGCGCCATGACGGCCCCGGTGCTGATCGTCGACGACAGCCTGACCGTGCGGGCCGACCTGGAGGACGCCTTCGAGGAGCACCAGATCGCCACCATCGCCTGCGCCACGCTGGCCGCGGCGCGCGCGGTGATGGCCAGCCGGGAAGTGGGCCTGATGATACTGGACGTGATGCTGCCCGACGGCGACGGCATCGACCTGCTGCGCGAAGTGCGTGCCACCGACGCCGGCGCCAGCCTGCCGGTGCTGGTGTTGTCGAGCGAAGCCCAGGTCAGCCACCGCATCCGCGGCATGCTGACCGGCTCCAACGATTATGTCGGCAAGCCCTACGACCGCGACCGCCTGGTGGCGCGCGCCATGCAGCTGCTGGAGCTGGCCGGGGCGCCGGCCGACGGCGCGCCGCTGGTGCAGGTGATCGACGACAGCCTGACCTACCGCGAGCAGCTCGGCGCGCTGCTGCGCGAGCAGGGCTACCAGGTGGCGCTCTCCCATACCGGCGAGGAAGGCTTGCGGGCGATGGCGCTGCGGCGGCCGGCGGCGCTGGTGGTCGACAGCGTGCTGCCCGGCATCGACGGCGCCGGCGTGGTGCGCCGGCTGCGGCTCGACCCGGCGCTGCGCACCGTGCCCTGCATCCTGCTGACCGGGGCCGACCAGCAGGGCGCCGAGCTGCACGCGCTGGAGGCCGGCGCCGACGCCTTCGTGCGCAAGGACGGCGACGCCGGCATGCTGCTGGCGCGGCTGGCGGCGGTGCTGCGCAATGTCGACGGCGGCGGCAAGCCGATGGCGCCGCAGGCCGGCCAGCGCATCCTGGCGGTGGACGACAGCCGCACCTATCTGTTCGAGCTGGCCGAGGTGCTGGGCGACGAGGGCTACGACATGATACTGGCCGAATCCGGCGAGCAGGCGCTGGCGCTGCTGAAGGTGCAGAAGGTCGATTGCGTGCTGCTGGACCGGCTGATGCCCGGCCTGTCCGGCACCGACACCTGCTATCGCCTGAAGGGCGATCCCGCCACCCGCGACATCCCGCTGATCATGCTGACGGCGATGGAAGACCGGGCGGCGATGATCGAAGGCTTGTCCACCGGCGCCGACGACTACGTGCTCAAGTCGAGCGACTTCGACGTGCTCAAGGCGCGCGTGCGGGCCCAGCTGCGGCGCAAACAGTTCGAGGACGAGAGCCGCCGCATCCGGGCCGAGCTGATGGGCAAGGAACTGGAGGCGGCGGAAATGCGCGCCGCGCGCGCGCTGGCCGAAAGCCGCGCCGCCCTGTTGATCGAGCTGGAACAAAAGAACCGCGATCTGGAACAGGCGGTGCAGGCGCTGGAAGCGGGCCAGCGCGAGGTGGCGGCAAAGAACCGCGAGCTGGAGCAGGCCAACCGGCTCAAGTCCGAGTTCCTGTCGAATATGTCGCACGAGCTGCGCACGCCGCTCAACGCCATCATCGGCTTTTCCGACCTGATGGCGCGCGGCGTCACCGGCGAGCTCAGCACCAAGCAGCAGACCTGCGTCGGCCATGTGCTGGCCAGCGGCCGGCACCTGCTGGGCCTGATCAACGACATCCTCGACCTGTCCAAGGTGGAGGCCGGCAAGATGGACCTGGCGCTGGAGCCGGTCGACGCCAACAACGAGCTGCGCGCCTGCCTGTCGATCGTGCAGGACAGCGCGGCGCGGCGCGGCATCGGGCTGGAGTTCCTGCCGTGCGTGCCGCTGGCGCAGGTGCAGGTCGATCTGCGCAAGTTCCGGCAGATGGCCTACAACCTGCTGTCGAACGCGGTCAAGTTCAGCCACGACGGCGGCCGCGTGACCTTGTCGCTGCACCGGGTGCTGCGCCCCGACGTCGACTACCGCGAAGACGGCGTATGGACCAGCCGCCTGCTGCCGCTGCCCGCCGGCGGCGCGCAAGAGTTCCTGGAAGTGCGGGTGCGCGACGGCGGCGACGGCATCGCCGCCGCCGACCTGTCGGCCCTGTTCGAGACGTTCAGCCAGCTCGATTCGTCGAGCTCGCGCCAGCACGAGGGCAGCGGGCTGGGCCTGGCGTTGGTCAGCCGCCTGGCCGAGCTGCACGGCGGCACGGTCGGCGTCGCCAGCGCGGCGGGACTGGGCGCGCAGTTCTCGGTCTGGCTGCCGCTGCGGCCGGAGCCGCTGGCGGCGGCGCCGGATCCGGCCAGCCGCCGGGTGCTGGTGATCGAGGACGACCAGCACGCCGCCGAGCTGCTCCAGCTGCACCTGGAGAGCATCGGCTTCGCCGTCCGCCACGCGCGCGACGCCGTCAGCGCGCTGGCGATGGCGCGCAGCGAGGTGCCGGACCTGATCACGCTCGACCTGCTGCTGCCCGACGCCAGCGGCTGGGCGGTGCTGGACGAGATCAAGAGCAATCCCCGGCTGGAAAGCGTGCCGGTGGTGATCGTCTCCATCCTGGCCGAGGAAATGAAGGCCTGCGTGCTGGGCGCGGCCCAGCTGCTGCAAAAACCGGTGTCGCACCAGAGCCTGCGCGACGCCGTGTACGCGCTGGGGCTGGGCAACGACGACGCGCTGGCGCCGACGGTGGTGATCGTCGACGATGCGGCCACCTGCGCCCGCCTGAGCGGCGACCTGGCCGCGTTGAACTACAAGGTGCTGTGCTATGCGGACGGCGCCAGCGCGCTGGCGGCCATGCCGGCGCTGCGTCCGGACCTGATGATCGTCGGCCTGGTGCTGGCCGACATCAGCGGCTTCGAGGTGATCGCGGCGCTGCGCCACGGCGGCGCCGGCGAGGCGCCGATCCTGGTGCTGAGCGAGCGCAGCGTCAGCGACGACGACAAGCGGCGCCTGAGCGGACAGGTGCTGCGCGTCATGGAGAAAGACAGTTTCAATCGACGCCAATTCTTGTTCGAGGTCGGCCGCGCGCTGCAACAGCGCGCCGGCGAGCCGCGACCTTGAGGCCAGCACGATAACCGGGGTGGAAGATGGCACGCATACTGATCGTCGAAGATACGCCTGGCAACATGCTGCTGACCAGCATCATGCTGGAGAGCGACGGGCACACGCTGTACTGCGCCGAGCGGGCGCGCGCCGGCATCGCCATCGCCCGCGAGCAGCAGCCGGACCTGATCCTGATGGATGTGCAGATGCCGGAGATGGACGGCATCGCGGCGGTCGCCATCCTCAAGGGCGACCCGCTGACGCGGGCGATACCGGTGGTGGCGCTGACCGCCTATGTGATGAAGGGCGACCACGAACGCATGCTGGCGGCCGGCTTCGACGGCTACATCGAAAAACCCATCGACTACGATACTTTCATGGCCGAGGTCGCACGCCTGCTCGGTCCGGCGCATCCGGCCTAGGCGCCACGCCATTATTTGAGCACGCAAGGGCAGGCGGACCGATCCGCCGGTTGAGGGAATGAGGGAGCGCAGCACCATGAACAAAAACTGGACCTTTGGGCGCAAGCTGGCGTTCGGCTTTGCGGTATCGTCGACCTTCCTGATCGCGATCGGCGTCGCGGCGTACTGGAGCATCTACGTGCTGATCGCCACCGCCAGCTCGGTCAATCACACGCAGAAAGTGCTGGAGCATGTCTCTGCGCTACTGAACGAAGTGACCGAAGCCGAGGCCGGCCAGCGCGGTTACATGCTGACTGGCGATCCCAACCATCTGGAGCCGGTCGACTCCGCCATCGCCGGCTTGCCCGCGGCGATGGCCGCACTGCGCACCTTAACCATCGACAATCCCGACCAGCAGGCCAGGATAGGCCAGGCCGAAGCGCTGGCGGTCAACAAGCTCGGCATAGTTAAGCGCATCATCGATTTGCGCAAGGCCGGCCAGACCGATGAAGCGATGAAGATCGTGTTGAGCGGGCAGCCCAAGAAGCTGATGGACAGTCTGCGCGCGGTGTGCGATCAGATCATCCGCGATGAACGCGCGCTGCTCGACAAGCGCGAGGCCGAGGCGGACGCCACCGCCAACATGGCCAAGCTGACCATCGTCGGCGGCACCGTGCTGTGCCTGCTGTTCGTGATCGCCGCCGGCTTCACCATCACGCGCTCGCTGACCGACCGGCTGGGCATGGCGGTGGGCCATGTGCAAAGCTCCTCGGCCGAGTTGCAGGCCGCCGCCACCCAGCAGGCGTCCGGGGCGCGCGAGCAGGCCAGCGCCATGAGCGAGATCAGCACCACCATCAGCGAACTGGGCGTGACCTCGCGCCAGATCGCCGAGAGCGCGCAGCGGGTGGCGCAGATCGCCGAGCAGACCGCCGGCGCGGCGCGCAACGGCGAGGGCACGGTGGAGCGGGGGCAGGAATCGATCGCCGGCATCCGCCGCCAGACCGACCTGGTGGTCAGCCATATGCTCGACCTGGGCCGCAAGTCGCAGGAGATCGGCGCCGTGCTCGACATCGTCTCCGAGCTGGCCGAGCAGACCAACATCCTGGCCATCAACGCCACCATCGAGGCCAGCGGCGCCGGCGAGGCGGGGCGCCGCTTCGCCGTGGTGGCGGAGGAGATCCGCAAGCTGGCCGACCGCGTGGCCGCCTCCACCAAAGGCATCCGGATCCAGATCGACGATGTGCGCGGCGCCGTCAACACCACGGTGATGGCGACCGAAAGCGGCGCCAAGGCGGTCGACCTGGGGGCGCGCCAGTTTGCCGAGGTGGCGCTGGCGTTCAAGCAGATCTCCGACCTGGTCAGCACCACCACCGAGGCGGTGCGCGAGATCGAACTGTCGACCAAGCAGCAGGCCACGGCGGCCGACCAGGTGCGTATCGCCGTGTCGGACGTGGCCCAGACCACGCAGGAGACCGAGGCCAGTTCGACCCAGACGCTGCAGACCGCCTCGCAGCTGGCCGGATTGTCGATGGACCTGCGCCGCCTGGTGCATCCGCAGGCGGTGTGACCATCAGGCGGCCGGGAAGGCCGCCTTGATGTCGTCCAGCTTATCGTCGATCGAGTAGGGCAGCGCCTTGGCCAGCAAGTCGAGGATGACGAGCGCGTTGATCGCGCCGTCCTCGTCGACCGCGTGGCGCAGGCGCTTGGCCATCGCGCTGTTGACGGTTTGCAGCGCCAGGTAGCGCGCCTTCAGGCCGTCCAGCTCCCAGTCCGGCACGCCGCCGTTGCGGGCGATGAAATACTGTCCCAGCAAATAGGTCGAGGCCGCGCGGTAAATGGTTTCTTCCTCGGAGGCGAACGGCAGGTGGAAGTGCGCCATCGGGCGCAGAAAGTCGGTGTGCGGACAGGCGCTGCCGGCGGCCAGCAGGCCCATCAAGGCGCCCACGCCGCGCTGCACCGTGGTCAGCCTGACGACGCTGCGTTCCGCCATCTCCACCCGCACCTCGACCTGTTCGTAGCTGCGCAGCTTGCCCATGATGGCGATCAGCGGCACCAGCCGCACCGCCATCGGGCAGTGCGGCGTGCTGTCGGGCCGCAGCGGACAGTTGGGACACTGTTCCAGCCCCAGCGCGGTCCATGCCGGCAAGTCGGCCGGCTGCTGCCCGGCGTCGGCGTCGGCATCGACCGCGCAGCGCGCGCTCTGGCCGTCGGCGAAACGAAAGTGATAGACCACGTTCTGCATGGACGCTCCCCGGGATAGATCGGACTATACAGGCTACTCCTAATTGAACCAGCTCGGTTGATTTTGATCTGCATCAAGGATTTTGCTGCCCTACCTTACTAGACTGCAATACATCACCTCACCACCGGAGTAGTTCATGTCTTTCAATCATGTCGTAGCGTGGATAGACCACGTGCAGGCCCATGTCATCCATTTCAACGCCGAAGCCGCTGACAGCGAAGTCGTCAAGACCGTCTCGACCCACCCGCACCTGCATGGCAAAGCGGGCGCCGTCGGCTCCGGCCGCGCCGCCGAAAGCAAGCCGTACTTCGACGACGTGGCCCGCGCGCTGGGCAGCGCCACCGAAATCCTGATCGTCGGCCCGGCGCAGGAAAAGCTGGAGCTGATGAAGCATTTGATCAAGCATCACCCGGCCGTCGCCGATTGCGTGATGAGCGTGGAAAGCGCCGACCATCCGAGCGACGGCCAACTGCTCAAGTATGCGCGCAAGTATTTCCAGAAGGCGGACATGCTGCGCTGATCCAGGCCAGCCGTCCGCTCAACCCGGCAGAGGTGGAGACCATGAAAATACAATTCCTCGGAGCGACCGGCACCGTCACCGGCTCCAAGTATCTGCTGACGTCGGGCGAGCACCGCATGCTGCTCGATTGCGGCCTGTTCCAGGGCTACAAGCAGCTGCGGCTGCGCAACTGGGCCGAGCTGCCGGTGGCGCCGTCGACCATCCAGGCGGTGGTGCTGACCCACGCCCACCTGGACCACAGCGGCTATCTGCCGCTGCTGGTCAAGCACGGCTTTCGCGGCAAGATCCTGTGCAGCCAGGCCACCTTCGACCTGTGCAAGATCCTGTTGCCCGACAGCGGCCATCTGCTGGAAGAGGAGGCCAACCATGCCAACCGCCACAATTACTCCAAGCACGCGCCGGCGCTGCCCCTGTACACCGAGCAGGATGCCGAGCGGGCGTTGAAATTCTTTGCGCCGGTGGAGTTCGGGCAATCGTTCGCCATCTGCGGCCCGCTGCGCGGCCGGATGGCGCTCGGCGGCCATATCCTGGGCGCGGCCATCGTCACCATCGACGACGGCCAGCGCAGCGTGACCTTCTCCGGCGACCTCGGCCGGCTGCACGACGCCATCATGGTCGAGCCTAGCCACATCGCCCGCAGCGACTACCTGGTGCTGGAATCGACCTACGGCGACCGCCTGCACAATCCGGCCGATCCCGCCATCCTGCTCGGACAAACCATCCGCGAGACCGCCGCGCGCGGCGGCGTCACCCTCATTCCGGCGTTCGCGGTCGGGCGGGCGCAAGCTATCCTGTACGCGATCCACCAGCTCAAGCAGAAGGGCCAGCTGCCGTCGGGGCTGCCGGTCTACCTGAACAGCCCGATGGCGACCGACGCCACCGCGCTGTACCAGAAGCACCGCCGGCTGCACCGCCTCGACCGCGAGCAGTGCGAAGCCATGTGCCATGCGGCCCACATCGTCAACAGCGTCGCGGAATCGATCGCGCTCAACCAGAAGCAGTTGCCGATGGTGATCATCGCCGCCAGCGGCATGGCCACCGGCGGCCGCGTGCTGCACCACCTGAGGGCCTTCGGCGGCGATTCGCGCAACACCATCCTGTTCGCCGGCTTCCAGGCCGGCGGCACGCGCGGCGCGGCCATGCTCGACGGCGCGCCCGAGATCAAGATCTTCGGCGAGTATGTGCCGCTGCGCGCCAGCGTGCGGCAAATCGACAATCTGTCCGCGCATGCCGACGCCGGCGAGATCATGAGCTGGCTGGGCCATTTTGAACAGCCGCCCAGGCGCACCTTCATCACCCACGGCGAGCCGGCCGCGGCCGACGCGCTGCGGCATCGCATCGAGCAGACGCTGCACTGGGACTGCCGCGTGGCCGACTACCTGGAACAGCAGGAGCTGGCATGATCGACGCTTACCACGAGCCGGCGGCCTCGATGTCGGCGGTGCGCGCCAAGATCTACGGCCGGCCGATCGGCAGCGAGGCCGCCCAGGCCATCGTGCGCGACGTGGTCGACGGCCGCTATGCCGACATCGAACTGGCGGCCCTGATCACCGCCTGTTCCGGCAACCGGATGGACCTGGCCGAGACCATCGCGCTGACCCGCGCCATGGTGGCGGTGGGCCAGCGGCTGCACTGGAACAGCGAGCTGGTGGTCGACAAGCATTGCGTCGGCGGCTTGCCCGGCAACCGCACCACCTTGCTGGTGGTGCCGATCGTCGCCGCCTGCGGCCTGACCATCCCCAAGACCTCGTCGCGCGCGATCACGTCGCCGGCCGGCACCGCCGACACCATGGAGACGCTGGCCCCGGTGACGCTGGACTTGCCGGCCATGCGGCGCGTGGTGGAGCGCGAGGGCGGCTGCATCGCCTGGGGCGGGGCGGTCTCGCTCAGTCCGGCGGACGATGTGTTGATCCGGGTCGAGCGGCCGCTGGACCTGGACAGCGACGGCCTGATGGTGGCCTCGGTGCTGTCGAAGAAGATCGCGGCCGGCTCCACCCACGTGGTGATCGACATTCCGGTCGGGCGTACCGCCAAGGTGCGTTCGCAGCAGGCCGCGCACGCGCTGGCGCAGCGGCTGGACGCGGTCGGCGCGGCGCTCGGCATCAAGGTCAACGTGATGCTGAGCGACGGCAGCCAGCCGGTCGGCCACGGCGTCGGCCCGGCGCTGGAGGCGTGGGATGTGCTGGCGGTGCTGCAAAACCAGCTCGGCGCGCCGGACGATTTGCGGCAACGCGCCTTGCAGCTGGCCGGACTCGTGCTTGAACTGGGCCGCAAGGCCGCGCCCGGCGACGGCCTGGCGCTGGCGCGCAGCGTGCTCGATAGCGGCGCGGCCTGGAACAAGCTGCAGGCGATCTGCGCGGCGCAGGGCGGCATGCGCACGCCGCCGCGCGCGGCCTACACCCAGGTGCTGACGGCACTGCACCAGGGACGCCTGGTCGCCATCGACAACCGCCGCCTGGCGCGGCTGGCCAAGCTGGCCGGCGCGCCGAAATCGCCGGCCGCCGGGCTGGCGCTGCACGCGCCGCTGGGCACCATGCTGAGCGCGGGCCAGCCCTTGCTGACCTTGCACGCCGAATCGCCGGCCGAGCTGGCGGTGGCGCTGGCCTACGCCGAGGCGCAGGACAATATCTTTTCGATACAGGAGGCGTGATGACTGCGCTGCTGATGGCGCTGCCTGGCGCCGAACCATTCGCCGGCCACCTGCGCGGGCGCCTCGGCTGCGACGCCGGCGAACTGCTGGTGCACCAGTTCCCGGACGGCGAAATCTGTCCGCAGCTGACGCCCGCCGTGGCCGGCCGCGACGTCATCCTGGTGGCCGCGATGAACCAGCCGGACCACCAGATCACGGCCGTCTACCTGTGCGCCTGCGTGGCGCGCGAACTGGGCGCGCGCAGCGTCGGCCTGGTGGCGCCGTATCTGCCGTATATGCGCCAGGACGCCAGCTTCGCGCCGGGGCAGGGCGTCACGGCGCGGCATGTCGCGCGGCTGCTGTCTGGCTGCTGCGACTGGCTGGTGACGGTCGACCCGCACCTGCACCGGTTTCACCGACTGTCGGAGCTGTACCAGATCGCCACCGAGGTGGTGCCGGCCGCGCCGAAAATCGCCGGCTGGATCGCCGCCCATGTGGAGCGTCCGGTGCTGGTCGGGCCGGACCAGGAAAGCGAACAATGGGTGGCACAGGTGGCGGCCGCCGTCGGCTGTCCCTACACGGTGCTGCGCAAGGTGCGCAGCGGCGACCGCGAGGTCAGCGTCTCGCTGCCGCCGGCGGCGGTACTGGCCGGCAGTACGCCGGTGCTGGTGGACGATATCATCTCGACCGCCCGCACCATGATCGCCGCCACGCAGCAGTTGAAGGCGGCCGGCTGCGCGCCGCCGGTGTGCATCGGCGTCCACGCGCTGTTCGCCGGCACCGCCTATGCCGACCTGAAGGCGGCCGGCGCCGGACGTATCGTCAGCTGCGACACCGTGCCCCACGTCAGCAACGAAATCAGCATGAGCGCGCCGTTGGCGGCGGCGGTGGCGCGCCTGCTGGCGGCGGCGCCTGGAAAGCCAGCAGACGCAGGGCGTTGATCACCACCAGGATGGTCGAGCCCTCATGGAACAGGACCGCCGTGCCGATGTTCAAACCGAACATCGTCGCGGGAACCAGCACGGCCACCATGCCCAGGCTGACCCAAAGGTTCTGTTTGATGATCCGGCTGGTCTGGCGCGACAAGCCGACCACGAACGGCAACTGCCCGAGGTCGTCGCCCATCAAGGCGACGTCGGCCACCTCGAGCGCGACATCCGATCCGGCGGCCCCCATCGCGATGCCAACGGTGGCGTTGGCCATCGCCGGGGCGTCGTTGACGCCGTCGCCCACCATGGCCACCTTGCCGTGCTGCTGGCGCAACTGCCTGATGGCCTCGACTTTTTGCTCCGGCATCAGGTCGCCGCGCGCCTCTGTCAGGCCGACCATGCGGGCAACGGCATCGGCAACCTGCTGGTTGTCGCCGGAGATCATGATCAAGCGTTCGATGCCCAGCGCCCGCAAGCCGGCCATCACCGGCGCGGCCGCAGCCCTCGGCGTATCCATGGCGCCCACCAGCCCCAGGAAGCGCCTGCCTTTCAATACCAGCATCGTGGTGCGTCCGGCTGCCACCAGTTCTTGATTCGCCCGCAGCAGCGCGGCGGGCACGGATGCCACCCTGATCTCCGAGAACAGCGCTGGCTTGGCGATGTAGACGGTTTCGCCGTCGACGACGGCCTGGATGCCGCGCCCGGTGATGCTGCCGACGTTGTCCGCAGTCGGTGCCGGCGCGCCGTCCGGCAGCCGTGCGCGCGCGCCGTTGACCAGGGCTGCGGCCAGCGGATGGTCGCTATGGGCCTCCACGGCAAGCATCACCGACAGCAGCTCCACCACGTCGACGCCATCGGCCGCGACGACGTCGGTGAGTTGCGGCTTGCCTTCGGTGAGCGTACCGGTCTTGTCGAAGGCTATGGAGCTCAGGCTACCCAGGTTTTCAAGCGGGCCGCCGCCCTTGACCAGCACGCCGCCGCGGGCCGCGCGGGCCACGCCGGACAGCACCGCGCTGGGAACCGAAATGGCCAGCGCGCACGGGCTGGCGGCAACCAGCACCGCCATCGCCCGATAGAAGCTGGCGGCGAACGGCTCGTCGACCAGCATGAACGCAAACATCAGCAGAACCACCAGGGCCAGCACCGCCGGCACGAATATGCGTACGAACCTGTCGGTGAACTGCTGTGCAGGGGAACGCTGGGCCTGCGCCTCGGCCACCATCCGCACCACCCGCGCCATGCTCGACTGGGCGGCCGGCCGGGCCACCATCACCTCGATCGCGCCGGCGCCGTTGATGGTGCCGGCGTACACCCGGTGCTTGGCCGCGACCCGGTCGAAGGCTGCAATCGCGGCATGCCCGTCGGCGACGGGCTGTTTGTCGACCGGGACGCTCTCACCGGTGACCGGCGCCTGATTGACGCTGCCGGTCCCCTTGACGACGACCCCATCGGCAGGCAAGCGCTCGTTGGGCTTGACCAGCACCAGGTCGCCTGGCGTCAACCCCGCGACCGCCACTTCCTCGAGCCGGTCTCCGCGTTTGACCAGGGCCGTTTCGGGCGCCAGCCTGGCCAGCGCTTCGATCGCCCGCCGCGCCCGGCCCATGGCGAAATGTTCGAGCGAGTGTCCCAGGCTAAACAGGAACAACAGCAGGGCGCCTTCGCCCCACTGGCCCAGCGCGGCGGCGCCCGCAGCGGCCACGAGCATCAGTGTGTCGATCTCAAAGCGGCCGGCGCGTATGTTGTCGAGTGCTTCTTTGGTGGTGAAATAGCCGCCGAACAGATACGCGGTGCAGAACAGCGTGGTGGCGAGCCCGTCCGGGCCGAACCGCGACCATGCGCATAGCCAGCCTGCCAGCGTGCAGGCGCCGGCCAGTACGGCAAACATCAGTTCCGTTTTTTCACCGAGCGGGCCGCCATGCCCGTGACCCGAATGATCGTCGCCACCCGACGACGTGGCGCTAGCCACCCTTGCCGTCGCCCAGGTATTTTTGATAGATGGCGTTGAAGCGCCCGCTGTCTTTCAGATGCTTGAGGCCGGCGTTGAAGTCGTCGCGTACTTTTTTGTCGCGGAACACGGCGCGGTAGTCCATCGCGTTGAACTTGACGAAGCTTTGCTCCACCACGGGCTTGGGATGGAAGGACTTGTTCAGCTTGAGTTGCAGCGTGAAATACTTGAAGATGTTGCGGTCGCTGAGCACGACGTCATAGCGTCCGCGATCGAGCGTCAGCACTTGCAGCGCCTGGTCGTTCTGCTCGAAATAATGGCCCGCCCGCTTAACCTCGTCCAGCCATTCCGGATAGCGCTTGGCGGCGCCGGCAAACGAAATGACGGTCAGGCCGCGCAGGTCGTCGGGCGTCTTGATGTCCAGTTTGCGTTCTTTCAGGCTGATGAAGACGTTGTCGTAGAACACCGCCGGTTCGCCGTAAAAGGCGCCCCATTTCTCCATGTCTTCGCCCAGATCGGTCATCGCGGCGTCGACGTCGCCGGCCTTGAACGCGACCGGGATGCGGGCGAACGGATAGTAATGCGGCTTCATGACGTGGCCGCGATAGGCCAGCGCTTCGCGCAGTATTTCCACTTCAATGCCGGAATCGGTTTCGGGAAAACAAAACGGCGGTATCTTTTCGCCGAAGGCCATGCGGACCGTGTCCGCGGCGGCCAACGGGCTCGACAAGCAGGCCAGCAGGGCGCCGAGCAGCACCGGGGCAAGGCGATGGTGTGCGCTCATGACGTTCCCCGCTTAGAATTGATGCCGCATGCCGGCTGCGAGCAAGCGGCGGGTGCCGCCTGGCAGCGCGGCCTGGTAGCGTGCGGCGCTGCCATTGCGTAAATTCGAACTGACGACATACAAATTGGTCCGTTTTGAAATTGTGTAGTAATAACCCAGCGCCAGCTGGGTAGCATTGGCGTTGCGGACGATGCGGTCGGTCTTGTGGACGACATCGGCCGCGAGCAGACTGCGGCCAAACGGGATGCTGACGCCGACCAGCGTATCGCGGCTATCGAGGGTGGCGCCACTGCGGCTGCGCGCCAGCACCATCCAGCCCCGCAGCGGCCCGAAATCGTAATTCCCCGCCACCAGCGTGCTGCGCGCGGCGCGCACGCCGAGCGCATCATTGGTGTCGTGATACGCCACTTGGACATTCAACGGTCCCGCCGCATAACCGGCGTCGGCGCTGATCTGGCGATTGGCGGAGGCATTGCCGGCCACCTCGCCGGCGCCATAGGCCAGGTCGGCATAAAAGCCATGCAGATCCGGCAGCGAGTATTTTACCGTGTTGTCCATGCGTACACCGGAATCCTGGAACACCCGCGTCGATTCGCCCGGCCCCTTGGCATCGAACGGATCGTTGGTGGCGATGGCGCCGAAGTAGGGCGTGAACATCCGCCCCAGTTTGATGCTGCCGAAAGCGCCGGACAATCCCACCCAGCTCTGGCTGCCGAAAACGCGCCCGGCGAAGGAGGGATTTCCGGTGTCGGCCTCGATCTGGGATTCGACCACGAAGCTGGCCGTCATGCCGCCGCCGAGGTCCTCGTTGCCTTTGACGCCGAAGCGGGACGCGGTCTGCTGGCCGCTGTTGACGGCGGTGGTCGACTTGCCGGAGTCGTGGTCGGCGACGACGGCCAGGTCGAGCACGCCGTACAGGGTGACGCCGCCCTGTGCCGCCGCTTGCTGCGCCAGGCAAACCAGCGGAAACAGCATCATTCGCAATGTTTTCACGTTCTCTCTCCGGCAGGTGGCGGACGGGGGCTGATTCCAAGTATAGGCTCAAGTAGCGGGCCCGGCGAGCGAACGATGCGGCTTAGCAACACCTGATACCCTCACGTTCATCGCGTCCGCAAATCGCAAGATAAATTATGGCTTAAGTTTCGTTTTGCAAATTCGGAAGATTTCGATATTTCGTTGTTGACACCACTACTTTCGTTATGGTCTTATGTTTAGCATATTTCGGAAAGTGGACGCACAGACAACTTGAGGAGACGGCATTGCAAAACAAGAACATGAAGCGACTCGCGGCATTGGGCATGCTGATGGCGGCGTTCGGCGCGCAGGCGGCGGCGCCGCATTTTGCCGTGGCGGGCGATCACTTCGAGCTCGACGGCAAACCCTACGTCATCCGCGCCGGCGAAATGCACTATGCCCGCATTCCCCGCGCATTCTGGCGCGAGCGCCTGCAGCAGGTGCGGGCCATGGGCCTCAATACCGTCACCACCTACGTGTTCTGGAACCTGCATGAACCCGAGCCTGGCCGTTTTGACTTCAGCGAAAACCTGGACCTGGCCGGCTTCATTCGCACCGCCCGGGACGTCGGCCTGAATGTGGTGCTGCGACCCGGCCCTTATGTCTGCGCCGAGCTCGACTTCGGCGGTTTTCCGGCCTGGCTGCTGCGCACGCCCGGCTTGCGGGTGCGCAGCATGGATCCGCGCTTCCTGGAAGCGACGGCGCGCTACTTCAAGCGGGTGGCGCAGGAAGTGGCGCCGCTGCTGTCCACGCGCGGCGGCCCGATCCTGATGACACAGGTGGAGAACGAGTACGGCTCCTACGGCGAGGACCACGCCTACATGGCCACCATCCAGAAACAGCTGATCGACGCCGGTTTCGACCTGCCGCTGTTCACGTCCGATGGCCCCGACCCGACCCTGCTCGACCGCGGCACCTTGCCCGGCCTGACGCCGGTGGTCAACTTCAACGGCACCGTGGACGAGGTGAAGGACGCCTTCGCGCAGCTGGCCGCCTTCCGCCCGAACACGCCGCGCATGTCGGGGGAATACTGGGCCGGCTGGTTCGACCATTGGGGCGAGCGCCGTCACCAGGTCAGCCCCAAGCTGGCGGCCGACGCGGTGGACTGGATGCTGGGGCAGGGCATCTCCTTCAATCTGTACATGGCGCACGGCGGCACCAGCTTCGGCTGGCAGCCCGGCGCCAACAGCCACGGCACGAGCTATCAGCCCGATACCACCAGCTACGACTATGACGCCGCCATCGACGAAGCGGGTCGGCCCACGCCCAAGTTCCACGCCATCCGCGCCGCGATAGAACGCCATCTGGCGCCGGGCGAACGGCTGCCGGACCTGCCGACGCCGACCGCCACCATCGCGCTGCCGCGCTTTACGCTGGACGAATCGGTGGCGCTGGTCGATGCGCTGCCCAAGCCGATCGCGTCCCGCCTGGCCCGCAATATGGAAGCGTACGGACAGGGCTACGGCTTGATCGTCTACCGCAAGCGTTTTGCCGAAGGCGCATCCGGCAAGCTGGATCTGGGGGCCGTCCGCGACTACGCCCATGTGCTCGCTGACGGCGCCACCTTCGCCACGCTGGACCGGCGGCGCGACGAGCATGTGACGGCGCTGGAGCTGGCGGCGGGCGGCACGCTGGACGTGGTGGTCGAGAACATGGGGCGAGTCAATTTCGGTCCGATGTTGGCGGACGAGCGCAAGGGCCTGACGCGCTCCGTGTCGCTGGGCGACAAGCCGCTGCTTGACTGGGAAGTGTTCCCGATGCCGCTGGCCGATGTGTCGGCCCTGCGTTTTGTGCGCGGCGCGCCGGCCAAGCGCGGTCCCACGTTCTGGCGCGGTCATTTCAGCACCAGCGCGAGCGGCAGCACCTTCCTGGACACGCGCACCCTCGGCAAGGGACATGTGTGGGTCAACGGCCACCACCTCGGGCGTTACTGGCGCATAGGTCCGCAGCAAAGCCTGTTCCTGCCGGCGCCGTGGCTGCGCAAGGGCGACAACGAAGTCGTCATTCTCGACATGGACGGCGCGGCGGAAGCGCCAAGCGTGCAGGGCTTGCGCGATCCGGTGTACGCCACACCGGGCTGACGCGGCAGGAAACCGGGCGGTTCGGGCAAAAAATCTTTGTACAGACTATGCTTGTTTTATGTTTAAAATAGGCAAAATCATATAATTCTCGAACCGCTACTCATCCTGGAATTCCCTCTATGCTACATCCGCTGGCCAGCCTTTGGCGCCATCCGGCCCGGGTCTCGTTCTACGAGTCCGAAGGGCTGGCTGGACAAGGCCGCTTTCAGGCGGGGCGTGTGGCACCGGCATCCACGATGGGCGCGCGGCGACGCTTCTCCTCGCAGGACGACGCCTTCAATTATTTGCGCTACTGGCTGGGCGAGCCAGACGCCCGCGCCCAGCTCAAATGGATCTTGCAACGTTCCGGTCCGTCACTGGTCAGCGCGCAGACTGGCACCGACGGTTGGTTGCGTGTGCTGGCAGGGCGCATGGTGGTTGGCGCCGTGGTGGTGGTGGAAGATGGCAGGCGGGGCGGTACTCCCGGGCGCGTCGTCGCGCCGTCCGCTACCGCCGCCAGCGCCGCCAGCGCCGACCTGCCCGCGTTAAGCGACGTGTCGCTGGCATTTGAGAGCCCGGCGGCGCCGGTGAGCGCGCCGACACAACAAGGCGCCGCTACGCCCATCGTCACCGAGCCGGAGTGGTCGGAGTCCGCCACCGACCAGATTGCGCAGGCCGCTAGCCTTGAAGCGGCGGCCCAGCTTGGCGTACCGTTCTGCGAAATATGCGCCGCCGCCATTGCTGCCCAGACCGCGCCGCCGGCCATCGAAGCCCCCGCTACGCCAATTTCGGCGGCGCCGGATCGGCCCGAGTCCAACGACGGCCAGCTGGCGCAAGCGGCGACGTTGGAGCAGGCCGCCCGGCAGGGAGCACCGTTCTGCGAAATCTGCGCAGCGACGCAGATCGCCACTCGGGAGTCGCCCTATGAATGACACCGCGCTGCGGTCCTTGAACGATATTTTGTGGCCTGAAGACCAGCAGCCGCCGGATCGGCAAGTGCATTGGCTGCTCGACGGTGCGCGCGATCCCGACATCGCAAGCCTGGTCCGTTCCAGCGGGCTGGAGTATGTCTCTCTCTTTTCGGGACAGCTGCATCCGCGACTGGAGGCGGCCGCTCCTTATCTGGTGCATTTACCCCAGGCTTCGCCTGCGGCCCAGCAACTGCTGCGGCGTGGCTGGGGCAATGCATGGGGCGTGTTGACCGTCGCAGAGGCTGGCTTAACACTAAGCCAGCAGCGCCTGCATCTCAAGAAATTCCTGCGCGTCACAACCGAACAGGGAAAGATTCTGGCGTTTCGCTACTATGATCCGCGCGTGCTCAAGGTCTATCTGCCCACTTGCACGGACGAAGAGTTTCTGGCTTTCCTCGGTCCCATCACTCGGCTGCTGGCCGAGAGCGACGACGGATGCCAGGTCCAGGAGTTCGATCTACACCGGGACGCCATGCGATTGCAGGTGCATCCGCTTTAAGAAGACTTCGACGTCCAGCGCAGAATGGCGCGGAGAGCACAAACGGGGAGGCAGAAACAATGTTAGTCATCAGAGCCGAGCAACTCCGCGTCCTGGGCGAGGCGGGCCAGGAATCCTTCGTCGCGCAGATGTGCCAGCACCTGCGGCAGCACTTTCCTGAGCAGTTGCGCGAGGCCAGCGACGATGCGCTCAAACCCCGCATCCGTCAGACCTTGCAGCACTGCGCTGGCTATGGATTGACTACACGCCAGGACTGCTGCCGTTTCCTGAATCTCGCTGTACTGTATGGCTGGCAGTTCGACCAGTCCCCAAGCCAACAATGGATGCGCGACTACTTGATCGACGAGACTGTCAGCAGCCCGAGCGAGCGCCTGCGTCTGCTGGTGGACCAGTGTGCCCATCGCCGCGAAGTGGCGTCGCATAACCGGCGGCTGCAGGACGCCTTCGGCCTGCTGGCGGGGGATAGCCAAGCATGAGCGCCGAAGCATTGAGAGCTGCCGACGAGGCCGCCGCACGTGAAGGCGCCGGGCAGGGGCCCGCAGATGTTGTGCTGCCATGTCCGCTTCAGCTGCTTACGCTGGAAGTGCTGGTGGTAAATGAGGATGAGCTCCCGCTGCCGGGAGCGCTGGCCGAATTGCGCAATGAATTGGGCCAGGCTCTGCTGGGGAAAGCGGGCCGCGACGGCGTGGTACGCTTTGTGGGGCTGAAGGAGGCCGCCTATCAGCTGGATTTGTATGAACTGGATGCGCCGCTGTGGTCGATAACGTCCAGTATGAAGCTCGACACGCCGCAACCCGGCGGCGGG
This sequence comes from Duganella sp. GW822-FHT06D06, assembly GCF_058799615.1. Lineage (NCBI taxonomy): Bacteria > Pseudomonadati > Pseudomonadota > Betaproteobacteria > Burkholderiales > Oxalobacteraceae > Duganella > Duganella sp. GW822-FHT06D06. Next base: position 181,508 of record NZ_JBXALQ010000003.1, read on the forward strand.
CCGGCGCAGTGGTCCGCGCCGGCGGCGCGCACCGGCCGGGCCGCTGTGCACCGGGTAGAGCAGGGCGACTGCATGATCAAGCTGGCGAATCGCTATGGCCTGGCGCTGCGGACGCTGAGCGATCTACCAGAGAACGCAGCGCTCGGGGACGGCTACCGCAAGGACGGGATATTACAGCCCGGCGATCTAGTGCATATCCCGGCGCTGACTCAGGGTGCGGCGGCGGTACAAGCTGGTATGCGTTACGGCGTGCTGTGCCGGCAGGAATGGGCGAATTTCAACCTGCGCTTTCTCGACGACAGCGAGCAGCCCAGGGGCGGAGTTCCTTATCTGCTCAGCTTGCAACTTTCCGATGGCGGCGTATTTGCCGACCGCACCGGAACGACCGACGAGAACGGAGCGTTGAGCGAAAGAATACCGGCCAGCGCGGTGCGGGCGGAGATCTTCCTCGGACAAGGTGCGAGCATGGAAGCCCACGAGATTTGGATCGGCCACGTGGACCCGGTCGGCACCCCAGGCGGCGTCCAGCAGCGCCTGAATTGTTTGGGCTATGACTGCTCGGAGGATGAAGCCGGCACGTTTGGCGCTGCCACCGGCGCCGCCCTGGCAGCGTTCCAGGAGGATCATGGTCTGCAGCCAAGCGGCGAGTTGGACGAAGCGACCCGCGCCGAAATAGAACAATTATTCGACCTGAGCTAAGCTTACCGGAGAGTACTGCCATGATGGCTGACGACGCGTCTTCCCCGACGCAACCTACTGTGCCCCATGCCGTACTGGAGGGCGACGTTCCAAGCTCGGTGACTTCCCACAGCGAGTATTCGACATCGGCGACGGCTACCGCGTCCGAGCCCGTATTACTGCCGAGCACCCCGATTGAACTGCGCGAAGATCCCCTCCCCCCATTGCCGACCTACCACGATCCAGACGACCCGATCGTCAGCCTGCCAAGCGGCCCCATAGCTGGTTTGTCGATACATCATGATCTCGACAGCGCAAGCGACAGCCTGCCATCGGACGCCCCCAAGTACTGGGGTATTGCCTGTGGAAAAGTGAAGGTGCAAGACACGGAAAAGCCGAAATCCAAAACCCAACCGGCTGAGCAATTGGAGTATCAGAGGCGGCTCTGGAAGGATGGCGAGGCCGCGCGGCGGGCTGGCATTCAGTTCGAGAACTTCCTGAAATCGGGAAATTTGGTCAAGAAGGGCGATACCGCAACGCTAGACGGCCTGAAGCAGAAAATACTTGAAACGCAGGAGACACAACTGGAGGCCGCATGGAAGGTCCACCTTAGCCGTCACGTAAACATCCAACAAGCGAAGCTGCGGGGCATCAGCCAGGTAAGTCCCGGTGCACGCCATTTCCGCGTGCCGCTATCCCCTGGCAGTGCCGTGTATCGGGATATTGTGCAGTACGTCAATGAATGTTTAGTCAAGCAAAGCTACGAAATGAGTCGGACGGAGACGGAAAAATTCTTGACCGACGCCGATCCGGGCAAGGCATGGCTAGCTGATCTGGCCAAGTTGATTCCAAGAATCAATAAAGACAGTATTTACGTCGATCGAATCGAGGTGGTCGTCAATGCCGAACAATGGGCAACATATAGTGCTTATGCGGATCAGGGCGATGGCTTGAGACTACCGGCTCGCTCGGCCGATCGCAAGTCCGATAATGATGAATGGTCCAAGACGCGCGATTTCCCCTGGCTCTGCAGCCCCAAAGGTGAAGAACTGCAATTACCTTGCCTTTCGCCGGACAGGGGCGAATATTATCTGTTCCATGGTACCGGCCCCGGCGGCGTTGACGGCATATGCGACAATGGCTTTGCCCCAGAGCGCTGCCGCCGAAGCGAGATACTGGGAAGATATGGCAGCGTCGGGCAAGGCGCTTATCTCAGTGATAATTTCGCGAAGTGCGCGGCGTACTCCCGCTGCGAACACTGTGAATGCGTCGCCTGCCTGTGCAAGCACTGCCTGCAGTGCGGGGCGTGGGTAACCGGTAAAAGCGCTTGCGCTTGCAAGGCGGGGGATGAGCAACTTGCCGAGCCGCTGCGGCCGGTCCTCTTGTCGCGTGTTGCGTACAAGGCAGGGAAAGACCGCGTACGCGTGAACAAGAATTTCACTCGACGGCTGCGTTCCGTGGCCTCGTTGCTGGCGACGCAGAAAAAGCACCCCGCCACGACGATTTGCGAAGGGAGGCCGAACCGTACGTGGTGGCAGAAGACGGTCGACAGTCGTTTTGGGAATAACGACTTCATTGTCTATCGCAAGGAAATGGCGTATACCGAATTCGTGGTTTGGTATAGACGGGAGCCCAGGCCGCCGTCCAGCACCGGCAGCAGCTCGAGTTCCGGCATCAATTGGGTCTTGCCCCCCCCTGACGGCGGACCGGGCAGGCTGGCCGACGGTGGTCAACTAGGGACTGGTTGCACACGTCTAGCTTGCCTGGTGCAGGACTTGCCGAGTTGCGGGCAGCGCGCGGTGTTCAATATAGCGGCCATGCGCGCACATCCCAATGCGCCCGATTTGGCGATACAGGCCATGAGCGACGACGCTGGACTCAGGGCAATCGGGCGCCTGGAGCACAACATCCATATCGATGACGTGCACGCTCTACTGCGCGGGCTCAATATCGACAACGAGGTGGTCGTCATCCAGGATTTCAACGAGATTCCCTTTATGTTATCAGGTGGAGCGAATCCCTTCCTGATAGGGCCGTCAGCGCCGCTGGGGCGCTTTCGCCAGAACCATACACATGATCTATTTATCGTGCTGAACACCGTTGCGCGGGGCGCCGAGCGCGCCGGTGTTGGCCACTGGATCGCGGTGCATCTGCAGCGCAATCCATCGACCAACACCGTAGCGATTCGATTTGCTGACTCGCTTAGACGTGGTGCCAGCCGTGAGGCCCTGCTGAACGGCTTGTTGGCCGCGCTGAACTTGCCGGCTCTGCCAAGGTTCCCGTCCTGAGCCAGGGCGTCGTAAAAAGGCAACTTCCACATTGCACGGCGCCAAGACAGACTGTATAGGGCAGGCCGGTCCCAAGCACGTGCATTGTGGTAATTGAAGAGAATGTCGCGGAATTTCTTCGTCACAATAAGATCTGCCATCCCGCATCGACCTGGTTAGCTGCATGGCCTCCGGCCGCAATACAAGCGGTGGTATACGAGCGCTACGGCACCCGATGAAGCGCAGTTCACCGCGTTCTGAAGGCACCGTGCATCTTTGCCAGCCTCGCGGAATTGCCAGAACCACATAACCTCGCTACAGCAAGGAGCGTCAATGCCAAACCATATTGCCCAGTCGGCCGGCCCAATCCCGACGTGGTTCACCAAACGTGGAAAGAGCTCTGCCATGAACGCTAGCTTCGCCCTATGTGTCATGTTGGCCCTGGCGGCGCAGGTCTGTTGGACGACGGCCGGCGCGGCAACCGCGCCGGCCGGCACGGCGAGCCCGGCCGAGCGTCATGTCTATCCCACCGGCGGCGTGCACAACACTAAAAATTGTACGCCACCGGCGCTATGCATCGCGCCGCGCAAGCCGGGCGAGCCGTCCGACCCGATCTATCCGGCGGCGTGGACCAGCGCATGGACCATGTACCGGGTGTTTCGCAACGCCGACAAATTTCCGCCGCCATATAGTTCGCCACCGGCCGGGCTGACCAGCGCCGACTACGAGGTGTCGTACGGCGCCACCTATTACGACGACAACTACCGGCCGGCCGATGGCGACGGCACCGGCGCGATGATGGAGCACTACGACAAGCGCTGCCTGCCCATCTTCCCGATGAAGAACAATTTCAGCTGCTCCTTCGTTTCGTTGGGCAACAAGGCGTACTTCCTGCGTTACGCCGACCGTCCCAAGGACACGCCCGAGTGCTGCCAGTTCTCGCTGATGAACCACGCGCCGAGGCGCGATTTCATCAAACACCTGCCGTACGATCCGGCGCGCAGCACACATCTGGGCGGCAGCGTCCAGGCCTACGCCAAATTCATGGGCGGTCCCTTGTTTGGCTACGCCTTTGAAAAGGCGGCGCGGCCCGACAGCTACGACAAGTCGGCCGCCAGCTACCAGCATCCGCAGTCGTTCTTCTTCTCCGGTGATCCGGGCGACCCGCCGAACGCGCCGATCGTCAGTCAGAACTACAGCAACTTCCGGATGGAGTCGCCCGATCCGGCCCAAACCTGGAACCGAGTGGCCCAAATGTGCCTGCCGCGCCCCCAATGGTGCTGTTTGTTCAAGGGCGACTGTCCGGAGAAGGAGGAGGGCGCCGAAGCGGCGCATGTGCAGTGGAGTGGGGGACGTTGAGCAGCAGGTCTGCTCCTGCCGGTCAACGTCGTATGACCCCAATTACGCCATCTGCGCGCGCGTATTGCGGCGGAGCGCCCCGACCAACATGCCCAAGCCCAGCAACAACATCGAGGCCATGCCCGGTTCCGGTACCGGGCTGGTAATCTCCCGCGCGATGAAGGACAGGTTATCCGCGTAGCCATCGTTGTCGTTCGAAGCGAGACGCTCCATCGACAGCCAGAACGACAGCTTGCTGGTGCCAGCAGGCATGATTCCCACGGACTCCCGGTAGTACAGGCCTGTCTGGTTGCCGCGATCTTGCGGGGTGACGGGGCCGATCGCGGCGTTTCCTATCTGATTGTTCGACGCATCGAGAAACTGCACAAAGAACAGTGCGTTATCGCCCTGGGCGGCCCAGCCGCCGAGCCATCCGCTCAGGGAATAGGAACTGCTCTGGGCGGTCGGCACGCCGAAGTCCAGGGTCTGGGAGCCCACAGCATACTGCCCGAGGCCGGCGAACATCTTCGCTCCGCGATCGACCGGGCCAGGCTGGGTGGGAAGCACCCAGTTGTTGCCATAGTCCACCGACTGGACCATGTCGTAACCCGCGTAGCCGGTCCAGCCGCTCAAGCCGGCTTCGGCATCGCCGTTGATAATGAGGTTCTGACCGTAGATGACGTCAGCCTTGCCACTACACGCCACGGCGAACAAGGCCGCGGCAACGAAAAATCTGCACTTCATGAAAAAGCTCCTTAGAAAAGTCAAATGACGCGGTACTGGTCAAGTTGCGCTGGCCCGCGCATCGCCGGGTCGCTGATGGACGGCAAGCCGTTTTCCAGATGGCCGGCGAAGCGGCGCAACCAGCCCGGCAAGCCAGCCACACGCAGGCTGTAGTCGTACCAGTTGGAACTCGATGCCAGGGGAAGCCGGACCGCGCTCCTCGAGCGTGCGACCACGCGCACTTCCAACGGCTTGCTCGCGTAATACTTGTTGGCGGTGAGTAGGAAGGTGCATGGCTGTGCGCCGTTGTTGACCAGGTCGATGAGCAGCTCGCCGGCGACGCGTTCGGCGCGCAGGCTGATTTCCGGCCATGCGGCGTTGCCGTCACCGCGCACATCCCCGACGATGTGGCGATGGAAGCCGTTCGGTCCCAGCACCCAGAGATCGTAGGCAGATGCGGTGTTCCAGCGGCCTTTGAGCTGTTTGCCAGGTTCGACCGTATAGCGGCGCGGGACCCGCTCCAACGCCAGCCGGTCGTACACATGAAACACCGCCCCTGCTTCGCCCAGGTTATCGAAGCTGAGCTCCACCTGGCCGCCTCCGGGCGGCACCTGTGCCTGCACCTGGAGTTCGTAGGGCAGGGCGCGTGCCGGACGCACGCCGGCAGCCTGGACGGGCGCCGTCAGGGTGGTCGGCGTTGCGGGTTTCTTGGTGTTTGGCAGGCTCAGCGCCATCGAACGCCGCGCAGCCGTTTCCGGCAGCAGTTGCGTGAAACCGTTGTCGTTCGGATTGGCGAAGTCGAAACAGGACAACAGGTTGCCGCTCACCGCACGGCGCCACGGGCTGATAAGCGGCTCGCGCACACCGAAACGCGCCTCGATGAAACGCACCACCGATGTGTGGTCGAAGACCTGCGAATTCACCCAGCCGCCCTTGGTCCACGGCGAGATGACATACATCGGCACACGCGGCCCGAGACCGTAGGGGCGATGATGCGTGCGCGCGTCGGCGCCGTTGAGCACGTGATGGTACTCGCCGGTCGTGTCGACGGTCGACGCACCGGCGAGCTGCGCCTGCGCCGGATTGCCGCCGTCACTCGTGTACGCAGGGACCGCCGGCGGTGGCATGTGGTCGAAGAAGCCGTCATTCTCGTCGAAGTTGATGATCAGGACCGTCTTGCTCCAGCTCTCGGGATTGGCGGTCAGGGCGTCCAGCACGCGCGCGATGTAGTCCGCGCCCGACGCCGGACTGGAGGGACCCGGGTGTTCGGAGCCTTCGGCGGTCGCGACGACCCAGCTGACCTGCGGCAGGCGGTTGGCAAGCACGTCGGCCTTGAGCAGGTCGATGTCGCGCGTCGTGGTGCCGCGATCGCGCAGGGATTGCGAATAGCCCGGCCGGCGATACCACGCGTTGCGGAAAGAGCGGAATCCCGCCAGCGAGTTATCGGTGAAGTTGTCGGCCATGTTCTGGTAAACCTGCCAGCGGATACCCGCCGCTTCGAGTCGCTCCGGATAGGTGGTCCACAAGTAGTCGGTGGACATGTCCGGATTGAAGTCGTCGCGGCTGTTGTCGGTCGACGGGCCGCCTGCAGCCGCCAGGGGATCGTTGTGTCCGCTGAACAGAAACAGCCGGTTTGTATTGGTACCGGTCTGGGTTGCGCAGTGATAGTGGTCGCAGATGGTAAAGGCACGCGCGAGCGCGAACTGGAAGGGAATGTCGGCGTCGGCGTAGTAGCCCATCGCGTGGTTCTGCTTGACCGTGCACCAGTCATTCATCCGTCCGTGGTCCCACGCCAGCTGGGCGTCGAGCCAGGCATGTGGCGTCCCGGCCACGCGCATGACTGGAAAGTCCTGCACCGTGTTGAGCCGGAACGGCGCGATGGCGCTGCCCTGGGGCCAGTTGGGCCGGCCAGGCACCGGCGCCCCTCCGACCGAGCGCTGCACGAAGACCGATTTGCGATTGAAGAGATTTTGCCGGTCCATCACCGGAATCGGGAAGGGATCACCGAATCCCCTTACTCCTTCCAGGGTGCCAAAGTAGTGGTCGAAACTGCGGTTCTCCTGCGTCAGAACGACGATATGCTCGACATCCTGCAGGCTACGAGTGCGCTGGTTGGCGGGAAGGGCCAGCGCCTTTTGGATGGAAGGTGGAAAGGTCGCCAGCACGGCGGTTGCGCCGGCCGACTTGCCCATTTTGCGGAGGAAGTCACGACGGCTCACGCATGCACCTGCGTGCGTGCGAGCGCGAAATTGAAAATATGCATTTGATTGATCCAGGTCGATTGTCAGGAAGGCATGAAAGCTGAAGTCATGCAAGGCAACAGCTTACGTAACAATGATGAAATGTTGATGACATGACATGCAATGGATGGCACTTCGCGTTGACGCGGAAAACTAGTCGCTCTGGATTCGACGTTATTCTATGCACATGGGGAATCGCCGATTTCGATCGACAAGAATGCCATGCCGCCGGAAACTGCGATAAAAAGATCGGCGCACGGCTTGGCAATTCCTCGCTTTTGGGCGCGAATTCCCCGGTACTATTTCAAAACAGCGAGACGGTGCTGCTACTGCTGCTGGGAAAGTCGCCAGCTCAGATAATTAAACTCAGCATTGCCATCGAATTGACTGGGTTCGAAGTAGAGGAATTCCGCATACTCATTCCATTGCGAAATGATGACGGGATACATTGTCGAGTCATAGGGAGCGATATTCAGCCAGCGCATTCTGAGCGGCTCGCATACTTTATGGTTGTAACTAAACATGTCGGCTTTGGTTTTTCCAAATCGATCAGTAAAACTCCAGCGGTAACGAGGGCCGAACATGGATTTCAATGAGGTTTGCGCATCCGGTGTAGGGCACCATGTCCCGTCAGTGGCATAGTCGTTGGTCAAGGGATTGGGGACGTTCAGGGGAGGGGCGATTTGTCCGCTGACGTATATATTGGGGTAGTTCATCAGCGACTGCGGATTATTGAAGGGAATTGCCAGATTGTCCAGCCAGAGTATGTCCAACTGTTGGCCCATCCAACTCAAGATATCCTGCCGTTGTTGGTCGGATAGCCCTGTGTTGCCGGGAAGGCCTTCAGTCATGATGACAATTTTGCCGTCCACGGTTTTCAGGCTGGTGGCATCGGTCATGGAGCGTACCCATGTGACCAGACGCTGAAGTTTTGGCAAGACGTATTGTCCGCGATCAATTTCATCCTCGTGATCGTAATTATTGATGGAGAAAAACGGTGCGACCTCAATCCCTTTCATCCAGGCGGCCCATCTCACCAGGGCAAACATTTCATCAGTCCGTTTCCATCCGTCCCCCCCGGAGCAGTTATCCTGCCCTGCCCAGCTACCGTTCAGACAAGCGCCAAATTTTTTCTTGAGATTCAATGGCGTACTGGGGAAATCCGCTTCCTCGGGCGGCATGATCAATACGGCGATTGCGGTATTGGCATTCAGCGATTTAATCTGGCCCATCTGGCGCAGCAAAATTTCCGGATTGCGCAGCAAATAGCTGTTAACCCCGCCTACCTGTGGCCAAGTGGGGTCATAGTTCTGCGGTTGAGCGGCCGCCACCTCGGGAAAGCCAGCCCAGCCTCCAGCCTGATAGATCATCAGGTTCTTGATCTGCTTTCCAAAGGAAGGATTGACTAGCCCTTCGCCGGTGGTGGAAAGATTATTGTTCATCACAGTCGTGAAATCGGCCGCATATGCGGGCAGCAGCGACATGGCCGCGAGCATGCTTGCGGCTCCTAGTTGCCGCAGGTGTTTCATGGTTAGGTTCAAGCTGGACTCCCTCGGTTGCGTAACGAATCAAAAGGCGATACGGGATTGTTGCGATATCGCCAGCATGCCTCCCACACTTGCCCGCAAAGCGCAAGATCATGGAGGTGATGTTATTTTAGCATCCAAATATGCCAACCTCAGGCGCCGTAGAATTCGGAAAAATTCGTGCGCCAAGGTTTTCCTCGACTGCATAACGGTCTGAACTGCCCTGATTTCGGTGGCACAAGAGGGTTCCTCGAAAAACCTCCAATGCGTCATTTCCACGCAGGCGGGAATCGCCAGGGCCGCGGCGAGCAGCGCCCGCAGCCATCCGGCCGGTTTGAAAATAGTTAGATCACAGTCCTCAGGTTAAGCCAGGTCAGGGCGCGGCGCCGGGCGTGGCGCGTTCCGACGCCGCAGCACCATCGCGGTCAGCGCCGGTAGCACGAACAAGGTCAGCACGGTGGAGGTGAGCAGGCCGCCGATCACCACGGTCGCCAACGGCTTTTGCACCTCGGCGCCGGTCCCGGTGGCGATCGCCATCGGGACAAAGCCCAGCGAAGCGACCAACGCCGTCATCAAAACCGGGCGCAGGCGCTCCAACGCCCCCTCGATGACGGCCGTCGCCGCGTCCACGCCGTCGGCCAGGCGCTTGTTGATGGCGGAGATCAACACCAGCCCGTTGAGGACCGCCACCCCGGACACGGCGATGAAACCGACCGCCGCCGAAATCGAGAACGGCATGCCGCGCAAGACCAGCGCGAAGACCCCGCCCGCCAAGGCCAGCGGCACCGCCGTCAACACGGTGGCGGTCAGCATGGCGTTGCCGATGGCCAGGTACAGCGCGCCGGCGATCAGCACGAAACAGAACGGCACGATGACGGCCAGCCGCCGGGTGGCCGCGCGCAGGTTCTGGAACTGGCCGCCCCATTCGATCCAGGTGCCGGCCGGCAGCCTGACCTCGCTGGCCAGGCGGCGCTGGGCGTCGTCGACGAAGCTGCCCAGGTCGCGTCCGACGACGTTGGCCTCGACGTAGACGCGGCGCTTGCCGTTGTCGCGGCTCACCTCGTTCAAGCCCTGGGTGAAGCGGAACTGCACCAGCTGGCGCAGCGGCACCGAGGCGCGCTGGCCGCCGTCGGCGCCGGCCAGCATGACGGGCAGGGCGCCCAGCGCGTCGAGGTCGTCGCGCAGTCCGCGCGGCAGGCGCACCACGACGTCGAACCGGCGGTCGCCGTCGAAGACCTGGCCGGCGGCGCGTCCGCCCAGCGCGATGGAAATGGTGTCCGCCACCTCCTTCACGGTCAGACCGTAGCGGGCGATGGCGGCGCGGTCGAAGGCGATGTCGAAGGTCGGGAAGCCTTCGGTCTGCGCCACGCGCACGTCGGCCGCGCCGGCGGTCTTGCGCAGCACCGCCGCGATGCCCTTGGCGGCTTCGGACAGCTGGTCCAGATCGTCGCCGTAGAGCTTCACCGCCACATCGCTGCGCACCCCGCCGATCAATTCGTTGAACCGCATTTCGATGGGCTGGGTGACGTCGTAGTTGTTGCCGACCAGGGACGCGGTCTTCTCGCGGATGCGCTCGATCACCTGCTCCTTGGTCGTCACGCCCGCAGGCCACTCATCTTTAGGTTTCAGGATGATGTAGTTGTCGGAGGCGTTCGGCGGCATCGGGTCGGCCGCCAGGCTGGCGGTGCCGGCCTTGGAGTAGACCAGCTTGACCTCGGGCAGCGTCAACACCGCCTTCTCCAGCGACAGGTCGATGGCGACCGACTGGTCGATGGAGGTCGACGGGATGCGTACCGACGACAGGTTCAGGTTCTGCTCGTCGAGCGTGGGCATGAACTCGCGGCCGACCAGCGAGAACGCCGCCAGCGCCAGGACCAGCACGGCCACGCCGGCGCCGATGAACGGCAGCGGCGCGGCGACCGCGCGGCGCAGCCAGGGCGCGTAGCGGCGCTTGGTGGCGTCGACGGCGCGCACTTCCTTCTCCGCGAACGGCCCCTTCATCATCACCGCGATCAGCGCCGGCACGAAGGTGATCGACAACGCAAACGCCGACGCCAGGGCCAGCATCAGCGTGATGATCATCGGCGAGAACATCTTGCCTTCCACGCCCTGGAAGGACAGGCAGGGCAGGAACACCAGGAAGATGACCAACTGGCCGTAGATGGTCGGGCGCAGCATTTCACGCGAGGAGGCCACCACTTCCTCCAGCCGCTCCCCGCGCACCAGCATGCGGCCCTCGTGCCGCTGGCGCTCGGCCAGGCGGCGCAAGGTGTTCTCGACGATGATGACGGCGCCGTCGATGATCAGGCCGAAGTCCAGCGCGCCGAGGCTCATCAGATTGCCGGAAATGCCCAGTGAATTCATGCCGATGGCGCTCATCAGCAGCGACAGCGGGATCACCAGCGCGGCGATCAGCGCCGCGCGCCAGTTGCCCAGCAGGGCGAACAGGATGACGACCACCAGCAGCGCGCCTTCGGCCAGGTTCTTGGCGACGGTGCCGATGGTGGCCATCACCAGCTGCGAGCGGTCGAGCGTCGGCACCAGGGTGATGCCGGCCGGCAGCGTGGTCTTGATCGCCTGGAGCTTGTCGCCGACGGCGCCGGCGACGGTGCGGCTGTTGGCGCCCACCAACATCAGGGCGCTGCCGATCACCGTTTCGTTGCCGTCGCGGCTGGCAGCGCCGCGGCGCAGCTCGCCGTCGATATTGACCTTGGCCACCTGGGCCACCGTGACCGGCACGCCGTTGCGGGTGGCGATCACCGCGCGGGCGATCTCGTCCTGGCTGCGCAGACGGCCGTCGGCGCGCACCAGATAGGCTTCGCCGGAACGGCGGATGTAGTCGGCGCCGACCGACACGTTGGCTTCCTCGATGGTGCGCGCCAGTTCTGCATAAGAAATCCCCAGCGCCGCCAGCCTGGCCGAATCCGGCTCGACGACGTACTCCTTGACATAGCCGCCCAGCGAATCGATATCGGCCACACCCGGTGTGGTGCGCAGTTGCGGGCGCACGATCCAGTCCTGCACGGTGCGCAGGTAGGCCAGTTGCGCCACCCGGTCGGGCAGGCGCTCGCCTTGTTCGGTCAGAAAGCTGCCGTCGCTCTGCCAACCGGGCCGGCCGTCGTTGCGCGGCGCGCCGGTGCCGTTGGCGTGCAGGAATTCCACGCTGTAGTGGAACACCTCGCCCAGCCCGGTCGACACCGGCCCCATCTGCGGAACGGCGCCCTCCGGTAAATCGCCCTGGGCGCGCGACAGGCGCTCTGACACCTGCTGGCGCATGAAGTAGAGGTCGGCGCTTTCCTTGAAAATGGCGGTAACCTGGCTGAAGCCGTTGCGCGAGAACGAACGCACGCTCTCCACGCCGTTCAGGCCGGCCAGCGCGGTTTCAATCGGGAAGGTCACGCGCTTCTCGACTTCCACCGGGCCCAGCGTCGGCGCCACGGTGTTGATTTGCACCTGCTTGTTGGTAATGTCGGGCGTGACGTCGATCGGCAGCAGATTGAGCTGCCACGCGCCGACCAGCGCGACCACCAGCGTCATGCACAGCACCAGCCAGCGCGAGCGTACCGAAGCGGTAAGTAGAGTATCGATCATCATTCGTCCTTGGCGCTCTTGATCATGTCGGCCTTGACCAGAAAGGCGTTGCGGGTGGCCACCAGCTCGCCGGCGCGCACGCCCGACACGATCCGGGCGCTGCCGCCGCTGCGCTCGCCCACCAGCACCCGCTGGACGCGGAAGCCATCCCTGGTGCGGACGAACAGCACGTCACGTCCCTCGATGTTTTGCACCGCATCCTCCGGCACCATCAGGCCGGTGGCGCCGGTCTGGAGATGGAAACGCACCTGCACACCTTCCCCGGCCACCAGCGCGGCCGTCCTGGCGTCCGGCGTCAGCACCGCCGTGGCGGCGCGGGCGCTGCCGCTGACGGCCGTGGTCACGCTGCGCACCGTCGCGGCGACCGGCGCGCCGCCGGCCGCGATCACCGTCGCCTTGTCGCCCGCCTTGACCCGGCTGATGTCCGCCGCCGCAATCGACGCCTCCACCTGCATGGGACCATTGCCGGTGATGTGGAACAGTTCCGTCTGCGGCTGCACGAAGGCGCCCAGGGTGCCGGCCTGCGCGGTGATCGTGCCGCCGATCGGGCTGATCACGGCCACGGATTTGCCGTCGGCCGAGACCTGCGCCGCGCGCGCCACGAACGCGGCCCGCTGCACCTCGCTCTCGGCCACGCTCAGGGCGGCCCTGGCCGCCTCCATGTCCTGGCGGGGCGAGACGCCTTGCTCGAACAACGAGGCTTCGCGGGCATAGGCCTTGCGGGCCAGTTCGGCCCTGGCGTTGGCCACGCTGCGCTCGGCCGCCATGGTGGCCGCTACCATGCTGTCCACCTGGGCCAGCGTGTCGCCGGCCTTCACCGTGTCGCCCAGCTGACGGTTGATACGCCCAATGTTACCGGCCGCGCGCGCCATGACCACGGCCTCGGAGTTGGGCGGTGCGGTGACGGTGCCGGACGACAGGATCTGCGCGCCGGCGTCGCCGCTACCGACGGCCTCGACGGCGATCTTGGCGATCGCCAGGTATTCGGCCGGTATGTTGATTTCCGGCTCGGTTGCCGGCTGGGCCAACGCCGGGGCGGCCACCGGCGCGTCGCGACGCCCCAACCAGTGCGCGGCGCCGAAGCCCAGCGCGGCGGCCAGCGCCACCAGCACGCCGGCCAGCGGCCAGTTCATCGGTCGTTTATGTGCTTCCGTCATGGTGCTTCTCCAAATGCGATGCGGCCTTCGGCCAGGGACAGGGTGGCAATGGCGCGCACGCGGGCCAGGCTGGCCTCGATGGCGAGCGTTTTTGCCTCGGATAGGGCACGGCGTATCGCCAGCAGTTCGACCAGCGCGGTCTTGCCGGCGTCGTAGCCGATGCGGCCGAGACGATATGCCTCGGTGGCGGCGGACTCGGACAGTTGTGCCGCTTGCAGGCTGCGCTCGGCCGCCGCCATGTGCGCCAGGGCGGCGCGGTGCCGGGCCAGCGTTTCCAGGCGCGCTGCTTCAAGGCGCAGCGTGGCGGCGTTGGCGCGCTCCATGGCGGCGTTGACGCCGCTCTGGTTGCGATCGAACAGCGGCACATTGAGCGTGACGCCCACGACGGCCGCGTTCTCGTTGCTCCAGCCGAATTTGCGCACGCCCATGGTAACGGCCACATCGGGCATCCAGCGCTTTTCCTCGACCCGCAGCTGCGCCTGCACGGCATCGCGCTCGGCGGCGGCGCTGGCGAACGCGGGCGCCTGTTCGGCCGACCAGTTCTGGGCCACGGGACGGGCGGTGGCGACGGCCAGGAAGGGACGGTCAATGCGGGTGTAGGACTCGGCGGCGCCGGCCAGCGCGGACAGGCGTTCCAGCGCCTCGATGGCAGTGGCCGCCGCCGACTGGGCGGCCGCCTGGGACGCCGCCGCGCTCGCTCTCGCCTGGGCCACGCGCAGATCGGCTTCGCGCCCGGCCTTCACCAGCGCCTGCGCCGCGCGCAAATCCTCCTCGGCGCGGGCGACATCGCCGTCGGCGACTTCCCGGCGCAATTGCAGCGCCTCGGCGGTGGCGTAGGCCAGCGCCAGTTCGTTGGCGTACAGGATGCGGGCCTGCTTCTCCTGGATGCCGGCGGCGTCGGCCTTGCGCGCCTCGGCCTCGACGCGGGCGCTGCGCTTGCCGCCGGCCTCGAAGACCTGGGTGAGCGTATAGGTGTCCTGCCGCTGTGTGACGCCGCCCGACTTCGGCCCGCCGAGGTTTTCGGCCGTCACGTTGAGCGAAGGATTGCTCCAGGCGCGCGCCTGCAGCGCGTCGGCCGCCGCCGCTCGGGTGCTGGCGGCCTGCGCCAGCAGTTGCGGAGCGCGCGACTGCGCCTGCTGCAGCAGCTCGGCGTAAGAGGGTGTTTCTGCGTGCGCTGTCGCCGTCGCGCCCAGCAGCAGCGACAGCAAAGCGCCATGCGGCATGCGGCCGCGTGGTAGTGAGATAGACATGAAAGCCCCTGCGAAATGGAAATGGATGCAGTACGGCGGGCGGCGCCCCGGCCAAGTGGCCGGACGTGACTAGGCAGCCCGCGTTACGCGGGCAGGCAAGGCGGGCGAAGCGCGGGAAGGGTGGTTCGATCCGAATAGGCAAGGCCGGCTAAGACCGGCGGCGGGTCGGCCAGCGCCGACACCAGCAAGGGCGCGGGCGCCTGAAGCAGCAGCTGCAGGCTGCCGCCGTGCTCGTAGTCGCTCAGGTGCTGGACAGACTTGCTGGAATGATCTTCATGCGGACCCGCGCCATCATCGTCATCGTCATCGGCATCGTCGTCGTCATTATCGTGGTGATGTGGTACATGGGCTTCATGCTCGGCGATGTGCTGGCTGACGACGGCCGCGTCGCCGGCGCCGCCCAGCAAATGGACGAGGTTACGCTGCATGGCGGTTGCGGCCTGCCACGGCAATAACAGCATCATCAGAATGAGCAGTGCTTTTTTCATGAAGTCGCCAGCGCACCGGGACGGGTGAGGTTGAGCTGGGCATTATATCCCGCGACGTCGAATGCATGTCAAACCTCCGATCGACGCACGCACGAACAAGGCAGAGCGGATTGCAACCGGAACGTCATTTGACATAATATAAATTATGCGAAATTACTGATATCACGCGCGAAACAGCCAAGCGCTTAGCCGAGCATTTGGGCGTCGATGAGACCCAGGCAATCCACCGGGCACTGCATGATCTCGCAGTCAAACTACTACCTCAGTACGAAGCTGACGATGGCGCGTTAACCGCCACCCAGGTTCGCCAGATCAAAAAACGCGTACCGCAAGGCAAAAAGCGCTCGGTGCGCTCAAGCCTGTTTGACACTGAGACCGCATGACACCCGTATGGTGGCCAGAGCCCACCGCCGGAGAGATTGTCTGGTGTCACTTTCCGGACAACATCAACCCACGCCCGAAACCACGGCCAGCACTCATCCTCGCGGTTTTCGACGATGACGCGCCGCACGGCGGGACTGAGCTACGACACCAAGTTCGATTTGAAGCAGGCCATCGACCTGCCCTATACCACCGAGTGGTTCTCGGTACCGCCCGCTGCACCACATGGCCAGACACCCAAGCTTGGCACGCTGCATCCCTCCCTGGTGCCGGCTGTCCAAGCCGCATACCGCGCGGCGACTGAATGAGTCGACGCCTGACCGCGCTGGCCTAAAAATCCATCATTGCCGCCGAACGTTTCCCGCTCCGAGACCTCTAAAATGATAGTCCTGCGCTTGTGACAAAGTGCGTATGTCTGGCTGTTTTTGCCGACTATATTGGTCACACCAGCTCATCATTTCGCACATCCTTCGTCTCGGATAGTTTGAAAGTAACCCTTATGTATACAGGCTTGCTTTCAAATTGAATTCAAGCCCATGGCTTCAACACCATCGGCTTACCGCATGCGCGCAGACGCGGCTGGTCTTGCTGTTGCATCTAAAAGGAGCGTTAACATGACACAAGCAGAGGTTTCAAAACTCATACAAAACATCTTCGATAACATCTTCAATTCCGTTACGCAGGCCGAGCCTGGTGGCAAGCCAGTGATGCAAGCGTCGAGCACCGTGCTGTCGATGATGAAGCCTGGCCTGGCGATCAATTCCGCCGACTTCCGCAACCCCTGGACCCCAGGCAACAGCGGCGGCAGCCAGGACGCCGCGATCAACACCACCGAGCTGGTGGACGTCGCGCCGAAGATGTCCGCGCTCTACACGGATAGCACCCGCAAGATCAGCGGCATGTACAAGCAGATGCTCGATGGCGTCCACATTCCGGCGCAAGCACCCAACCCCGCCGTGGAAAAGCAGCTGAACGATGCCGAGAACTACCTGTTCCGCATGGTCAACTTGACCGATCCGGACACCGGCGACGTGACCCAGAAGAAGATCGAATCCCAGGTCTATCGCGACTACCTGGACAACCAGGCCGCCTACAACAACGCCCGCATCGCCTACATCGGCGCGTTCCTGGAAGCGCAGAAAACCGCCACCGGCAAAAACACCTGGCCGATGGTCGCCTCCACGCTGCAAATTCCGGTCAAGACCTCCTATGATCGCTGGCGCGCCGCGGATGCCAGCAAGGTCGAGCAGAATCTGGCCATCAAGACCACCTCGGTCCAGAACGCGCTGCAACTGGCATGGAAGCATGCGCAGGATCTGTTTGAAGGCTATGGCGTGGTGCTGAACGACACCGGCACCGGCCTGTCGCCCAAGGTCCACCGCGTTTCGCTGCTGCCGTCCGACTGGTACAGCAGTTCCAGCAGATCCAGTGGCTGGACCACCTTCGATTCGGCCTCCAGCAGCGTGGCCAACAGTTCCTCATCCGATTACACGTCTTATGGCGGCTCCGCCGGCTTCAGCCTGGGCTTGTTCAGCATCGGCGGCTCGGCCGGGCACGCCGATTCG
The DNA here is from genome assembly GCF_058799615.1 of Duganella sp. GW822-FHT06D06. Taxonomy (NCBI): domain Bacteria; kingdom Pseudomonadati; phylum Pseudomonadota; class Betaproteobacteria; order Burkholderiales; family Oxalobacteraceae; genus Duganella; species Duganella sp. GW822-FHT06D06. The sequence continues at coordinate 198,712 of NZ_JBXALQ010000003.1, forward strand.
CATCAGCACGCCAGCTCCGAAACCAACGGCCTGCGCATCAGCTTCGAGTACACCTTGGTGACGATCCGGCGCCCATGGTTTGAAGCGAGCCTGTTGTCCACCAAGGGCTGGGACCTGGGCAATCTGTACAAGAAAGGCACGCTGTCCAACGGCACCAAGGCGCATCAGGACGGCGAGCTGATGCCGCTGATTCCCACTTCCTTTGTGGTGGTGCGCAAGTTGAAAATTTCCGCCAACTGGGCCAAGGCGGATTGGGACCTGATGACGTCCAAGACCAGTGGCGGCGGCGGTTTCGGTATCGGACCGTTCTCCATCTCCGGCAGCTACTCCCATTCGAGTACCAACCAGAAGTTCACCTCGGCCATGGCGGCCGGAACGATTACGGTACCGGGTGTACAGATCGTCGGCTTCATCAGTCAAGTGGTCCCCTACTCCCCACCTGCCTGATGACGTACGCGACCTGAAACCACCGCTGGCGGCTCCATTGGGGAGCCGCCACACTGACACGATGCTTGAGCAAGGGAGGCCCTATGTCCAATACCGTCGACTTCATTGGATCGGTGTATGACGAACTATCCAAACTGCTCAACATCACCGACGACCATCCGTCCATCGCCATGCAGATGGCGTGGCCGGGTTTCTCGCTGTCGCCGCAAGACTTCAAGCCGCCCAGCGCACCGAACGGCCCGTACGATCCGCAAGTGGCCAAGGAGACTTTCTCGCACCTCGCCAACATCGCGCCGACGCTCACCAAGGCCTACTTCCAGAACTCCGGGTTGGAGGTGGACGATCTGTACGAAATTATCGTCACCGGCGCCATCCCGAACGGCGCCGCGCCGGACGACGTCGGCACCAATCCGATGTACAAACTGTTCGCCGATTCGCAGTACGAATTCCTGCAGGCCAGGACCGGCAGTTCAAGCGATCCCAACGCGTTCTACTACCCTTGCCTGGCGACGCCCGCCAATTGGTACGACGAAGCCGCAGCGCAGTTCTGGCCGACTTTCACCATGCAGTCCGGTGCCGTCAAGCCGGCCGCGCCGGACTCGCGCTTCGTCAGGGCCGGCGGCCCGACGCTGGCGAATCGGGGCATCTGGAAGCTACGCCCGCCCGACACCGTCAGGGCCGATTCGATCAAGTTGGGCGTCAAGCAAACGGTGGCGAAAATACAGCTGCGTAGCTTGCCTAGACCGGCTGTCGTGCCGCTCGCCGTGGTCCACAAACCGCTGAACCTGCAAGCGGCCGCTGCGCTCAGGACGATGCCGGCGGCGGCTCACCTCGCGGGCGCCGTGCACGCCAGCCCGACGCTGACCAACACCCCCGTGTTCGCCGCCAAGCTGGCCAGCGCGAAAGCGCAGACCTTGTTCGACCATAAAGTGATGCCCGAGAGTTCTTACGGCCGGTACAAGCTCGTCAACCAGATCCAGGCGCTGGACCTTACCCGCAAAGAACTCAACCTTGGCCGTATCGATCTGGCCAACCGTTTTCATCTGACGAGCCTGATCAACGAGGAGCTGCCCACCAAGCCCGCCGGCACCAGCGACAACTTCAGCATCTCGTTCAAGTACTGCCGGGTGAACATCGACCGCAGCTGGTTGAAGCTCGCCCTGCTGAAGATGAAGAACTGGTATATGTACGGCACCAAGGCCGGCGAATATTCGAACGGTTCCGGCAGCGACAATCCCGGCATGTTCCCCCTGCTGCCGACTTCGTTCATCGTGATCCGCGACCTCAAGATCACCGCCAACTGGTCTAACGACGACCGCCAGAATCTGGGCCAGGCGACCGCCCTGGGCTTCTTCGATATCCGCGATTCGACGCTGAACCAGAACACGCTGGAGGTGAAGGGCCTGCAGGTGCTCTGCTGGCTCTCCACCGTGATGCCTCAGTTGCCGCCGTCGTCGTCCCCGTGAGATGGCTAGTTGGACGCCGCCGCCCCCTTGGCGCGCGCCACGTGCAGCTTCTTGTAGCTGTCGATCAGGCGCTGGTGGCGGTCGAGCCCTTCGAGTTTCATGCTGGTCGGCGTCAAGCCGTAGAAGCGCACGCTGCCATCCACTGAGCCGATCACCGCATCCATGCGCGCATCACCGAACATGCGGCGGAAGTTGACCACGTAGTCGTCCAGTTCCATGTCGTCGTCCAGCACCACCTCCAGCACCACATTCACGGCCTGGTAGAACAGGCCGCGCTCGAGCGTGTTGTCGTTGTATTGCAGGAAGGCTTCCACCAGCTCCTGCGCCGCTTCAAAGTCCTGCAATGCGAGTTGTATCAACAGCTTCAACTCCAGCACCGTCAATTGGCCCCAGACCGTATTCTCGTCAAATTCGACGCCGATCAGGGTGGCGATATCGGAGTACTCATCCAGCTCGCTGTTCTCCAAGCGCTCGATCAGCGCTTCCAGGCTGTCGTCATCCAGGCGATGCAGGTTCAAAATATCGGCGCGGAACTTCAATGCTTTGTTGGTGTTATCCCAGATCAGATCTTCCACTGGATAGACTTCCGAATAGCCCGGCACCAGGATGCGGCAGGCGGCGGCGCCCAACTGGTCGTATACCGCCACGTACACTTCCTTGCCCATGCCTTCGAGGATGCCGAACAGGGTCGCGGCTTCTTCCGCATTGGAGTTTTCTCCGTGGCCGGAGAAATCCCACTCGACAAAATCGTAATCCGCCTTGGCGCTGAAGAAGCGCCACGAGACGATGCCGCTGGAGTCGATGAAGTGCTCGACAAAGTTGTTTGGTTCCGTGACGGCGTTGCTGACAAAGGTAGGCCGCGGCAAATCGTTCAGGCCTTCAAAACTGCGGCCCTGCAGCAGTTCCGTCAGACTGCGTTCCAGCGCCACTTCAAGGCTCGGGTGCGCGCCGAACGAGGCGAAGACGCCGCCGGTGCGCGGATTCATCAAGGTCACGCACATCACCGGATACTCGCCGCCCAGCGACGCATCCTTCACCAGCACCGGGAAGCCCTGCTCTTCCAACCCTTTGATGCCGGCCAGGATGCCAGGATATTTCGCCAGCACTTCCTGCGGCACGTCCGGCAGTGCGATTTCGCCTTCCAGAATCTCGCGCTTGACCGCCCGCTCGAATATCTCCGACAGGCACTGTACCTGGGCTTCGACCAGCGTATTGCCGGCGCTCATGCCATTGCTGACGAACAGGTTTTCGACCAGGTTGGACGGGAAATACACCACCTCGCCGTCCGACTGCCGCACATACGGCAGCGAGCAGATACCGCGTTCCACATTGCCGGAGTTGGTATCGTACAGATGGAAGCCGCGCAGCTCGCCGTCCGGATTGTAGATTTCCAGGCAGTACTCATCCAGGATCTCCGCCGGCAGCGCATCTTTGCGGCCAGGCTTGAACCAGAGCTCGTTCGGGTAGTGCACAAACGGCGCCGCGGCGATGTCTTCGCCCCAGAACGTGCCGGCGTAGAAGTGATTGTTGCTCAGTCGTTCGATATACTCACCCAGGGCCGACGCCAGCGCGCTTTCCTTGGTCGAGCCCTTGCCGTTGGTGAAGCACATCGGCGAGTGGGCATCGCGGATATGCAGCGACCACACGTTGGGAACGATATTGCGCCACGAAGCGATTTCAATCTTGATGCCCAGGCCCGCCAGCAGTCCCGACATGTTGGCGATGGTTTGCTCCAACGGCAAATCCTTGCCCGCGATATAGGTGCTCGCTTCGGAAGCCGGGTTCAGCATCAACAAGGCCTGGGCGTCGGCATCCAGGTTCTCCACCGCTTCAATGACAAACTCGGGTCCGGCCTGGACCACTTTTTTCACGGTACAACGGTCGATCGAACGCAAGATGCCTTCGCGGTCCTTGTCGGAGATATCGCTCGGCAACTCAACCTGGATCTTGAAAATCTGCTGGTAACGGTTTTCCGGATCGACAATATTGTTCTGCGACAGGCGGATATTATCGGTAGGAATATTGCGCGTCGAGCAATACAACTTTACAAAATAGGCGGCGCACAAGGCCGACGAGGCCAGAAAATAGTCAAACGGACCAGGCGCCGAGCCATCGCCCTTGTAGCGGATGGGCTGGTCGGCGATGACCGTGAAATCATCGAATTTAGCTTCAAGACGTAGCTTATCGAGAAAGTTGACCTTAATTTCCATGAGAGAATTCCAATAGTAGTGCTCAAAATGAGTTGGGCACCATTATCCGTTGTTTTGCTCGCCCGGCAAAGGCTGCTCATCGCGGTCAGGTATGGTGTCGGCGATGTTAGCGTCGCCGCCCCTTGAGATGTTCAGGGCGAACTGGATTCGCGCATTCGGACAGCGACGATCACACCCGACAGGAAAGTGATTGCCGCAACCAGCCAAACCGCGCTGATTACCCCGTACAAGTCGGCCACCAGGCCAGCAAGCAGAGCGCCGATCGCGTAGCCGAGGTCGCGCCAGAAGCGGTAAACGCCGACGGTCGAAGCACGCCAGAGCGGGCTGACCACGTCGCCAATGGCAGCCAGCAAGGTCGGGTAGACCATTGCGGTGCCTATCCCCAACAACACCGCGCCCGTCGCATACCACGCGAACGATGAGCGCAGCGCGATGATGGCAATGCCCAGCGCCTGAACCCACATCCCGGCGACGATCAGGCCTTTGCGGCCGATGCGGTCCGATAGCGCGCCGGTGAACAATTGACAGACGCCCCATACAGTCGGGTAAATCGCGGCGAGTATGCCTATCTGAGCAAGGGTCATGCCGGCACCGCCAAACACGAAGGGGAACAGGCCCCATGCCATGCCATCGTTGAGGTTGTTGACGAGGCCAGCCTGACTAATCGACGACAAGCTGGGATCGCGCACGCTGGTTTGCCAGAAGAGCGTACGTTGCGACGGTACGGTGGCTGCACTGGGCGACGGCGCCATTGCAGCTTCCAAGCGCGCATGGCCGCGTGTCTCGCGCACGACCAGCACCGATAGCAGAAGACCGAACATGGCAAACGCGACACCGAGGTAGAACGGCTGCGGTCGCAAACCGTAATTTGCTGCGATCCAGCCTGTCGCGAGCGCGGCCGAGCCGACTGCAAAATACCCGGCAAATTCATTGATTCCCATTGCCATGCCGCGATTTTTTGGTCCGGCAAGATCGATCTTCATGATGACTGTGGTCGACCAGGTCAACCCCTGGCTAACCCCAAGAAAAACGTTGGCCAGCAAGATCCAGTTCCAGGATGGCGCCCACATCAACAGAAATGGGACGGGCGTGGCAATCAGCCAGCCGACCACCAGCACGGCCTTGCGCCCGTAGGCGTCGGAAAAGCGGCCGGCAAAGTAGTTTGTGCTTGCCTTAGCCACGCCGAAGACGACGATGAACGCGAGGATCGCACTGTGGGCCACCAGCTTGAACTCCTGTTCGGCGATAGCGGGCAAGATGCTGCGCTCCATCCCGACCATGGCGCCGACAAAGGCATTCACCACAACAAGCAAGCTGAACTGCTGCCAATTCGCACGCAGTCCGAGCCGCAGGTTTGAGGCGGCAAGGGACGGTGACAGTGATTTAAGCATCGCCGATTCCATCGTCACGCAAACCCGGCTTGGCCGAGATTTGTGGCGACAAGCCAGTCCATCTCGGCGGGACGTGGCAAGACTGTTGCGGCGAGGGTCGCTGTAAATGCGTCCTTCCCCAACGTCAGCAAGGGATTCCAGCGCTTCTCGAAGCCGATTGTCGATGACGGCTTGCCCGAAATGTCAGCGCCGCACGCACTGCCAGCCTGATGACCCGGAAAAACCTCAAGCTCATCAGGCAAATTCAGCAGCCGACCATGAAGGCTGTGCCAGAGCTGGGCCGCCATTTCCGTCTCGCGCCCAGCGAGATCCGGGCGGCCGACCGAGCCGACGAACATGGTGTCGCCAGTCAGGACGAACCATGGCGCTTCCGCGCGGCGTCGGTCCGACACCAGCAGGCAGATGCTGTCTTCCGTGTGGCCAGGCGTATGCAAGACCTGGATGCGGGTATTGCCTGCATCGACGACGTGATTGTCGCCCACCGGCGTAAATGTAAACGCGGTCTTGCCGACATTACTTTCGTGTAGTGCATAGCTCGCGCCGGTCAGCGCCGCCAGGGTTCGGCCACCGGACAGGTGGTCGGCATGGATGTGTGAATCGAACACATAGGAAATTTCCACATTGAGCTGGCGCGCCTGGTCGATGTACCAGGCCTCGTCTCCCGCCAGCACGTCGAGCGCGACGCCCTTGCCTTGCCCGCCGCAGCCGAAGAAGTACGAAATCGAAGCGTCGTCATTTGCGCGTTGCTTGAAAAACATTGCAGTCTCCTGGAATACGAAAATCTTGTCAGCCGATTCGGACCAGTCCGCCAGCTCCCCGAGCGTCCCGCGATGCGCTCCGCCGATCAATTCGCTGTCCTGCGGGGCACGCGCATCCACGCCGCCAGCGCCTACGCCGACTTTGCCCTGGGCATCGGGATTTACCCTCTGGCCCTTAAATACCAACAATCCAACGATTATTGGAATATAATCGATATTTGCCGTCCAGGCAAGACCAATTCACCACGGGGCTTGACCTCGGACGATGAAATGCTGACACTCTTGCCTATGACAACGAACCGAACCATCAAGGATGCCCTGTACGAGCAGGTAGCCCGTATTGCCAAGGCGGCCGCCAGTCCGAAAAGGCTGGAGCTGATTGAATTGCTGGGACAGTCCCCGAAGACGGTCGAGGCACTGGCGCAGGAGGCCGGCATAAGTGCCAAGTTGGTCAGTGCTCACCTGAAAGAATTGAAGTCGGCACGTCTCGTTGAAGCCGAACGGCAAGGGAAGTACATCATCTACCGCTTGGCCAGTACCGAGGTAGCTCAGTTATGGGTAGGGTTGCGGGTACTTGCCGAGGACAGGCTTTTTGAATTGCAGGACGCTCTGCGCCAGCTCTCTGCGGCCACCCATGAGTGGGTCGGCAACAGCCGCGAAGAACTGTTGACCAAGGCGAAATCCGGCGAAGTGATTGTGATCGACGTGCGACCCGGCGAGGAATACCAGGCTGGCCACTTGCCGTTTGCTCGTTCGATGCCGCTGGCAGAACTGAAGAACCGCTTGGCTGAGTTGCCCAGGGACCGGCCTGTCATCGCCTATTGTCGCGGCCCGTTCTGCCTGATGTCGACCGACGCCGTCAAGCTGTTGCGCGACCAGGGAATTGATGCGCTGCAAATGCGCGAAGGCGTGGTTGAGTGGAATAGCTGAAGCGATTCAGCTATTCGGACCTGCCAGCGCTCAAAACGCCGTGAATTGCGCTTCGTCCGGCTCCGCCTGACCCACATACGAGCGCTTGTGCTGCGGCCGCAGGCCATGCAGCCTGACGGGCGCGGGCGACTTGGCCATCATCCGCACGACGGCGGCGGGCCGTGCCTTCACCACCGGCTTGGCCGGCTCCCGATTGAGGCGGAAGAAGGCCATCAGTTCCTGCAGCTGTTCCGCCTGGCCGCTCATCTCCTCCGCGGTGGCCGCCAGCTCTTCCGAGCTGGCGGCGTTTTGCTGGGTGGTCTGGTTCAACTGGGAGACCGCCGCATTGATCTGTCCCACGCCGGCAGTCTGCTCCTCCGACGCGGCCGTGATCTCCTGCACCAGGTCCGAGGTCTTGCGGATGTTCGGCACCATCTGGTCGAGCAGGCGGCCGGCTTTTCCCGCCAGCTCCACGCTGCTGCCGGCCACGTCGCCGATTTCCTGTGCCGCCACCTGGCTGCGCTCGGCCAGCTTGCGCACCTCGGCCGCCACCACCGCGAAGCCCTTGCCGTGCTCTCCGGCGCGGGCCGCTTCGATCGCCGCGTTCAGCGCCAGCAGATTGGTCTGGTAGGCGATGTCGTCGATGATGCCGATCTTGGTGGCGATCTGGTTCATCGCGGCCACCGTCGCCTTGACCGCCTCACCGCCCTCGTTCGCCTCGAGCGCCGCCTTGCTGGCCATGCCGTCGGTGACCCTGGCGTTTTCCGTGTTCTGCGCGATCGAAGCGGTCATCTGTTCGATCGAGGCGCTGGTTTCCTCGACGCCGGCGGCCTGCTCGCTCGACGCCTGCGACAGCGACTGCGCCGTCGCGCTGACCTGTTCCGAAGCCCGCACCAGCGCCTCGGCGGCGCCGTTGACGTCGAGCACCACCTGCGACAGTTTGTCCACGGTGTTGTTGGTGTATTCCTTGAGCTGGCCGAACGCGCCCTCGTAGGCGTGCTCGATGCGTTCGGTGAGATCACCCTCGGACACCGCGCCCATCACGCGCACCACGTCGCCGATGCTGCTGCGGAGCTTGTCGGTCATATTGTCGATCGCCTGCAGCGTCTGGCCGATCTCATCGCGGCGGTCGGCGGTGATCCGCACGTCGAGATTGCCTTGGGCGATCGCATCGGCCGCGCCGGCGGTTTGCTTCAGTGGCCGCGTGATCGAAACCGTGATCAGGTAGCCGATCCAGGCGGCCAGCAGCGACATCGCGGCGACCAGGGCCAGCAGTGTGTACATGGCGTTGCTCAGCCGGTTGGCCCGTTCGACCAGCAATTTATCCAGTTCGGCCATCGCGGCATCGACCAGCTTGAACTGGATATCGATGGCGCGCGTGAAGGCGCTGACGTAGTCGGAACCCGAATAACTGAGTTTGTCCGCCTTGATCACCTGCACCTCGGCCAGCTGCATGGCCTGCTTCGCCTCGGCCAGGCTGTCGTCGGCGATCTTTTGCAGCTGTTCCCTCAGGGCCGGATTGGCGGCGCCGGCCTTGGAGAACGCCGCCGCCATGCTGGCATAGTGTTCGCTGGCGCGCTCCAGCAGATTGGACATGCCGGTGCGTTCCTGCGGCTCGATCGCGTGCTGCGCCAGGAAGCCGGCGCCGCGGGCCCGCATGCGGCCGAGGTCTTCGGCCAGACCGGGCAGATGGTAAAGCGCGCCGAAGATCAGGTAATAGCTGTCCACGTCGGGATCGAGCGTCAAGCCGAAATGGTCCGCCGTCAAGTCGAGCACCGCCATCACCTGGCCCACCAGCGCGGTGTGGCTGGCGGTGCTGTTCTTGCCGCTGATGCTGCGGGCCGCGAGCTCGCCGCTCAACGCTTTCCAGTGGGTTTGCGCCTCGTGCCATGCCGCCTGCACCGCCACATCCTGGACCGTTTCCTTGAGCAGCTTGGCGGCGTTCTGGTAGGCGCGCTCGGTCTCCAGCTGCTTGGCGCCCTGCTCGGCCGCCTTGTCGTCGCGACCGCCCAGCACCAGGGCCGCCAGCCCGCGGTGCTGCTGGGTAAGCTGCACCACGCGCAGCAGCGCGCGCGCCGGACCGGTGCCCCGCGTTTCCACGCGCGCGGCATCGAGCGTCTTGTACGAGTCGCGCACATACAGGAAGGATGGCACGGTGACGAGCGCGACGCCGAATGCGGCAAGGATGGCGAACTTCTTCCACAGCAGCAGATTATTCAAGAAACGGATCATGATCCCTCTCCTTGCAAACAACCAGGTCAATGCGGGATAGCAGGACCTATTGTGCCGTAGAAATTTTGAGAGATTCTCTCCAATTAACACAACGCAAGTGGTTGGGACCGCTCTGTCCCCTCAAAGCGTCGCGCGCGCCGCACATAATGAAAGTTGCTTTTTTGCGACGCGGCAACTGCACCGATTACTCGGCGTCCTTCTCGACCAACTGTTCCAGCGAGTTGAAGAAATGCTGCCAGCCATAGCGGGCGCCTTGATAGGCCTGATCCTGGTCGGGCCGGAAGCCGGTTTGTTCCATCCGCAAATGGGTGCCGGTCGCGGTGGCGGCCAGCGTCCACGTCACCACGCTTTCCAGTCCCAGCGCGTTCCAGGTGTAGGCCAGCGTCTTCTGCGGTTCGACTTCCATCACCTGGCAGTCGACCGAGCCCCAGTCCGCGCGGAAGTTAAAGTGATGGCCGGACACGGCCAGGAAATCGTTCTTCATCAGCCAGGCCTCGATCAGGTGCGGCTGGGTCAGCGCCCGCCACAGCTTTTCCGGCGGATGCGAGAACTCCCGTTCGACGACGACGGTGCGGAGTTGGTGTGCGATATCGTTCATTATTGGTCCATCCTTTTCAGTAGGTCATCAAGATCGTCGAACTTGCCGTCCCAGTAGCGACTCATCTGGTTGGTCCAGTCCAACAGCGGGGTCAGCGCCTTCAACTGCGCGCTATAGTGGGTCTGGCGTCCCGCATGCCGGTCCAGAACCAGGCCGGCCTGCTTGAGCACGGCCAGGTGCTTGGACACGGCCGGTTGCGACACCTGCGCATGGGTGGTCAGCACCCCTACGGTTTGTTCGCCGCCGGTGCACAGCTTTTCGAAGATCGCCCGCCGGGTGGGATCGGCCAGCGCGCGAAACAGCTCGTCATGGGAGTTTGTCATGTCAATCCATAGCCACTAAGTTATGGATTAAATCATAGCCATGCGGTTATGGATAGTCAAGCGAAAAATGCGAAAATCCCGCCGCGCTACGGCTGGCCCTGGCGGCGCACGGGTGACGGCCAGGTCGCGCCGCCATGAACCTTGCGGTCCACATCCCCTTCACCCTTTCTACACCTCGCGATCCGCATCCCATTTGCGCCCGGCGGGAGCATGTACCGGCAATGTTGTCCGTGTCACCATGCCTGCTCCTCTCGCCTCGATTGCATGCATATGTCGCGAATTCACGTGCTGGTGGCAGCAACGCCTTCGGATCTGTTAGCGGCCGGCATCGCGGCTGCGGTCGCGGCTTACCCGAACATGATCCTGGTCGACGGCCGTCCGCTGGCCCTGGACGAAGTCGAGCCCCGCCTCAAGCAGATTCCCGCCGACCAACCGTCGGCGCTGGTCCTGGTCGGCGGTGATGCCCAGGCCAGGCTGCTGGCCGAGCGCATGCTCGCGGCCCGCAAGGACCTGGTGGTGCTGCAGGTCGACATCGTCGACCACCAGGTGCAGATCGCCCGCTACGCCTCGCGCAGCGAATCGCTGGACCTGGCCTCGCTGCTGGCCGCGCTATGCGACCTGGTCGCCAATGCCGGCGGCGCGGACGGCAAGCGCACCGCGCGCTTCGTGGTGCACGCCGACCCGCCCGGCCCGCGGCCGCTGCTCGACAGCGCGATCGACTGGATCCATGCGGTGCTGCGCCATGGCGCGTTGAGCCAGGGCGGCGGCAACGGCGACATCCCCGGCCTGACACTGACGGCAACCACCGTCAACAGCCTGCTGGACGAACGTCCCGGCCACACCGCGCCCGCGCAGACGGCCGACGTCAAGCAGGCCGACCAGGCGCTGACCAGCGCCTTGATGCGCGCCGACATCGGCGCCGAACCGCTGGCCGCCGCCGCGACCGCCTTCAGCCTGAGCGCGCTGGAATTCCGTCTGCTGCTGCTCGCCATGGCCCCGGAGCTGGACTTGCGCTACCAGCGCTGCATCGGCCTGCTGCTCGACGACATGGGCCGGCGGGTGGGCAGCCTGGCCCTGTTCATGGCCCTGCTGGGCGAGTCCGCCGGCGTGCGCTGCCAACTGGCGCAGTCCGGCAACCTGGCGCGCTGGCGCGTGCTGGAAAGCCGCCAGGGCATGCTGCCCGCCGCCGACGACCCGCTGCGGGTGGATGCGCCGCTGCTGGCCTGGCTGCTGGGGGAAACCGGCGCGCTCGATCACGATCCCGCCGTGCGCCGCGCGCTGCGCCTGGCCGACTGGCCTGGCGCCAGCCTGTATCGGCAGGCACCGGAGCGCGAATTCGCTCTGGCGCGCATCCGCCACCTGCTGTCGCCGCCCGGCGACGGCGACGCCGCCCGCTTCGTGCTGTACAGCGGCGACGCCAGCGCCTGGTGCGCGCTGCTCGAAGTGGGCGCGCATGCGGCGGGCGCCGCGCCGCTGCGCATCGACGCCGCCCGCCTGGTCGGCCTCGATCCGGCGGCCATCGAAGAATCGGGCGCGCGGCTGGGCCGTCTTGCGCGCCTGGCGCGCCGTCCGTTGCTGCTCGATGCCGGCACGGCCGAACCCGCGCCGCAGGCCGACGACGGCCTGCGCCTGCTGCTGGCCGCGATCGGCGCCGCCGGTGTCCGCACCGGCGTGCTGTGCGCCGAGCCGACCCGCATCGTGCGCCTGATCGGCTCAGAACCGTTCACGCTGGCCGACGAGCACGCGCTCAGCGCCTCGACCCGGCTGGCCAACGTGCGCGCCGCCGTCGGTTTGCTGGATTTGAGCGCCGACGACGCGGCCCTGCAGATGCTGGCGCGCCAGTACCCGCTGGAAGTGGACGGCTTCGAACACGCGCTGCGCCTGGCGCGCGCCCGGGCCGTCCCCGGCGAGGCCGCCGACGCCGGCATGGCGCGCTTCGTCAGCGCCTGCCAGCACGTGGCGGCCGAAGGCGTGTCGCGCATGGCCGAGTGCATCGAGCCATCGCAGCGGCTGGGCGAAGTGATACTGCCGCCCGACCGCGCCCGCCAGCTCGACGAGATCGTCGACAGCGTGCGGCTGGCCGCGCAGGTGCTGGACGGCTGGCGCTTCGGCGAGCAGCTGCCGTTCGGCCGCGGCGTGACGGCGCTGTTCCACGGCGCCAGCGGCACCGGCAAGACCATGGCGGCGGTGGGCATCGCCCAGCGCCTGAACATCCGTATCCTGCGCATCGATCTGTCGCGCGTGGTCAGCAAATACATCGGCGAAACCGAAAAGAATATCGACCGCATCTTCCTCGACGCCAGCCGCTCCGGCGCGGCGATCCTCATCGACGAGGCCGAGGCGCTGCTGGGCAAGCGCAGCGAAGTCAAGGATGCCCACGACCGCTACGCCAACATCGAAGTGGCCTATCTGCTGCAGCGCATGGAAACCTACGAGGGCCTGGCCATCCTCACCACCAATCTGCGCCAGAACCTCGATCCCGCCTTCCTGCGCCGGCTGCGCTTCGTCATCGATTTCCCGCGCCCGGACGCCGACGCGCGCGAACAGATCTGGCGCCGTTGCCTGCCATCCGGCGCGCACCAGCTGAGCGAGCCGGTGTTCCGCCACCTGGCGCGCAGGGTCGATCTCACCGGCGGCAACATCCGCCAGATCACGCTGCGCGCCGCCTTCCTGGCCGCAGCGGCGGGAACGACCATCGACCTGACGCATATCGCCCAGGCCACCAGCGCAGAGCTGACCAAGCTGGGGATGGCCGCCATCGATCTGGCGCTGCCGGGCGACCGGCTCGCGGCCTGAGGACACGCCATGGACTACGAAGCCATCTACAAGGTCAGCACCGCCTTCAGGGAGCGCGTGCAACAAGGCTACAAGGCGGCCGGCGGCGCCGGCAACGGCGTCTATGTCGGCCCGCTCGACGATCCGGACGCCGCCGGCGCGAAGCTGATCCTGTTCCTTTACCGTATCGCGCCCAATCCCAGCATGCGCAACGCCGCCCACACGGCGCCCTCGCCGGTGGTTCCGCCGGCCACGGTCATCTATCGCGATTCGCTGCCGCTCGACCTGTACTACCTGCTGACGGTGGGCGACGCCTCCGGCGAAAGCGCGGACCTGGAGCAGCTCAAGTTCCTCGGCTCGGCCATGCAGGTGCTGCACCACGAGCCGGTGCTGTCCGGCATAGGCGTCAGCCACGAAGCGGTCAAGCTGACACTGGACCCGTTGGGCAATGAAGACATGGGCCGCCTGTGGGCGCTGTTCCCGACCGTGAACTATCGCACCTCGGTGGCCTACCTGGCGTCGCCGGTGTGGATCGATCCGCGCACGCCGGATGCGGCGGGCGCGCCGGTGGTGCGCGACAGCCTGAACGCCGGCCAGCGGGAACGGGAGCAGCAGCCATGAGCCGCCTGATCGCCCCCGCCGAAAACGCCTACCAGCGCAAAGTGCTGTTCGCCGCCGAAGTGATCGACGGCGTGACGCTGGCGCGCATCTCGCGCGGCGTCACGGTCAGCGCCAGCGCGATCCCTGCCCCGCCGGTGGTCAACGCCAGCGGCATGTTTGTCTGGCTTGACGACGGCGTGCCGCTGGCGCCGCAGCAGCTCAACGTCGATCCCGGGCAGTTGCCGTATCTGGGCGCCAGCGTGGCCTCGCCGTTGCCGCCGCAGCGGCTGGTGCAGATCGAACTGGCGCCGGGCCGGGGCTACAGCTTCCAGGCCGGCGTGACGGCGCTGCGGTTCTCGCTGATCGTCAGCGACATCGGCCCGCCGGTTGCGGCGGCCGGGGTCGAAGTGTTCCTGCGCTGGCACGACGCCGGCGCGCCCCAGCCGTGGACCGACTCGCCGATCCGCTCCCGCACCGATGCGCATGGCGACGCCAGCCTGGCGCTGCGCTTCCGGCGCAGCGACGAACCGGCCAAGGACAGCGCCGGCGCCTTGCGCGTGCGCCTGTGCGCGCGGCGCGGGGGCAACGTCACGATGTCCGATGAATTCGTCCTGGTCGAAGGCCGCGTCACCGACCAGCCAACCGCTTTTGCCCTGAACAAGTTCTTACCGTGAGTTGCGATCGAGAGGATAAGCGCCATGATCAACGACACCAACCAGCAGGCCGCCAACCCGGCCAGACAGCCCAAGCAAGGCGGCCATTGCTGCCCCGGGGGAGACGGGCCGGCCGACCAGCCCAAGCCGCCGAAACCGCCGCAAGAGGGCAACCCGCCGCACGACAGCTGTCCTCCGCCCTGCACCACGGACGAGCCGACGCTGCCGCCGATCGAAGGCGCCACCGCCTGCAAGGTCGCATGCAATTGCCCGACGACGGGCTCGGGAAAGCCGGACTGCTTCGACGATCTGATTAACGACCAGGCGCGCGTGATCAGCGAGGCGGAACGCGCCAAGACCTTCAAGGCGGATCTGGAGGCCTTGCTGCAAAAGGCCAAGGCCGCGCAGACGGACTACACCAACGACAAGTACAAGCAGCTGCTGGAGCGCTGGAAGCAACAGGACCGCGACATCGTCGAACGGATCCACTGCGTGGTGTGCGCCATGCCATGCTGGTTCTGCCAGCTGGAGTGCCAGGTCTGCACTTTGTTCAACAAGGTGCGCGATCTTGAGCTGCAACTCAATGGCGACGGCAAGCACGAACACCGCTATACCACGGCCTACTCGCTGTACGACCAGCGCTACTGGTTGGAACGCGACCTGGCGCTGAAGCAGGCCACCTTCGATCGCGTCAAGGCGGTGCTGACGGCGTGGGAGAAACCGGTCGCCGACATCGAGGCGGTCCTCAACGACAACGAGAAACTGATCGCCGCCATCAAGTCCGCCGACAACGCGCAGGCCCTGTACGACCTGTTCATCAAGCTGATTCCCAACCACCTGGCCATCGCGCCGCCGGCGACAACCGCCGCCACCGGCATCGACAGGAAGTACACGCAGCTGTGCTGCTGCGACGAAGCCGCAGCCGACGATTGCTGCGGTCCCGACGTCGGCCAACAGACGGTGCGCCTGCGCCTGCAGGGGCGGCACGCCTATCTGGTGGAGCCGGCGCAGTACTTCACCATCATCTGCTGCCTGGTCAAGAGCCGCTATCTGCCGGCCAAGGACGAACTGGCCAAGGCCGAGGGCCTGCTGGCCGGCACCGTGGCCGACATCAAGCGCGTCAGCGACGAGATCAAGTCGCGCATCGAAAGCCTGGAAAAAACCGCCAGGGTGGAACTGGCCAAACCCTTCGACTGCAGCAACTGCAGGCCCACCGATACTGGAGAATGATCATGCCTGAATACCTGACTCCCGGCGTCTACATCGAAGAAATCGAACGCGGCCCGCGTCCCATCGAAGGCGTACCGACCAGCACCGCCGCCTTCCTCGGCGAGACCGAACGAGGCTCCATCAAGCCGCGCCTTGTCACCAGCTACAAGGAGTACCAGCGCTGGTATGGCGGCACCTTTGGCGACAGCAAATTCATGCCCTACACGGTCAGCGGATTCTTCGAGAACGGCGGCAAGCGCCTGTATGTGTGCCGCATCGTCGGCGAGAACGCCACGCCGGCGGAAGCGACCTTCGGCCAGTTCCTGGTGCGCGCGGCCGGCGCCGGCTCCTGGGGCAAACGGGTATGGGCGCGCGTCGACGACAGCACCACCATGCGCCCCGACGTCAACGGCACCCCGGTTCCCGTGGGATTCCGCCTGCGCTTCGCTTTCTGGGCCAATCCGCCGCCCAGTTTCCAGCCCTTCGACCCGATCGCCGAGCCCTTGCGGCTTCCCCGGCCGACGCTGAGCGAGGACTTCAACGACCTGTCCACCGAGGCCACGTCGCCCGACTACTGGCAGAAACGCATGCGTGACAGTTCGGCGCTGGCCGAGCTGGTGCCGATTCCGCCGGCGGCGCCGGACGCCAGGCCCGCCAACGGCTCGTCGGCGCTGTCGCAGGCGGGCGCCGACGATCCCGCTCCGCTCGACGTCGCCGACTACAAGGGCGAGCTGGTGCCGGGCGCTCCGCGCGCCGAGCTGCAAGGCCTGGCGGCGCTGGAACTCGATCCCTTCCGCGAGGTGTCGCTGGTTTACGCGCCGGCGGCCGATACCGACACCTCGGTGGCCGTCATCGACCATTGCGAGAGAATGCGTTTCCGCTTCGCCGCGGTCGATGTCGGCAAGGGCGCCAGCAACGCCGGCGGCCTGGACCCGCGCACCAACGTCAAGGACAGCCAGTACGCGGCGTTCTACTATCCATGGATTTCCATGTCGGATCCGCAGACCGGGGCGCGCAAAAGCGTGCCTCCCGGTGGCCATGTGCTGGGCGTGTACGCCCGCACCGACGTCGAACGGGGCGTCTTCAAGGCGCCGGCCAACGAGACCGTGCGCGGTGCGCTGGAACTGGAGTTCGACATCAACGACAAGACCCAGGAAGTACTCAACCCGCGTGGCGTCAATGTGGTGCGCCAGTTCCCGGGGCGCGGCATCCGCATCTGGGGCGCGCGCACCCTGAGCTCCAACCCTCTGTGGAAGTATGTGAGCGTGCGGCGGCTGTTCATCTTCCTGGAGCGTTCGATCTACGAAGGCACGCAGTGGGTGGTGTTCGAACCGAACGACATCCAGCTGTGGGACCGCGTCACCGATACCCTGCGCCTGTTCCTGCGCAGCCAGTGGCGCCAGGGTGCGCTGTTCGGCAGGACCGAGGAGCAGGCATTTTTCGTGACCTGCAATGAAAGCACCATGACCCAGGACGACATCCTGAACGGCCGCCTGATCTGCGAAGTCGGCATCGCGCCGGTGCGGCCGGCGGAGTTCGTGGTGTTCCGCATCTTCCAGAACACCGCAGAAGCACAGCGCTAACAGGAGCCCATCATGGATCGTAATGACCCGCTACGCAACTTCCGCTTCCGCCTGGAGATCGACAACATCACCCAGGCGGGCTTCAACGAAGTGGCAATCGCCGAGACCATGGTCGAAGCGGTCGACTACCGCGAAGGCACGGACCCGCCCCACATGCGCAAGCTGTCGGGCCTGACCAAGTTCGGCAACATCACGCTCAAGTCGGGCGTCACATTCGGCACCAACGCGCTCGACCTGTTCAAGTGGCACAACGACGTTTCCAACGGCCTGGTGGCGGAACGCCGCAAGAAGGTGGTCATCGTCGTCAAGGACGAATCGGGCGCCGACCGCGCGCGCTTTGTCATTAGCGAAGCGTGGCCGGTCAAGTACGACCCGAGCGACCTCAGCGCCAAGGGCAATGAGGTCTTCATCGAAGTGCTTGAGCTGTGCAACGAAGGCATCGAGCGCGTCAAATAGTCCGAAGGGAGAGCGCCATGAACGACCATGTCCGACCCGGTTTCGCGACCGAAGTGGAATTCCACCTGCCCAAAGGGTATGTCGACGCCGGCGGCACCCTGCACCGCCACGGCGTGATGCGCCTGGCCACGGCGGCAGACGAGATCCTGCCGCTGCGCGATCCGCGCGTGCAGCAGAACGAGGCCTACCTGATCGTCATCGTGCTGGCGCGGGTGCTGGTGCGGCTCGGCACCCTGACCGATATCGACACCAGCACCATCGAAGGGCTGTACGCCTCCGACCTGGCCTACCTGCAGCGCCTGTACGAGCGGCTCAACGCGCCGGCGGAACTCGACGACGACGAGGCCGCGCCGGCCGGACGTTCCATACAGGGGATGAGCGCATCGGGGGGAGCATGAAGGCCTACCCCGTCAAATCGCTGTACGAGGAGATGGCCTTCATCGCGATGCACTTTCATTGGTCACACAGCGATTTGATGCAGCTTGAGCACCGGGAGCGGCGCCGCTGGTGCCGCCAGATTTCGGCCATCAACCGCGCCCAGTCGGGCCGGCCGGCCAATCCATTTGACGTCTGAGCGACATGGCTACCCGAACCGATCCTCTGCGCGGCTTCCGCTTTCTGGTCGAAATCGACGGCATAGCGGTGGGCGGCTTCCTGCGGGCCAAGGGCCTGGTGCGCGAGGTCAAGTACGAGTCGCAGCGCGAGGGCGGCGTGAATCACTATGAACACAAGCTGTTCACCCAGGTCACGCATCCGGCGGTGGTGCTGGAGCGCGGCCTGGCCCTGGACCAGCTGTGGAACTGGGCCTACGAAGTATCCGAGGGCCGCATCGTGCGCAAGACGATCTCGGTGCGCCTGCTCGATGAGCGCGGCGGCAAGGGGTGGACCTGGCATGTGGACAGCGCCTTCCCGGTCAAATGGTCGAGCGCCGACCTGGACGCCAACTCGTCGCAGGTGCTGATGGAGAGTGTGGAGTTCGCCCATCATGGGCTGAGGAAGGGAAGCTGATGAAACTGGGTATCCGCGACTCGGCACGCACACTGGCGCAGGCCTTGAAACGCTGCGGCTGGAGGAAGGCGCGCGCGCCCTTCCCTGTGCGCGGCTTCCAGCGCCGGCGTGGCGTTCCGGCGGCCGGCAGGTGGGGCGCGCTGCGGCTGCAATGGCGGCGCGGCGCGCAGTTGCCGATGGCGCTGGCCCCCTCCGCTGCGGCTGCCCTGCCCCCCAATGCCGGCGCCGTGCAGCCCTGGCTGAGCCATATTCATCTGCACTTCGCCACGCAGCACTTGGCGGCGCGATTGAACACCGCTTGCAGTAGAGAGCTTGGTTGCACCTCCGCCGCGGCTCGAATTTCCGGCACAGGCGCAACACACAACCTACCGGCGCGCCATGTATTTGCGCCCCAACCGTGGGAACACTTCAATGCGGCCCGGATCACGGCGCTTTCCGCGGCGGTCTCTCCGCGTGGCGGCGCCGTCGCGCCGACCGTGCCGTCGGCCCTTCGCCCCAGTGGCGCCGGTGGCTCCGTTGGCCTGGCAGGTGTCGCATCGGCAGCGACGGCGCTACCGCGTGCCGTCGCCGTGCATACGGTCTTTGCCGCGCGGCGTCCGGCGTTGCGGGTCACACGGCAGGCCGGCATCGTCCAACCAGCAAGCGCCACGCCGATGGCCTGGCGGCGTGGCGCGGCGCGGCTCGACACCGCGACGCGGCATGGCGGCGCCGCCTATGCGGGCGAACAGGCCGGGCCGGCGTCGGCAGCGGCGCTATGGCAGCAGCCATCGCCCGTGCTGGTCTGGCGCAGGCAGTCGGCCACGCAGTCCGATGGTGGCGGCGACGGCTGGGCGACCGAACCCGGGGCGGACGCCGACGGCGGCCAGCGCCAGGCCGCAGCGGCGCGGAAGACCGCGCCGCCAGCCGTTCCCGTCGCTCCGACCGCCGGCGCGATCGCGGCGCAACTGCGCGCCGCCCAGCTGGACCCCGTACTGACCGACCGCCTGGCAACCGAAGTAATACGCCGGGTTGAGCGCAGCTTGCGCATCGCGCGCGAACGGCGCGGCTACTGAAGGACCACACCATGGCACAGGCACAACTCAAAAAAGCGACCATCACGGTGCTCGATGGCGACGACAAGGACAAGGTGATCAGCGTCCTGTTCAACCCTGCCGAATACAGTTTCGAACGGTCGAACAGCTACAAGGCGACACCGGTGCCCGGTTTGAGCTCGCCCATTCTCCAATTCGTCAACGGCGAAGCGGATCAGCTGTCGATGGAGCTGTTCCTGGACGACTACACCGACCCCGAAGGCCCGACCTCGCGCGAGCGCAAGGAGCAGAATCCGGTCATGTCGCGCCTGCGCGACATGGGCAAGCTGCTGCTGGTCGACAGCAAAATCCATGCGCCGCCCCCGGTGCGCTTCAACTGGGGGCCGATGGAATTCACCGCCATCATCGAAAAACTGAGCCGCAAAGTCACCATGTTCCAGCCGGACGGCACACCGGCCCGCGCAACGCTGTCCGTCACGTTCAAGGAATACCGCACCCTCAAGCAGCAGGTGGAGGCGCCGCGCCGCGAATCGGCCGACAAGAGCAAGCGGCGCGTGGTTGTCGGGCGCGACAGCCTGTGGCTGCTGGCAGCGCGCGAATACAAGGACCCGAACGAATGGCTGCGGATCGCCCAGGCGAACGATCTCGACGACCCGCGCGAAATCGCCCCAGGCGACTGGCTGGAACTGCCACCGATGGAGAATCCCAATGGATCTCGCAACACTGTCTAAGCGCTACGGCGACTTCTATGTGCCGGCGTTCGCCGTCCGCGTGGCGCGCGACGACCTGGTGCGCGATACGCTGGTCGCCGTCAGCCAGGTCGAGGTGGACATGATGCTGGGCGGCGCAGCCCACTTCAGTTTCACCGTGGTCAACGCCTACAGCATCGAGATGCGTGCCTTCGTCACGGGCCGCAACCGCAAGCTGCTCGAGATACTCACCTTCGGCGCCGACGTCGATGTCTGCATGGGCTACGGCGACGCCCGGGCGACGCCGCTGGTGCTGAGCGGCGTGATCACCGAGATCTCCACCAACTTCCCGGACGCCGGCACGCCGGAGCTGGTGGTGTCGGGCTACGACCACGCCTTCCCGCTCACCACCGGCAAGAACTCGCGCACCTGGTCGAAGGCGCGGGACAGCGACGCCGTGCTGGATATCGCCAGCTACCACAACCTGAAGACCGAGCTGGCGCCGACCAGGGAGCGGCGGCCGCAAATCGAGCAAAACCAGGAAAGCGATTTCGAGTTCCTGAAGAAACTGGCCGACGCCAATCACTACGAACTGTTCGTCGACGCGCAAAAGGTGCTGCACTTCCATCCGCCGCACGACAAGGCCGACGCCGTGGTGCGGCTGGCATGGGGCGAAGGGCTGATCAGCTTCAAGCCGGAGGCCAACCTGGCGCGCCAGGTCGCCAAGGTCGAGATTTTCGGCTGGGACCCCAAGCGCAAGGAAAAGATCGTCGGCGTGGCGCAGGCAGGCCAGGAATCGGGCCTGGAAGCCAAGGGCCGCAGCGGCGGCCAGCAGCTGAAATCCTTCGTGCGAGACGGCGCCAAGCAGCCGGCACTGCGCATGCGCCAACCGGTGTTCAGCCAGGCGGAGGCCAACCAGCTGGCCAAGGCCACCCTCGACGAACGCGCCAAGGAGTTCCTGACCGGCGAGGCGGAGGCGATCGGCCTGCCGGAACTGCGCCCCGACCGCAATGTCTTCCTCGACCGGTTGGGCGATCCGTTCTCGAAGACCTACTACATCCAGCAGGCCACGCACAAAATCGATTCCGGCGGCTATCGCACGCGCTTCAAGGTCAAGGAGACCGGCTTATGAACCTCATGGAAGTGCCGCGCGAAGCGGAAGGCGAATCCGGCGGCAACGTCAAGGGTGTGGCGATCGGCATCGTCACGCAGAACGACGATCCGGAAGGACTGTGCCGCGTGAAAGTCAGCTATCCGTGGCACGAGCAGCCGCGCGAAAGCTACTGGGCGCGACTGTCCTCGCCGATGGCGGGCAAGCAGCGCGGCCTGGTGCTGATCCCCGAGATCGGCGACGAAGTGCTGCTGGCCTTCGAACGCGACGATCTGCGCTTCCCTTTCGTGCTGGGCGGGCTGTGGAACGGCAAGGACCAGCCACCGGTCGCCAACGGCGACGGCAAGAACGATCAGCGCCTGTTCAAGTCGCGCAAGGGCCACCGGCTGTTGTTCGACGACGGCGCCAAGGGCGTGGTCGAGCTGTCGCTCAACGACGGCAAGAAGCTGCGCCTGGACGACGACGGCATGCGCGTGGACGACGGCAAGGGCAACCGCTTTACGGTGGATAGCAACGGCGGCGCGTTGACCATCGAGGCGACCGGCAAGCTGACGATCAAGGCGGCGTCGGTGGTGATACAGGCCAGCGGCGGTCTCGATCTCAAGGCCGGCGCGATCATGAGCCTGAACGGCTCGACCATCAAGCTTAACTAGGGAGACGGCGATGGGACAGGCGGCGGCACGCGTAGGCGACAAAACCAGCCACGGCACGCCCCTGGGCCCCGGCCCGGGATGCCCGACAGTGCTGATCGGCGGCCTGCCGGCGTGGCGGGCCGGTTCCGACACCCACGTGTGCCCGCTGTCGGACGGCCCCAAACTGCACGTCGGCGGCGTGGTAGCGGCGGGCAGCGTCACGGTGCTGATCGGCGGCCTGCCGGCGGCGCGCAAGGGCGATGCCATCGTCGAAGTTGGCGCCCCCAATTCGATCGCCGCCGGCGCGCCGACGGTACTGATCGGCTAGACGACGACAGGAGACAGCCATGGACGAACACAAGGATTTCCTGGGGCGCGGATGGGCGATGCCGGTGGCATTGGACCCGCACACCGGCCGCCTGGCGGTGGCGGAGTTCGAGGACGATATCCGCCAGTCCATCCTGATCATCCTGGAAACCGCGCCGGGCGAGCGGCTGATGCATCCCGATTTCGGCTGCGGCATCCACGAGCTGGTGTTCAGCTCCGTCGATGCCACGGCGTTGCAGCGGGTACGCTCGGTGGTGGAGGAAGCGCTGCGCCAGTTCGAGGCGCGGATCGACGTGCTGTCCGTCGTCGCCGATGTCGACGGCGGCGTCGACGGCCTGCTGACCGTGGAAATCGAATACCGGGTGCGCAAGACCAACCAGAGCGGCAACCTGGTGTTCCCCTTCTATTTCCGCGAAGGAGGCCGGGCATGAGCGCGCGGCGCCCGCCAGGACTGGACTCGCGCCGCGAAAGCGAGTTCCGGCGCCAGCTGCTGGAACGCGCGCGGAAGTGGATCCCCGCATGGGCCATCGACGACAACCATCCCGACTTCGCGCAGGCGCTGCTGGCGGTGGCGGCGCGCTTCCAGGGCGAAGTCGCCGAGCGGCTCGACAAGGGCGGCGACAAGATGGCGTTGGGTTTCCTGGACTGGCTGGCCGTGCGCGGACTAGCGGCCGCGCCGGCGCGCATGCCGGTGGTGTTCAAGCTGGCCGAGAAGGCGGCCGCCATCAACGCGCCTGCGCCGGTCCAGCTGACCGTGGACGCGGACGGCACGCAGGTGGTGTTCGAAACCGAGAGCGACGTCAGGCTGCTGCCGGCCAGCCTGCAAATGGTGGTGGCCGCCGACAGCGCGAAGGACGAATACTATTTGCCGCCGCCCGGCCTGTCCAGCCTCGATCCGCTGGAGCCGCTGCCGACCGAATGGAAGCTGCGCAGCTTTGCGGCGCCCGGCAGCACCACCTTGCAGCTCGATCCGCCGCTGGGACTGAAGGTCGACATGGTGCTGGAACTGGACGGCCAGGAGTTCCGCATCGTCAGCGTCAACGAGGATCTGGTCGGCATCGATCCGCCGGTCCCGGCATCGGCGCAGTTCGAACCGGCCACCACGCGGGTGCGCAAGGTCGACGCCTTCGATCCGTTCAACCAGCGTACGCGCAACCGGCAAAACCACGCGCTCTACCTCGGCCATTCCGACCTGCTCAACATCGGTTCCGAGGCCGTCATCCAGATCGCCGCCCTGGCGGCACTGGGCAGCGACGTCCAGTGGCATTACTGGGGCATGGCGCCGTCCGCCGCGGCGCCGGCGTGGCTGCCGTTCGCGCCGGGGTCCAGCGCGGACGCACTGCGCAAGCCCAGGGGGCCGATGGAGGAGCTCCAGATCGGAACCCTGACGTCACGCTGGATACGCGCCAGCATCGCCAAGGTGCTGCCGCCGGCCCACGCGCTGAGCTACGAAACCATCGAGCTGCTCGTCAACCCGGCCGACTTGAAAGGGCTGTGCACGGAGGCCGCGGACGTAATCAATGTCGAGGGCGTGGTCGCCATGGCCAACACCACGCCGCTGGAACTGAGCACCACCAGCTTCCCGCTGGGCCGCGAGCCGCGCCAGTTCGACGCCTTCTACCTTGGCTCGGACGAGGCGTTCTCCAAGCACGGCGCGTCGATACGCGTCTGCGTCGATATGGCCGATGCCTCGTTCACCTGCTTTGCCGCGCTGCGGGCAGGCGACAAAGCCAACCAGCTGCTGGCGGGCGTGGCACAGGACGGCCATCTGCATTTGCTCAGCTTCACCCCGTCGAACGGCCGGCTGCTGCCTTACCGCCAGCCCTTGCTCCCGCCCTCGCCCGCACTCTTTGGACAGGACACCGGAGGCCTGCCGGTTGCGCTCGACAAGCCGGCGACATTCCGGCCGGCCCTGTGGTCGCAGTCCAACCCTCCGTTCGGGCGGGACGTCACCATCGCCGTCAGCGCCGGCGCCTCGGTATGGACCTGGCGCGAGATCGACTTCATTCCCGCGTTCAGCGGCTGGGTTTCGCTGGGTACGGTCGACGCCACGCCGGGTATCGGCGCCATGCAGGGACTGGTCTATCTGGCCGCCGGCAATCTGTTTGCGCTGCTGGGCGGCGCGCTGTATGTGCGCGACCCCGATGGCAGCGGTTCGTCATGGGCGTGGGTAGCGGTGGACAGCGCAGGCACGCCCGTGAATCTGGCGCAGATCGCACCTGTCATCACCCATGACGGCGACCTCGGGGTCGGCACCATGGCGGAAGGCCTGCTGGCCGTGGGCGTCGACCGCAATGTTTACAAGATTGCCTTCGTTGCCGGCCCGGCCGGCCTGGCCGGTCACGCCACACTCCTGTTCGGCGAGGCCTTGACCGCGGTGGCGCCAGCGGGCCTGCGCCGGGACGACGGCAAGCTGCTGGTGGTGGCGGCCTGCCAAACGGCGCCGCGCCACCAGCTGCTGCGGGCGTCGCTGCAGGGCGTCGTCATCGATGCCAGCCTTGAAGACGGCGCCACGGTGGTGCCCTGCGCGATCGATATCAATCGAAGCTCCGGCCAGCTGGGATTCGCCGCCACGCTGCAGCTGGCCGACGGCGCCTCGGCTATCGGCTGGTGGTCGTCGGACAATGGGCCGCTGGCGGAAGGCCTGCTGGTCACCACCGTCCCCGGCGGCATGGGCGCCGCAGCGGGGTCGCCTACGCTGCTGGCCCAACACATCGTTGTGCCGGGCAGGTCCGGCCAGGTGCTGGTCGCCCAGTTCGACCTGGCCCTCCAGCGCACCTTCTTCACGAATCTGGAATGCGCGATTGTCACGCCGCTGTCCGACCAAAGACTGGCGAAGGACGACCGCATCGCGGTATCGCTGGGCGCGGCCATGCCTGCGCTGCGCAGAATCGCCGCCGATGGCGTGAACAACGACCGTGAAATGATGTATGAAATGAGCAGCGGCTTCGGCGCACCGCAGGTCGGCGAAGATCTGCTGGCATTTCGCACATCGACAACCGGACTGACTGGAACGATGTCGGCGATACGCAAGATGGACCTCGCGACTACCGATATGCAAACCGTCGCCGGCAACATCCTGCTGATCGACGACCTGGTAAGCGTCGAGCTGTACACCGTCACCGACGTCACTGCGGGCGTGGCGACGCTGGACCATGACCTGGGCGCGTCGGTCGGCGACGGCGTCGAGTACTGGCGCCCCGAACCCGGCACCGGCAAGGTGCGGCCGCTCATGAAACTGCATCCCTCCACCACCGGCAACTGGGATGCCTCGCTGCTCAATCGGACCTTGCTGACCTTCCCCGACGCGGATCCCTTGCTACAACGCGGCACCGCCTTTGCCACGGATGGCGGCCGCCCGACGTTGGTGACGCTGGAGCAGGAATTCATCACGGTGCCGACGCCGGCCAAGTTCATCATCGACGGTTCCATCGACAAGTGGAGCCGCCAACCGGAAGACATCGGCACCAATCCGGAACTGTCCTGGGAATACTGGAACGGCAGCGCATGGTGGAAGCTCAAGGGCCTGACCGACGGCACCGGAAACCTGAAGCGCAGCGGCGCGATCCACTTCAGCATACCGGCCGACATGCAGGCGACCGACTGGGCAGGCACGAGCAGCCACTGGATACGCGCCCGCCTGATCGGCGGCGACTATGGCCAGCCGCGCACGGTGGTCAAAACGGTCCCAGGCCCGAACGGCACGGTCGAACAAACCGTCCAGCGCTTCCCGGACGAAGTCAATGCGCCGCAGGTCTTGCGCCTGCGCGTGCAGTACGCCGTCAATACGGCGGTGGCGCCGACCTACGTCCTCACCGCCGACGGCGGCGCGCTGCGCGACCAGAGCGACGCCAATCGCACCGAGGGCGCGCAGGTGACGATCTTCACGCCGCTGGCCGACGCGCTGCCCACCGCCACCGGCGCCAACGCCGGCGCAGAGCCGGTGCGGGCGCTATATCTGGGCTTCAGCGGTGAACTGTCCGGCCAGCAGGTCAACCTGCTGGCACTGGTCGAACGCGAGCAACAGCTGGGCGCCTTCGCGCCGATGCGCATCGAAGCGCTCAGCGGCGAGCACTTCATCCCGGTGGCGGCGGAAGACAGCACACGCGCCCTGGGTGAAAGCGGCCTGCTGTCGCTCAGCCTCGCGCTGCCAACCGTCTCCGCCGCCCTGTTCGGCGAACCCCTGTGCTGGCTGCGACTGTCGCCGTCGCAGCAGGCTGCGGCCGAAGGATGGATGCCGGCGTTGCGCGGGCTGTATCTCAACGCCGCCTGGGCGCGCGCGAGCGAAACCATGACGCGCGAACGGCTCGGCAGCTCGACCGGCGCCCCGGGCCAGGCCTTCCTGCTGGCCCGTCCGCCGCTGCTGCAGGCGACGCTGGAACTGCGCGTGCGCGAGCCGCTCAGCGTCGAGGAACGGCAAGCGCTGCTGCGCGCCGACCAGGCCAGCGTGGTCAGCGACGTCGCCTCCGACCTGCCCGGCCATTGGGTACTCTGGCGCCAGGTCGCCGATGTCGACGACGCCGGCCCGCTCGAACGCGTCTACGCGCTGGACGAAAACAGCGGCGAAGTGCGCTTCGGCGACGCCGTGCACGGCGCGATACCGCCGATCGGCCGCGACGCCATCGTGGCCTTCTCCTATCGGCGCACCGAAGCCGGCGCGCAGCCGGACGCCGTGCCCGCGAACGGCATCGCCGCTCGCACCAGCCTGAATCTGGTGACGCCGCTCGAAGGCGTGGAGGCGGTGTTCGCGGCCGACCAGTCGGCGGGCGGTTCGCCGCCCGAGTCCACCGACCGGGTGCGGCGCTTCGCGTCGGCGCGGCTGCGCCACCGGGGACGCGTACTGACGCTGCCGGACTTCGAAGCCTACGCACTGCAATCGTTCCCGGACATCGCCCAGGCGCGCGCCTGGTCCTGCGGCGGCGTGCGGTTGGTGATTGCCATGCGCGGCAAGGACGTGCTGCCCAGCCAGGCGGTGAAACGCGCGCTGCGGCGCGCACTGCTCGCGGCGGCGCCGCCCCATCTGGCTGTCGGACAGGCCTTGCGCATCGATGGACCGGTGTTGCGGCGGTTAAGAATCTCCGTCGCGCTGACGGTGGGTACGCTGGCGGGCAGCGGCCAATTGGCCGACTACGTCAAGGCCGCATTGTCGGCGTTCTTCGATCCGGCGGTCGGTGGCCTGGTCCGGCAAGGCTGGCCGCTGGGCGCGGATCCGGCCGAAGACGATATCGCACTGGCGCTGCTCGACGCTCCGGGAATGGAAGGTTTGGATCGCATCGCCTTCGAGGAACTGCGGGACGACGGCAGCACCGTCGCCTGGCCGCACACGGTGCGCAGAAACGAACTGGTGACGCTGGACGCAGATGGTGTTCGGATCGACTTCATCATCATGGAGACCGAGCTATGAGCACGCTGGCACCCGACTATTTCGACCGCCGCTTCGACGATCTGGTGGAGATCGGCCGCTCACGCCTGCCGGGCCTGGCCCCCGGCTGGACCGACTACAACCTGCACGACCCCGGCATCACGCTGCTGGAGCTGACGGCCTGGGTCACGGAG
Source organism: Duganella sp. GW822-FHT06D06 (assembly GCF_058799615.1). NCBI lineage: Bacteria > Pseudomonadati > Pseudomonadota > Betaproteobacteria > Burkholderiales > Oxalobacteraceae > Duganella > Duganella sp. GW822-FHT06D06. The sequence goes on from NZ_JBXALQ010000003.1 coordinate 226,676, forward strand.
GCGCAGCTCTACGCTTTGTCGCGCATGCGGCGCGATGAACGCACGGCTTACGCGGCGCTGCTGGGCCTCGGGCCGCGCGGGCCGCTGCCGGCGCATGGCGACATCTGGCCGGAAGCCGGTCCCGCGCGCTACACGCGCAGCCTGGTGATAGACGCGGGCGCCGTGACTGTTCCGCAGCTGTCGGCCCATCCAGCCTTTCGCTCCGTCCACAGGCAACTGTGGCTGGCGGCGGCCATCCGCGCGGTACGCACCATCGGCGCCGACGGCAAGGTGCGCGACCATACCGCCACCAACGAACGGGCCAACACGGTATTCCTCCCATTCGGCGAAAACGCGGGGCCGCGCGACGTGCTGGCGATCGACATCGCCTGTCCGCCTGGAGGTGGACTGTTCCCCGAGCGGCGCAAGGATGCCGTGGGCGCCTTCCTGATCGTCGGCGTGCGCGCCGACGCCACCTCGGGCGAGGATGGCGCGAACGCGGCGCCGGTGCCGCTGGAAATCACGCTCAAGGACGGCGCCGCGCGCCATACCCTGCGCCTGGTCGAAGACACCAGCGCCGGTTTCACCAGCAGCGGCGTGCTGGTGCTCGACGTCTCCGCCGTCGTCGGCTCGCCCGCCGCATTCACGCTGGAGTGCCATGCGCCGTGCGGTTTCCCGCGCGCCCCACGCCTGAGCCGGATCGCGCTGAACGTCATGCCCGTGCGCCAGGGCAGCCTGGTCGAGCAGGAACTGCACATCGCCACCGGACTGCCGGACCAGGTGCTCAAGCTTGAGCAGGATGGCCTTGAATTCGCGGCCGGCGTCGAAGCGGTCAAGGTCCAGATAGAACAAGACGGTGTACTGCACACCTGGTCGCAGCGCAGCCGGCTCGACGACAGCGGCCCGCGCGACAGGGTATATCTGCTCGACCCGTTGCAGGCCACCGTCACATTCGGCAACGGCATCAACGGCGCCCTGCCGCCGCCTGCCGCGCAGATATTGCTGGGCTATGCCGTCTGCGACGGCCTCGAAGGCAACGCCATGCCCAACCAGCGCTGGAAGGTAGAGGGCTTTGACGGCAGCTACGGCCTCAATCCGGAGCCGATGCTCGGCGGCCGCAATGGTTTCGACCGCGCCGACCAGCGGCGCGAAGCGCGCCGCCGCGTGCGCGAGGAGCACGCGTTGGTAACGGCGTCCGACCTGGAGGCGGCGGCCCTGGCCTTGCCGGCGCTGGAGCTCGCGCGCGCACTGGTTCCTGCCGCGCCGGCGACCTCGCCTGCGGATAGGGGCATGGACAATCTGGTGGCGATGCGCCTGCGCATAGGCGGCGTGGAACCGGACGAAGCGCCGGAAACCGCACGCTGGCTGCGCGCGGTACAGCGCGCGCTGGCGCCACGCCTGCCGCTGGGGCGCCGCCTGCAGGTGCGGGCCCCAAGCTACGTGCCGTTCCATATCGCGCTGGAGGCCGAGGCGCTGGCTGGCTACAGGGAGGACGCGATCGAAGCGGCGATCAAGGCCATGCTGCAGGAACGCCTGGCCTTGACCGCCAGCCGGCCGGGCGGCATGCAGCGCGAACTGGGTTTGGGCGTCACCCAGCGCGACCTGACGGCTTGGATACGCAAGGTCGACGGGGTAGCGCGCATTCTTACGCTCAAGCTATTCGACGCGGACAAGCACGCCATTCCCGCGGTTGCGGTGCCCCGCCTCGGCCTGCCGAAACTGCTCCTCAAAGACAGCGTCGTAACGGTGCGCCGGCCGGCGTCGGGGAGTGCGAGATGAGCGCGAATCTGCAACGCCGCTACCGCTTCGAAACCGCCGCGCAATGGGCGGCGGGCCTGAGCGCACGCGTCGATGGCGCAACCATGACCGCAACGGGCGCTGTAGCGCCCTACGCCCCGTACCACGATGTGCCCACGCTGTTTGCGTCCAGCGGCGCGTTTGCCCCCGCTTCCACCGGCTACGGACGCCTGTTCTGGCGGGCCGCCGACTGCAAGCTGCTGCAGCTCGACGCCGACGACGAAGCGGTCCATGTGCGGCCAGCCCCCTCCGCGCCGGATGCGGTACGCCGCATGGCTGCCACCTGCGACAATCTTTGGCTGGCTGGCGGCACGCCGCCCCAATTGCGCTGCCACGACAGCGAGCACCTGGCGCGGCGCTTTGTCGCCGACCTGGCCGGCATGGTCCTCATCGATTTCGCATCCGACGGGCATGACGGCGTCTGGGCCCTGGCGACACCCGCCGGCGGCGATGGGCCACCCTGCTGTATCCATATCGATTGCGGCGGCTACGAGGTGGCCCGCTTCACGCTCGCCGGCGCCTCGGCGCCCATCCAGCTGGCGTGGCTTGCGCGGACCGAACGCCTGTACGTGCTCGCCGCCGGCGGCAAACGCCTGAACGCCTACGCCCCCGGACTGTCGGAACCGCTGTTCGTGGTCGATATCGACCGCGTGCGCCCATGCTTCACCGTGACCTTCCTGGGCGGCGACGTCCGATCGCGTCTGGTGCTCGCGGGCCTGGAACACAGCGCCTGGGGTGGCGGCGCCACCGTGTTGACGCTGGACGCCGACGGCCAGGCACTGCACACGCTGCCCTTGCCTTCGCCCGCCACCGGCATCCATGCCACGCCCGATGCGCTGCTGGTCACCACGCTGGATGGGTTGATGCGCTATGCCCTGGACGCCACCGCCGGCGGCGCGTCGGAGAGCCGCTGCGAGTTCATCACACCAGTGCTGCAATCCCCGGTCAACGAGAACCCGCGCCGCTGGTTGCGGGTGGAGGCGCTTGCCAAGCTGCCGCCGGGCAGCAGCATGGAGATCAGCTATGCCGCCACGGCGGACCCGCAGGTGCAGGAACAGGCGAGCCGCATCGCCGCCGACCGTGGCCTGACTGCCGGCCAGCGCCTGGCGCGCCTGCGCGAGTTTCTGCCGGCCTGGCAGGCGCCGCTGGTATTCCAGGGCGCCATCACCGATACCGACGGCGCGCTGGCCGTGCCGCTGTTCGACGTGCGCGAGCCATGGCTGTGGGTCAGCGTCACGCTGGTCGCGGCGCCCGGCGCCGCGCTGCCGCGCCTGACCCGCCTCGACGTGCTCTATCCGGGCCTGACGCTGATGCAGTACCTGCCGCAGCGATACCAGCGCGCGGAGGCGGAACCCGGCAATTTCCTGCGCGCGCTGGTAGGCGTGCTCGAAACCGGCGCCCAGGAACAGGACCAGCGCATCGCCGCCATGGGCAGCATGATCGCGCCCGACACCGCGCCGCCGGAATGGCTGGACTATGTGGCCCGCTGGCTGGACCTGCCCTGGGACGACGCCCTGGAAACCGGCCAGAAACGCCGCCTGCTCGCCAGCGCCGATCTGCTGGCCGGCGGCCGCGGCACCCGCGCGGGACTGGAAGCGCTGCTGGCGGCGCTGCTGCCCGGCACGCCGCCGCCCTACCGCGTGGTCGATCCGAGCGCGCAGTACGGCTTCGTGCAGCTGGGCGGCTCGACGCTGCCCGCCCTGCTGGCGGGGCTGCCCGCATCGGCGATGGCGCTGAACCGCAAGGCCATCCTGGGCCGGGGGCGCCTGACATGTCCCACCGTGCCGCCCGACGACACCGCGTGGTTGACCGGCCAGGTGAAGGTCGCCGTCACCGCGACGGCGGCGCAGCGGGCCGCATGGGAGCCGTGGCTGGCGGCGCTGATCCGCGCCATGTTGCCGGCCACGCTGCGGCTGGTGCTGGAATGGCGCAGCGTTGCGGCGCGCCTGCTGGACGACCGTCTGATCGACGGCTACGTGCTGAATCAAGCGCCGGCGCCGCACCTGGGCACCGACGCCGTCATTGGACTGGCCCGCCTGGGCGGAACCGCCGGGCCGGAATTGCGATGAACAGCCATCAAGAACGAGCCACACAGGAAGAGGTGAAAATATGAGTACGACATGGAGCAAGGCCAAGCAATGCGACAAGCCGCAACCGGAAACCTGCTGCGAGCATGACTGCACCTCCGGCACCAGGAACCGCTACTTCCTCAACAAGCGCCTGACGCCGGACGCCTGGCAGGTCGAGCAGGACTACCAGATCGGACGACGGCGCCTGGTCAACCGCGCGGTGCACGGCTGGGGCGTGGTGTACGGCTATTCGGTGACGATGGTTGCCCAGGCGGCTGGCATCGCGGTCGGCGCCGGACTGGCGTTCGACCGCATGGGAAGAGAGCTGGTGCAAACGGAGCAAATCCCCGTGTCGCTCGACGACATGCTGGAGCTGCCGGGCAGCGAAGGCGAGGATGACAGCTACCTGCTGCGCGTGCACTATGCCGAACAGCTGGTGGCGCCGGTGTCGGTCAAGGACGATTGCAGCTGCGAGCGGCAGCAATGGGATCACGTTTGCGAGACGGTGCGCTATTCGCTGCAAAGAGTGCCAAGCTCAGAGTGCTGCGCCCCGCAGCCGTGCGAACTCAATTGCGCCTGCGCCGTCTGCTGCGCCGAGCAGCAGGATGACGGACACCCGGTCCGGGCGGGCGCCGCGTGCTGCCTGTGCGACCACCTCACGCACCTTTCCCCCGGCGCGGAGTGCAGCGGTCTGACCGAGGTATCCAGGCGTGTTCGGGTCGACCTGCACAACGGCGTCGAACTGGCCTGCCTCGCGCTGAAGCAGGACGAATGCGGCAACTGGTCTATCGACAAAGTCATCGACGCCTGCGGTCCGCGCAGGCTGGTCAAGCGCAACGACCTGCTGTTCGACCTGATACGCGGCTGCGACCTGACCCGCATCACGGAGATCAGCTGGGCCGAGTGGCATCGTTCACCGGATCGCGTCGCCTGGACGGAATTCGACGGCTACTTCGACACCCAACGCAGCGAACAAGGCGGTTGCGAGACCGACTTCGTCATCCGCTTCTCGCGGCCGGTGCGCGTCGCCACGCTGACGGCGGACTGCTTCAGCATGACCTTCCTGATACGCCAGCGCGAAGGCGGATGGCTGATACCGATGCGCGCGCCCATTGTGCGCGTCGTCCACGGCGAACTATCGGGCGAGAACGGAGAACTGGCCGGCCGGGCGTCGCTGGTGGTGGGTTGGGGTTGGGTCTGCGATGCGCTGCGCGGCCTGGAAACCGAGTTCGAACGCCCCGGCGTCACCGTCGAAATCGAGATCTACGGCGACTTCATCCTCGATTGCAACGGCCAGGCGCTGGACGCGGATGCGCGCGGCAGAGAGCCCGCCCCCAGCGGCAACGGCACCCCGGGCGGCACGTTCCGCTCCAGCTTCCAACTGGAGGCCAAGCCCCTCCGGCCCGATCCCGATGTGGCGCAACCACAGAACACCGTTCAAGGAGGTAATCAGTCATGAACCAGAAATCCATCATCGGCGCGCAAAAGGCGCTGTCCACGCTGGTCCGTCCGCAGTACAGCCCAGGCTTGCTGCTGAACGACGATGACCTCGGCCAGGCGGTCGACTACACGCGCGATCTGAACCGCATGCTGTTCCGCGCCTTGCTGGGCTGCGGCGTGGTCTGCGGCCTGGTGGTCAAGGCGGTCAAATCGACCGGCACCTGCGGCGCGCTGCAGATCAGCGTCGATCCCGGCCTCGCCCTCGATTGCCATGGCGACCCGCTGCATCTGCCTGGCACTTGCACGGTCAACATCGACCCCTGCGTCGTCTTGACCACGCCCTTATGGGTGATGGCGCGCCGCTACGACAAGCATTGCGCGCCGCGCAGCGCCGAGTGCTCGCCTTGCGACGATGCCACCTCGGTCTGCACCCGCATCCGCGACAGCGTCGAAATCGCCGTCGTCAACGCGCTGCCCGCCTGCTCCTGCGGCTGCACCGACACCACGCCCCCGCCAACCACCGATACCGTCCCCGCCAAGCCCGACGCCAGCGGCGAGACCAAAGCCAGGAGCGCGGCGGCCACCGAAGGCGGCGGCAAAAACAAAGCCTCGACAACGGCGGCAGCCGCTACGCCGGCTCCGCTTCCAACGCCAGCCCCGAACCCGGGCAGCCGCAGCCAGCCCACCGCCAGCTCGCCCGACGATCCCTGCTACAAGGATCACTACGCCGGCACTTGCGCCGTCTGCTGCGGCGACTGCAACTGCGAATGGGTGCTGCTGGCGCGCCTCACCCTCACCGCCGACGGCAGCTGGAAGCCCGACCACTCGGTACGGCGTTTCATCCGCCCGCTGCTGCTGGCCGATCCGCAGCCGGCCATCGACAATGCGCTCAAACCCTGACCTGAGACGACATGAGGCCAGAGCGCATCGCGGCCCGCGCGCCGGTAGTGGAACGCCGTCCGGCGGCGGCGGCCTTGTCGCGCCAGGCCGCGACGGCGCGCTCCCCTGCGCTGGCGCTGCGCCAGCGGCTAGGCAACCAGGGCACGCAAACGCTGATTGCCCGTTCGGCCATCCCCGCTGTCACAACGGGCAGCGGCGCGGCGGTGCAATGCCTGTCCGCCGCCACCGCGCCCAACGACCCGTCTGAAGTCGAGGCCCATGCCGTCGCCGCCAAGGTGATGGGGATGTCCGCGCCCGCGTCGCCGGCGCCGATAGGCGGCGCGGCGCCTGGCGTGGTGCAGCGATCTCCGGCAGGCCCCGGCGCGGCCGCGCCGGTCAGCGTGCAGACCGGCGGCGGTGCGCCGCTGCCAACAGGCGTGCGCAATTTCATGGAACCCCGCTTCGGCGCGGATTTCAGCAAGGTGCGCGTCCACACCGGCGCGGCGGCCGCCACGCAGAGCGCCCGCCTCAACGCCAATGCCTTCGCGCTGGGCCAGAACATCTACTTCGGCGCCGGCCAGTACCAGCCCGAGACGGCGGCCGGCAAGGCGCTGATCGCCCATGAGCTGACCCATACCATCCAGCAGGGCGCGGCGCCGCGGACGGCGGCGGTGCGGCGCAGCGAGGCGCCGACAGTGTCCTCGCAGCTCACCCCGCGCGTGCAGCGCGACTTCCTCGGCATACCGAGTCCGCGCGAATATTTCGCCGGCAAGGCAGGCGCGATCCCCGGCTTTACCATGCTGACCGTGGTGATCGGCTTCAACCCGATCAACAATGCGCGGGTCGAGCGCAGCGCCGGCAACATCCTGCGCGGCGCCATCGAGCTGATACCCGGCGGCTCCGTGATCACCGAGGCGCTCAACAACCACGGCGTGTTCGACAAGGTCAGCGCCTGGGCTTCCGAGCAGTTCCAGACCATCAAGGACATCGGCGCCAGCATCTGGCAGGACATCGAGAACTTCATCAACGGCTTCTCGCTGCTGGACCTGCGCCAGCCGGGCAAGCTGTGGGACCGCGCCAAGGCCATCGTCACCCGGCCCATCGACCGCGTCATCGCGTTTGCGCGCATGCTCAAGGACGGCATCGTCGACCTGATCAAGGAGGCCATCCTCAAGCCCATCGGCGCGTTTGCGCGCACCACCAGCGGCTATCCCCTGCTCTGCACCATCATGGGCAAGGACCCGATCACCGGCGAGAGCGTGCCGCAGGACCCGATCGCGTTGTTGGGCGGCTTCATGAAGTTCATCGGCGAGGAGGAAATCTGGAACAACATGCAAAAAGCGAATGCGATTCCACGCGCCTTTGCCTGGTTCAACGGCGCGCTGGCGGCGTTGCGCGGCTTCCTGAACGAGATCCCCGGCCTGTTCGTGGCGGCCTTCAAGTCGCTGGAGGTGATCGACATCCTGCTGATCCCGCGCGCCTTCCTCAAGCTGGCCCGCGTGTTCGGCGACTTCGCCGGGCGTTTCATCAGCTGGGGTGCGGAGGCGGCGTGGAATCTGCTGGAGATCATCTTCGACGTGGTCAGCCCCGGCGCGCTGGCCTACATCAAGAAGACCGGTTCCGCGCTGAAGAGCATCCTGAAAAATCCGCTGCCCTTCGTCGGCAACCTGGTCAAGGCGGCCAAGCTGGGCTTCATCAACTTCGGCGCCAATTTCCTGGTCCACCTGAAGGCCGGCTTGATCGACTGGCTCACCGGCTCGCTGCCGGGCATCTATATTCCCAAGGCCTTTTCGCTGGGCGAGATCGCCAAGTTCGCCTTCTCGGTGCTGGGGCTGAGCTGGGCCAACATCCGGCAAAAGCTGGTCAAAGCCACCAGCGAGCCAGTGGTCAAGACGCTGGAGACCACCTTCGACATCGTGGTGACGCTGGTGCGCGAAGGGCCGGGCGCGGCCTGGGAGAAAATCAAGGAGCAGCTGTCCAACCTGAAGGACATGGTGATCGGCGGCATCACCGACTTCGTGGTCGACATGGTGGTGCAGAAGGCGATACCGAAGATGATCGCGATGTTCATACCGGGCGCCGGCTTCATCTCGGCCATCCTGTCGATCTACGACACGGTGATGGTGTTCGTGAACAAGATTTCCAAGATCATCCAGGTGGTGACCGGCTTCATCGACTCCATCGTCAACATCGCCGCCGGCAATATCGGATCGGCGGCCACCAAGGTGGAAACCACGCTGGCCGGATTGCTCTCGCTGGCCATCAACTTCCTGGCCGGTTTCGCTGGACTGGGCAAGGTGGCCGACAAGATCATGGCCGTGTTCAACAAGATCCGCGCGCCGATCGACAAGGCGATCGACTGGCTGGTCAACTGGATCGTCACCGCCGCCAAGAAGCTCGGCAAGATGGTGGCGCAGGCCGGCGTGCCTGCCGATCCCAAAGAGCGCTTCAAGCTCGGCATGGATGCCGCGGAAAAGGCGGTCAATCGCTTTGCCGGCAAGGCCGTCGGCAAGCTGGTGCTCTCGCCGCTGCTGTACGGGATCAAAGCCAGGTACGGCTTCCAGTTACTCGATGTGGTAGCGGTCGGAAAGACCTGGTCTATCCACGGCGTGCTCAATCCGAACCTGAAGCGGCCAACCAGAGTAACCGTCGCGCAGAATGACGCCGCGCCCGGCACCAAGGCCATGAAGATGCCGGCCATGAGCATCAGCTTCACTGTCAAGAAGAGCTTGCAAAAAGATCCGGAAACCGGCGTCGAACTGCTCGACGAGTACCTGCGGCAACTGTCGCTGCAGGAAGGCGCGTTGCGGCGGATGAAAATTGCCACGTGGCTGACCAACATCAACAAGTTTTACCCGCCCGAGACCAAGCCGGGAAAAAAGCAGAAGAAGGAGCAGAAGACGTCGTCCCGGAGCGTCGAAGGAGACAGCAGAGCCAAGCAAATCAGGAGGACATTGTTTATCAAGAAGGCCGCCGAATTGAGGGCGAAGAACCCGACCCTCGACAAGGACGCCGCGATGGCGGCTGCTATGGCACACTACGAAGGCACCGCCGTGTTGCACTTGCTGGACCAGGCCGGCGGCGGCGAGGGTACCGTCTTTGTCGGCGACCTGATCAAGAAAAACAACCCCGCCGCCAGCGACGAAGCCTACCTCGGCAGCGGCAGGGTGGACTATTCGATCGGCGCCGCCTGGCCGACGCGTGCCCGTGAACTCAAGCAAAATATCGAGAAGCTAGTCGACCCGGCCGCGTTCCCGGTCGAGAACATGAACGTAACGCTGAAAGCGGACCCCAAAAAATGACGACCATCGCCGACTTTGCGGACTTTAACAAGATCCACAGGCGGCAGCGCAGCTACAAGCCCTGCCCTGCAGAAACCATCGCCAAATACCGGGGGCGCTTGCCCGATGTACTGGTCGACACCTGGGTTGCCTCAGGTTTCCAGGAATTTTCGGATGGTTTTCTATGGACCGTCAATCCCGATGAATTCCGCGACGTGATCGCCGGTTTCGTGCATGCCGATCAGATCAACGATGTCGACGTGATGTTGCGCACCGGCCTGGGAGATCTGATCTTTTCCCACAAGGGCAAGCTGTTCTACCTTTCAGCGGTGACGATGGTGAGCATGGAATTGCCCGACAGCATGGAGGCGGTGCTGGACATGGTCCTTGGCGAGCGCACCGCGCTGAACGAAATCTTCTTCCTGTCGATGTACAAGAAAGGTCTGAAGCGGCTGGGGCCGCCGGCTGAGGACGAGGTCTATGCGCTGGTGCCGGCGCCGGCGCTTGGCGGCGAGGTCAGGGCCGATCACCTGCATAAGGCCAAGCTACGGGTCTACCTGGATTTGCTGGCCCAGCTACGGTCGCGAACGGACTGAAGCGCCCGCGACCGTTCATCCGCCGCGCCCGCCCTGCTTGGCCGCCGGCGCCAGCCACGGCGCGTCGCGCACGCGCCGCATCGCTTGGGCGCGGCAGTGCAGGTGCAGCTTTTCCAGCAGGTTGTGGACGTGGTGCTTGACGGTGGCCACGCTGATGCACAGCTCGCGGGCGATCTCTTTGTTGGAGCGGGCCTCGCCGATCAGGCGCAGCACCTCGGCCTCGCGCCGGGTCAGCGACGGATCCTGCTCCTCAGGCGCGCGAGCAGACACCGCAGGCGGGTCCTCCATCCGAAACAAGGCGCGCAACAGACCGCTGGAAATCTCCGCCGAGCACGACAGGCGGCCCGCCACCACATCGGTCAGCGCGTCGTACAGCGCGTCGACCGGGGTGGCGCGCGCGACGTAGCCGGTAAAACCGGCGCGGCCGCATCGTATGACTTCCTGGCGCTGCTCGGTGAGCCCCAGCGCGACCAGCGCCACGCCGGGATACTGCGCGGCCAGCGCGCGCACATCGTACAGGTCTATGCCCTGGGTGACGTCGATCAGCACCAGGTCGACGGCGCTGGCGTCCAGCATGCCGCGCAACAGGGGGAATTCGTCGACCACGGCAACGACCTGCATCTGGGGGAAGCGGCTCAGGCAGGCGTGCAATCCATCGCCCAGGATGCGGATAGGCGTCAACACGATAATGTTCATGGATGTCCAGTGATCGGAAGATACCGCGTAGACAGTCAATAACCGGACTTAAATCGTATCACGGCGAAAAGCAGCCAACCGGTAGTAAATCAACAATCTAGGTGATCTTGCATCGCCTCGCCGATTTCGTCGCGCCACAACGACAGTCACGACAGTCGCGGCAGCGCCTGCCTGGCGCTCAAAGCGCGCGCACGCTTGACATGTCTGACGACTCACGATATCTTCACAACTATTGCCCCATCGAAAGTTTTCATAAAATTCAATCCGGGCAAGTTTCACCTGCGCACACCCAGCACCCCCAACCGCAACCGAACAGCAGCACCCGACTGGAAAGCCACGACCGGAGATGGAAACGCTTCCACGCCCTCCGATTTCGCCATCACGAACCAGGAACGAAGGATGCACCATGAATAATCGTTGCAGGAAATTTACGCTACAGGGCCTCCCCGTAGTCTTGTCGCTGCTGCTGGCCGCTTGCGGCGGTGGTGGCGATCAGGCCGCCACGCCGTCGACGGCGCGCATGCTCGGTGGGATGAAGGTCCAGGGCGGCGCCGCCTCGGCCGAAACCGCGCTGACGCCGGCCAGCGCCACGGCCAGCTCGTCCGAACGTGGCGATTTGTCGGCCGCCGCCGCGATCGACCATAACGACGGCACCCGCTGGGGCAGCGGCTTCAACGACGACCAGTTCCTGACGCTGGACTTCGGTATGAGTCAAACCATCAGCCGCGTCCACATCGCGTGGGAAAACGCGCACGCGGCCCAATACCTGCTGCAGGTGTCCGACGACAACTCGACCTGGACCACCATCAAGACCGTCGACAACAGCCAGGGCGGCGCCGAGGACTGGAGCGGCCTTACCGGCCAGGGCCGCTACCTGCGCATGCAAGGCGTCAAGCGCTCCAGCCAGTACGGGTATTCGATCTTCGAAATCCAGGCCTTCACCGGCACCCCGGTCACGACGCCGCCGGTGGACAACACGCCACCCGTGGTGATCGATCCGGCCAAGCCGGGTGTGGCGATCAAACCGGTGGCGGCGACTTCGTCGGCGGTGGAAAACGGCGGCCTGTCGGCCTTGATGGCCATCGACGGCAAGGCCGCCACCCGCTGGGCCAGCACCGCCGAAGACGGCGCCTGGATCCAGTTCGACTTCGGCGCCAAGACCCAGGTCGGCTACATGAAGCTGCAGTGGGAAAACGCCTACGGCAAGCAATACGCGCTGCGCGTGTCCGACGACGGCCAGGCCTGGTCGCAAGTGCGTTACGTCGGCGCCGGCCAGGGCGGCACCGAGGAGTTCTACAACCTTGGCGTCAACGCCCGCTACATCCGCCTGCAAGGCGTGGCCCGCGCCACGCAATACGGCTACTCGCTGTACGAAGTGGAATTCAAAACGCCGGGCAGCGACAACACGCTGACCGCCACCGCCACCTCGCCGCTGAAGTATCCGGCCGGCGGCGCCGACTGGACGCCCTTGCCCGCCGCCGCGCAGCCGCTGGAAACGCTGCAATTCACGCTGCCCGACGGCACCCTGGTCACCCGCTTCGGCGCGCGCGGCCTGGCCCGCCACGGCCGCGAGCGCGGCGAAGAGTGGAACGAGATCGGCTACGGTCCCAACGAAACCGTCGATGCCGTCACCGGCCTGCCGCTCGACAAAGGTCCGGGCAATTACCTGACCTTCGTGTCGAACTACTTCAAGAACCGCACCTGGGGTGTCGAGATCATCGACAACAGCCGCGTGCCCGGCGTGACCAAGCCTGTACTGATCGTCAACCAGTACACCACGGTCGACTTCCTGTCCGGCGGCATTGCCTTCTTCCGCGGCTTCGACCGTCCCGGCGTGACCGGCTACGGCTGGATGGCGCCGGGCGAACTGGTGGACCGCAACGTCCCGGTCTGCAAACCGGTGCCCTTCCCCGCCGCCGGCAAGCTGGCCAGCGTGGACGGCATCAACGGCGCCTGCACGCTGCGCATCAGGGAATATCCGGGCCACGGCGACGTGGACGCCAACGGCATGCCCAACGGCCAGGACGTGAAGGCGCGCCCGCTGGTGGCCGGCGACATCATCGAAGTATCGCCGTCGATGTTCTCCACCACCGCATCCATGACCGCCAACGGCGACACCGGCGGCATCCGCTACTACTCCTACGAGTGGACTTACGTGGTCGGCGCAGGCCTGAAGCCGTGGTACGGCGTGCAGCCGCGTTTGAACTCGGTGCCGCTGCCGGAGGCGACGCTGTCCGGCGGCCAGGGCTCGGTGTCGTACAACTATTCGGACAACGGCCTGTTCATGTTCCAGCAGCCACACAACAACATCGGCATGCAGAATATGCAGCGCTTCGTTGAAGGCCGGCGCCTGGTGCACACCAACTTCAGCACCGGCGACCACAACGAGCCAGGCAACGACCGTTACCTGCCGGCCGTGGGTTTGCAGGGACAACGATTCAACCAGTCGGCTTGCATCGCCTGCCATGTCAACAACGGCCGCAGCGCGGCGCCCAACGCCATCAACCAGAAGCTGGACAACATGGCGATCCGCGTGGCGACCACCAATGCGCAAGGCCAGCAACAGCCGCACGCGCAGTACGGCAGCGCGGTCCAGATGAACGCGGTGTCGGCCAGCGGCGCGCCGCAGAACTGGGGTAACACCGTCAGCGTGGGCGGCTTCGAGACCCGCACCGTCAAGCTGGCCGACGGCACCGCCGTCGAACTGCGCAAGCCGACGCTGGCCTTCGAAGGTCCGACGCCTGACATCTACTCTCTGCGCGCCGCCCAGCCGATGATAGGTGCCGGCCTGCTGGAAGCCATACCGGAAGCCGACGTCATCGCCCGCGCCCGCACCGGGCCGGACGCGGATGGCGTGGTCGGCGTGGCCAACTACGTCTACGAGCCGGAAACCGGCGCCGTGCGCCTGGGACGCTTCGGCTGGAAGGCCGGCAAATCCACGCTGCGCCACCAGGCCGGCGAAGCGCTGCTGCTGGACATGGCGGTCACGTCGCCGGTCTACCCCAACCGCGCCTGCGCCACCGGCCCTGCCGGCTGCGCCGCCGGCGGCACGCAGAAAGGCATCTCGGAGGCCGACCTGCAATCGATCTCACGCTACCTGTCGCTGGTGGCGGTACCGGCCCAGCGCAGCATCCCGAGCGGCTTCCCGAAAGGCGTGGCGCCGCTGGATGAGCACCGGGTCGATGCGCAGCAGGTCGCCGCCGGCGCCAAACTGTTCCAGGGTATGCGCTGCATGGCCTGCCACACTGCGGAAATGAAAACCGGCTCCGGTCACCTGTTTGCGGAACTACGCAACCAGACCATACGTCCTTACTCCGACTTGCTGCTGCACGACATGGGCACCGGGCTGGCCGACAAATTCGTCGAAGGCCAGGCCAAGGGCGGCATGTGGCGCACCTCGCCGCTGTGGGGCATCGGCTATACGGACAAGGTGATGGGCAACAGCAGCAAGGTCGGCTACCTGCACGACGGCCGCGCGCGCAACCTGACCGAAGCCGTCATGTGGCACGCCGGCGAGGCCGACAAATCGCGCCAGCGCTTCGAGAATCTGTCGAAGGCTGAGCGCGATGCCTTGCTGGCTTTCCTCAAGTCCTTGTAGCGACAGCGGCCGCCGTCAGAACGTCGACGGCGGCTGTTGGGATGTGAGGATGGCGGCGGCCAGGATGGCGCCGAGCAGCAGCACCATCTCGACCCGCAACGCCAGGCGCACCGTGACAACGCCTTGATATGATCGCGACGCGGCCGGCAATCCGACGAATTTGTTGTAGCCGCCGATGCCGACGGCAGCCAGCACCAACCCCATCTTGCCCAGCAAGGTAAGGCCGTAATCGGTACCAATCAAATTCTCCACGACGCCGACGCGGTGCCAACCGCTGTAGATACCCGTGACGACGATGGCCGCAACAGCGACCAGCGCGGTACGCGACATCCAATCCAGATACCGGTTCATGTCCGCCGCCGTCATCCGCACGGACAGCACGCAGCAGCCGGACACCGCCACCACGCCCACCCAGACCGCGATCGCGGACAAATGGATGGCCTCCACCGCCATGGCGACGGTCCAGACGCCCTGCTCGCCCGCATGGCCCATGGACGCCCGGATTGCCGCAAACACCAGCATGGCCGCCGCAACCGCAGCCTCGCCGACCGCCGACTGGCGCCGCGGCCAGCGCAGCGCCACCACCACCAGCAGCGCCACGATGGCGACGCCGCCGGACCAGCCGTAAGCCGTGCTGCCGACCATCATCCAGAACATGCCGCACGCTTCGGCCAGGCCGGTGCCGCCCATGACGGCGGTCGCAGCCAGCAAGGACAGGACGCTGGCCACGATGGCAACGCCGGCCGCCGCCAAATCGAACGCGCGCAAACGCAGCTCGACGGCGGACGGCAGCCAGCGTCGCGCCCACCAGGAACCGGCCAGCCAGCTGAAACCGCAAACCAGCAGGAACGCCGAGCCGACTTGCAGCAGCCAGACCGGATCGTATCCAGCCCCCATCATTTGACCGTGAAGGTGAACTCGCCCTTGCGGCGATGGCCGTCATGGCCCGCCACCGCCCAGACGACCGTGTACGCGCCGGCCGGCAGCGGCGGCAGGACCAGGCGCAGGATAACCGGATTGGCCGCGTCAACGGTGGCCTTGGTTTTGTCGGCGGCGGCGCCGGCAACCGCGCGGCCACCAGCATCCGTCAACGTGATGCTGCTGAACGCCTGCTCCACCTTCTCGTTGAACGTCAGAGCGATTTCCTTCGGCGCGACGGCCAGCACGGCGTTGGCCGCCGGATCGGAACTCTTCAGGCTAGCGTGGGCGGCTGCGTACGGCGCGGCCAGCGTGGCCGCGGCCACGATCACTGTTGCCAGCATGGTGTGTAATGTCTTCATCTGTTTTCTCCTTAATGTCCGCTATGGCCGCTCGGCTTGCGCACCGTCAGCTCCACGTCGGGTTGGTTCAAGGCCGGCATGGACTGGCCGCCGGCGGTATATTTGCGTGCTGGTTCCGGCAAGGCGCCGGTCCATTCGTAGGCCTGCGTGCCCGCTGGGTGCTTGTACCAGCCGGGGTCCGTGTAGTCGCCGCGCTTCTGCTCCTTGCGCACTTTGACCACGGTGAACATGCCGCCCATTTCCACGCCGCCGAACGGACCTTCGCCCGACATCATCGGCAGCGTGTTTTCCGGCAGCGGCATCTGCATGCCGCCCATGGCGCCGCCCTTGTCGCCCATGGTCATGTAGTCCGGCACGATCTTGTTGATCTTTTCGGCGATGCCGCTATGGTCCACGCCTATCATGTTCGGCACGTTGTGGCCCATGGCGTTCATGGTGTGGTGCGACTTGTGGCAATGGAAGGCCCAGTCGCCCGGATCGGTGGCGATGAACTCGATCGCCCGCATCTGCCCGACCGCGATATCGGTCGTCACTTCCGGCCAGCGCGAGGCCGGCGGCGTCCAGCCGCCATCGGTGCCGGTGACGTGGAACTCATGGCCGTGGATGTGAATCGGATGGTTGGTCATCGTCAGGTTGCCGACGCGGATGCGCACCTTGTCGCCCTGCCGCACCGGCATTGAGTCGATGCCCGGGAATACGCGGCTGTTGAAGGTCCACAGGTTAAAGTCCAACATGGTGTTGGTCTTGGGCGTGTAGCTGCCTGGCTCGATATCGTAGGCGTTCAGCAGGAACACGAAGTCGCGGTCTACCGCGTACTGCGTGTGATCCTTGGGGTGCGTGACCCAGAAGCCCATCATTCCCATCGCCATCTGCGTCATCTCGTCGGCGTGCGGGTGGTACATAAAGGTGCCGGGGCGCCTGGCGACAAATTCGTAGACGAAGGTCTTGCCCGGTTCGATGCCCGGCTGGGTCAGACCGGTCACGCCGTCCATGCCGTTCGGCAGGCGCTGGCCGTGCCAGTGCACGCTGGTGTGCTCCGGCAGCTTGTTGGTGACGAACACGCGCACACGGTCGCCCTCCACCACTTCGATGGTCGGCCCGGGCGACTGGCCGTTGTAGCCCCACAGGTTGGCCTTCATGCCGGGCGCCATTTCGCGCACCACCGGCTCGGCGATCAGGTGGAATTCCTTGACGCCGTTATTCATCCGCCACGGCAGCGACCAGCCGTTCAGCGTCACCACCGGATTGAACGGGCGGCCATTGGACGGCAGCGGCGGCACGTGGGTGTTCGCGTTATCCATCGTCATCGCTTCCGGCAGCGTCGCCGCGCCGGCCTTGCTGATGGCGGCCGCGCTGACTGCGATGGCGCCGGCGCCTTTGAAAAAGTCTCTACGTGAGGTCATGGGGTCATCCTTGTTTCGTTGGCGCTGCCGCCGTTGACGGCTGCTTGCAGGCGGGTCTCGGCGATCCAGAAATCGCGCTGTGTTTCGATGGCGGTGTTGACGCTGTTGAGCTGTTCGCGCGAGTCGGCCAACAGTTCGAACACGCTGGCCAGCATGCCGTTGTAGCGCAGCAGGACCTCGTCGGAGATTTTTTTACGCAGCGGCACCACCTCGTCGCGGTAGCCGCGGGCGATCTCGTAGGTGCTGCGGTAGGACGAATACGCCTCGCGCACCTCGGAGCGGGCGCGCACCGCCGTATCGGCCGCCCGATGCACGGATTGCATGTACTGCGCCTGCGCACGCGCCACCTTGGCGCTGCCCCAGTCGAAGATCGGCAGTTCGAACGTGACCTGGTAGCCGTTTTCGCGCGGCAGGCCGGTGCTGCTCTTGTTGGCATAGCCGGCGTCGAACACGTTGATGAAACCCGTGGCCTTGGTCAGGCCGAGGGCGTCGGCCGTGGCTTCGGTGTCGCGGCGCGCGGCCAGCATGTCCAGCCGCTGCGACAACGCCTGGGCTTCCGCATTGTTGATCTCCTGCGGTTGCGGCGGCAGATCGGGCAATCGGTCCGGCAGCACGAAACCCTGCTGCTCGCCCGACAGGCCCAGGAGACGGATCAGTTGTTCGCGCGAGGCCACCGCTTCGTGGCGGCTGCGGGCCTGCTGCGTCAACGCATCCTGGTAGAAGGCGCGTTCGCGCGCCTGATCCAGCTTGCTCCAGTTGCCGGCCTTGGACATTTTCGCCGCCAGCTCGGATGACGCTTCGGCGGCGCCGCGTACCTGTTCCGCAAACGCGGCCGATTGCGCGGCCGCCACCGCCATGAAGTAGGCGCGCCGGGTGTCGGCCGCCAGTTGGACGGCTTGCGCGGCCGCCCGCAGCTTGGCCTGTTCGAAGCGCCGCTGTTCGATGCGCGAGCGCGCCGGCAAGGTCAGCAGACCGGCGATGTCGAACATGACGCTGCGGTCGATCTCGGTCTCGCTGCCGCCACGTATGCGGCCGAATCCGAGGCTGGGGTTGCGCATGCGGCCCGCCTGGACGAACTCGGACTCGGATACGCCCAGCTCCGCAAACGAAGCTTTCAGCGCTGGGCTGTTGAGCAGAGCGATCTGCACGGCCGTTTCCGGGGTCAGCGTTTGCGCCAGCAGCGCGCTCACTTGCTGGTCATTGTTGGCATCGCGGGAGAAGCCGGCCGGCTGGCCGATGCGCTCCTGCGTCAGCCGGGAGACGTCATTCAGCCCGCCGTCGCTGGACAGGCTGGCGCACCCCGTCAGCAGGACAAGCGAAAATCCTGCGGGCAGCAGTATAGGGAAGTGTTTCATAGGACTCCTGGAAAATTACGGATACGCGGGACAAGCCCGCAGCTTCGGCAAGTTCAGGACAGGCGTGGCGGACGTTCCAGCGTGGCGGGAATGTAGGCGGTCATCGAAGGCTCGGCCGCGATGAATTCGGCGCCGGAAAACGATGCGGGCAGCACAAGCGAAGGCACGGCGGGCGGCGCCGCAGCGCCCACGCAGCTGGCGCAATGGCTGCACTTGCCATGCGCGCCCGACGCCTGCTGCTCCGGTTTGACGGGCGCGCAGTGCTCTGACTGCGCCGCCGGCTGACTGGCCACCTGCATCGGCAGCGTCAGCGTCACGCACGGAATCAAGACGACAGCCGTCCCCTGCAGCGGAAGAGCTGCTATCAAAATCCAGAGCAGAAAGCGGACGAGTGGGATGAATGGACGCATAAGTGGGATGTATGGTACCGCAGTCTCTCCACGAGAGGCAACTGTGCGCACCTTACACCTTCCCACTGAGGTAAGGTCAAGCCCTATTTGAGGATGACGCGCGCGACCACCGGATGATGGTCGGATGGATAACGCCGGTCCAGCGAGTCGCTCAACACCGCATACTTCTGCACGTCGAAATGGCGGTCGACGAAGATATAGTCGATCCGCGCCTTCATTGCCGCGTCCAGGTGGAAGTCGTTGAAGGTGCCAACCGGGCCATATGGCGGCGCCGCGCTCACCCGGAAGGCGTCGCGCATCGCCTTGGCCATGGCTTGCATCTGCGCCGTTTCCGGCGTCGAGTTGAAGTCGCCGACACAAATGGCTGGTTCGCCGTGGGTGATCTCGGCGATTTTGCGCAGCACCAGATCGGCCGATTCGCGCCGCGCCTGTTCGCCCTGGTGGTCGAAATGGACCGAGAATACGAAGAACGATTTGCCGCTGGCGCGCTCACGCAGGCGCGCCCACGACGCCAGCCGGTGGCAACAGGTGGCGTCCCAGCCGAACGATGGGCGGTCGGGCGTCTCGCTCAGCCAGAAGTCGCCCTTGCCCAGCAGGGCGAAACGGCTCTTGCGAAAATAGATCGCCGAATGTTCGCCGGCGCTCTTGCCATCGTCGCGGCCGACGCCGACATGGTCGAATTCCTCCATCTGGGCCAGGTCGGCGATTTGGTCAGCCAGTCCTTCCTGGGTGCCGAAGATGTCGAACTCGTGATAGCGGATCAGCGACTTGACCATTTCCTTGCGTGCCGGCCAGGCGTTGACGCCGTCGCCGGCACTGTTGTAGCGCAGGTTGTAACTGGCGACGTTGATCGGCGCCGACACAGCTGGCACGCAGGCGATGGCGAGCAGCATGGCAAACGCGGACATTCGTGCGCGCAGCGAAAACATTATTCTCATGTCGATCGACTCCGGCGATATGAAGGTTAAAGGGGAAATACAGGGGGACAATTTAACCACGGCCTGTTGACACTGGCGTGACAGCAGCGGTACGGCAGCCCAGTTTAACCAACTTTACTAAACATTTGGGCCTGCGCGACCAGCAGAGAACAGAGGCAACGGAAAAATGGCGATAGCCTGCCGGCTAGATGCGAGTTGCTGGTCAGCGCGGTGTTCGTTACCAAAAATGAATATCAAAAAACGGGAGTAGACTTTTCGAATGATCGTTTTTCAGTGTTGTCTTTCACGGAATTGTCGATTCTCCAAGGGGAAATACTATGCATATCGCTCCAAGAGGAATGTTGTCGGTCTCCGATTTCGCGCAGCACATCAGGAGCACGCCGGACGAGGTCGTTACCAGGCTGCAGGCCGGCCGGCTTGCCGGTCGCCAGGTCGAAAATGACTGGTACGTCAAGCGCACCGAACTGGCCAGGGCCGATGTGGACCGCAGTCGTCCCAACCATGTCACCGCCATCATGCTGGCGGCCGCGAACACGCATTGGCGCGAGATTCTCGACGCGATCGACGCGCGGCGGCGGTTGCCCATCAAGGCGGAGACGCCTGAATATGGACTGAACATCGAACGTGTTCACGCCGAGGCCACGCTGGCCCGGCACCGCGCCATTGGCTTCGATGTCGTGATCGGCATCGTGGCCCTGGTCGGTATAGGGCTGGTCTTTGGTGGCACGTCCGACAGCGATGTTTTCGCCGGCGACGGCCTGCCCTGGTTCCAGCTGGGGATCGCGCTGCTGCTGATCGCCCTGGCGGATCTGCTGAACCGGCGTGGCAATCTTAAACGCGCCAGGGCCATCATCAAGGAGCTGTCCTGCGGCGTTCCGAACAGTGAGCCGCCCGGCCATGTGCGCGACGTCAATATTTCCGGCGGATACAGCCCGTTTGTCGGCTCCGGTATCGATGGCGGCGGCTGGTCGTTCACGGTAAATCTGATCGAACCAGAACATGCTGGCAGACCGGCGGAACCGGCGACGGCCAGGGACCTGTATGCGGAAACGACGGCATCGCTGGAAAAACTTGCCATTCCGGTCATGCAGGTCAAGGACGAAGCGTTCGTCGACGGACGCGACGTGCGTGGCTTGCCGCTGCTGACGCCGGCGGGACCGTTTTCCCGGCCCGCGCGGACCATTTCAGAGGCTGAGATGGCGCAACTGGTCGGTAGCAATGAATACGCCTTGCGTCACTATAAGGTCATTCGTCTGGAATTGTGGGATGGGCAGGTCATCCTGAGTATCTTCCTTCGATACACGATTGTTGCCGGCACCTTGTATGTGGAGAACAGAAACCTGATCCTGCCGCCGCTGCTGGAAAAGTTTTCGAAGCTGGAAAACATAGCGCTGGTGCCCACCACGCGTGAGTTGTTAAGCGATCTCGTGGCTAGTGTCGTGCGTGCGCCGGTGATCTGGATACCAGTGCTGCTGACCGGAGCGAGCTACCTCCAGGGCGGCTTTTTCAATGGTGAAAGCAGGTGGTATAAGAACAACAAGAAAGAGGTCGAAGAAAACCAGAAATACAATTATGGCTGGCCGTCCTCCTTGCGCGAAACCTGGTCTGGAACCGAGTACAACCGTTACTTTCAAATGGCGGACAAGGATTTCTACAGCAAGATGGTGAAGGAGACCCTGCTCGACAGCCTGCTCAAGTCTCTGGAAAAACGCAACATTTCGACGGCGGGATTGAAAGATGCCTCGACCCGGATTTACAACGAAGGGGTCATCGTCAGCGGAGGAACATTACAGGCCGACAGCATCGCCGCTGGCAGTGGCGCGCGCGCCATGGTCAAGAAGGCGATGCGCGCTGCAACAAACACTGCGAACGCGGCGAGCACCGCTCCCAAGGCATAAGCGATCCAGTCCACAATCCACAATCCAGCCACAGGAGATAGCCATGAGCAGTACGCACAATAAGGGAGTCAGCATTAGCGGTGGAACTGTCACGGCGCATCAGATCGTTGGCGGCCCAAATTCCCGAGCCGAGTGCATCGTCAATGCAAGCGAGAGCGGGGCGAACGGGAAGACGATCGACGACTTGCGCGCGCAGCTCGACACCTTGTTGGCGCTCATGCGAGAAAACAGGCACGCTCTAGCGCCCGAGGCCGAAAAAGCCATCGAAGTCGTCCGGCAGGAAGCGGCCAAGCCCGCGCCGAACAAACTCGTGATTTCGTCGGTGCTCGACAGCGTCAGCGGAACGGTGAAGTCCTTCGCGTCGCTCACCGGGGCGATTACGGCCGTGAAAGAACTGGTCGCGCTGGTCCTGTAAGGGGGGGCCACAGAATTCGAAAAAAAATAGCACGCTAAGGGTTTTTCCGTTTCCCCTGCTCCCCCAACCAGACGGCCCTATATCTGCTGATCGGGAAACCCTGACGGGATGATCTCGGCGATCATCTCGCCTTCCTCGTCGATGCCGCATTCGCGGAAGCCGAAGCTGCGATAGAACTCGCGCGCCACGGCGTTGTCCGGCTTGTAGCAGATGATGATGCGTTCGACATCCGGCTTCGCGCGCAGTTCCGCCAGCAGCAGCGCCATCGCCTTGCGGCCTATGCCCTTGCCCTGCTGCGGAAAGTCGACCATGAAGCGGTAGATGCCATACAGGCCGGGAACATCGCCCGCGCAGCAGTCGTACAGCAGAAAGCCCGCCGGTTCGCCGTCGCAGTAGATCCCGTGCGCGAAGAAGTCGGGGTAGAACTTGGACTGCGCGATCGAATAGGCATTGGTGGCCAGGAAAGCGCTCTGCTGTTCCGGCAGCTCCATGTCCATGAAGCTCTCGAAATTGTCCTCGTCGATGTCTTGCAGTGTGACGTGTGTTGCCATTTTTTTCCTTAAGCGATGATATTCAGGCCACCGTCGACGTACACGGTGCTGCCTGTCAGGCGATGCGCATATTGCGAAGCCAGGTAGGCGCAGGTGTTACCGACATCGAGGATGTCCACCAACTGCCCCAGCGGCGCGCGCGTTGCAGCGTCGCGCAGCAGCAGTTCGAAGTCCTTCAGGCCGGAGGCCGCCCGCGTTTGCAAGGGTCCGGGCGAGATGGCGTGCACGCGGATGCTCTGGTGGCCCAGCTCATAGGCCAGATAGCGGCAGCAGGCTTCGAGCGCCGCCTTCACCGGCCCCATGACGTTGTAGTTCGGGACGACCTTCTCGGCGCCATGGTAGCTCATGGCGAACATGCTGCCGCCATCCGTCATCAGCGGCACCGCCAGCCTGGCCATGCGCACGAAGGAGTGGCAAGAGACATCCATCGCCTGTAAAAAGCCGTCCAGCGAACAGTCCAGCAGTCCGCCTTGCAGATCGGCCTTCGGCGCGAAGGCGATCGAATGCACCAGGATATCCAGCTTGCCCTGCTCCGCCAGTTTTGCAAACAGCGCCTCCATCTCGCCGGGCTTCGTCACGTCCAGCGGCAGCAGCTGGGCGCCGATTTCCTCGGCCAGCGGCGCCACGTGCGGCAACGCCTTCTCGTTCAGGTAAGTGAGCACGACTTCCGCGCCCAGCTTGCGGAACGCCAGCGCACAACCCCAGGCGATCGAATGTTCATTGGCGACGCCGACCACCAGCGCGCGCTTGCCGGCCAAAATAGGATAAATCGTTTCCGTGTTCATGCATGCTCCAGTAAGGTCAGCGTATGGCGGGCTATCATCAGTTCCTCGTTGGCGGGCACCACCCAGACCGCCACTTTGCTATCGGCGGCGCTGATGCGCGCCACGCCGCGCGGATTGGCTGCGTTGGCGGCGGCGTCCAGCTTTGCCCCCAGCCAGGCGGCGTCGCGGCAGACGGCGGCGCGCAAGGCGACGCTGTTCTCGCCTATGCCGCCGGAGAAGACCAGCGCATCGAGGCCGCCCAAGGCCGCCGCCAGCGAGCCGAGTTCGCGGCCGATGCGATAGACCATCAGTCCTATGGCGGCCTTGGCGCGCGGATCGTCGCTCTGTTCCAGCGTGCGCATGTCCGACGAAATGCCGGAAACGCCGAGCAAGCCCGATTCCTGGTACAACAGCTTCTGCACCGCGCCGACATCCATGCCCAGTTCGTCGATCAGGTACAGCACCACGCCGGGATCGAGCGCGCCGCAGCGGGTGCCCATCGGCAGGCCATCGACGGCGGTAAAGCCCATCGAACTGGCGACGCTGCGTCCCGCCGCCATCGCGCACATGCTGGCGCCGTTGCCCAGATGGGCTGCCACGACCTTGGCCTTGGCCAGCGATGGATCGGCTTCCGGCAGCCGGCTGGCAATGTATTCGTATGAAAGTCCGTGAAAGCCGTAGCGCCGCACGCCCTGCTCCGTGATCCGCGCCGGCAGCGCGAAAGCCTGGGCTTCCGCCGGCTGGCCGACGTGGAAGGCGGTATCGAAGCAGCCGATTTGCGGCACGTCCGGCGCCATCGCCACCACGGCGCGTACCGGCGCCAGGTTGTGCGGCAGATGCAGTGGCGCCAGCGGTATCAGTTTTTCCAGCGCCGCCAGCACTTCGGGATTGAGGCGCTGCGGCCCGCTGTAGGCCACGCCGCCATGCACTATGCGATGGCCGACCGCCACCACGCGACGTCCTTCAAGATGGGTTTGCGAGAAGTCGATCAGGAAGCGCATGCCGGCTTCGTGGTCCAGCGGCGCGTCCGGCCAGCTGTGCTCTCCGATGGACTGGCCCTGCGCGTCCACGGCGCTGAAGCGCGTGACGCCGCTGTACAGGTTCTCGATCTTGCCCTTGAAGGTCAGCGCCAGCGCGGCGCCGCTGAACAACGAGAACTTGATGCTCGACGATCCGGCGTTGATGACGACGATGCTATCGGTTGGAGCCATCAGGTCATTCTCCAAGGATGCGGCCTGCGGCCACTTTGCTGTGCGCCACCAGCACCGCCACCGCGCAGGAAGCGAGGCGCGCGGTCACCGAATCGGCGCGACTGGTCAGGATGACCGGCACACGGGCGCCAAGCACAATGCCGGCCGCCGCCGCGCCGGCCATGAAGGTCAGGCTCTTGGCCAGCATGTTGCCAGCCTCCAGGTCCGGCGCCACCAGGATATTGGCCTTGCCGGCGACCGGCGACACCAGATGCTTGATGGCCGCCGCCTCGGGATCGATGGCGTTGTCCATCGCCAGCGGGCCATCGAGGATGCCGCCGGTGATCTGGCCACGGTCCGCCATCTTGCACAGCGCGGCCGCATCGATCGTCGACGGCATCTTGGCGCTGACCGTCTCCACGGCCGCCAGGATCGCCACCTTGACGGGATCGAACTGCAGCACATGCGCCAGGTCGATGGCGTTCTGGATGATGTCGACCTTGTCGTCCAGCGTGGGGTTGATGTTGACGGCGGCGTCGGTGATGATCAGCGGTTCGCTGCGGCCCGGCACATCCATCACGAAGCAGTGGCTGAGGCGGCGGCCGGTGCGCAGGCCGGTGTCGCTGGCGACCACGGCGGCCATCAACTCGTCGGTATGCAGGCTGCCCTTCATCAGGACCGCGGCCTTGCCTTCGCGGATCAGCTCCACCGCGCGGAACGCCGATGCGTGGCTATGTTCAGTGTCGATCAACGGCAGCGCGGAGATATCCAGTCCCGCTTCTTCCGCGGCCCTGCGGATGCGCGCCTGCGGGCCGACCAGTATCGGGTTGATCAAACCCATGCGGGCGGCGTCCAGCGCCGCCTCCAGCGCATAGCGGTCGCAGGGATGGGCGACGGCGACCGTCACCGGTCCCACTTTGCGCGCCGCAGCGATCAGTATTTCGTAATTCGGGTGTGGCGTGTTCGGGGCATTCATCGGCTCTCCTCGGCAGTAAGCCAGGAAATGATAGCAATAACTACAGATAAAGCAATTGAATATTGCTGCAGTGCCGCATGGATTATTTTCAAATGATTTAACCCCGTTTGTTGCGCTGCTCCGTTTCATGCAGGACGCCGGGCTTTTCCGGTGAAGGAGACGTCATGTTACGCCCACTGCTAGTCGTTTTTCTATTGCTGGTATCGACCATGGCACAAGCCATTGCGCCGCTGCCGCCCATCATGCCGCCCCGCCTGATCGCCCCGCGCGCACAAACGCCGGTGCGCCTGCAAAGCCTGCACATCAACGCGGAGATCAGCGGCGGGCTGGCGCAGACCACCGTGGAGATGGTGTTCTACAATCCCAATGCGGTTCAACTGGAAGGCGAACTGCAATTCCCGCTGCTGCCCGGTCAACGGGTGACGGCCTTCGCGCTCGATATCGACGGCGCGCTGCGGCCGGCCGTGCCGGTGGAGAAGGCCAAGGGCCGCATGATCTTTGAGGAGATTGAGCGCCGCCGCGTCGATCCGGCGCTACTGGAAGTCACGCAGGGGAACAACTTCAAGCTGCGCGTCTATCCGATACCGCCGCGCGGCACCCGCACCGTGCAGCTGAAATACGCCGAGCCGCTGGCGCGCCTTGACGGCCAGCGACTGTATCGCTTGCCGCTGGCCTACGGCGACAGCATCGCCGAATTTGATCTGGAACTAAATGTGCATGGCGCGACCACGCCGCCGCAGCCTCGCGGTGTGCTGGGCAGCATGCAGTTCGAGCGGCGGCAAGATGGCTATCGCGCTCGCGTCACCAAAAGCGCCTACCGCGCCGACGGCACGCTGGAACTGGTGCTGGCCGCCTCCACACAGCCGCAAACGTTTGTCCAGGAATTCGACGGCGAGACCTACTTCCTCAGCGAGATCGCCGTCGCCGGCGACGGCACGCCCCAAGTTCGCACGCCACCGGCCGTGCTGGGACTGCTATGGGACAGCTCCGGCTCAGGTGCTCAGCGCCAAACCGATGCCGAACTGGCCGTACTGGATCACTACTTCAAGGCCGTACCCAATGTGGAGGTGCGGCTGATCCGCCTGCGCGACCGCGCCGAGGCCAGCCAGCGCTTCCGCATCGTCAACGGCAATTGGAGCGCCTTGCGGACGGCGCTGGCAAGCACCGTCTACGATGGCGCCAGCGCGCTGGGTGCCTGGAAGCCGGAAGCGGACATCAACGAATACCTGCTGGTCAGCGACGGATTGTCCAATTATGGCGATGCGCCCTTCCCTGCGCTGGCCAAGGCCCAGCGTCTATACGCTTTGAATTCGGCGCTGGTGTCGGACAGTGGGCGCCTGGCCGCGCTGGCCGAGCGTAACGGCGGCCGCCTGGTGCAGCTGCAAGCGAACCAGCCAGCGCAAGCCGCGCAGGCGCTGCTGGCGGATACGCTGCGAGTGAGCGAGATCACCGCCACTGGCGCC
This sequence comes from Duganella sp. GW822-FHT06D06, assembly GCF_058799615.1. Classification (NCBI taxonomy): domain Bacteria; kingdom Pseudomonadati; phylum Pseudomonadota; class Betaproteobacteria; order Burkholderiales; family Oxalobacteraceae; genus Duganella; species Duganella sp. GW822-FHT06D06. The sequence continues at coordinate 253,654 of NZ_JBXALQ010000003.1, forward strand.
AGGGATATTTCGGTCGAATCGCATGAGCCGCAAGACGGCATGCTGCGCCTCGCCGGGCGCTTGACGCAGCCGACTGCCGAACTCACGCTGACCTTGACGCAGCAGGGCAGGAACCGCACCGTGGCCCTGCCGGTGTATGCCGGAGCGCCCCATCATCCGCTGGCCGCCGGCATGTGGGCCAGCTACCGCCTGCATGCGCTGGAGGCGGACTACGACTTGAAGCGCGGCGAAATCCGCCGCCTCGGGCAGCGCTTCGGCATGCCCACACGCGAGACCTCGCTGCTGGTGCTGGACCGGCTGGAGGATTACGTGCGCTACGAGATCGAACCGCCGGCAGCCTACAAGGAGGCCTACGCCCAGCTCAAGCAGAATCGCATTGGAGCCCAACGCCGCGTCACCGCTCAGCACACCGATCAGATAGTGCGCGAGTTTGAGCAGAAGGTCGCATGGTGGGAAAAGAGCTTTCCGAAATCCGGTTTGCCAAAGCGGCTCGACTTCAAGACCATGGAAGAATCGTCCGCCAACGCCGCACCTGAGCAGATCAGGGCTGCACGCTCGACCTACGCGCCCTCCGCGGTCGCCGACATGGCGCCGCCACCGCCGGCATCCGCTCTAGCCTATAGCCGTTCCGATGCACGGCGCGCGGAAACCGCCGCCAAGCCGATGGCGGCGCCAGCCGGCGACACATCGGCCGCCAGCATCCAGCTCAAGAAGTGGTCACCCAACGAGCCATATCGCGCCCGCATGAAATCCGCCAAGGCGGCCGACCTGTATGCGGTCTACCTGGACGAAAAACCGAACTACACCAACAGCAGCGCCTTCTTCCTCGACAGCGCCGACATGCTGCTGGAACAAGGCCAGCGCGACCTGGCGCTGCGCGTGCTGTCGAACCTGGCGGAGATGAACCTGGAGAACCGCCAGATCTTGCGGATACTGGGCTACCGATTGCTGCAAGCCGGCGAGCCGGCGCTGGCGATCCCGGTCTTCCAGCAGGTGCTGCGGCTGGCCGAGGAAGAGCCGCAATCGTATCGCGACCTGGGACTCGCCTACGCCGCCGCCGGCCAGGTGCAGCCCGCGATCGACCAGCTTGCGGAGGTGCTGAACCGCCCGTGGGATGGCCGCTTTGCCGAGATCGAACTGGTGACGCTGGCGGAGCTCAACGCCATCGTCGCCAAGGCCGCCGTCAAGCCGGATACCAGCCGCATCGATCGTCGCCTGCTGCGCAATCTGCCGCTGGCCTTGCGAGCGGTGCTGACCTGGGACGCCGACAACACCGACATCGACTTGTGGATCACCGATCCGAACGGAGAAAAATGCTACTACGCCAACCGCTACACCTACCAGGGCGGCCGCATGTCGCGCGACTTCACCGGCGGCTACGGGCCGGAGGAGTTTTCACTGCGGGTGGCCAAGCCAGGCAAGTACCGGGTGGAAGTCAACTCGTTCGGACATCGCCAGCAGATCGTGGCCGGCGCGACCACCGTGCAACTGCGCCTCAGCACCGGCTTCGGCACGCCGAAACAGCGCGACCAAATGGTGACGCTGCGTCTGCGCGACACCGGCAGCACCGTACTGGTGGGAGAGTTTGACGTTAATTGATCGCGTCGAGCTGCTGCCGTAGTTCAGGCGGCACCTCGGCATCGGGATAGCGCATGCGGAACTTCAACCACTCCGCATGCGCTTCTTTCGTTTGACCGGCTTTCAGCATGTCGGTCATGCGGGCCAGCCAGGCCGACGCGGACAGGGGCTCGGCGGCCGGCGCGCTCCGCAGCGCCACCACCGGCGCAGCGCCGGAATAGCCCAGCACCTTCTGCTCGGACGAAAGCACAGGCGCAGGCGCGGCAAGCATCATCGGCGTCCGGGCGCGCGCGTAGTCGGCAGTGGCCGAAGCTTCAACAGGGAGCGGCTTGGATAGCGGGGGCGCCGCTGCGGTTGCGCTATCAGCAACGGCGATATCAGCGGCCGGCGCAGGCTGCGTGGCAGGCCGAACCACCGACCGCTTCACCTGCGCCAACTTCGACGCGGGCGGTGGTGGTGGTGGCGCCGCCGCCAATACGGTAGCGGCAGGCGCCTCCTCCACCGGACTTGCGGCAGCTACTTTCGCATCCACCGGCGCGGTTTCCCGCGAGGCCACCTTTCGCTCGACCGCCGGCGCGAACGCCTGCGGCATCAAGCCGCGCACCACAAACAACGCCAACACCACGCTGGCGGCAAGGCCAAGCGGAACCCGCGCCCGCCGCAGATAGTGGCGCGCCGGCGGCGCCGCAGGCGCGGCATCGTGCACCGCATCGTTGGCCGACGCGCCCGGCACGGCTGCACCATCCATATCGGACGCCGCCCGCGCCAGGATGGCGGCGGACAACCTCTCCGGCAGTTGCGGCTGCGGCAGGTCGCGCAGCTGACGCGCCAACTCCCCCTCGCCTTTGAGGAAGCCTTCAAACTCCGCGTCTTCAATGTGATCGTGTGGATTCATGCCCTCGCCTCTTCGGCCGCCGGCGCCAATTCCTGCCGCAATTTGCGCATCGCATAACGCAGGCGACTCTTCACAGTCTCCACCGGCGCCGCCACCAGCTCCGCGATTTCTTCCAGGCTCATGCCGTTGAACTGCTGCAGCACCAGCGCCTCGCGCTGGTCGACCGGCAGCAAGCGTATCATCGCATGCAAACGGCTGGTCTGCTGCTTGCGTTCCAGTTGCCCGTCGGGTGCGGGGCTGTCGTGCGAGGCATCGGCCACGTGCTCGAACCAGTCGCCTTCGCCGCCGTCGCTGGCCAGCAGCACGCGTTCGTTCATGCGTATCAGGTCGATCAGGCGGTTGCGGGCGATCTGGAAAAGATAGGTGCGGAAGCTGGCGCCGGGTTCGTAGCGCGCGCGGGCCTGGTGCAGATTGGCCCAGCTGTCCTGCATGATGTCGTTGACCCACTCCCGGCGCGGCGAACGCCATGCCAAAAACAGGTACAGCCCCTGGCTGTGGCGCTGATACAGTTCCGCGAACGCCGCCAGATCGCCATCGCGATAGCTGAGCATAAGGACTTCATCGGATCGGGGCGCGGACATGGCGTAATGATAACGCAGGGATCCGCCGCCCGATGCCCTCGTATTGTTACCAAATATTGCCGAGCCGGAAGGGCGATACGCTGCATGTCGCCGTACCGCTACAGTTGCGCAATCACGTCCAGCGCCGGCTTCTGATCACGTTACATCGTCCAGGTGCGCAGACCGATCCAACCGATCGACCATGCGTAGCCGGCGATGGCCAGGATACCGGCCGACGTCAGTCCGGCATGGCAGCGCACCAGCCGGCTGGCGTGCTTGTTCGTCAGCGCGTACCAAAGGCCGGCCGCCGCCAGAAGCGGGAACGCCACGCTGCACAGCAAAATCGGCACGGAAAGCATGCTTGGAGCGGCCAGCATAGCCATAGTCCCGATGCCCCCGCCTATGCCGACCAGTGGCAAGATGAACGTGGCGCACAAGCAGCCGAAGGCCAGCAGCGGCGTGAGCCGCGGCTTCCAGCCGCCCTTGGCTTGCAGCGTGTTCCGGTAAGCGGCCACGCCCCAGACAGGCAACGCCAGAAGGCCAAACACACCGCCAAGCAGCGCCAGCGCAGCCACGGTGGCGTAGCCGGCAACGCGCCAGGTCGCTTCGCGCTTGCGGTCGCCCAGGCCGCCAGACAGCACGTAGGTTTCTCCATCCTGGACGGCGAAGGCCAGGCTGGCCGCTTCCCGATCGGCGCGGCGGAACGTGTGCTTGCCGGTCGGTAGGTAAGGCTTGCCGCCGACACGCAGCCCGCCATCGACCAGGGTCACCCGCGACATGCCCAATACTTCCGCATAGGGGCGCATCAAATCCTTGGCCGGCGTCACGTTACGGTAGAAGCCGGTCAGGGCCGCGAGTTCCGTTTGCTCGACCGGGTATATCGGCGCTGGAGCAAGCTTGTGCTTGCGGCTCAGGTAGGCCTGGATCAAGCCGGTAACCGGCGTCCGGAAATCGACGCCCTCGCCGCCATTGGCCAGCACCACATAGCCACTGCCTTGCACGGCGGAATAGCCATAGACGGAGGTAAAGGAATCGATTTCACCATTGTGGCCACGAAAACCCGGCCCGGCGTCATTCACCGGGAAGTTGCCCAGCCCGTGGCCTTGCTTCAACCCTGCCCGCGCGGCCAGCGAGGACTCGCCGTGTTCGATACGTTCGACTGACTGCGGCGACAGGATCCGCTGTCCATCGACCGTGCCTCTGCCCACAAAGAACAGAACCAGGCGCGATAGTTCCCGTACGCTGGTGGCCAGCGATCCGGATGGCGGCATGATGATGTGCTGGTACGGCGTCGCTGCGCCATCCGGCGCGTAGCTCTTGGCCAGCCTGGCCGCCAGTTCAGGCGTCAGCGTGAAATCGGCGCTGGCCATGCCCATCGGCCGCAGCACGTGTTCACGCTCGAACGCCGCGAAATCCTGCCCCGCCACTTTTTCCAGCACATAGCCCGCCACGGCCGGGCCGGCGTTTGCATAGACGCCAAACTGGCCTGGCCGCCAGCGGCTGACGTATTCCGGGCTGGCGAACTCGACGCCACGCCGCACCGACCAGTCGGGACCGTTCTGCAGTTCGACGCGCGTGCTGATGTCAGGCCAGCCGGTCGTATGTTCGAGCAGATGCACCAGACGTACCGGGTCGCTCTGTTCCCAAGGATTGTTGAAGCGAATCTCGGGCGCGAGGTCGGCCAGTCGCGCGTCCAGTTTCAGTTTGCCGTTTTCGACCAGCTGCATGATGGCGATGCTGGTGAAGCTCTTGGAGATCGAGGCGGCACGAAAAATCGTATCCGGCGTCACCCGTTCGCCGCTGGCCTTGTCCGCCACGCCGTAACCCTTGAGAAGGACGATCTTGCCGTCTTCCACCAGGGCCAACGCCGCGCCCGGGATGCCGCGCTGTTCAAACATTTTTGCCAGGCGCTGGTCCAGCTCGCCCAAGGTGGCCGGCGCGGGCTCAGCGGCGATGGCCGGCGCGCCGCCGGCCATCGCCAGCAACAGCGCGCCCAGCAAACGGAAGGGATTTACACGGTCAGTGCTGGGGGTGCGGTGGTTCGGCGATGATGGCATGGGCGCTCCGATGAGTGTGTTTAGTGTGCTAGTTAAGTAGCACAGTAGTGCAATCATAGAGCATATTGGTTGAAATGCAAGCCAAATTTTAAGGGTTAGTAGATCTCGCGGCGCAGTCGCTGCATTTGCAGTTCGTGACGCTCCACCCAGCGGTGGGCGTCATCCAGCCGGTGCTCCAGCCGCTGGATGTATTCGTGGAGCTCGCGGCGCTCCTGCTCGCGCCGGGCATCCTGCTTGCGGGTGTCGTCGTTGACCATGCGGTCCTTGGCTTCCAGATTCGAGCGGATCTCGCGATGCAGCCGGTCCAGGCGATGGCGGGCGTCGTTCAGGCGCCCCGCTATCTCGTTGGCGTCGTCGACCGCCTGGCGGTGTTTGGCGGCGGCCACTTCAAAATCCTGTCCGCTGACATAAGCGTGCTTTAACTGGTTGCGCAATTCGACGCGGCAGACTTCCACCGCCATGCCGCTGTTGCTGCGGCCTCGTTCGAAGGCGTTCTCCGGTATGCAGTACTTGGCGTTCTGCGCATCCCAGGCGGCCGTGTAGAGGTCGCGCGTCGCCGCGATGACGAACACGCCGTTGCGACCCGCGTTGGCGATGCGGTCGTCCAGCATGAAGGGTTTGCCGTAGCCGTCGTCGGCGCCGGCCTGGCGCCAATAGTCGGTCAGGCGCGTTTCCCAGGCCTGGCGATACTCGGACTCGAAGATCTTCAGGCCCTTGGCCCGCGCCTCCGTGCCGCGCATGGAGAAGTCCTTGCCGCTGACGGCATCCTGCGTGCCGAGATTGCGCCAGTAGTTGACGATCTCGCCGTTCCAGGCGGCGCGGTAGGCTTCTTCCTGCACCTGCACGCCGGCGCTGCGGGCATTGGACGCGCGGTCGCGGAAGGCGCTGTCCGGCGTGCCGTTGCGGGCGTCGGTGTAGCCGGCGTCCTGCCAGAAGGTGCGGTTGCCGATCTGCCAGCCATCGGCATAGGCGGCTGCGTCGAAGCGCAGCTGCATGCCGGCGGCCTTGGCGCGCGCGGCTTCCTTCTGGGCGGACAGCGGCTGGCCGTCGGTGCCTGAGCGTTTGCCCTGCCCTTTCCAGTATTCGGAATTACCGATCGCCCAGCCGGCATCGTAGGCGGGACGGTTCAATGGCGTCTTGTGCTTGCGGACCTCGTCGCCGGCGGCGTGTGCCTCATATTGAGGCTGGAGACCTTTGCCGCCATCCTGCTGGCCGAGCTGCGACCACAGATCCCAGTTACCCTGCGCCCAGCCGGCGACGTATTGCGCCTCCGCGCCCATGGCTGCGGGTTTCTTGTCGTCGGCGTGATCGTCGCAGAAGTCCTTGCGCTCGGCGTAGTCGGATGGCTCGCCCAGCACGCCGTCCTTATGCCCGATGGCGTTCCAGTCGCCTACCTTGCAATCGGCAATGCGCTGCATGGTGGATTGGCAGCCGGCCAGCAGCAGCGGCACGGCGAGGATCAGTGGTCGAAAACGGGTCAGGTAGTTCATGGCGGCGTATGAGAGTGTCAGCGGCCCGATTATATGGCATAAAGTACACGTCACTCCCGTACGTCGGCAAAGCTGACGACGACCAGCAATCCCGGCCCGTTGCCGCGATTGGCCAGCTGGATGCGCCCCTGGTTGCGCGCAGCGGCGCGTTCGGCGATGGCCAGGCCCAAGCCACTGCCCGCCTGGTCCTGGTCCGGCAGACGGAAGAACCGCTCGAACACCTTGCGTTGCATTTCCGGCGCGATGCCCGGCCCCTGGTCGGAGACCGAGAGCACTATGCGCCCGCCAACCTCCGCGACAGCCACCGTCACGCGGCCACCTTCCGGCGAATACTTGACCGCGTTGCTGACCAGGTTATCGATCAAGGACGCCATGCTTTCCAGGTGCATGGCCAGCATGCAGCGCTCCGGCGCCTGCAGTTCGATTTCGACATGGCGCGTGGCGGCGATCTGCCCGGCCAGCGCCAGCCGGTCCGCCACCAGTTCGACCAGGTCGCGCGGCACCAGGCTGGCGTGATCGCTGTCGCCGCCCGAGCGGGCCAAGGCCAGCAACTGGTGCACCGTGTGGGTGGCGCGCTGCACGCCCGTGCGCAAGCCCTGCCCGGCCTCCTCCACCCGCTGCGCCGTGCGTGTCGTGGTCAGCGTGTCGGCGTTGATCTGGATGATGGACAGCGGCGTCTTGAGCTCGTGCGCGGCATCGACCAGGAACTCCTGCTCGCGCTCCAGCCTTTCGGTCAGCCGCTCCATCAGGCGATTGACCGATCCGACCAGCGGCGACAACTCCAGGTACGGCGACGGCGCCAGCGGCGACAGGTCGGTGGCCGAGCGCTCCTCGATCTCGCCGACGATGGACTTCAACGGCCGCAGCCCGACGCGGATGATGAACCACGCCGGCAGCAGCAGGAACGGTACGCTGAACAGCAGCGGCGCGAAATAGTAGCCGATGCTGGACACTTGCAACATCCACTCGCCGATCACCTCCGTCGCCATCCGCACCGTGACGCCGGTGGCGGCATCGTCTTCGACCGACACCACCCAGCCATCCTTGAGCGGCTGGCCGTGCGGGCCGGCGGCGGCATTGGTGGCCGGCAGGCCGGCATCCGGCGAGGCATAGACCAGTTGCCCATGGCGCCATACCTGCGTTTGCAACGCCGGGATGTACCAGCCCAGCTCCGTGTAGAGCGCGTAGTGCAGCTGCTCCATCTTGCGCACCAGCGGCTGGACCTGCTCCGGCGGCCGCTCGCCGACGGTTTGCATCAGCACGATGATGCGCAAGGCGCTGGCGCGCAGTTCGCGCTGCATGTCGCGCCGCTTGCTGGTGCGGGTTTCGTAGACATCCAGCGCCAGGTTCGCCAGCCAGATCAGCATCATCACCGAGATGAAGCCGAACAGCAGCCGCTTGAACAGCGAGCGGTTGTGCATCATCACTTGTCGACCACGTAGCCGACGCCGCGCACGGTGCGGATATAGCCCTCGCCGATCTTCTGCCGCAGGTGCGACATGTGCACGTCCAGCGCCGCGCCTTCGCTGTGGGGCAGCGCGCGCGATTCCAGCTCGCGCCGGGTCAGCACGCGGTCCGGGTAGCGCATCAGCGCGTGCAGCAGCGCGAATTCGGTTTTCGACAGCACCACGTTGGCCCCGGCGCGGGTCAGCAGCATGCGCTTATCGTCCAGCACCAGGTCCTTGACCTTCCACACCGGCTCGCCGGATTCGCTCCAGCCGGTGGCGCGCCGCATCACCGCGCGCAGCCGCGCCAGCAGTTCCGTGACGACGAAGGGCTTGACCAGGTAGTCGTCGGCGCCGCGATCCAGGCCGTTCAAGCGGTCCTCCAGGCTGTCGCGCGCGGTGATCACCAGGATGGGCAGCGTGTGGCCGGCCGAGCGCAGTTCGCGCAGCACGTCGATGCCGTTCCCGTCGGGCAGGCCCAGGTCCAGCAGCACCGCGTCGAACGGTTCGTTTTCCACCCAATGGCGGGCGTCGCTGGCGCGCCGTACCCAGATCACATCCTGTCCCGCATCCTGCAAGGCCGCTTGCAAGGCCTTGCCCAATTCCAGGTCGTCCTCGACCAGGCAAATCTTCATATGTCGCTACCTCTTTCGTGAAGCCCGTATCTACGCATCTTCTTGCCGAACTGTCAATCGTCTGCGCGCCACAACGTTAGGAAAACCTTAAGGTTCCTTTTGGGTGGCGTTAAGGAAGACTAGGGACAATCTGGCCACACTTAAAACGAGGGAGACCAGATGGACAGCAACGCAGGGATCAAAACGACGCTCACGCCTATCGCTACGGCTGTGGCATTGATGCTGGCATGCGCCGCCGCCGTGCCGGCAATGGCGCAACAGCAGGCCGGCGACACCGCCCAACCGCCCGAACAGGTGATGGTGACCGGCATCCGCGCTTCCCTGCAACAGGCGCTGGCCCGCAAGCGCAATAGCGATACGCTGTCCGAAGTGGTATCGGCCGAAGACATCGGCAAAATGCCGGACAAGAACGTGGCCGACGCCATCCAGCGCGTGCCGGGCGTGAACATCTCCTCCTCCGCCGGCGGCGAAGGCGGTTTCGCCGAAAATGACCGCGTCAGCATTCGCGGCACCAGCTCCAGCCTGACCCAGACGCAGGTCAACGGCCATGCGATCGGGACCGGCGACTGGTTCGTGCTGGACCAGGCGGGCGCCGTCGGACGCAGCGTCAGCTACGCGCTGTTGCCGTCGGAAATCGTCAGCGCCGTCACGGTGCAGAAAAGCCAGCAGGCCGACATGGTCGAAGGCGGCGTGGCCGGCTCGGTCAACATCGAGACCCGCAAGCCGCTCGACTTCAAGAAGCAGCTGACGTTGGAGGGCACGGTGCAAGCCATCTACTCCGACCTGCCGAGCAAGACCGATCCGCAAATGAACGCGCTGCTCGGCTGGAAGAACGACGCCAAGACCTTCGGCGTGCTGGTGCAGCTGTTCTCTGAAAAGCGCCACGAACGCCGCGACGGCCAGGAGTTCTACGGCTACACCGCCATCGCCGCCGACAGCAACGCCGCCAAGGCGCACCCGGAACTGGCGGGGATCCTGGCGCCGGCCGGCATCAGCGCCTCGCTGTTCGAGCAGACCCGCAAGCGCACCGGCGGCGCCTTCGACCTGCAGTTCAAGCCCAGCAAGGACCTGACCTTCGACCTCAACGGCTTCAGCTCGCAGCTGGACGCGGCCAACTACAACCGCAGCTTCTACAACAACATCTCCGCCAACATCAACGCCACCAATCCGGATACCGGCGCCTCGGTCGGCGTGGTCCCTTCGGCCTACACCATCAAGAGCGGCACGCTGGTGGCGGCCACGATACCGGCATCGCAGTACCCTGCCGTCAGCGCCACCCAGACCTACAACTCCTCGCTGTACTCGGCCTTCGGCGACCAGATCTACCGTCCCGGCTCGTCGTCCTCGTCGGCCTACCTTGACCTGGACGGCAGCTACAAGGTCAATCAGGACCTGCGCATCAGCGGCAGCGTGGGCTACACGCGCGGCTCCGGCAAGACCCCTGCCGATATCGGCTACGAGGCCGGCCTGACCGGCGCCGGTTCCAGCTACACGCTGAACGGCTTGTCGCCGGCCACCATGTCCTTCCCCGGCGCGGACACGTCCAAGTTCACCAACTACGTCACCGCCTCAGCCTGGGGTTCGCATGTCATCACCAAGGACAGCGAAAAATACGCCCAGGCCGACGGCGAATTACGGCTCGATCGCGGCGTCATGGAATCGGCCAAGTTCGGCGTGCGCTTCGCCGAGCACCATCGCAGTGTGAGCCAGCCGGAGAACCGCAGTTGCAAAGCCTGCGACGGCACCACCTCGGCGCCGCTACCGGCGTGGGGCGGTTCCACCTACCCGTCCAACTTCGGCAACGGCATCACCAGCAGCGCCGACTTCCTGCGCAATGTATGGCAGATCAAACCCGGCGACATCGCCGCCTGGGCCGCCAAGTACGACCTGGCGGGCGGCCCGACCACCGAGAACTGGGCCGGCGAAATGGACGTCAAGGAGAAATCCAGCGCCATCTACGGCATGGTCAACCTGGCCGGCGACGGCTGGCGCGGCAACGTGGGCGTGCGCTATGTGCGCACCAAGCAGGCCACGATCACCAACATCCCCGGCGGCGACCATCCCATCGGCCAGGACAACGTGAACGGCGTCTACACGCCGACGCTGAACGAGACCACCTACAACGACCTGTTGCCTAGCGCGAACTTCAAGTTCGACCTGTCGCCCAGCTTGGTGGCGCGCGCCGCCGTCGCCAAGACCATGGCGCGCCCCGACTTCAGCGCCATGGTCGGCGCGGTCACACTGAACGACACCAACCTGACCGGCAGCAGCGGCAACCCCAGGCTGAAGCCGGTGCGTTCGACCAACTACGACGTCGCGCTGGAATGGTACTTCGCGCCGAAAGCGCTGCTGTCGGCCGGCGTGTTCTACATGGACATGTCGTCCTACGTCACCTACGGCACGGCCAACCTCACCTACTTCAACAACTCGTTCAAGCGCTTCGACAGCTACGCCATCTCTTCGCCGACCAATATCAGCGCCAAGAACAAGGGCGTGGAGCTGGCCTACCAGCAGCACCTGTTCGGCGGCGTCGGCGTGCTGGCCAACTACACCTACACCGACGGCAGCGCGGCGGACGGCAAGCCGGTTGTGGGCAATTCGAAGAACACCTACAATGCCGAGACCTACTACGAGGACGACCGCTTGAGCGCCCGCCTGGCCTATACCTATCGCTCCAGCTTCTCCGGCGGCTTGTACAACAGCTTCCCGCAGGTAATGGCGGGCACCGGCAACCTGGCGGCGTCGATCAACTACAAGATCAACGAGAACCTGTCGATTACCTTCGATGCGCTGAACGTCAACAACGCCGTGCTGCGCTACTACGGCGAGAACAAGGACCAGCCTATCGCCTCGTATTCGAACGGCCGCCAATACTACCTTGGACTGCGCGGCAAGCTTTGACTATGCGTATCAATTCTATCGACGCGGTGCGCGGCCTGACGGTGGCCGCCATGCTGCTGGTAAACGACGCCGGCGACTGGTCGCACGTCTACCCCTGGCTGGAACACGCCGAATGGCACGGCTGCACGCCGCCGGACTTCATCTTCCCCATCTTCATGCTGATCGTGGGGATCTCGATCAACCTGGCGCTCAGTCCCCGCCTGGATGCGGGGGCGGACGCCGCGCCGCTGGCGCGCTCGGTGCTGTTGCGCTCCGTGCGCATCGTGCTGCTGGGGATCGCGCTGCACGTGGTGGCGATGCTGCTCCTGAACGGGCGCGGCTTCCGGCTATTCGGCGTGCTGCAAAGGACGGGCCTCTGCTTCGCGGCGGCAGGGCTGATGGCCATCTACCTGCGCAGCGCCCGCGCCCAATGGACGGCTTTCGTGGCGATCCTGCTCGGTTACTGGGCGCTGCTGGCGGCGGGCGGTTCGCTGGAGCCGGGCCTGAACCTGTCCGACCGCGTCGACAGCGCGCTGCTGGGCCACCTGGCCTACCAGTACGACGCCGCCACCGGCATCGGCCACGATCCCGAGGGCATCCTGGGCACATTGCCGTCGCTGGCCACCGTCATCCTCGGCCTGCGCGCCGGCGACTGGCTGCGGCGCGGCCAGACCCGCACGCTGGTCCTGGCGGGTGCCGCGACGATGCTGTTGGGCGGCCTGTGGTCGCTGGTGCTGCCGCTGAACAAACAGCTGTGGACCTCGTCCTTCGTGCTGTGGACCGGCGGCTTCGGTCTGCTGGCCGTCGCGCTGGCTCACCGGCTGATCGACGTGCGCGGCTGGCCGCCGCTGGGCCGGACCATGGGCCTGAATGCCATCGCCGCCTACGCCGGCTCCTGGATCGCCACTTGCTTGATTGAAGGCAGCGGCCTGATGGGACCGCTCTACACCTACGTTTTCAGCACCCCGCTGACGCCGATATTCGGACCATGGGCGGCCTCGCTGGCGTTCGCCACGGCGTTCACCGCGCTCTTCTGGCTGGCTATGGCGGGCGCCGAAAAACGCGGCTGGCGCTTCACGATCTGAGGCATTTGCTTCTTTTTCGCAAGTCGCGGTAGCGCTTCCATTACTAGCACAGGTGTTGCAATGCGCTCAACTTGCTTTACAAATTAAAAATATTCCAATTTATACATTGTTCATTCATAATGCATTTAGAACAAGTTAATTGACCAGAATCAATCAACTTTCAACACCGCCGGCGGCCGGAAGCCCGCCTGAAATTCGTATCCTGGAGTTTTCTACATGCGTATTAAATCGATAATGATGGCCCTGTCCGCCGCTGCCGCCCTGTGCGCAGGCGTGGCTAACGCAGCCGTCCCTGGCGAACTGATCGTCAACGGTGGTTTCGAAGTCGGCAACTACGGCCAGATCGGCTACGCCGGCAATCAGGTTCACGGCTGGAGCAGCACCGGCTACAACTTCCTGTTCAGCGACACCAACGCCGACCACGGCGGCGTCAATGGCAGCTACGGCAATCTGCAACTGTGGGGCGCCGGTAATGGCTCCGCCAACGGCCTGGGCGCCAGCCCGGTCGGCGGCAACTTCATCGCCGCCGATGGCGCGTTTGAAATCGCCCCGATTCGCCAGACCGTCAACGGCCTGGTCGCCGGCCAGCAATACAAGCTGAGCTTCTACTGGGCTGGCGCGCAGCAATACACCTTCGACGGTCCGAACACCGAACAGTGGAAAGTGTCGCTGGGCGGCCAGACCATCTCGACCGCAGTGAAGAACAATGCCAACCACGGTTTCACCGGCTGGCAGAAGGAAACCTTCACCTTCACCGCCACCAGCGCCAGCGAAGTGCTGAGCTTCCTGGCCGTGGGTACGCCTAGCGGCGTGCCACCGTTCTCGCTGCTCGATGGCGTGTCGATGACCTCGGCCGTGCCTGAGCCGCAAACCTGGGGCATGCTGGGTCTGGGCATGGGTCTGGTTGCCTTCGCCGCGCGTCGCCGCAAAGCCAAGGCCGCTTAACTCCCGGCCCGCCTGAATCGATGCCGGACGTTCGCGTCCGGCATTGTCGTTTCCGCCTTTTACTACGCCTTGACACTGATGAACGATCTGCTCGCCTACCTGCCTGTTTTTGCCGTCAACGTGGGGCGGCTGTGCGTGTGGCTGGTGCTGCTGTCGCTGGTGTTCGTGCCGCTGGAGCGTTGGCTCGCGGTGCGCAAGGCCCACTTGCCGCGCCGCGCGCTGGCGATCAATCTGGGCCTGTACTTCCTCAACAGCCTGCTGCCGGCGGCCATCGTGGCGGCGTTGATGTCGGTGGTCGCCGTGGCGGCGCAAGCGCTGCTGCCGTCCGCCGTGCCGGCCGCCATGGGCGCCTTGCCGTTGGCTGTGAAGTTGCCGCTGTCCTTGCTGATCGCGGAGATCGGCTTTTACTGGGGCCATCGCTTGAGCCACCAGTTGCCGTGGCTGTGGCATTTCCATTCGGTGCACCACCAGCCGGAACACCTGTACTTCCTGATCAATACGCATGCGCATCCGGTCGACATGATCGTCACCCGGCTGTTCGGCATGACGCCGCTGTACGTGCTCGGCCTGGCCGGCGCCAGCGCGGGCGGCAGCGCCACGCCGGCGCTGGTGATCGTCATCGGCACGGTGTGGGGCTTCTTCATCCATTCGAACCTGCGGGTCCGGCTCGGCCCGCTGGAATCGATTATCGCCACGCCGGCCTTCCATCACTGGCACCACACCAGCGTGGCGCCGCTGGACCGCAACTTCTCGTCGACCCTGCCCTTCCTCGACCGCTTGTTTGGCACCTGGCACTTGCCGGCCGGCTGGCCGGTGGCTTACGGCATCAGCGAGGCCGCGCCAGCGGCGCCCGATCGGCAGCCTTGATCGCATCGGACAGCTTTTCCGCCATCATGATGACGGTGGGGTTCAGGTTAATCAACGGTATCTCCGGGAAGATCGAGGCGTCGATCACGCGCAGCCCCCGCACGCCGTAGACGCGACCCTGCTCGTCCACCACCGCCGCCGGATCGTCCGGCAGACCCATCGGCGCGGTGGCGCATGGATGCTGCAAGGAGCCTACGCCCTGCGCCAACGCCGCCCGGATCTGCGCATCGCTGTCATCGACCGCCGGGCCGGGATAGATCTCCGCCACGATCATGCTGCCCAGCGGTTCGGTGGCGGCCAGTTTCCTGGCCAGGCGGAAGCACTCCACCATGCGCGCCATGTCTTCCTCGCTGCTCAGGTGATTCAGTTCGATCAGCGGCGCGGCTTGCGGATCGCGGCTCTGCAAGCGGATCCGCCCCTCGGACGTGCAATGCATCAGCTCCAGTCCCAGCGAAAACGCCACGCCGGTCGGGCTGATGGCCGGATCGAGCAAATGCGACGGCGAGATGCCGATGTCGAGCTCCTGCTTCGAACTCGCCCGCGACGAGTTGGTCCACAGCTGGGCGCCCACCACCGGATGCTCCTGGCCCTTCAGCTCGGCCTTGCCGCTGAAATTCATCCTGTAGAAGGCGTGATCCAGCAGCCGTGTGCCGACCGGCGCATCGACGACGACGGGAATATCCAGCGCCTCCAGATCCGCCTTCGGGCCGATGCCGGAGCGCAGCAGGATCGCGGCGGAACCGTAGGCGCCGGCACTCAGAATGACTTCCGCACCCTGGACCTTGCTGCCGTCGGCCAGCAGCACCGCTTGTACCGCGCCGTCCTCGAACAGCAAGCGGTCTATCATGCTGCGGTCCAGTATCGTCAGGTTGGGGCGTGCCCGCACGGTGCGCGTCAGATAGGCCATGCCGGTGTTGACCCGCACGCCGTTGACCACGTTCATCGGATTGGGGCCCGCGCCGTTATTGGCTTGCGGATTGTTGAAGTCGTCCACCCGGTTCGCGCCCAGCGCCCAACACGCCTCCACCATCGCCCGCTGCACCGGAGTGATGTAGTCCATGCTCATCTGATGTATCGGCAAGGGGCCGTTGCGGCCATGCCATTGTTCGTCGCCGTGCGGCGCGCTTTCCATTCTTTTATAGTACGGCAGCACCTCGTCGAAGCTCCAGCCCTTCAGGCCTTTGGCGGTGAAGCGGGCGAAGTCGAACGGCAAGGCCCGGCACGCGACCGCGCCGTTGATGGCCGAGCTGCCGCCCAGCACCTTGCCGCGCGGCGCATACACAGGCTGGGCTTGCCCGACCGGCTTGGCGTGGTAGCCCCATTCGTATCTGGCGTCGCCGTTGGCGGCGATGACGTTGCTGCTATAGATTTGTTCGGGGTAGGCGTCGGGATCGAAGGCCCGGCCGGCCTCGATCAGCAAGACCTGATAGCGTCCATCTTCGGACAGGCGGTTGGCCAACACGGCGCCGGCGGAGCCGCCGCCAAGGATGACAAAATCAAAAACGTTGCTGTGTGGGTTCATGGCATTTTTAAAGTGAGTGATTAATCCGGGTGCGGCATGACGACGATGGCTTTCACCACCGCGCCGGAGATGCCGTCCTCGATGGCCTGGTTGATGTCCGCCAGCGGGTACAAGCTGCAGATCTTCTCCAGCGGCAGCAGGCCTTGTCGATAGAACTCGACCAGGCGCGGTATGAACTGCGACGGCAGGCAGTCGCCCATCACACTGCCGCGCACCGTGCGGCCGCGCAGCAGCTGCCAGGCGTCGAACTCCACCAGGCTGCCTTGCGGCAGCACGCCGGTGATGACGCATGTGCCGCGTTCGCGGATGGCGGCCAGGGCGGCGCCGATCACACTTTTCACTCCGCTCGATTCAAAGGCATAGTGGGCGCCCAATCCGTCCGTCAAGGCGCGGACCTGCGCCGCCACGTCGGCGTCGGCGGTCGACAAGATGGTGTCGGTGGCGCCCAGTTCGCTCGCCAGCGCCAGCCGCGCCGGCTTGTTGTCGACCACGATGCGGCGGGTGCAGCCGACGATCTTGCTGGCCATCAGCGCGCTCAAGCCCACCGTGCCCGCGCCGAAGATTACGATGCTGGTACCGGCCTCCGGTTTCAGTGTATTGATGACGCCTCCGGCGCCGGTCATCACGCCGCAAGCGAGCGGCCCCAGCCAGCGCAAATCGACGTCGTCCCGCACCTTGACCAGCGAGCTCTGATGCGCCACCGTGTAGGTGGCATGCGACGATTGGGAAAAGAAATGGCTGTGCACGTCCATGCCGTGCTCGTGCATGCAAACCGAGCCGTCCGGCCGCGCCGCCAGGAAGTTCATCGGCACATGTTGCACGCAGTAGGCGGGCAGGCCAAGCTGGCAGGACTCGCAAACGCCGCAGGAGCCCATCGACATGACGACATGGTCGCCAGGCGCGAAGCGGCGCACCAGCCGCCCTACCCGCTCGACGATGCCGCTGCCTTCGTGGCCGAGCACCACCGGCGTCGGCGTGGGCAGGTAGCCGTCCCGGACATCGATATCGGTGCGGCAGATGCCGCTGGCGATCACGCGGACCAGCACTTCGTCGTCGCGTGGCTCGTCCAGGTCCAGCGCTGTCACGTCCAGCGCCTGATGGGTGGCGCGCGCCAGCGCAGCGGTAATTTTCATGATGTTCCCTTGAGTAGTCTGGGCTCGCCGCCAGAAAGCGAGCACAGTCTAAGAGAGCCGGGAACGGCGAACTAGTCCATAAATACGGGAAACAGTTTCCCACTCGACGCCGAGATCCATATTGCTCATGCCAGCCGCTAGGCCTGTTCGTCGCCGGCAAGAAAGCGTGGACGGTAGTGTCGAAACGCGGCGCGTATCAGTTCGCGCAGATCCTGGTCATGCCATGGCTTGGGTATGAATTTAAAGATCTCGCCCCGGTTGACGCTCTCGGTCACGGTTGCCAGGTCCGTGTAGCCGGTCAGGATCAGGCGTACGGTATCGGGATACATGCTCTTGACGATGGACAGGAACTCGGTGCCGGACATGCCATGCATGCGCTGGTCGGTCACGACCACCTGCACGGCATTGAGCGCCAGCAGCTCCAATGCCTCAGCGCCGTTGGACGCCGTCAGGATATGGTAACTATCCTGGCGCAACAAGCGCTTCAGCGCCGACAGGATATTGGGCTCGTCGTCCACCAGCAGCAGCGTATCGGCCCGGCCGGAAACCTCCCGCTCCAGCGCCAGGCGGCGGTCGCTGCGCAGCATTTGCTCGAACTCATGCGCCGGTACTGGCGGGCTAAAGAAATAGCCCTGGATTTCGTCGCACCTCAGCCTGCGCAGAAACTTTAACTGCGCCTCAGTTTCAACCCCCTCGGCCACCACCAGCATATTGAGGTTATGGGCCATGGCGATGACGGCGGTGGCGATGGCCGCGTCCTCCCTGCTGCGGGTAATCTCCGTCACGAACGCGCGGTCGATCTTGACTATGTCGAATTGAAAGCGCTTCAGATACGCCAGCGAGGAATAGCCGGTGCCGAAATCGTCCAGCGCCAGCGCACCGCCGATCGCTTTCAAGGCCGTCAGGCTGGCCGCGGCTTCGTCCGGATCATCCATCAGTATCGATTCGGTCAGCTCAAATTCGAGATACTCGCGCTCCAGTCCGCTGCGTCGCAAGGCCTCGACTATCGTCGACAGCGCCTGCCGCTTCTTGAACTGGACCGCCGACAAATTCACCGCCACCGGTACGATCTTGACGTGGCGCCGGCGCCAGTCCGCCTGCTGTTCGCACACGGCGTCAATCACCCACGCACCGATCGGCAGGATCAACCCGGTTTCTTCCGCCAGCGGGATGAAGTGGAACGGGGAAACCAGGCCTTCATCCGGATGCTGCCACCGTATCAGCGCCTCGGCGCTGACGATGCGTCCGCTGATCAGATCCACCCGCGGCTGGTAATACAGCAGGAATTGTTGTGCGCTAATGGCCTCACGCAAATCGTGTTCCAGCTGCAGCCGCAGCGCGATCGTGGCATTCATCTGCGTCGAATAGTAGAGGTAGCGTTCGTTGGACGATTTCGCTCTCTTCAGCGCGGCTTCGGCGTGCTTGAGCAAGCTCTCGGCGTCCTGGCCGTCTTGCGGATAGACGGCGATGCCGGCCCGGATGGTCAGGTGGATCGACTTGTTGAGGATGCTGAATGGCTGCTCCAGCACCTTGACCAGCTGCTGTTCGTACAGTTCCACCACATCCACCGCTTCGCGTACCTCCGGTATGAATATGGCAAACATGTCGCCGGCAATCCGGGCCAGGCGCCCCGATTCGCTCAGCGCCGCCCTGATCCTGGCCGCCACTTCGCGCAGTATGGCGTCGCCCACATGGCGGCCATAAACATCGTTTAACTGCGAAAAGCGGACCAGGTCGATCACGACGACCCCGATCTTGCCGACGCTGGCGTGGGCGTCGCTGAGGCACTGTGCCAAGCGCTCATGGAACAACATCTTGTTGGGCAAGCCGGTCAACAGATCAAAATAAGCGATGTAGTTCAGTTGCTCCGCCTTGGCGATAAAGTCCAGGCCGAACGCGATGTCGCCCGCCACCTCGTTAAGCAGTTTCAATTCTTCCGGGTCGAACAGTCCGACTTCGCCGCCGAACAATACCAGCACGCCTGCGGCGCACTGGTCCAACATCAGCGGCAGCGCGGCCACCGCTAGCAGGCCGTGTCGCACCAAGTCTTCCCGCAATGGCGTCAAGGATGGCTCCTCCCGCACGTCGTTGCAAATGACGGTGCGCCGTTCCCTTACCGCGACGCACGCCGGGCGGTCGCTGTCGGGCGTGCCGGCGCGCGCCGTCAACCGGATCTTGTCGACATAGCCGGCGGGCATGCCACGCGAGGCCACCACCGTTCCGTCCTGCGTGACGGCATCCATCATCCCGATAAAGGCCATGGCATAGGCGCCCTCGTCGACGGCGATCCGGCATACTTCACTGAATAAGGCGTCGCGATCGCGGATGCGCACGATGGCAGAATTCACACTGGACAATACCAGCGCGATGCGCCCCAGGCGGGCGATACGGCGTTCCTGTTCCACGTGAACGGTGATATCGTCGGCGATGCCGGCGATGCGCACGATCTGCCCGCTGCTGTCGGCGATCGGAAAGCCGCGCGCGCGTATCCAGCGCAACGCGCCGTCCGGGCGCAGGATGCGGTAGGTCAGGTCGAAGCGGCCGCTCGCCGCCCGCTCGGGCGCACTTTGCAGTAGCGCCGCCCGGTCGTCCGGATGGACCGCCTCGATCCATGAGCCTGGCTGTTCATACAGGCTGGCGCAACTGCGGCCCCATATTTCTTCGTAGGCCAGGCTAACGTAGAACAAACGACTTTCGCATAAGTCGGTCAGAAAGAAGACCTGCGGTATGTTCTCCGCCAATTGACGGAAGCGGACCTCGCTCTTTTGCAGATCCTCCAGCATGCCCATGCGCTCAAGCCCTTCGCGTTGGATTTCCGCCAAGGCCGCCGCCAACGCCGCGGTACGTTCCGTAACGCGCAGTTCCAGCGTAGCGTTGATGCGCTTGATTTCCTGGTGCGCGACGGCCAGTTGCCGTTCGCCTGCGTGCTTGTGGACAGCCACCTCTATATTGAGTTGCAATTCACGGTCATCATACGGCTTGAGCAGAAATGCATAGGGGGTGCTTTCGGTGGCGCGTTGCAGCGTCTGGCTATCCGAATGGGCGCTGACAAAGATGACCGGGATGTCGAGTTCGCGCTTCAGGATGGCGGCCGCCTCGATGCCGTCCATCGCCCCTTGCAGCCGGATGTCCATCAACACCAGGTCCGGCTGGTGCTGACGCGCCAGCTCCAGCGCCTCTTCGCCGCTGGCGGCGATGCCGCACACCAGGTAGCCGTTTTGCGTCAGGCCGCCCTTGAGATTTTCCGCGATCACCGCCTCGTCCTCGACGATCAAGATGCTGATCTGGCGCTCGTCCGCCGTCGGATGCGACTCGTCCGCGTGCTTTCTGACCGCCATCTCGATGTTGAATTGCAGTTCCTGTTCGTCGTAGGGTTTGATCAGGAAGGCGTAGGGCTGGGTCGCCTTGACGCGCTGCAGCGTCAGCTCGTCCGAATAGGCGCTGAGAAAGATCACCGGCACGTCCAGTTCGCGCCGCAGGATCTCGGCGGTCTGGATGCCATCCATGGTTCCCTGCAACCGTATGTCCATCAACGCCAGGCCGGGATGATGGAGGCGGGCCAGCTCCAGCGCCTCCTCGCCGCTGGCGGCAATGCCGCATACCTGGTAGCCGCGGCGGGTCAGCTTCGCCTCCAGGTCGGCGGCGATGACGGCCTGGTCCTCTACGATCAGCAGCGAGGTCAGTATCATGGCGCGATCCTCGCGTTGCCCGGGGTGGCCGCCACGGCGCAGCGCTTGCCCGCCCGTTTGGCCTCGTACAAGGCGATGTCGGCCCGTGCCAGCAGCCCGGCGCCGGAATCGCCCGTCTCCGGGTAGGACGCCACGCCGATGCTGGCCGAAACACTGACCGTGCGCCGGGCCAGCCGATAGGGCCGCGACAGCGTCGCCACCAGCTTATCGGCGACCAGCTTGGCCTGTCTCAAGTCCGATTGCACCAGCATCACGACAAACTCGTCGCCCCCCAGCCGGGCGACGAGATCGGCGCGGCGGATATTGCGTTCCATCCGCGTCGCCACCGCGCACAGCAAAGCATCGCCCGCCAGATGGCCCAGCGTGTCGTTGACGCCCTTAAAGCCGTCGATATCCAGGTAGAGCAAGGCCAGGCAACCACAGTTGCGGTTGCAGATTTCCAGCTGCTGATGCAATTGCTCGATGAAATGGGCGCGATTCGCCAGCCCGGTCAGCATGTCGTAATACGCGTCATGTTCGGCCTTCTTTAGTTTATCGAGGGTCAGCGCCAGTTTGCTCGTGCGCTCCGCCATCTGCTGCGTCAGACTGTTGTTCAGCCGGTGAATTTCCAGGTTGGCATCGGCCAGCTGACGCTCGACCTGGCGCTTGTGCAGCGCCACCTCGACATTGATCTGCACTTCCCGCTCATCGAACGGCTTCACCAGAAAACCGTAGGGCGTCGCCAATTTGGCCCTTTGCATGGTCGCGCCATCGGTATGGGCCGACAGGAAAATCACCCCGGTGTCGAGTTCGCGGCGCAGCTTCTCGGCGGTCTGGATACCGTCCATCGAACCTTGCAAGCGTATATCCATCAGCACCAGGTCCGGCCGGTAGCGATGCGTCATCTGCAAGGCCTCGGGGCCGGACGCCGCCAAGCCGCACACCTGGTAGCCACAGCGCGTCAGGCTGGCGTCCAGATCGGCCGCGATAACGGCCTGGTCTTCAACAATCAACAGTCGGGCGGGGCGCATGGTGGCGCTCATTTCATGCCGGCGCGCGCCGTCAACGTCAAAAAGAAAGTGGCGCCGTTCCCCGCCTGGCTCTCCGCCCACAGCGCGCCCCCATGGTGTTCGACTATCCGCTTGACGATCGACAGGCCCACCCCCGTCCCGGGAAAATCGGCCACGCTGTGGAAGCGTTGGAATGGCTCGAACAGTTTCTCGGCGCCGGACGCGTCGAAGCCGACACCATTGTCCCGCACAAAAAAGGTATGCCTGGCCGCCGCGCCCTCGCCCTCCGTCGTGGCCCCCACCGCGATCGCGGGCTGCTCCTGCCTGGACGTATACTTGATGGCATTGCCCAGCAAATTGACGAACACCTGCCGCAGCATGACATCGTCGCCGACGATCATCGGCAATGGCGCGCAGCAGAACTGGACCGGCCGCGTATCCGATCGCGCGGTCAGGCTACGGAATATGTCTTGCACCAGCTCGTACACGTCGACCTCGCTCAGCACCAGTTCCTGTCCTCGACTCAGGCCGAGAAAACGCAGATAGCCGTCCGTCATGTTGATCATTTCCCGCGCATTTTTCTGCACATGATCAAGGAAACGCTGCCCGCTCGAATCGAGATGCTTGCGGTGCTGCTGGGAGAGCAGATAGGAAAAGCCGGCAATGGCGTTCAATGGCCCGCGCAAATCGTGGCTCACCGCGGCGGCGAACGCCTCCAGCTCGGCAGTGGTCGTGGCGTTGCGCTCCTGGTCGGCCAGCAGGTTCTCCACCTGGCGCGCCAAGGCCTGCACCCGGCTCTGCGTGGCCAGCCGGTCGGTCGAATCAACCAGAACGACCACCGCGCCCAGTATCGTGCCGCTCTCGTCGACGATGGGCGAGGCACTGTCGTCCACAAACCGTTCTGCGCCCGAACGGGTCAGCAACAAGGTATGGGGATCAATGCGTATCGTCAGTCCCTGGCGCAGCGCGCGCGTGGCGGGATCTTCGAGCGGCGTCCGGCTGACTTGGTTCACCAAGCGCACCACCTCGGCAAACGGCTTGCCGGCCGCTTCCGCCTGGCTCCAGCCGGTCAACTTTTCCGCCGCCGGATTGATCAGGATAATCTCGGCCCTGGTATTGGTGGCGACCACCGCATCGCCGATGCTGGTCAGCGTCGCGGTGAGCCAGCGCGCCACGCGGCGCGCCTTGCGCTCCATCTCGTGCCGGGCCGGCGCCATGTCCAGGGCCACGCGTAGTTGCGCATCGTCGAAGGGCTTGACGATGTAGCCGGCGGGATCGGTCAGGCGCGCGCGCTGCAAGGTGGCGGCGTCGCTGTGCGCGGTCAGGAAGATGACCGGCAAGTCCAACTGTTCCCGCAAATACTCGGCCGCCTCGATGCCCTCGGCCTTGCCGTGCAACATAATGTCCATCAGCGCCACGTCGGGTATCGTCAGGATAGCCAGCCGTATCGCCTCGGCGCCGGTATCGGCCGCGCCCGTCACCTCGTAGCCCAGCGCCCGCAGGCGCTGCTGAAGATCTTCCGACACGACGATCTCATCCTCCACGACCAGGACCCGAATTTTGTTCTGTGCAGCTTGCATAGTTTATGACGGTGACTTGAGCACCGACTCCTTGACGTGGATATCGAACGAGGTATGGCCGGGTTCCGAGCGCATCGAAATAGCGGCCCGCAACTGTTTGGCGAACATGCGGACCAGCCGCAAGCCCAACGAGCTCGCTTGATCGAGCTGAAAATCGGCCGGCATGCCGATGCCGTCGTCGTGCACCATGAGCGCCAGCTCGCCGTCCGCCACGGCGCGCAGGGTCACCGTCAGGCAACCGCGCCGATCGTCCGGGAAAGCGTACTTCAGCGCATTGGTCACCAATTCGTTGAGCATCAGTCCCAGCGGCACTGCGGTGTCGATGCTGACCATCGCCGCATCGGTCTGGCATTCCAGGTGGACGTGGGCGTTGGCGGTATAGGAGCGCATCAAGATTCCTGTTAGCGAGCGCACATAGTCCGCCAGGTCCACCGCCGCCAGCGTCTCCGACTGGTAGAGCTTTTCATGGATCAGGGCCATCGACCGGATGCGTCCCTGACTGTCCTGGAACTGCCGCAAGGTATGCGGGTCGCTGATATAGCCCGATTGCAGCGACAGCAGGCTGGCGATGATTTGCAGATTGTTCTTGACCCGGTGGTGGATCTCCTGCAGCAGCGCCTCCTTTTCCTTCAGCGAGGCGCGAATCTGGTGTTCGATCTCCTTGGTACGGGTGACATCGCGGATGGCCGCCGACACCAGCGCGCCTTCGTCGGTCACCACCGGGCTCAACAGGATTTCGGTTGGAAACTCGGTACCGTCCTTGCGCCGTCCATACAGCTCGAGATCGGCGCCCATCGGACGGACCCGTGGTTCGGTGGTAAATCCCATGCGGTGGCGCGGATGCTTGCCTCTGAAGCGTTCTGGCAACAGCACCTCGATTGTCGAACCCAGCAGTTCCTGGCGCGCATAGCCGAACAGGGTCTCGGTTTGCGCATTCACCAGCACGATCCGGCCCGCATCGTTGACGATGACGATCGCGTCCGGGGCGGTCTCCAGCAGGGAGCGAAAACGTTCTTCCAGATGGGTGCGTTCCTCCATTTCGCCGGCCAGGTCATCGAGGATATTCAGGACGGCCTTCTGCATTTCCTCCAGACGAATTTTTTCGTCGTCGGAATCGTCCAGGATATTCAGCACCGCCTTTTGGGTCAGTTCCAGCAGGCTCCTTTCCTCGGCGGCGTCCTCCAGGATATTGAGCACCGCGCGCTGGGCTTCGTGCAGGCGCGCGCGTTCTTCGGCCGCATCGTCGAGGATGTTGAGGACTGCCCGGGCATATTCCTCCTGGCTGAACTGCTGGTCCGGGTCACGCCTGTATGCCGCGATGTCTGGCATCGGCATCATCTTCCTTCCACGGTTCTCAGCTGGCCGATCGCCCTTTTGTGTTCCTCAATCTCCTTCTTCAGCTCGATCATCTTGAGTTCGCGTCCGACCGTCAGGCGTTGAAAACGTTCGAGCTCGGCCAGCCGCTCCAATTCCTTGGTGCGTTGCTCGGCGACTTCGGCCTCGGCTTTTTTTTGCGCCGTCACATCGCGCGCGGCGGCGAACACCCCCAGCACATTGCCGCGCGTGTCCTTGTAGACTGAAGCGTTGTACAGCACGTCGGTGAGTTTGCTGTCGCGATGGCGTATGGTCAGCGGATAGTTCGAGACCAGGCCCTTGTCGAACACTTGCTTGTAGCCCTCGCGCGCTTTTTCCGGTTCGGTGAAGTAGTCGGAGAAATCGGTGCCGATCAGCTTTTCGCGCGCCAGTCCGGTGATTTCCGCGGACGCCGCGTTGACGTCGGTGATCTTGCCCTCGGCACTGATGGTCACCAGCGGATCGAGCGAGGCCTCGATCAGGCTACGGGCATATTGCGACGCCTGCTTCTGCGCGGTGACGTCGCGGGCTGCGGCAAACACGCCCAGCACGTTGCCGCGCGCATCCTTGTACACGGACGCGTTATAGAGCACGTCCGTCAGGCTGCCGTCCTTGCCCCGTATGGTCAGCGGATAGTCGGTGACATAGCCTTCGGCGAACACTTGCTCGTAGCCCTCGCGGGCCCTGGCCGGCTCGGTGAAGTAGTCGGAAAAGTCGGTGCCGATCAGCTTCCCGCGCGGCACCCCGGTGACCTTGATCGAGCCTTCGTTGACGTCGGTGATCTTGCCTTCCGGGCTGATGGTGACCAGCGGATCGAGCGAGGCTTCAATCAGGCTGCGCGCATATTGCGAGGCTTGCTTTTGCGCCGTCACGTCGCGCGCGGCGGCAAACACGCCCAGCACGTTGCCCTGCGCATCCTTGTACACGGAGGCGTTGTACAGCACGTCGATGAGGCGGCCATCTTTGTGCCGGATGGTCAGCGGGTAGTCGGTGACCGCGCCGCGGGAAAACACTTGCTGATAGCCTTCGCGGGCCTTGTCCGGTTCGGTGAAGTAATCGGAAAAGTCGGTGCCGATCAGTTTTTCGCGCGGCACGCCGGTGACCTTGATCGAACCTTCGTTGACGTCGGTGATCTTGCCTTCCGGGCTGATGGTGACCAGCGGATCGAGCGAAGCCTCGATCAGGCTGCGGGCATAGAATTGCGTGGCCCTGAGCTCTTCGGTCAGGCGAATTTCATCGGAAATATCCTTCGAGATCAGCAGATAGCCTATCGCCTTGCCCGAGCTGTCGCGACGTGGCGTGATGACCACCCGCGCCGTGAAGCGGCTGCCGTTGTTTCGCACGCGCGTCAAGGTGCCTTCCCACTTGCCATTCTCCATGGCCGCCGTCATGATCTGCTCGGGGCGGCCGGCGGCGATATCTTCGGGCGTGTGCAGCATCGACGAGTAGGCCTTGCCGATGACATCCTCCGGCTCGTATCCATACAGCCTACGCGCGCCGGCGTTCCACAGTTGGATCTTGCCCTTCAAGTCCTTGCCGATAATGGAATATTCGGTCGACGACTCCAATATATTCTGCAAAAATTCCGATTGTTCGCTGGCGCTCGCCATCGGACCTTCGCTGCCGGAAGCCGGCTTGCTGTGCGAGGACATAACTGTACTTTCTCGTAAGGGCTGAGGATACGGAACCCGTTTCGCGACTCTCTATTCAACGGGGCGCATGACGTCCAGCGGGACGAGATAGGCAAGTCAATACTCATTCACAAGTCACTAGGCCAGCTGGAATATGGTGCGGTTGCTCATTGCAGTGTACTCGCAGCAATTCCGGTGGTCCACCGATTAGTTTAATTTATCGCAACTCCGCAACTCCGCGCCACACGAACTAAGGCCGCGTCTAGAACCTGCGTCGTCCAGTGCGCGACTGCCGATGCGGCCTATGCACCGGCAACGGCACAAACTTGATCTGACACAGAAACGTCGACGCGCCGTCCGCGATTAGCGCCGCGCCGCTTGGTACAGCGGCGCCACCTTGGGCATCAACGCGCTCAGGTCGGTGATGCGAGTCTGGTCGGACGGATGCGTGGACAGGAATTCGGCCGGCGCCTTGCCCTTGTTGGCGGCCGCCATCTTGTTCCAGACCGAGATCGCCGCGTTCGGGTTGTAGCCGGCGCGGGCCGCCAGTTCCAGGCCCATGCCGTCGGCTTCCGATTCGTTCTGCCGCGAGTTCGGCAACACGTACAGATAGTGCGCCACCTGGTTGGCGGCCTCGACCTGCGCCGGACTGTTGGGCGCGGCCATCAGCGCCGCCTGGCTCAGGGCGTTCTGCGCATAGGCTTTCGACACCCGCTCGCGGCCGTGCTCGCGCAAGGCGTGCGCCACCTCGTGTCCCATGATGACGGCGATCTCATCGTCGCTCAGTTTCAGCTGGCGCACCAGGCCGCTGTAGAAAGTGATCTTGCCGCCCGGCGCGCACGAGGCGTTGAGGATGGGCGCGTCGATCAGCACCAATTGCCAGTTCCACTTGGCGGCGTCGTCGCGGAAGGCGCCCACCTGTTTTTCCAGCCGCTTGGCGATGCGGGCCAGGCGATCGTATTCGGCGCCGCCGGTGACCAGGCGGCCGGCCGCCTTCGCCTGCTGGTTTTGCTGGGTGTAGTTCACCAGCGCCATTTTCTCGACCGTATCGGCCGACACCAGCATCAATTGTTGGCGCTGGGCGCCGACGACGCCGGGTTTGGTGGTGGAGGCGCAGGCGGCCAGCGCCAGCGTGATGGCCAGGGTGCAGGCCGTTGCGGTGTAGCGTTTCATGAAGGACTCCCTGTTGGACGTGGAGCTCTTATTTTCCACAAGGAAAATATTTCCCGTCTAATCCAGATCAAGGAGGACGCAATCCTTCGCTATAATCCAACGTCCTCACATGACGAAGAAAGCTTCGGATGATCAAAAGTTTACGTATTGCCGGCGCGCTGCTGGCCGGCCTGTCCGGCGCGGCCGCGGCCGACACCTTCGAAACCATCGAACCGGCGCCGCTGAAGGAAGTGTGGCTGAACGGCGGTTTCTACTCCCGCCACTTCCAGCGCGACAAAGGCCTGAACGACAGCAATCCCGGCCTGGGCGCCGAGTACCGTTTTTCGACGGTGGCATCGGCGACGGCGGGCCGCTTCTACAACAGCGACCGCGGCTATTCGAATTATGTGGGCGTGTACTACCAGCCGTGGAAGATCGGCCCGGTGCGCCTGGGTGCGGTGGCGGGAGCCTTTAGCGGCTATCCCAAGATGCGCGACGGCGGCTGGTTCCTGGCGGCCATCCCGACCGCCAGCTTCGAATACAAGAGCGTGGGCGTCAATGTCGCCATCGTGCCGACCTACAAGGACCGGCTCTACGGCGCCATTTCCGTCCAGCTCAAGCTGAAGGTCTTCGAATAAACCCGGGGTCAGGTCTGACATTCGGACACGAGCTCGGCCGTAGAACGTCATTACGGTCGAGCTCGTGTCCGATTGTCAGACCTGACCCCGGGGTGGGCTAGTGGCGTGCCTTGGACGAGGTCGCGATGTGGTCCAGGATGTGCTTCGGCACGGCGGCGTAGTGCTTGAACTCCATCGTGTACGTCGCCCGGCCCTGCGTCAGCGAACGTAGCGTGGTGGAGTAGCCGAACATCTCGGCCAGCGGCACCAGCGCGCGGATGATCTTGCCGCCGCCGCCAGGAATCTCGTCCATGCCCTGCACCATGCCGCGCCGCGCCGTCAGATCGCCCATGGCGTTGCCCATGAACTCTTCCGGCGTCTCCACTTCCACCTGCATCATCGGCTCCAGCAGCACTGGATCGGCGCGCTTCATGCCGTCCTTGAAGGCCATCGAACCGGCCATGCGGAAGGCGTTCTCGTTCGAGTCGACGTCGTGGTAGGAGCCGAAGGTCAGCGTCACCTTGACGTCAACCACCGGATAACCGGCCAGCACGCCGCTGCGCAAGGTCTCCTGCACGCCCTTGTCGACCGCGGGGATGAACTCGCGCGGCACCACGCCGCCCTTGATGGCGTCGACGAACAGATAACCCTTGCCCGGCTCCATCGGCTCCAAGGTCAGCACCACGTGGCCGTACTGCCCGCGTCCGCCGGACTGCTTGACGAACTTGCCTTCGATATCGCTGGCCATCTTCTGGATGGTTTCGCGATACGCCACCTGCGGCTTGCCCACCGTCGCTTCGACGCCGAACTCGCGCCGCATGCGGTCCACCAGGATCTCCAGGTGCAGCTCGCCCATGCCGGACATGATGGTCTGGCCCGATTCCTCGTCGGTGTGCACGCGGAACGACGGGTCTTCCTGCGCCAACCGGTTCAGGGCGATGCCCATCTTTTCCTGGTCGACCTTGGTCTTCGGCTCGACCGCCTGCGAGATCACCGGCTCCGGGAAGATCATCTTTTCCAGCACGATCACATGCTCCGGCGAGCTCAGTGTGTCGCCGGTGGTCACGCCCTTCAGGCCCACCGCCGCCGCGATGTCGCCGGCGTAGACTTCCTTGATCTCCTTGCGCTCGTTGGCGTGCATCTGCAGGATGCGGCCCAGGCGCTCCTTCTGGCTCTTGGTCGGGTTGTAGACCGTGTCGCCGGAATTGACCACGCCCGAATACACGCGGAAGAAGGTCAGCTGGCCGACGAAGGGATCGGTCATGATCTTGAACGCCAGCGCCGAGAACGGATCGCTGTCGCTGGGATGACGCTCGATCGGATTGTCATCCTCGTCATGCCCGGCGATGGCCGGCACGTCCAGCGGCGATGGCAGATACTCGACCACCGCGTCCAGCATCGCCTGCACGCCGCGGTTCTTGAAGGCGCTGCCGGCCAGCATGGGCACGATCTCGTTGCGGATGGTGCGCTGGCGCAGTCCGGCCTTGATCTCATCTTCGCTCAGCACGCCGCCGTCCAGGTATTTTTCCAGCAGCTCGGGCGAACCTTCGGCGGCGGCCTCGACCATCTTGTCGTGCCACTCCTGCGCCAGCGCCTGCAGGTGCGCGGGGATGTCCTCGTAGCTGAACTTGACGCCCAGGCTTTCGTCGTCCCAGTTAATCGCGCGCATCTTGACCAGGTCCACCACGCCGTGGAAATTGTCCTCGGCGCCCAGCGGAATCTGGATCGGAATGGCGACGCCCTTCAGCCGCGCGGCGATCTGCTCGCGCACGCGGAAGAAGTCGGCGCCGACGCGGTCCATCTTGTTGATGAAGGCGATGCGCGGCACGGCGTATTTGTTGGCCTGGCGCCAGACCGTCTCGGATTGCGGCTGCACGCCGCCCACGGCGTCGTACACCATGACGGCGCCGTCCAGCACGCGCATGGAGCGCTCCACCTCGATGGTGAAGTCGACGTGGCCGGGCGTATCGATGATGTTGATGCGGTGCTCGGCGAAATTGCCCGCCATGCCTTTCCAGAAGGCGGTGGTGGCGGCGGAGGTGATGGTGATCCCGCGTTCCTGCTCCTGCTCCATCCAGTCCATCGTCGCGGCGCCATTGTGCACCTCGCCGATTTTGTGATTGACGCCGGTATAAAACAGGATGCGCTCCGTGGTCGTGGTCTTGCCAGCGTCGATGTGGGCGCTGATGCCAATGTTGCGGTAACGCTCGATGGGGGTCTTGCGGGTCATCATTCTCTCCTTGATGCAATGTGAATGCAGGAAGTCTCAAGTGTAGCGATTAATGCAAATTTCAAGAGCCAGGTTATTTCTGCCGTGCGACATGACTCGCGGCAATTAATATAGGCTGTAGAATAACTAGCAAGTTTAACTGAAAGTTCTCCATGACTGTTCCATTGAAACACGCCCTGCTTCTATCCTTGGGCATGGCCCCGGCTCTGGCTTTAGCCCAGTCCGCAACCCTGCCAACGGCGACCGATCTGGAGCTGCGCCTGGAGCGCTGCTCCGTGCTGGGCGACGCCAGCGCCCGCCTGGCCTGCTACGACGGTCTGGCCAAGGCCGGCCCTGCGATCCAGGCCGCCGGCGGCGCCGCGGTCGGCGTTCCCGACCCTGGCAAAGTCAGCAAACTGGCCACCGCCTTGACGCTGCCGTCCAGCACCCAGCCGGCCGAGCCGCCCGCCGCGCCGGTGCTGCCGCCGGTGGTCGCCAAGATCACCACCATTCCGCCGGAAGACTCCGTCTCGCGCATGGTGCAGTGGTGGGAGCTGGACCGCTCGGCCAAGCGCGGCGTGTTCAACGTCCGTCCGCACCGCGATACCTATCTGCTGCTGACCAATTACAGCACCAGCTCCAATGATGCGCCTTTTGACGATTTCACGCCGGCCGGCATCAAGTCGCAGCACGTGGAGCTGACCTACCAGCTCAGTTTCAAGATGAAGCTGATCGAGCAGGCGCTCAGGACGCCGATCGACCTGTGGTTCGGCTACACGCAGAACAGTTTTTGGCAGGCCTACAACCGCGCCGCTTCCAGCCCTTTCCGCGAGACCAACTACCAGCCCGAGCTGATGCTGACCACGCCGCTGAACCTGAACCTGGGCCCGGCCCTCGACGTCCGCTACCTGACGGTGGGCATGGTGCACCAGTCGAACGGCCAGACCTCGACCTTGTCGCGCAGCTGGAACCGGGTGTATGCGGAAGTGGGCGCCGAGCACGGCAAGCTGGCCGCCCAACTACGCGTCTGGAAGCGGCTGGACAACGCCCGCTCGAACAACGACAACGTCGACATCGTCGATTACCTGGGGCATGGCGACCTCAACCTCAGCTATCGCAACGACGGCAACGAGTACTCGCTGCTGGTGCGCCATAACTTTACCTCGGGGCGTGGCGCCTTGCAGGCCGGTTGGGCGTTCCCGGTGCTCGCCAACCTGAAGGGCTACCTGCAAGCCTTCAGCGGCTATGGCCAAAGCTTGATCGATTACAACTACCGGCAGAAGTCGCTGGGCGCCGGTTTCCTGGTCGATTTCTAAACCCGCAGCGTGGCCAGCCGCGCAACAGTCACGGCCGGTTTTTCCCAACTGACTTTCAATTTGCAGTATATTTTCCTTCAGGCATTTGCTGCGGCAGGTGCCCTCGCCTAGAGCTGTCTTCGTCACGCTTGCTGCCTGAGGGAGTAGTCCATGAACTTCGCAAATCTGAAAATCGGCGCCCGGCTCGGCCTGGCATTCGGGCTGGTGGTTGTGCTGCTGTTGGTGGTCATCGCGATCGCCATGTCGCGCATGGCGGCGGCGGAAACCCGCATGAGCAACATGATCGACGATCGCTACTACAAGATCGAGTTGGCGACGACCGTCAAGCACAACGTCGCCGTGATCCACAAGCTGATGCGCGATGCGGCGCTGGCCTCCGATCCGGCGCTGATACAGCGCGAAACCGAGGCCATGAACGCCCTGCGCGCGGTCAACAAGGGTCTGCTCGACAAGTTTGACAAAGTCATCAACGTTCCCAAGGCGCGCGAGCTGTTCGATGCCATCACGGCGGCGCGCGCGCAAGACCTGGCCGGTCAAAAGGCTTTGCTCAAGTTGCTGGCGGAGCAGCAGACCGAGCAGGCCCATGCGCTGCTGGCCGGCGCCATCGCCGCGTCGGAGAAACTGTATGTGTCCAAGCTCGATCAAATGACCGAGCTCCAGCGTGGACGCATGATCGATGAAGCCGCACAGACCCGCGCCAGTTTCAGCGACGCCCGCATGCTGATGCTGAGCATCGCCGCGCTGACCGTGGTGCTGACCCTGGTGATCGGCTGGCGCGCCAGCCGCAGCATCACCGTGCCGCTGAACGAGGCGGTCGGCATGGCGCGGCGCGTGGCGGACGGCGACCTGTCGGCCCGCATCGAAGTCAACTCCACCAACGAAACCGGGCAATTGATGCAGGCGCTGCGCGACATGAACAGCAGCCTGACCGGCATCGTCAGCCAGGTCCGCAGCGGCACCGACACCATGGTGACCGCCTCGGCCGAGATCGCCACCGGCAACCTCGACCTGTCGGCCCGCACCGAGCGCCAGGCCAGCGCGCTGGAAGAAACCGCTTCATCGATGGAAGAGCTGACCAGCACGGTGCAGCAGAACGCGCAGAACGCCCAGCAAAGCAATCAACTGGCCAAGACCGCGTCCGCCGTCGCCATCAAAGGCAAGAACGTGGTGGCCCAGGTGGTCGACACCATGGGTGCGATCAACGCCTCGTCGCGCAAGATCGTCGACATCATCGGTGTGATCGACGGCATCGCCTTCCAGACCAACATCCTGGCGCTGAACGCCGCCGTGGAAGCGGCCCGCGCCGGCGAACAGGGACGCGGCTTCGCGGTGGTCGCCTCCGAGGTACGCAACCTGGCCCAGCGCTCGGCGGCGGCGGCCAAGGAAATCAAGGAGCTGATCAGCAATTCGGTGCAGCAGGTCGACGCCGGCGCCGAGCTGGTCAACCAGGCCGGCAGCACGATGGATGAGGTGGTGGCCAGCGTCATGCGGGTGACCAGCATCCTGGCCGAGATCGGCAACGCCAGCACCGAGCAGACCAACGGCATCTCCCAGATCAACGAAGCGATCATCCAGATGGACGACGTGACCCAGCAAAACGCGGCGCTGGTGGAACAGGCGGCCGCCGCCGCGCAAAGCATGCGCGAGCAGGCCGAACATTTGTCGCAGGTAGTGGGTGTCTTCCGGCTGGATGATGTGGCGCGGGCGCCGCGCCTGGCGCCGGCCGGCAGCCCCCGCATCGCCCTGCAAACACTGGCCTGAACGGCCGGAAGATCAGCGGCCTGGCGAGCCGCGCAGGATGCGCGCCGGCAGCATGACCACGGCGCGCAGCAGCTCGAACACGCCTTCGACGCCGATGCCGATCAGGCGGAACGGCAAGGTGATCAGCCAAAACAGCGGATACAGCACCAGCGCCAGCAGAGCCAGCGGCCAGCACAGGAACAGCAAAACCAGCCACAGCAGAAATCCGAACATGTGATGCTCCCGATCCAGTTGATGCGTTGTTAATGCTGCCACTGTAATGCGGCCTTCCCCGGCGGGCAATTGGCATGCGACCAACGGCAGAAAACCGCGATCAATCGCGTGAAACGGGGAATGAATGGGGATTATTGACCGACGCAGATGATCTTGGTGACGTATTCGTGGGCGTTCGGCTTCTTCTTGGCAGCCCATTCGATCGCCTGGTTGGCTTGTTCGATCGTCAAGATCGTGGCCTTTTCCTTCGATTTGATGAAGGAAACGCCTTCAAACGCGCCTTCCTTGCTGCGCATGACTTTGGCAAATACGGGTGGTTTCTGGTCGCCGTCGGCGATCTTGTTCTGCTGGATGAGGTAGCGCTGGTCGTTCTGTTCCATATATTTCTTTCTGCAAAAGACGAAATATACGCTTCAGAACGACCTTCGTGAAGAGCTTTTTAAGCGTAGGCCGGCACGTAGCTGGCCGGTTGCAGCGCCGCTTCGTACAGGATTTCGGCGCGCAGCGAGGCTTGCAGCGACGGAATCGAGCCGCCCGCGCGGTATTGGAAGCTCACTTGCAGCACATCGCCTTCGCGCGCCTTGACCGGGTTGGCCAGCGGCAGCGTCATGTAGTGGTTGAGCCAGTCGATGGTGGTGGATCGCTCGGACACCACGGCCAGGATGTTCTTGGTGACGAAACGCATGGCGTTGATCTCGCCGTTGCGCTCGACCACGAACTTGCCCTGCCACGCGTAGGTCAGGTCGTTCGGCTGGTTGAAGTCGATGATGCTGTACACCGCAGGCTGCGCCACTTCCACAGTGCCCGGGTAGATCACATTGGTTTCCTGGAATTGCACGATGGGCGCGTAAAAGCCTTCGAAATCGTACTCCTGCTGCAAGGGCTGGACCGCCATGATGACCGCTTCCGGCAGGAACACCGGCAACGGGCCGCCAAAACGCTCGATGTAGCGGCGCTTGAACGATTCTATGACTTCCACCTGCTTCTCGCGCAGCATGCCGACATGGATCATCTCGCAGATGACGACATCGACCGGCTCCGGCGGCAGGTATTCGAAGGCATCAGCATGGACCACTTCGACCTTTTCGCCGTTGGGATTGAGCGCCAGCATCTTGCGCGCTTCCTTGACCATGTCGGGATTGAACTCGACGCAATACACCTTGTCCGCTTTGGCCGCCGCGAACCACGACAGCACACCGGTACCGCCGCCCAGCTCCAGCACCTTGGCGCCCGGCTTGACGGCGTAGTCGATGGCCGACTTGAAGCCGTGCATGCGGTTTTGATCCATCAGCATGTTGTGATGGTAGTGGACTGGAATGAATTGCCCCAGATAGCAGCTTTCAATCTCGCGTTCGTTCAGCATGGATATCCTTGGTTAATGCACATTGTGTCTGGAGGCAATGCACTAGAACCATTATCGTCAACAATGTTGACCAACCAAACGTGGAGATAAGCGCCAAAAACCCGCCAATTCGGGCCTTGTCAATTCGCTACGCCCTTAGCGCTTGGCCTTGGCGGCCAGGTGGGCGTTGATGGTTTTGGTGATCCACGGCTTGTCCGCGTGGGTTGCGAACTCGGCGGCGGTCTGGTGGAAGCCGCCGTCTTTCAGGGTGGCGTCGGCGCCCTGCTCCAGCAATAATTCCACGACTTTTTCCTGGCCCTCGCGGGCGGCGATCATCAGCGGCGTCATGCCGGACGGCGATTCGGCGTCGATGTAGGCGTGGTGCTCCAGCAGGATGGAGGTGATCTCGGTGCTGCCGGCCGCCGCCGCGTAGTGCAAGGCGGCCCAGCCCTTCTGGTTCACCTGGGCGCCGCGCTTGAGCATGTCCAGCACCACGTTCTTGTTCTGGCGGAAGGCCGCCATCATCAACGCGGTATTGCCGTTGGGCGCCTTGGCTTCCAGGTCGATGCCTGGTTGATCCATCAGCAAGGTGGCGACCCGGTAGGCCTCGTAGCGCATCGCGACGATCAGCGCGGTTTCGCCGCCCGGCTCGCGCAGATTGGGGCTCAGTCCGCGTTCCAGCAGCTTTTTTACGCCGGAGACGTTATCCAGCTGCGCCGCGCGGAACAGGTCGACTTCATCGTCGGTTTGCTCGGCTGCCAGCGCCGGCAAAGTCAGGGTGGCGGCCAGGACGGCCAGCAGCAAGCGGCGTTTGGATAGATTCAGCATTAAAATATCACGCTACCACGTTGAATAATTTGAAGAAATTGGCCGTGGTCTGTTCCGCGACCTGCTCCACCGGCACACCCTTGAGCTTGGCGATGTACTCGCCGACATGGGCCACGAAGCCCGGCTCGTTCATCTTGCCGCGATGCGGCATCGGCGCCAGGTAGGGCGAATCGGTCTCGATCAGAATGCGTTCCAGCGGCACTTCCAGCGCCACCGCCTGCAAATCCTTGGCGCTCTTGAAGGTCACGATGCCGGAAAACGAGATGTAGAAGCCCATCTCGATCGCCGCGCGCGCCACTTCCAGCGACTCGGTAAAGCAGTGCATCACGCCGGCCACGCCGCCCGCCTCGGTGCCTGCGCCCTCTTCGCGCATGATGCGGATGGTGTCTTCGCTGGCGTTGCGGGTGTGAATAATCAAAGGCTTGCGCGTGATTCTTGAAGCCTTGATGTGGGTGCGGAAGCGCTCGCGCTGCCATTCCAGGTCGCCTTGCAGGCGGAAGTAGTCCAGCCCGGTCTCGCCGATGGCGATGATCTTCGGGTCGTTGGACAGCTCCACCAGTTGTTCGACGGTCGGTTCAGGCGTGTCCTCATAATCCGGGTGCACGCCAACCGAGGCGTAGATGTGCGGATACTCGTGGGCCAGCGCCAGCACTTGTGGGAAATCCGGCAAGTCGACCGACACGCACAGCGCGTGGGTGACTTTGTTGTCGGCCATCTTGGCCAGGATCTCGGGCATGCGAGCAGCCAGCTCGGGGAAATTAATGTGGCAATGGGAATCGATAAACATGCCGTGATTGTAACCTAAGCGCGCCTGGCCTAGAATCGGCGTTCCCATTCACTTCAGGAGTTTGCCTGATGTTGCGCCGCCTTCCGTTTGCCCTCGCACTTGCCCTGCCGCTGCTCGCCAGCGCCGCCGACGCGCCGCCCCAGCAGTTTGCCGACCTCGGCGACGTCCGGCTGGAAAGCGGCGCCGTCATCAAGGATTGCAAGCTGGGCTACCGCACCATCGGCACGCTGAACGCGGCCCGCTCCAACGCCGTCGTGTTCCTGCCCTGGCACACCGGCAAGAGCGGCGAAGCGGTCTCGCTACTGGGTCCCAAAGGCTTGTTCAATACCGCCGGGCACTACGTGATCGTCATCGATGCGATCGGCAACGGCGTGGCTTGCTCGCCGTCCAACAGTGCGGCGCAGCACGGCACGGCCTTCCCGGCCTTCAATGTGCGCGACATGGTGGAGTCCGAATACCGGCTGCTGAGCGAAAAGCTGGGCCTCAAGCACGTCCACGCCATCGTCGGCTACTCGATGGGCGGGACGCAGGCGTTCCAGTGGATGGTCAGCCATCCAGGCTACATGGACGTGGCCGTGCCGATCGCCGGCACGCCGCGCCAGACCAGCTACGACCTGCTGTTCTGGCGCACCGAGGAGGCGGCCATGCTGGCCGACCCGCAGTACGCCAACGGCGACTACAAGCAAAACCCCAAGCTGGCGCTGTACCACCAGATTTTTTCGCTGAATTTCGACACACCGGCCTATCGCGCGGCCAAGACCAAGCCGGCCGACGTGGACAAGTTCATCGCCGAGACGGTCGAGGACGACCCGGACGCGGCCGACGCCAACGACATGCGCTGGCAAATGCGCGCCTTCCTGACGCAGGATATCGGCGACGACGCTGCCAGGAAGGTCAAGGCACGGGTGCACATCATCAACCCGCGCCAGGACCTGATCGTCAACCCGGCGCCGGCGCTGGCGTTCGCACGCCAGATCCAGGCCACGACCACGGTGCTGGAAGGCGATTGCGGCCACTCGGCGGTGGTCTGCGCAACCGACCAGATCCGCGCGGCGGTGGACCGCGCGCTCAAATAGCGGTCAGCCGACCCGCTTGCCCAGGATGATCAGGTCGCGCTCGATGCCGTCCAGATTGGCAACCTTGGGCAGCTTGGCCCAGGTCTCGAAACCGAACTTGGCGAACAGGCCCAGGCTGGGCTTGTTGTGGCCGAAGATAAAGCCCAGCAAGGTGTGCACCTTGATCGCCGGCGCGTGGGCGATGGCCTGGGCGATACAGTAGCCGCCCACGCCCTTGCCGCGCCAGGCCTCGGCGAGGTAGATCGAAATCTCCGACGTGCCCGAGTACGCCGGACGGCCATAGAAGTTCGAATACGACAGCCAGCCCAGGATTTCCGGCGTGGCCGAGCTATCGCCGGCTTGCTCGATGATCCACAGCGGGCGCTTCTCCGGCGTGTGCTCATGGAACCAGCCCAGGCGCGACTCCACCGACACCGGCTCGGTATCGGCCGTGACTTCGCGCGAGGCGATGGTGGTGTTGTAGATGGCGACGATGGTTGGCAGGTCGTCGAGCGTGGCGAGGCGATGGCGGAAAGCTGTGGTCATGTCGGAAACGGTGAGGGAGTATGTTGAAACTATAGCGTATGCGTGGCGCGCGAGGAACGCAGCGCCGCGCCGAGGATTTCTTCGATGCGCAGGCGGGCGCGCTGGCCGCTTTCGTCTTCCGGGAAGTGCACGCCTATGCCTTGCGCCTTGTTGTTATGCGCGCCGGGCGGCGTGATCCAGGCGACTTTGCCGGCGATCGGGTATTTGTTGACGTCGTCCATCAGCGCCAGGATCAGGTAGATCTCGTCGCCTATCTTGTAGGGCTTCTGGGTCGGCACGAACATGCCGCCGTTCTTCAGGAAAGGCATATAGGCCGCGTACAGCGCGGCCTTCTCCTTGATGGCCAGCGACAATACCGTCGGCCGCGCGACGGCAGGCACGGTATTCGGGTCGAGCGGGCTGGCAGCAGACATTCAATCCCTTTCAGGCGCAGCAGGCGGCGTAATCGAGCAACATATCCTCCAGGAACAGCTTGGGCGACAGCGGATGATCGGCCGTCGCGCGGCGCTCGTTGGCGCCCTTGATCGCGGCCAGCAGGCGGCTGACGTGGATCTTGCCGGCCAGGCTGGCTAACTCCTTCTGGTAACGCGGATAGTACCGGATGTTACCTGCCAGTTTGTAGGAAAACACATCATAAAGCCAGCGCTGCAACCATGAAACTTGTGCACTCAACGGCACTTTTTGCAGTTTGTCGGCAACTTTCAACGCGCCTTCCACGCTGGGATGGGCCAGCAGTTGCAGCAATACTTCCAGATCGTCACGATTGCCCACTTCGGCCTGCGCCATGGCCGCCAGCGGCGCCCCGCCCTGCTCGCGCAGCCAGCTGTCGGCGTCCGGCACGCCTTGCGCCTTCAGCCAGGCCAGCGCCTCGGCGTGGCTCGGCATCGGCAGCGCGAACTTGC
Source organism: Duganella sp. GW822-FHT06D06 (assembly GCF_058799615.1). Lineage (NCBI taxonomy): Bacteria > Pseudomonadati > Pseudomonadota > Betaproteobacteria > Burkholderiales > Oxalobacteraceae > Duganella > Duganella sp. GW822-FHT06D06. The sequence goes on from NZ_JBXALQ010000003.1 coordinate 292,716, forward strand.
GGCAGCGCGACAGGATGGTCGGCAGCAGCCGGTCCAGGCTGTTGGAGGCCAGCAGGAACACCGTGCCCGGAGGCGGTTCTTCCAGCGTCTTCAGCAGCGCGTTGGAGGCCGGCATGTTGAGCGCCTCAGCCGGATACAGCACCACCACCCGCAGCCCCTGGCGGTGGGTGGAAATGTTCATGAAGTCCGCCAGGTTGCGGATCTGCTCGATCTTGATCTCTTTGGACGGCGCCTTGGCCGACTTGGCCGTCTTCTTGGCTTCGCCGTCGCCCTCCTCGCCGTCGCCGGTGGGCTCGTCTTCCAGCGCTTCCGGCCGCACGCGGCGGTAATCCGGATGGTTTTGCTGCGAGAACCAGCCGCACGACGCGCACTGGCCGCAGGCGTGGCCGTCCGGCAGCACGGCCTCGCACAGCAAGCCCTGGGCGAAGCGTTCGATGAAGTCGGATTTGCCTATCCCGGCGGCGCCATGAAACAGGATGGCGTGCGGCATGCGCTGGCGCAGCAGTTGCAACTGCTGCCAGGACGCTTCCTGCCACGGATATATGGAATTGCTCATTATTTGGTATTCTGTTTTAAAACAAGCGCTTATGCAATACTTTTAAAGTGCAAGCAATTGATCGAGGATGGCGGCGATCTGGACCTGGATGTCCGCGATGGACTGGGTCGAGTCGATCACGCGGAAACGGGATGCGAACTGGGTGGCGCGGCGCAGGTACTCGTTGCGGGTGGAGGCGAAGAAATCGGCCTTTTCCTGCTCGAACTTGTCCAGCGAGCGGGTGGCGTCCAGCCGCGCGCGCGCCACTTCCAGCGGCACGTCGAACAGCAGCGTCAGGTCCGGTTGCAGATGAGGATGCACCCACTGCTCCAGCGCTTCCAGCTTGGCCAGGTCCATGCCGCGCCCGCCGCCCTGGTAGGCGAAGCTGGCGTCGGTGAAACGGTCGGAAATGGCCCAGGCGCCGCGATGCAGCGCCGGCTCGATCACTTGCGCGATGTGTTCGCGGCGGCTGGCGAACATCAGCAGCGCCTCGGTTTCCAGGTGCATTTTTTCGTGCAGCACCAGCTCGCGCAGTTTTTCGCCCAGCGGCGTGCCGCCCGGCTCGCGCGAGCTGACCAGATCGACGCCACGCGCCTTCAGGTAGTCGCCGACGTAGGCGATGTGGGTCGATTTTCCGGCGCCGTCTATGCCTTCGAAGGTGATGAATTTACCGCGGTGTTGAGTCATGAATTCTCTAAAACTTATCTTTGAAACTTGTTCACTGCCCGATTGTGGTCGGTCAAATTATCGGAAAACTGGCTGGTGCCGTTGCCCTTGGAGACGAAATACAGCGCCGGCGTCTTGGCCGGGGACAGCGCCGCCGCCAGCGATTGCACGCCAGGCAAGGCGATCGGGGTCGGCGGCAAACCGGCGCGCGTATAGGTATTGTAAGGGGTGTCGGTCTCCAGATCCGATTTATGGATTTTGCCGTCGTACTTGTTGCCCATGCCGTAGATCACGGTCGGATCGGTTTGCAGCAGCATGCCCAGCTTCAGGCGGTTGACGAACACGCCGGCGATCATGCCGCGCTCGGACTTTTGCCCGGTTTCCTTTTCGACGATGGAGGCCATGGTCAGCGCCTCGTACGGTGTCTTGTACGGCAGCGCCGGATCGCGCTTGTCCCAGGCGTCGTTCAGGCGGCTCAGCAGCATGGCGTGCGCCTGCTTGTAAATTTGCAAATCGCTGGCGCCCTTGGCGAACAGATAGGTGTCCGGGAAGAACAAGCCTTCCGCCTGCTTGTACTCGGAGCCGATGGCGCGCATCACTTCCTTGTCCGACATGGCGACGGTATCGTGCTTCATGCCCTTGTGGGCGGCGATGGCGGCCCGCATCTGGCGGAACGTCCAGCCTTCGATGATGGTCAGCTGCTCCTGCGCGAATTCGCCGCGCACCAGCTGGTCGATCAGGCGCAGCGGCGTGGTGCCGGGCTTGAGTTCATAGGCGCCGGCTTTCAGCTTGCCGCTCTTGTTGGTCACGCGCGCCAGCAGGTTGAACAGCAAGGGTTCGATCGGCACGCCCGCTTCGGCGATCTGCTGGCCGGCGGCGTGAGCGCCGCTGCCGGGCGCGATGGTGAATTCAATGGCTTCGATCTCGTCGCCGATGATCGGGTGCTGGGACCAATAGATAAAGTAGCCGCCGCCGGCGATCGCCAGCATGATGCACAAGGTGATGATTTTTTTGATAAAAGCCATTGTTAAAGCCATAGGGTTGGAACAAGTCGCACAGCTTGCCACTTCTTGGCACAGTCCGCCAGTGCGCGTTTTGCGCGGTATCCGACGCGATCCGTCCGACATCACTATAATGAGCCCGTAATGATAATGCTTTAATCGTCAAATTAATGGAAATTATGTCTTCTTGGAATGAACTTTTAGCTCAGCAAGCCCAGCCGCTGACCACCACCCAGCTCGCCGTCGGCTTTGTCGCGCCGATCAGCGACCAGGGCCTGATCGCGCTGGACGGCGAGGAATCGGCCAGTTTCCTGCACAATCAGCTGACCAACGACGTCGAGCACCTGGGCTTGGGCGAAGTCCGCCTGGCCGGCTACTGCTCGCCCAAGGGCCGGCTGCTGGCCTCGTTCCTGATGTGGCGTAACGAAACCACCATCTTCCTGCAACTGCCGCGCGAGATCCAGGCGCCGGTGCAGAAGCGGCTGGCGATGTTCGTGCTGCGCGCCAAGACCAAGCTCAGCGATGCGAGCGAGTCGCCGGCCAATCAGGTGGTGCTGGGCCTCGGCGGCGGCATGGCCGAAGACGCGCTGCAAAACTGGTTCGACCCGCTGCCGGCCAAGCCGTTCACCAAGGTCGACCATCCGCTGGGCACGCTGATCCGCGTGGCCGATGTCTTCGGCGCGCCGCGCTACCAGTGGCTGATGTCGGCCGCCGTCGCGCAGACGGTGGCGCCGGAGCTGGCCGCCAAGCTGTCGGTGGGCCGCACCGATGCCTGGCATCTGTCGGAGATCCACGCCGGCATTCCGCAGATCACCAAGGCGACGCAGGAACAGTTCGTCCCGCAGATGATCAATTTCGAGCTGCTGGGCGCGGTTAATTTCAAGAAGGGCTGTTATCCGGGGCAGGAAATCGTCGCCCGCAGCCAGTATCTGGGCAAGCTCAAGCGGCGCACCACGCTGGTCAGCATCGCCGATGCCGCCGCTGCAGCCGGTGTTGAAGTGTTTGCCACCGCCGATCCCGAGCAGCCTTGCGGCATGGTCGTCAACGCCGCCCCCAACGGCAAAGGCGGCATCGACGCGCTGGTCGAAATGAAGCTGGCCGCCATCGAAGCGGCCTCGGTCCGTCTCGGCTCGGCCGGCGGCGCGCCGCTGACCTTCCTCGACATGCCCTACGTGCTGGACCCACTCGATCTCTAGCATGGATCTCTACATTTACTATCAGGTCAAGGATGCCGACGCGGCGTCCTTGCTGGCGGCGGTCGTCCCGATGCAGGCGGCGCTGGGCGTGCGGCATGGCGTGGTTTGCCAGCTCAAGCGCCGCCCCGAAGCCAGGGACGGCAAGCAGACGTGGATGGAAGTGTATGCCGCCACGCCGGCCGGCTTCGCGTCCGCGCTGGATGAAGCCGTCGAACTGGCCGGCCTGTCCGCCTGGACCGCCGGCCCGCGCCACACCGAATTGTTTATGGATTTAGCCACATGTGCCTGATCGTTTTTGCCTGGCGGGTCATACCGGCGGTACCGCTGGTGGCAGCCGCCAACCGTGATGAGTTCTACCAGCGCGCCACCGCGCCGGCGGCCCCGTGGCCGGAGCATCCGCAAATCTTCGCCGGCCGCGACTTGCAGGCCGGCGGCAGCTGGATGGGCATCACCCAGCCGGCGGCCGACAGCAAAGCCTCCCGCTTTGCCGCCATCACCAACATCCGCGCCCCGGCCGAGCACCGCGACAACGCGCCCTCGCGCGGCCACCTGGTGGCCGACTACCTGGCCGGCAACATGACGCCGCAGGAATACGTCGACGCCATCCGCGCCGACGCCGGCGCCTACAACGGCTTCAACCTGGTGCTGAGCGACGGCGCCACGCTGATCTGGTTCTCCAACCGCGGCGACGACGACCCGCGCAACGGCAAGCCGCTGGAACCGGGCGTGTACGGCCTGTCGAACGCGCTGCTGGATGCGCCGTGGCCCAAGGTCCTGAAGACCAAGGCCCAGTTCGCCAGCCTGTTATGCCTGGGCGCGCCCGACGACGCCTACTTCGAAATGCTGGCCGACACCACGCCCGCGCCCGACCAGCGCCTGCCGGAAACCGGCGTGCCGCTGGACCTGGAACGCATGCTGTCGGCGGTGCGCATCGAGAGCCCAAGCTACGGCACCCGCACCTCCACCGTGGTCAAGCTCTACGCCGACGCGCCTGCGACCTTGCAAGAGATGCTGATACACTAGCAAGCAGACCTGTTTGCGCATGGCCAGCCCGGCCCGCCGCAGGCTCATCACTTGCTGAACGCCCATGCGTGTATCGCCGTTGTTGTCTGCACTGTTATCGGTTTCTTTCCTGGTCCTGCTGGCCGGGCAAGCCGCCGCTGCCTGCGCGCCTCTGCGTTTCGGCTACACCGACCAGGCCGTACCGCCCTACTATCTGGGCGCCGGTCCCAACGAAGGTAAACCAGCAGCGGGCGCCCTGGCCGACCTGACCCGCGAAGCGGCCGCCAGCGCCGGCTGCACCACCGTGATGGTGCGCATGCCGCCGCCGCGTCTGCGCCTGAGCATGGAAGCCGGCAAGATCGACGCCACCTCGCTGTTCTCTCCTGCTGTGGTCGGCGCCTCGCCGCATATCGTCTACCCGCTCGACAAGCACGGCAAACCCGACCCCACCCGCGGCTTGGCCTTGCACAGCGTGGTGTTTGTGCGCAGCAGCGATGGCCTGGCCAAGAATGGCGACCCGGCCGTGGTGATGCGGGGCCGCATCATCGGCCTGTCGCACGGCGCGCCGCACATCAAGGCGCTGCGCGAACGCGGCGTCGAAGTCGACCAGGGCGCCGCCAATCCCGACACCAATTTCGAAAAGCTGCGCCGCCACCGCATCGACGGCTTCGCCGTCTCGCTGGCGTCGCAGGACGACATGGACGCCACCGTCGCGGCACGCTACGGCAAGGAATTCACCCGGCTCGACAAACCGCTGTTCTCGACCACCGCCTGGCTGGCCCTGAACAAAACCTACTACGAACAAAACCGCCGACAAGCCGAAGCCATCTGGCAATGGTATGGCGCGCATGGCCCCGCCCGCCTGGGCGCCCTCCTCAAAAAGTACGAGAACTAGCCGTCGCCGACTCTGATGCGTTTATCGGCAATTAAACCTTGAGCCGGCCGCGAAAACCTCTTGTGGCGTAGTAAGATTCAGCCCCGTTGTGATACACGAAAACATGATCATAGCGACGATCACAGAAGAGCGCACCACCAAGATCTCTTATCTTGGCTGGCGTAGTCACCCAGCTCGACGTTTTCCTGTCGAACTCTCCAAGCTCTTGCAATTCTCGATATTGTTTTTCCGTGAGCATGTCAATACCTATCGATGACGCAACCTCCATTGCGTTTCCACTCGGCTTATTTTCTTTTCGTGAATCGAAAGCCTTGCGGTCATAACAAATACTGCGTCGGCCTATCGGAGTTTCAGGTGAACAATCACAGAAAATGAACTCACTGGTCTTCTCATCAAAACCAACGACATCCGGTTCGCCGCCGGTTCGCTCCATTTCGTTGAGTGCCTGGATTTTCTCAGGACTAGCTTCCAGTTTCGCTTGCACTGAATTCCAGTCGACTCCTGTGTGACGATGCATATTTTTCGCGAACCGAGCTTTGAGAGTCTTGATCAACTCGGCAAGAAATTCTTGTTCCATTTCATTACCTCCCTTATGCAAGTCGCTTACCCGCGCGAAGCAGCCGATTCCCGCCTTTGGCCGATTCTACCTATTCACACCGTCGACGCCACCCTGGTTTTATTCCCGCTTTTTCATCAGACCGGCCAACGAGGCAAACGGATTATGCGTTGCCGGCGCGACCTCGGCCGATTTCAGACCAGGTCCCCGGTCGGCCTCAAGATAACGCGAGTGTTCGTTATCGTGGCAGTAAAGGCACAGCAATTCCCAGTTGCTGCCATCAGGCGGATTGTTGTCGTGATTGTGGTCACGATGGTGCACTGTCAGTTGCGACACATTGGTATGCGTGAATTCGCGCATGCAGCGCCCACACACCCACGGATACATTTTCAGCGAGCGCTCGCGATAGCCCAACTCGCGCTGGTCGGCCGCGCGCCGTGCGTCGGCCACAATTTTGTCCAGTCGCGCGGCGTCCGGTTTTTTTCCAACGGTCATGTTTATTTCCTTCCCTTGCTGTTAGATGTAGGCCGGCAGCGCCCACCGTCGGCCGGCTCGGCCGCTGCCCCCCCCAAGCCGACGCACGCCTCAACCAAGAGGATACCCTGGCATTTTGCCAGCTAGCGATCCTTTAGGATTTGGCGTTTTTGATGACTTGTGCAGTGCTTGCTTTTGCCAGAGCGGCCTCAAATAGACTTCTGTCTGTGTAGATCTGTATGAGGTTTCCAGTCTGCGAAAGATGCTGGGCAATGGCCACCGTTAAGTTGACGAGTTTAGATCCGGTCAGCACGCTAACCCGTCTGAGCTGGTCTCTCGTCATTGTGAAGAACCGGGTCCACTCCTGACTAACCTCGACAGTTACCAACTCCGCCTGCTCAGCGTCAACCAATAATTCGAGGCTTCCATGCCGTAATATTTCGAGACGTATCTCATCAAGAGCGATAGTGCCGAACTGTCCTTGATCGTTTCCACTGATAGTGACAAGTAACACGCCCGGCGTTAAGCGCCGAAAACAAAATTTACCGTTGCCACTTTCAAGAAGCGTACTCCCGTCAATGGCGATCGACTTGCTAACATCAATTGTCATATAAAATTCCGCATGTCAGTGGTGTGGATTTTTGCTCATTCTTTACATCCGCTTCAAGTTCAGCGAACGACTGTATATGGACTTCTCCCCGTTTGCAAACATTCCGTCGTTGACATTGCAGGTACGACTGCCCACCCGCCGGACTTGGCCTTCCGGCCTACCGCGGACCATCCGGGCCGTGCCCGAACATGTCCGCGCGATTCGGCGTTTCTCCAGCCAGGTCAATCGGCGTGGCGCCTCAAAAAGTCTTCGACAACGGTGGCCAAATCACGTGGCGCCGCCTGCATCGGGTAATGACCGCAGTCGGAGATGACGCGAAGTATCGCGTTCGGGTGCCACGATAGAAAGGTGCGCTCCATCGCCGCGGAATCGAATCCCGGATCCTTGTCACCGACAAGCACCAAGTACGGCGTTTCAAGGCCCCGAACGTCGTCAACAAAATCTGCCGTGACCAGCATTTCGAGGTACTTCGCGCGGCACGCGGGAGCGAGCGAAACGCGGCTTTGCTGGACTTTGCGAGCAATCCACTCGTCGGAGAGCCCGCCACCGACAAATTTGAACAGACGCCAAAGTGCCTCGTCATCTTCGATCGTGCTGGCAAAGAAGGCCCGGGCCTCCGGACTCAGCCGATTCCCGGCGGCAGAGACGGGGCACACCGCGACCGCACTCGCGATGCGAGACGGCGCGTCGGCGGCAAGACGTTGTGTGATCATTCCAGTCATCGAATGGCCGACGACATGGAAGCGTGCCCAACCGAGCCGGTCGGCGAGCCTGAGGCAATCTGACGCGATCTCTTCCACGGTGCATTCGCCTATCAATCCGATGGAAAGCCCATAGCCACGCAGATCGACAAAGACGAAGCTAAACGCCTGACCGTCCAGATGGGGCAGGACGGCGCTGTAGATGGAGTGGTCGCCCAGCCAGTCATGCATGATCAGGACGTGGACAGGGCCATTGCCAAGGCGCTGATATCCCAGGGTGTCGCCAGCGCCGGGGCTGATTTCAAAGTACTTATTCATTTAAGGTTCCTTTGTTGTTGGAGGAACCAAAATGAAACGCCCTCCCGGCGAACCGGGAGGGCGTTTTCAAAGCGAACTCATCCTAACAATTCCTCGAAGCTTAGTCAAGCGTCGGCATGTGCGTCATGGCTGCGCTCCTTAAAAGGTGAACTGCATGTTGATGTGGGCGATGCCTGCCTCAAAGAATTCGTCGCCGTCGATGGCGAAACCGTGGCGCTGGTAAAACGGCGCGGCGTGCGATTGCGCGCTCAGCACCACCTGCGTGTCGCCACGGCTGCGTGCCTGCGCCATCAGCACTTGCAGCAAGGCGCCGCCGACGCCGCTGCCGCGCGCGACCTGGCGCACCGCCATGCGGCCGATGTGGCCGTCCGGCAGCAGGCGGCCGGTGCCGACCGGCGTGCCGCTGGCATCGTAGGCCACCGCGTGCAGGCAGACCGCGTCCATGTGGTCCATTTCCAGTTCGGCGGGGACTTTCTGTTCTTCGACGAAGACTTCAAAGCGTATCAGCTTGGCGTCGGCATTGAGGGCGCTCCAGTCTCCGGTGCGGATGTCGTGCTTGGCGGTGTTGGTCATCGGCGTGCAGGCTCGTTGGGGGGAAGCAGGATTGTCGCATGCAAGACGCCGCTCGTGAAAGTCCATGCACACGCGCTCCTTGGCCGAACTGGCCAGCCGTTGCGGATACACCGCCCAGAGGTTAGCGTCCTAGTGCGCTCGCGACGCGGCGGCGGCAGCGGCAGCGGCAGTGCGCGCCTTCCAGGCCTGATAGATGCGTTCGGCCTGGGCGTCCGCGTCGTTTTTTTGCTGCCTTGCTCTTCATGGCCGAAGCTTAGGAAGCCACAGCGCGTCCGGTCAGCAGTCCTGCGTATTGCGTGGCCGGTTCGCCGACGACGAGGCCGGACGCGGTAATGTCGAAGAAGCGGATCTCCTTGCTGTGGTCGCTTGCGCGCACCTTGACCACCGAGATCACCCGCTTCAGCTGCCCTTCCAGCTCGACGTAGCGCTGCATGACGATGGCGTCCGCCAGGAAGGCGTTGCCGTAGGAACTAAAGCGCAGCATTTCGTAGCGGTCTTCCAGCTCGGCCGTCATCAGCACTGTCACGCCCATCGCCGTCAGCACCGCCACCATGCGGTACAGCGACTCGCGGAAATCGTCGCGGAACGGCGACGCCAGCGCCAGCTCGAAGCCGGACAGCGAGTCGATCACCACCCGCTTCGCTTGCAGGCGTTCGATCATCTCGACCAGGTCGTGCAGGATCTCATCGATCGACAGATCCAGCGTGCGGGTGTTGATGACGCCCACCCTGCCGTTTTCGATCAGCGTGTTCAAGTGATGGCTGAGCAACTGGTTCGGACTCTTCTCGAAGGCGGCGATCACGCCGGCCTCGCCCTGGGCCACGCCTTCGGCCAGGAACTGCGTGGCCAGCACCGACTTGCCCGAGCCGGACGGCCCGACCAGCAGCAGCGAATAACCGGCCGGCACGCCGCCGCCCATCATGCGGTCCAGCTCCGGCACCCCCATCGACAGCCGCTGGTGGCCGCCGATCGACACATGGTTGCCGGCCGCCTTCAGCATCGCGCGCGGGAAGATCTCCACGCCGCTGTCGTTGATGCGGAAGGTGTGGACGCCCAGGCTCTGCGCCTGGCCGCGCATCTTGACCACCTGGATCTTGCGCACCAGCGCGTCGCGATGCACCAGCTGCGACATCCAGATGATGCCGTCGGCCACCGTGAACACCGGGCTGGACTCGGCCTCCGGCGCCAGGTATTCGCCGATCAGGAAGGTGGTCGCCAGCCAGCTGGTCATCTGCATGCCCAGCTGCTGTACAAAGTGCTGCAGGCCGGCGGCGCCGCGCTCCATGCCCTGGGCCGACTGCACCACCGAGCGGAAGGAATCGACAAACACCAGGCTGGGCGCGAAATCGCGCACTTCATCGGCGATGCGCGCCAGCACCTGGTCGAAGTCGCCCTCGAGCAGGTCGGCCGCCAGGTTGACGAACTTGATCGACTGGTTGACCTTGCCGATGTCGAAGAACGGGAACTGCTGCTGGTAGCGCAGCATCTTCAGCGGCGGCTCGCCCAGCACGGTAAAGAACAGCGCGCGCCGGTCCGGACCCGCCAGCGAAAACATCATCTGGTGCGCCATCGTGGTCTTGCCGCTGCCCGGCGTGCCCGCCAACAGATTGAAGGAATACTCCGGGATCCCTCCGCCCAGCAGCTCGTCCAGGCCCGGCACGCCCGTTGGCAGACGCTGGATTTTGACTTTATCGATCATTGTTGTATTCCCTTAGCGGCGGTGTTCACGGTATCGTGGTCCCAGGCCGATCGCAGTATTGCAGTGGTCAAGGGCTCGCCGATCAATTGGATCAGCGTGTCGATGAAAGTATTGAGCAAGGCGATGCTTGCCTCGGCGGCTAGCGCCGGCGCCTGGCGTTCCAGGCTGGTCCTCAGTTTCTCGAACCGTGGGTCGGCGTCCTCCGCCAGCCACGGATATTGAACACGCACCACGTGGATACTGCGGGCGTACATCGTGTTGAAGCCTATGCGCCCGATAATGGCAATCAACTCAATGGAAAGCCGTTCCCACAGCACTACGCTGTCCGCCGCGCCGGCGTCGGCGCGGCGCGTCACAGTGCGCGCGATTATCTGGTGCAATTCGTCGTTAGTCGCCATAGGTGAGGATATTCATTCAGTAAAGCGATAAGAATCGTTCGTACCGGCAAACCGGCAATAGCGTCAATGTACATGCAAGTCGATCAGGGCCAGCAGCATCGCGATCGCCACCGGCTTGACCAGATAATGGTCGAAGCCGCTGCGCACCGCGCGCGCGCGGTCCTGCGGCTGGTTATAGCCCGACGTGGCGATGAAATACGGCGCACGCGGCGCCAGGGCGGCGCGGATGGTTTCCACCACGGCGAAGCCATCCAGGCCGGGCAATCCGATGTCGCAGATCACCACATCGAACTGCTGCGCCAGCGCCTGCTCGACCGCCAGGGCGCCATCGTAACATTGAACCACGGTATGGCCGCCCAGTTCCAGCAACTGGCTGAGCGTTTCGTTGGCGTCGTGGTTGTCCTCGACCAGCAGGATACGGCGGCGGTGCGGGCTGGGCAAGGCCGGCAGCGGCAGCGCGGGCCGCGTCGCGGCCGCCACGCTCATCGGCAGCAACACATTGAACGTGCTGCCCAGTCCGAGTCCGTCGCTGTGCGCCAGCACCGTCCCGCCGTGCATCTCGACCAGCGAGCGCACCAGCGTCAGGCCGATGCCCAGCCCGCCCTGCGCGCGGTCCAACGATTGCAGGCCCTGCGTGAACAGGTCGAAGATCACCGGCTGCAATTCGGCCGGTATGCCCATGCCATGGTCGCGCACGGACACCTGCACCATGCGGCCGACCACCTTGGCCGTCACCACGATGACCTCGTGCTCCGGCGAAAACTTGGAGGCGTTGTTGAGCAGGTTGGAAAACACCTGCGCCAGACGCATGCGGTCGCCATACACATGCGTCGTTCCCGGCGGCAGCACGACTTTCAATTGCTGCTGGCGCGCATCGATCTGCGGCTGGCTCGCATCCACCGCCGCCGCCAGCACATCGGCGATCAACAGCGGCGTCTTGTCCAGGCCGATCTTGCCGCTGCTGATGCGGGAGGCGTCGAGCAAGTCCTCGATCAGGCGCGACATGTGGCCGATCTGACGCTCGATGATCGCTTGCAGGCGTACCAGTTCGGGATTGCTGTCGGCCAGCTTGCCCAGCAAGGCGTTGGCGTGGGCGATCGGCTGCAGCGGATTGCGCAGCTCGTGCGCCAGCATCGACAGGAAGCTGGTCTGGCGCTGCGTGGCGTCTTCCGCGCTGGCCTGCTTGTCCTGCGCGCTGAACGTGGCCAGCACCAGATGCTCATTGGCTTCGCGCAGCTGCACCACATGGCTCTCCAGCGTTTGCGCGCTGGCGTGTTGCTGACGCAGGAATTCCAGCTGGACCAGCAACTGGTTGATCAGCGCGCGCAAGTCGTTCACTTCCTTGTCATGCAAGGCTTGCAGCGCCGGCATGTCTGAGGCGGCGGCGGGATCGGGTACTGCGTTGTCATTCATGATGAGGGGAAAACGCCTGGTAAATTCGATCGGAACAACGCTGCGCTTCAGCTTATGACGGTTATGTCCGACACCTTAACCGGTTTTGGCCTCCAACAGGGAAATACTACGGCGGGATTTTCCCACCGGTGGCAAGCAGCGCGCCGAAGCTGCTGGCGGGCATGGGCCGGCCAAGCAGATAGCCCTGGCCTTCATCGCAATGGTGGGCGCGCAGAAAACTCAGCTGCCCCGCCTCCTCGACGCCTTCGGCCACCACCCGCTGACCCAGGCTGCGGCCCATCGCGATCACCGCGCTGACGATGACGCCGTCGCCCGGCGCGGCATGGATATCGCGCACGAAGGACTGGTCGATCTTCAGCACGTCGATGGGAAAGCGGTTCAGATAGCTGAGGCTGGAGTAGCCGGTGCCGAAATCGTCGATCGCCAGCAGCACGCCGATTTCCTTGAGTTCGTGCAGGATGGCCGCGCTGGCGCCGGCGTCATGCATCAGCACCCCTTCCGTGAGTTCCAGCTCCAGGCAGGCCGGCGTCACGCCGCTGTCGGCCAGGATGGCGCGCAGGCGACCGACAAAGCCGTCGTCGCGGAATTCCAGCGCCGAGATATTCACCGCGATCACGCCGGGATCCAGGCCGGCGCTCTTCCAGCGCGCGACCTGCATGCACGCTTCGCGCAACACCCATTCGCCGAGCGGCACGATCAGGCCGCAGTCCTCGGCCACCGGAATGAAGCGCGACGGCGCCACCGCGCCGTGCTCGGGACAGGTCCAACGCAGCAAGGCTTCGGCGCCCGTGATGGCGCCGCTGGCCAGGTTGATGCGCGGCTGGTAGTGCAGCATGAACTCGCCCCCCTCCAGCGCGCGGTGCAGGTCGGCCTCGATGCGCTGGCGTTCGACCACCCGCAGATTCATCTCCGGACGATAGAAGTAGCTGCGGTTGCGGCCACTATGCTTGCCGTGGTACATGGCCATGTCGGCGTTGCGTATCAGCGTTTCGCCATCCCTGCCGTCTTCCGGGTACAAGCTGATGCCTATGGTGCCGCCGATGTGGACCGACTCGCCGTCGAGCAGGTAAGGCTCGGCGATGGCGCGGCACAGCGTATCGGCCAGCTCGGCCACCGCGCGTTCGTTGGCCACCTCGGCCAGCAGCACGACAAACTCGTCGCCGCCCTGCCGGCAGGCGGTGTCGGTGGTGCGCAGCACCGACAGCAGGCGCTGGCCGACCGCCTGCAACAGCAGATCGCCGATCGCGTGCCCCAGCGAATCGTTGATGACCTTGAAGCGGTCCAGGTCGACAAACAACACCGCCATCCGGCTGCCCTGGCGCGCCGCCATGGCGATCGCCTGCCCCAGGCGCTCCATCAGCAGCACACGGTTCGGCAAGCTGGTCAGGAAATCATGGTGCGCCAGGTAGCCCATGCGGTCCTTGGCGCGCCGCACCTCTTCGGTCAGCTCATGCGCGCCCAGCGTGGCCATGACCAGCTGCGCATTGGCATCGCGCAACCTGCTGAGTTCACGCGCGCGCGCGCAGGCGGCGCTGCGCATGGCGCTCGCGCTCGGCGATCTGCGCTTGCCGCAATCCCAGCTCCTTGCTTTGCTGTTCGAGCACGGCGTCGCGCTGCTCGGCGGCCAGTTCGCGCGCCACCAGCAGCGCCTCGCGTGCCGCCAGCAGCAGCTCGCCGCCGGCCAGCACCGTCCGTCCAGCGCTGCGCCGGTCGTGCGCCCCCTCCTGCGGTCCGCAACGGCGTTCCGGTCGGGATTGGTTGGCGACATTGCTACTCATGGTGAACCTTTCATGCGGGTTTGATGGGCGGCGGCAAGGCACTGTAGATCCGCTGATGCTGGAGCCGGTCGCGCCAGGCGGCGTCGATCACGCCGGCCGCCAGCGGCTCGCCCACCAACAGCAGCAACAATTCATAGAACATGCTGAACAGGCCGCGGCTGGCCGCCAGCCCTTCGGCCGCGCTGCGTCCCGCCAATTGCGCGCCCAGCAAATCGAACGAATGCATCGCGGAACTGCGCGCGGGCGTGTTGCGCAGCCAGGGGAAACGGACGCCGCACAGATCGACACAGCGGCAGAACAAGGCCATGAAGCCGTTATCGCCCACAATCGGCGCCAACTGCTGGTGAACGGCGCGCCACAGCTGCATGGAACGGCGGGACACCAGCACCGGTTGATTCGTCTCCAACCACATCAGGACGGCTTGCGGATAGTACTTTTCAGCGGTCATGATATTTCCATCAAAAACAGCCGCCCGGCCCGTGTGCCGGGGCGACACTTGGTTCGCTGATGAGCTACACGATAAAAAACCGCTCGGTGGAGCGGTTTTTTATCTGCCTTAAGCCGCTTTTCCCGCGGGTTTTTTGTGCCGCGTTACCGCGCCCACAATGCCCAGTCCGGCCAGCATCATGAACAGCATCTCCGGTTCCGGCACGGCGGAAATCAGCGCCATGCCGTAGGCGCCGCCATTCAAGCCGTCCGCCACCCCGGTCACCACCAGATGGTAGGCGCCGGCCAGGTTCAAGCCGATGTCGACGCTGATGTTATTGCCTGGGAAAGTGCCGTACCAGACCGTGTCCGTGCCCGAGGTGCCGCCCCAGACCGTATAGCTCAGGCCCTGGATATGGAACACATCCAGCCCCCTGAACTCGACATTGAGCGCATTGGCCGACGCGCCCAGGCTGCCGGTACTGACGATGAAGTCGATGGTATCCGTGAAGGCGGAGGCGTCGTGGACGAACAGGTGGCCGTAGGGGTTTGCCGGACTCAAAGGCAAGACCCCAGCGTCGATGCTGATGTTATTCGCCGACGCCATGCCGCTGGCGGCGAGCAAGGCCAGGCTGGCCAATACGAACTTAGTTTTCATTATTTACATCCCTAGAAAAAGCACTGCATGGCCCGGATACCGGGAAGAGTCCCACACCGCCGGACTACGAGGCGGCAACACGGCAGTGCGCCTAAATCCGCATCTGCATTTCATCAACAACCTTGCGTACGCCCGGCGCGCCCCAGGCGGCATGGATGGCGCACACCCGCTCCTCCCAGGTGGAGACGAAGCCGCACAGCGTCACCTGGTCATCCTGTAGCCGTATCTCGACCCGATGGGCGCTGTCGCGCCGGGCGCAGCGCAATAGCGCGCCTTCGATATCGTGTTTCAAGGCGCTCAGCGCAACGGCAGGCTTGATCGCGATGGCGTTGTCGACGCCGCGCACGCCGGTGAGGTTGCGCACGGCCTGCTCGGCTGCCAGGCGCTGATACTGCCAATCGACGTCGCCCGTCAGTTGCACGAAGCCACCATCGACCGCGACCTTGAGCCGGGTGGCCGGCGCCGCGGTCTGCCATGCCAGCGCGTGCTCGACCGCCCGCATCAACGCGCCGTCGCTGCGCCGCCCGCTGCCAGCAAGCTGCACAACCAGCGCCTCGCTGCGCGCCGGTGCGCCCGCCAAACGCAACACCAGTTGCTCGGCCGCCCATTTTTCGCCCAGTGTGCCCACCTGCCCTGCCAGGGTGACGACGCCTTCATGGACATCGACGCCGACCTGGGCGGCATTGATCGCAGGATCCCAGGCGAGCTGGGCCATGACGTCCAGTTGTAGTTGCCGGTCGGTATACATCAACGTTTCCCCATCGCTAATCCTGTTCAATAAGCCATCGTGACCGCGGCGGCGATGTCGTTCTGTGGGTTTCCGCACACAACTATTGGGCGTAGCTTTTTTGCATCATTATTTCCACAATGCATGTATGCCAGGCCACAGACCAGCGCGCCGAATGCTGCCAGCCTTGGCTATGAGCATTTTCATAGCAATACGACATTCGAGGAATCCATGAATACCGCAGCGTTTAGTCAAAACCGGCTGCTGGCAACGCTGAGCGACGCGGAGTTCGGCCGCCTGTCGCCGCATCTGGAACTGATATGCCTAGCCCAGGGCGACATCTTGTATCACTGCGGGGGACAATTGATGTACGTCTATTTCCCGACCACGGCCATCGTCTCCATTCAATATGAGTTGGAAGATGGCGGCGCCTCGGAAATTGCCAGTGTCGGCAACGAAGGTTGCTAGGCGTATCGTTGTTCATGGGCGGCGCCACCACGCCCAACCGGGCGGTCGTGCACAGCGCAGGTTACGGTTACCGCTTGTGGGCGAACCGCTTGCTGGAGGAGTTTCATCGCAAGGGGCCGCTGTTCGATCGATTGTTGCGCTATACGCAAGGGTTGATGACTCAGATGTCGCAAACTGCGGTCTGCAACAGCCATCATTCGACCACGCAGCGCCTGTGCCGCTGGCTGCTGCAAACACTGGACCATTCGAATACCAGCGAGCTGGTGGTGACGCAGGAGGCACTGGGGACGATCTTGGGCGTGCGGCGCGAAGGCATCACCGAAGCGGCCCGCCGCCTGCAGGCGCTGGGGCTGATAAGCTGCCGGCGCGGCCGCATCCGCGTGTTGACGCGGATCGGGCTTGAACAACACGTCTGCGAATGCTACGAGGTGATGCGCAAAGAGTCTGCGCGGCTGATGGCGCCACAGATCACGCCGGCGATACCGCATCGCGAATGGCGCCTGCGCGGCGACAACCTCAGCCGGCGGTCTGGACAGGAGGACCGCCGCAAACGGCCGGCGAGCGATCAGGACCAAACGGCACCGGACGATGCCCAGGCCATTATCGTTTTCCCCAAATAGGCGTCAGGCCAGCTTCATCTTGGCCCGCAGCGCTTCGCGCACATGCGGCGTGGCGGCATACGGATCGCCGGGATTGGTGCCGGCGACGATGTGTTCCATGCGTTCCTGCACCCCGGCCAGCGCGCCCGGGTGCGAGTAGATGTAGAAGTCGCCGTTGGCGATGGCCTTGAAGGTGATCTCCGCCACGTCCGGGGCCGACACTTTGCCGGACGATACCGCCTTGTCCGTCATCGCTTGCGCCGCCAGCTGGCTGGCGGTCGGGCCCTGCGTCATGCGCACGTCCTCGGGTCGGTTGCGGTGCGACTGGCTGATCCCGGTCGGCACGAAATACGGGCACAGCACCGACGCCCCGATCGGCGCGCCGACCAGTTGCAGATCCTGGTACAAAGTCTCCGACAATGACACCACCGCATGCTTGGAGACGTTGTACACGCCCATCGCCGGCGCGTTCAGCAGGCCCGCCATCGACGCCGTGTTGACGATGTGGCCTTCGAACGACGGATCGTTCCTGGCCGACTCCAGCATCAGCTTGGTGAAGATGCGCACGCCGTGGATCACGCCCCAGACGTTCACACCCATCACCCATTCCCAATCGGCCTCGGTGTTTTCCCAGATCAGGCCGCCGGAGCCGACGCCGGCGTTGTTGAACAGCAGATGCACGGCGCCGAATTTCGCCACGGCCGCTTCGGCCAGCGCCTGCACTTGCTCGCCCTTGCGCACGTCGCACAGGCGGGCGATCACGCTGGCGCCCTGCGCCGTCAGCTCGTCGACGGCGCGTTGCAGCGCATCGCCCTGCACGTCGGCCAGCACCAGCTTCATGCCCTCGCGCGCCGCCACATTGGCGAATTCACGGCCCAAACCACTTGCGCCGCCGGTGATGACGACGACCTTGTCTTTGAATGTTTTCATTAGGTGAGTTTGACCAGTTGTTTGCCGAAGTTCCGCCCTTGCAGCAGGCCCATGAATGCTTGCGGCGCGGCCGCGAGGCCGTCCGCTACCGATTCCCGGTATTTGATCTGGTGATTGGCGACCAGCACAGCGAGCTCCTGCAAGCCCTGCTGCCAGAATTCCATATGCTCGGTGACGATGAAGCCGCGCAGCATCAGGCGGTTGATCAGCAGCAGGCGCGAATTCTTGATCGGCATTTCCTGGCCGTTGAAGCCGGCGATCAGGCCGCACAGCGCCACGCGGGCGTAGGGATTGGTGCGCGCCAGCGCCGCGTCCAGGCAGGCGCCGCCGACGTTTTCAAAGATCGCATCGACGCCGTCCGGCGTGGCGGCGGCCAGGTCGGCCTCCAGATTGCCGGCCTTGTAGTCGACACAGGCATCGAAGCCCAGCTGCTGGACGACGTACTCGCACTTCTCCGGCCCGCCGGCGATGCCGACCACATGGCAGCCCCGCAACCGGGCCAGTTGCCCGACCACGCTGCCGACCGCGCCGCTGGCCGCCGACACCAGCACCGTATCGCCGGCGCCCGCTTCCAGGATTTGATGGAAGCCGTACCAGGCCGCCATGCCCGGCATGCCGACCACGCCCAGATAGGCCGACAAAGGAATGCGCGTGGTGTCGAGCTTGCGCAGCAGCACGCCGTCGGACACGCCCATCTCGGCCCAGCCCAGCATGCCGCCGACGGCATCGCCAACCTTGAAATAGTCGTTGCGCGATGCCAGCACCTGGCCCACGGTGCCGCCTATCATGGTCTCGTCCAGCGCTTGCGAGGTGGCGTAGCTCTTGGCCGCGCTCATGCGCCCGCGCATGTACGGGTCCAGCGACAGATAGTGATTGCGGATCAGCACCTCGCCGTCGGCCAGCTCGGGCACGTCCACCGTCTCCAGCCGGAAGTTCTCCGCCGCCACCGGGCCGCGCGGACGCGCCGCCATCACGATGCGCTGGTAAGTCTTGGGTAGCGCGGTCATGGTCAAACCGCCGACACGCCGCCGTCCACCGCCAGGATCTGGCCGGTGATGTGCTTGCCGGCGTCGGAGGCGAACAGCACCGCCGCGCCTTTCAGGTCTTCGTCGTCGCCCAGGCGGCCCAGCGGCGCGTCCTTGGACAGCTCGTCCGGCCCCAGTTTTTCCAGCAGGCCCTTGGTCATCTTCGACGGGAAGAAGCCCGGCGCCAGCGCGTTGACGGTGATGCCGTGACGGCCCCACTCGCCCGCCAGCGTGCGCGTAAAGTTGACCAGCGCGCCTTTCGAGGTGTTGTAGGCGATGGTCTGCATGGTGCCCGGCGGATTGCCGGCCAGGCCGGCGATCGAGGCGATGTTGATGATGCGGCCGTAGCCGCGCGGAATCATCGAGCGCTTGCCGACCAGCTGCGACACCACGAAGATGCTGCGGATGTTCAGGTTCATCACCTTGTCCCATGCTTCGAGCGGATGGTCTTCGGCGGGCGCGCCCCAGCTGGCGCCGGCGTTGTTGATGAGGATGTCGATATGGCCGAGCTGGGCCAGCGCGGCCGTCACCAGCGCGTCCGCATGCGCGTCCTGCGACAGGTCGGCGGCGATGGCGTGGGCGCTGATGCCGTGGCCGCTCAGGAAGGCCACCGCTTCATCCAGTTCCGCCTGCTTGCGCGAGGAGATGACCACCCTGGCGCCCTGCTCGCCCAGCGCCAGCGCCATTTGCAGGCCCAGGCCGCGCGAACCGCCGGTGATCAGCGCGGTCTTGCCGGCCAGGGAAAACAATTCTTGAGTTGTACGCATTGCGGGTGTCCTTAACTGTTAGATTTCGTAGTCCATGCATTGGCGCGCATCGCGCACCGCGACGAAGAAAGGCTTCATGGCCACGTGGTCGGGATGGTTCTGGTATTCGTCCAGCGCGGCCTTGTCGGTGAATTCGGAGTACAGCATCACGTCATAAGTCGCTTCCAGGCCGGGCTGGGCCACGACGGCCTCCAGCTTCAGCAGGCCGGGCACCAGGCCGACGCAAGCGTCCAGCAGCGCCTTCATCCTGGCCGCGTTGGTGGCGCGGTCGGCGCCTTCGGCATGGTCCTTCAATTTCCACATTACGATGTGCTTGATCATCTGGTCTCGCTTTGGTTATCGCTTGTTTAAAACCACGCGTCGCGCATGTCGAGCGTGGTGGTGTCTATGCTGGCCAGCAGTTCCAGCTGCTGTTCGACTTTCGGCAGTTCCCAGCGGAAGAAGTAGCGGCAGGCTTGCAGCTTGCCGCGATAGAAATCGGCATCGCCGGCTTCCAAGCCGGCGGCGGCCAGCAAGGCCTGCTGCAACCAGATCCAGGCGACCACCACGTGGCCGACCGCTTCGAGGTACAGGCTGGCGTTGGCCAGGGTTTTATTCAGGTCGCCGGCAGCATACAGCTTTTGCGTGACGAGTTCCACTGCTTGCCAAGCGGCATCCAATGCATCGGCGTGCGCCAGCAGCTCCTTGCCGATGCCGGCCAACTCCGATAGCCCGGCCGGCAGCGCATCTGGCGCGCCGACGCTGCCGCGCACCTTGCGTACCGTCTTGCGCAGCTCGGCGCCGAAGGCTTTGAACAGCGCGCCGTCCTGCATGCTGGCCTTGCGGCCCAGCAGGTCGAGGCCGTGGATGCCGTGGGTGCCTTCGTGGATGGCGTTCAGGCGGTTGTCGCGGTAGAACTGCTCGACGTTGTATTCCCGCGTGTAGCCGTAGCCGCCGTGCACCTGGATCGCCAGGCTGTTGGCCTCCACGCACCATTGCGACGGCCAGGATTTGGTGATCGGCGTCAGGAAGTCCAGCAAACGGCCCGCATGCTCGCGCGCTTCCGGCGTTTCGGCGCTGTGCTGCTCGTCGACCAGGCGGGCGCTGTACAGCACCAGGCCGAGGCCGCCTTCGACATAGGCCTTCTGCGCCAGCAGCATGCGCCGCACGTCGGTGTGCTCGATGATCGGCAGTTGCGGCTGGGCCGGATCTTTTTGCGCGGGATGGCGGCCTTGCGGGCGGTTGCGGGCGTAGTCCAGCGCGTGCAGGTAGCCGGTGTAGCCGAGCACCGCGGCGCCCAGGCCGACGGCGATGCGCGCCTCGTTCATCATGTGGAACATATTGGCCAGGCCCTGGTGCGGCTGGCCGACCAGGTAGCCGATGGCGCCGCCCTGGCCTTGCGGCTGGAACTTGCCTTCGCCGAAGTTGAGCAGGCAGTTGCTGGTGCCGCGGTTGCCCATCTTGTGGTTCAGGCCGGCCAGCACGACGTCGTTGCGCTCGCCGAGGCTGCCGTCTTCGTGGACCAGGAACTTGGGCACGACGAACAGCGAGATGCCTTTGACGCCGGGAATCAGCTTGCCGTCCGGGCCGGGGATCTTGGCCAGCACCAGGTGGACGATGTTGTCCGACAGTTCGTGCTCGCCGGCCGAGATCCACATCTTGTTGCCGCTCAGGCGGAACTGGCGCTCGCCGTCGAGGCCGGGCTGCGGATCGGGCACGGCGCGGCTGACGATGTCGGACAGGCTGGACCCGGCCTGCGGCTCCGACAGGCACATGGTGCCAAAGAAACGCCCGGCGAACATCGGTTCGGCGTAGCGCCGCACCTGTTCCGGCGTGCCGCTCTTGAGCAGGGTGTTGGCCCCGCTCATGGTCAGGAAGGTGTAGGCGCTGGTGGAGACGTTGGCCGCGGTGAAGTACGCCGACAGCGCCTTCTGCATCACCACAGGCAGCTGCATGCCGCCGTGCTCGTAGTCCTGGCCGGCCGCCATCAGGCCGGCGGCACAGAAGGCGTCCAGCGCCGTCTTCACCTCCGGGATGAGTTCGACGCTGAGGCAGCGCTCGCCTTGCACGGCGCGCGCCTCCTCGCTATCGCCTTTCTTGTTGTGCGGCGCGAACAGCCCGGTGGCGAGCTGCTCGGCCGTATCGAGGGCGGCATCGAAGGTTTCGCGGTTGTGGTCCTGGAAGCGGGCGCGCCGGGTCAGCGCCTCCGCATCCAGCCATTCGTACAGCATGAAGGCGAGGTCGCGGCGCGACAGCAGGAAGGACGGCATGGCTTACACCACTTCGAACAGGCCCGCCGCTCCCTGGCCGCCACCGATGCACATGGTGACGACCACATATTTGACGCCACGGCGCTTGCCTTCCAGCAGCGCATGGCCGGTCAGGCGCGCGCCCGACACGCCGTACGGGTGGCCGACGGCGATCGCGCCGCCGTTCACGTTGAGGCGGTCCAGCGGGATGCCCAGCGTGTCGGCGCAGTACAGCACCTGCACGGCGAAGGCTTCGTTCAGCTCCCACAGGCCGATGTCCTCGACCTTCAGACCGGCCTTCTTCAGCAGCTTGGGAATCGCGAACACCGGGCCGATGCCCATCTCGTCCGGTTCGCAACCGGCGACGGCGAAGCCGCGGAAGATGCCCAGCGGCTGCAAGCCCTTGGCGGCGGCGGTCTGCGCGCTCATCACGATGGCCATCGAGGCGCCGTCCGAGAACTGGCTGGCATTGCCGGCGCTGATGACGCCGCCCGGCACCGCGCTGCGGATTTTCGAGACCGCTTCATAGGTCGTATCGGCGCGGATGCCTTCATCGGCCGAGATCGTCACTTCCCTGGTCAGCAGCATGCCGCTGGCCTTGTCGGCCACGCCCATGGTGGTGGTCATCGGCACAATTTCGGCATCGAAGCGGCCGGCCGCCTGGGCGGCGGCGGCGCGCTGCTGGCTCTGCACGCCGTATTCGTCCTGGCGCTCGCGGCTGATGTTGTAGCGCTTGGCCACGGTTTCCGCCGTCTGCAGCATCGGCCAGTAGATTTCCGGCTTGTGCTGCGACAGCCAGACTTCCTTGTACATGTGCATATTCATTTCCTGCTGCACGCAGGAGATCGATTCCACGCCGCCGGCGGCGTAGATGTCGCCTTCGCCGGCGATGATGCGCTGGGCCGCGCTGGCGATGGTCTGCAGGCCGGACGAGCAGAAGCGGTTGATGGTCATGCCGCCGGTGGTGACCGGGCAGCCGCCGCGGATGGCGATCTGGCGCGCGATGTTGCCGCCAGTGGCGCCCTCGGGATTGGCGCAGCCGACCAGCACGTCTTCCACTTCGCCCGCCTCGATGCCCGCGCGGCTGATCGCCGCCTGCAGCGCATGGCCGCCCAGGGTGGCGCCGTGCGTCATGTTGAACGCGCCTTTCCACGACTTGGCCAAACCAGTACGGGCGGTTGAAACAATGACGGCGTCGATCATGAAAGTCTCCTATGAGTGGGTGTTTTTAGTGAAACCAGAATAGCATATTTTAGTACGGTCGTTCGCAAATTATTCAAGTAAGTTTCGCGTAAGTTTGGAGCAAGCTTTGCGTAAGGTTCGCGATGCACACTGCGCTCAAGCTGACGAAAATGTAACTATCTCGGCTGGGGAAATCCAAAAAAATTACAGGAGATAAAAATGACGACAACATCAGGCACTGCCGATCCGCGCAACCTGCCCAAGTCCGGCGCGATCACGCCGGAGGAACGCAAGGTGATCTTTGCATCCTCGCTGGGCACGGTTTTCGAATGGTACGATTTCTATCTGTACGGTTCGCTCGCGCCGATCATCGCCAAGCAGTTCTTCATCGGCGAACCGACCACCACCTTTATTTTCGCACTGCTGGCGTTTGCCGCCGGTTTCATTGTGCGCCCGTTCGGCGCGCTGGTGTTCGGCCGCCTCGGCGACATGATCGGCCGTAAATACACCTTCCTGATCACCATCCTGATCATGGGCGCCTCGACCTTCATTGTCGGCCTGCTACCCGGCTATGCGGCGATAGGCATCACGGCGCCGATCATCCTGGTCTCGCTGCGCATTCTGCAAGGCCTGGCGCTGGGCGGCGAGTACGGCGGCGCGGCCACCTACGTGGCCGAGCATGCGCCGCACGACAAGCGCGGTTCGTTCACCTCGTGGATCCAGACCACCGCCACGCTGGGTCTGTTCCTGTCGCTGCTGGTGATTCTCGGCACCCGCACCGCCATCGGCGAAGAAGAGTTCGCTGCCTGGGGCTGGCGCGTGCCGTTCCTGGTATCGGTGCTGCTGCTTGGTGTTTCGGTGTGGATCCGCCTGTCGATGAACGAGTCGCCGGCC
This sequence comes from Duganella sp. GW822-FHT06D06, assembly GCF_058799615.1. Taxonomy (NCBI): domain Bacteria; kingdom Pseudomonadati; phylum Pseudomonadota; class Betaproteobacteria; order Burkholderiales; family Oxalobacteraceae; genus Duganella; species Duganella sp. GW822-FHT06D06. Next base: position 316,435 of record NZ_JBXALQ010000003.1, read on the forward strand.
TTCGCCAAGATGAAGGCCGAAGGCAGGACCTCGAAAGCACCGCTGAGCGAAGCCTTCGGCCAGTGGCGCAACCTGAAAGTCGTGATCCTGGCGCTGGTCGGCCTGACCATGGGCCAGGCGGTGGTGTGGTACACCGGCCAGTTCTACGCGCTGTTCTTCATGACCCAGGTGCTGAAGATCGACGGCGCCAGCGCCAACATCATGACCGCCCTGTCGCTGGCACTGGCGACGCCGTTCTTCATCTTCTTCGGCATCCTGTCGGACAAGATCGGCCGCAAGTGGATCATCCTGGGCGGCTGCGTGCTGGCCGCGGTGACCTACTTCCCGCTGTTCGGCGCGCTGACCCACTACGGCAATCCGGCGCTGGAAACGGCACTGAAGAACTCGCCAGTGGTGGTGATCGCCGATCCGGCATCGTGCCACTTCCTGTTCAACCCGACCGCGACCAAGAAATTCCCTTCGTCGTGCGACATCGCCGCCGGCATGCTGTCGAACGCTTCGGTGAACTACACCACGCAAGATGCGCCGTCCGGCACCGTCGCCAAGATCAAGGTGGGCGACAAGGAAATCACCGCCTTCACCGCCACCATGACGCCTGACGGCCTGAACTTCGACAAGGCCAGCAAGGACGCTGAAGCCGCGCTGAAGAAGGAAGTCGGCGGCGCCATCAAGGCCGCGGGCTATCCAGCCAAGGCTGACGAAACGCAGATCAACAAGCCGATGGTGGTGGCGGTGCTGTTCATCCTGGTGCTGTATGTGACCATGGTGTACGGTCCGATTGCCGCCATGCTGGTGGAGATGTTCCCTACCCGCATCCGCTACACCTCGATGTCCCTGCCTTACCACATCGGTAACGGCTGGTTCGGCGGTTTGCTGCCGACCATCTCGTTCGCGCTGGTGGCGTTCAAGGGCGACATCTACTACGGCCTGTGGTATCCGATCATCATCGCCCTGATCACGGCCGTGATCGGCGCGCTGTTCGTCAGCGAAACCAAGGACAACAACATCTACGCCAACGACTAAGCCGCCTTGCTTAGCCTGAAATAGCCGCCAGCGATGGCGGCTATTTTTTTTGTTCCTCACGCTTTAGGGCTACGCGGCGGCTGCATATCCTGATCTTGCGGTGGCCTCGCTGGTGCCCGTGCAGGCATTGCGGTTGCCGCTGCCGACCACTACTGACCAGTACTACAGCGCGCTATCGCTTACTAAAAATGCCGTGCTGAATGCTAAACGCCGCTATATTTTTTTGCCTGTATTCGTTAGAGGTGGTTAGTAGTTTTTAGTTCCGAAAATAGCGCGGGGTCGCACGAAATATCGATGGTTAGCGCTGGGTAGTAGTGGTTATCGGGGTTTAGTAAAAGCCGAAAAAACAGGACCCGCCCTGTGCACGCCTTTTGCGCTATAGTCTGGCTTATCAAAAATAACACGCCGAACGCCATGATCCGATTGACGATAGCCAGCCTGATGTTCCTCCACCTTGGCGGCGCCGGCGCGCAGGAAACGCCGGCCGAAGAGGTCCAGGCGGTCGAGGTCAGCGGCATCAGGAATCCGGAGCTGCGCTCGTATCGCAATATGCTGGCCGGCCTGGACGCGTTCGAGCACGGCCGCAAGCGGGCACCGGATGCCGACACCTTGCGCTTCATTCTCAAGCCGCGGCAGCCGGGCGTGTTCATCAACGGCATCACCTTGCGCATCGCCGGCGGCGACACCAGCATCGCCGTGCCGGTCGGCGCCGACGGCGGCTTCGTGCTGCCGCGCAGCCAGGCGGCCGATGACAGCGACGCCGACATCATCCTCAACCGCAAGAGCGGCACCTTCAGCGGCACGCCGGAAATCAAGAGCGCCGGCGTGCCGGCCGATATGCGCAGGCTGGGCGATATCCGGCTCGAATGCGAAGTGATGATTGCCATCGCAAAAAAGGAAATCAATTTCGCGCTGCGGGCCCTCGCCACCGCCGCGCTGGGCGGCGGCGACTGGTGCATGTCGTCCAGGATCCACTACGGCACCTCGGCGCCATGGCCGTCGGACAGCGTGACGCTGGTGCACGGCGCGCGGCGGCAGCTGATCTCGGCGGGGCGGCGCCAGAAGTACTTCACCATGCCGCTGCGCGACAGCAGCTGGCCGGACGACACGCTGATCGAATTCCAGCCCTCGGCGCCGGCCACCGTGGCCGAGTTGAGCAAGGAACCGCTGTACCTGCGCGGCACGATGAACAAGTGGACCACGGCCACGCCGTTGAAGCAGGTGGAGGCCGGCGTCTTCAGCGTCGACGTCGCGCTGCCCAAGGGGGTGAGCCGGTTCAGGGTCGGCTCGCAGGATTTTCGTATGGTCGAACTGGGCCGGGACGACCAGCAAGGCAAGCTGCTGGCCGACAAGGCGCAGCCGCTGGCCTGGGCCGGCCGCGACCTGTGGTTCGACACGCCGCAAGCCGGCACCTACACCTTCGCGCTCAACGTCGCCACGCCCGACGCGCCCGTGCTGACCGTCACGCAGCGCCAATAAAAAAAACCGCCAAAAATGGCGGCCCAGGCGCTTAAACGAGAAAGCGTGAATCTTATCGAACTTCTTACCGGTATCTGATATCGACGCCAAGCTGCCCGGCACAGCTCAAAGGCTGGCTACGCATTGCAAAGTATCGAGGAACTATTGGACTCCGCCTCTACGGGCGAGATATGACACGCTTCATGTCTGCCTCCAGAAAAACGCTGGTTAGTAACGTGCTGCTCACGCTGCAACCCGAACCGTTTTTTAGGGCTTCGAAGGTTTGTTTGATGCTATGTGGAAAGTATAGTACATATTTTTGAAAAAACTCACACCCCGGAAAATTTTTTTGGAGGTGTGAGTTTTCCCCCACATCAACTATTGAAGCCCTTGCCCTCGTCGGCCAGCTTGACCAGCAGCGGCGCCGGTTTCCAGGCGCTGCCCTGGTGGCCCTGGGCGTACTTGTTGATCGCCGCCAGCACGTTCGGCAAGCCCACCGTGTCGGCGTAGAACATCGGGCCGCCGCGGAACAGCGGGAAGCCATAACCGGTCAGGTAGACCATGTCGATGTCCGAGGCGCGCAGGGCGATGCCCTCTTCCAGGATGTGGGCCGCTTCGTTGACCATCGAGTACACCAGGCGTTCGACGATCTCCTGGTCGCTGATCTTGCGGCGCGCCACGCCGATGTCGGCCGAGTGCTGCACGATCATGGCGTCGACCTGTTCGTTCGGATAGGCCTTGCGGTCGCCCGCCTTGTAGTCGTACCAGCCGGCGCCGGTTTTCTGGCCGTAGCGGCCCATCTCGCACAGCAGGTCGGCGGTCTTGGAGTAGCTGATTTCCGGCTTCTCCACGTAGCGACGCTTGCGGATGGCCCAGCCGATGTCGTTGCCGGCCAGGTCGCCCATGCGGAACGGCCCCATGGCGAAGCCGAACTTCTCGACCGCCTTGTCGACCTGCTCCGGCAAGGCGCCCTCCTCCAGCAGGAAGCCGGCCTGGCGGCTGTACTGCTCGATCATGCGGTTGCCGATGAAGCCGTCGCACACGCCCGACACCACGCCGGTCTTCCTGAGTTTTTTCGACAGCGCCAGCGCGGTGGCCAGCACGTCCTTGCCGGTCTGCGCGCCGCGCACGATTTCCAGCAGCTTCATCACGTTGGCGGGGCTGAAGAAGTGGGTGCCGATCACGTCCTGCGGACGCTTGGTGAAGCCGGCGATCTGGTTCAGGTCCAAAGTCGAGGTGTTGGAGGCCAGGATGGCGCCCGGCTTCATCACTTCGTCCAGCTTGCGGAACACGGCTTCCTTGACGCCCATCTCCTCGAACACGGCCTCGACCACGATATCGGCCTGGCCGATGTCCTCATACGCCAGCGTGCCGCTGACCAGGGCCATGCGCTGGTCGAACTTCTCCTGCGTCAGCTTGCCCTTTTTCATGGTGTTTTCGTAGTTCTTGCGGATCGTCGCCAAGCCCTTGTCCAGCGCCTCCTGCCTGGTTTCCAGCATGACCACCGGGATGCCGGCGTTCAGGAAGTTCATGGCGATGCCGCCGCCCATGGTGCCGGCGCCGATCACGGCGGCCTGCTTGATGGCGCGCACCGGCGTATCGGCCGGGACGTCCGGCACCTTGCTGGCGACGCGCTCGGCGAAGAAGGCGTGGCGCAGCGCTTTCGATTCGGTGGTCTGGATCAGGTGCAGGAAGCGTTCGCGCTCGAACTTCATGCCGTCTTCGAATTTCATCGTGACCGAGGCGGCCACCGTTTCCACGCACTCCAGCGGCGCCGGGAACGGGCCGGACATGGCCTTGACGGTGTTGCGCGAGAATTGCAGGAAGGCTTCGTGGTTCGGGTAGTCGACTTTGCGGTCGCGCACTTTCGGCAGCGGACGCGCATCGGCGATGGTTACGGCAAAGGCCACGGCCGAGGCGACCAGGTCGGCATCGGCGGCGAACACGGCGTCGAACAGCGCGGTGTCGGCCAGCTTGTCGGACAGTACCGGCGTGCCGGAAACGATCATGTTCAACGCCATCTCCAGGCCCAGCACGCGCGGCAGGCGCTGCGTGCCGCCGGCGCCCGGCAGCAGGCCCAGCTTGACTTCCGGCAGCGCGATCTGCGCGCCCGGCATCGCCACGCGGTAGTGGCAGCCCAGCGACAGCTCCAGCCCGCCGCCCATGCAGACGGTGTGGATGGCGGCCACCACCGGCTTGGTCGAGCTTTCGGCGGTGGCGATCAGCGTGTGCAGGCTGGGCTCGGCCAGCGCCTTCGGCGAATTGAATTCCTTGATGTCGGCGCCGCCCGAGAAGGCCTTGCCGGCGCCGGTGATGACGATGGCTTTGACGGCGTCGTCCGCCAGCGCCTGCTGGATGCCCTTGACCGCCGCTGTGCGGGTGGCCAGGCCCAGGCCGTTGACCGGCGGATTGTTCAGCGTGATGACGGCAACCGTGCCGCGGACTTGATATTCAGCAGTCATGTCTCTTCCTTATGTTTTAGTGGAGCTTTAATAAGATCGTCAGCCCACTCACTATACCGCATAAAAGAACGGTCGTATTATTTTTTTATTGACCTTATCGCATGGTACAGGATGGCCCGGCGGGCAGCCATGCAAACTTGCCGCTTCGGACAGCGCTTTCGATTGCGGAGAAACCGCTTTTTGGCCAGAGGCCGGCGCTGGCGGCGTGAGCGGCACTGCGGTAAAGTAGCGGCTTGCCGGCGGCCGCCGGCCTGGCCAACTTATAAGGTTTTACCATGCACATTTCCCGCCGCTCGATCGCCCTGCTGCTGCCCCTGACCCTGGTCGCGGCCAGCGCCTATGCGCTTTCGCTCGCCGACCTGAGCAACCAGGACGCCACCGGCGGACTCAAGGCGGCACTGGACAAGGGCTCGTCGCTGGCGGTCGCCAAGCTCGGCGCGGAGAACGGTTTCCTCAACAATGAGAAGGTGCGCATCCCGCTGCCGAAGATCCTCGAGCAGGCGCGCCCGCTGCTGAAGATGACCGGCAAGGGCCAGCAGCTCGACGAGCTGGTGCTGCAGATGAACCACGCGGCCGAGGCGGCGGTGCCGCTGGCCAAGCCGCTGCTGCTGGACGCCGTCAAGTCCATGAGCGTCACCGACGCCAAGAACATCCTGACCGGCGGCGACACCTCGGTGACCGATTTCTTCCGCGAGAAGACCGCGCCGAAACTGGCGCTGCAGTTCCTGCCGATCGTGAAAAAGGTCACCGACCGCTCCGACCTGGCCAACAAGTACAACACCGCGATGGCGATGGCGCCCAAGCTGGGCGTGCTGGCCAAGGAACAGACCACGGTCGAAGGCTACGTGACCCAGCGCGCGCTGGACGGCCTGTACACGATGATAGGCGAGGAAGAAAAGGCCATCCGCGCCGATCCGCTCGGCGCCGGTAGCAAGCTGATCGGCAAGGTGTTCGGCGCCCTCAAGTAACAGCGGGCCTCCTCCCTCAGCCCGGTTCGCCGGGCTTTTTTTTCGACCCGTTTCAGTAGCTGTAGAACATGCGCTGGATTGCCTTGCTGTCGCTGGTCTTGGTCAGCGCCAGCATCAGCAGGATGCGGGCTTTTTGCGGGTTCAGCGTATCGGAGACCACAAAGTCCAGCTCATCGTCGTTGGCTTCGCCGTTGCGGGCCACGATGCCCTGGCCGACGCGGGCCGAGCGCACGATCAGCACGCCTTGCTTGCGGGCCGCCGTCAGCGAAGGCAAGACTTTCGATGCAAGGCTGCCGTCGCCGACGCCGGCGTGGATGATGCCCTTGGCGCCTGCGGCCACCAATGCGTTCAGCGCGACCGGGCTGACGTTGGCGTAGCCGTAGACGATGTCGACCTGCGGCAGCACGTCCAGCTTGCTGATGTCGAACTCGGTGTCGACCGTGTGCTTGCGGGTCGACGCGTGGTAGAAGTAAGGCTTGTTGCCCTGGAAGTAGCCCAGCATGCCCAGTTCCGGCGTCTTGAAGCTGTCCGGGGTCGAGGTGTTGGTCTTGGTGACGTCGCGGGCGCCGTGGATCTGGTCGTTCATCGCGACCAGCACGCCCTTGCCGACGGCTTCCTGGCTGGCGGCCAGCAGCACGGCGTTGTACAGGTTGATCGGACCGTCGGCCGACAGCGCGGTGCCCGGACGCATGGCGCCGACCAGCACGACCGGCTTCTTGCTCTTGACGACCAGGTCCAGGAAGTAAGCGGTTTCTTCCAGCGTGTCGGTGCCGTGGGTGATCACGATGCCGTCGACATCGGGCTGGGCCAACAGCACGTTGACGCGCTTGGCCAGGGTCAGCCAATGCTCGTTGCTCATGTTTTCGCTGGCGATCTGGAACACTTGCTCACCTTTGACCTGGGCCACCTTGGCCAGTTCCGGCACGGCCTGGATCAGGCGCTCGACACCGACCGTGGCGGCGGTGTAGCCGACCGTGGTGGTGCTGGTGGCGCCGCTGCCGGCGATGGTGCCGCCGGTGGCCAGGATGGTGACGTGGGCCGATGGCGCGGCGTCAGCGGCGCGCACCGCAGGAACGGCCCCGGCCAGCAACGCCAAGGCGCACAGCGCGGACAACAAACGGGAGGAAATAGGAACGTACATAGAGTCTCCAAGAAAGATTAGGGGGATGGGGTCCGATCCCGAAACGGTTCAAACCCCGGTGCTGCTTTGTGGGTTTTATTCGCCGAAATGTCAGAACTTATGCCGGATTCCGACCGCCAGTGCTCGCGATCCATCTCCTGCAGCCGGCGCGCTGCCGCCGCTGGAGGCATCGCCCACCACATTGGTGGCGGCCAGCTCGTTGCGGATGGTGCCGAATGAGCTGTAGAGGTTGGTGCGTTTGGACAGCGTGTGGATATAGCCCACCGCAAACTGTCTTCCACCCCGCTGGGTCGCGGAACGGTCCTGCTTTTTCACATACGAGGCCAGCAACTTGCCTTGTCCGAACGGCGCCGACGCGCCCAGCAGGAAGTCGCGGAAATCGCCGCCGACGTCGTCCTTTTCGGTTTCAAACGCGGCGTGCACCGTCGCGGGGCCGAAGTTGTAGCTCGCGCCCAGCAGGACCGCTTTCATCGTATTGAAGGAAGTGAGCTTCAGGCTGTCATATGCCAAGGTTGCCACCAGCGGGCCCGCCGCGTAGTCGATGGAAAAAGCGATGGTACGGCCCAAGCTGCTATCGCCGGCCTGTTCGCCCAAACCATACATCACGGTGGCCGACAAGCCGTTCAGCTGGGGCGTTGCATAGCTGATGGTGTTGTTGGTGCGTGCCGTGCCGATGCTCATCAGATTGGTGGCGGCGCCGGTATAGCCGGTTTCAAAGGGGTCGATGCCGTCCAGCGCGATGAAGATCGGGTTGCATTGACGGCCCAGGTTGACGGTACCGGCGCTGGTAGTCAGGCCGACATAGGCATGGCGGCCGAACAAGGCGCCGTTCTGGCGCGCCTTGCCGGTGTCGAGATCGAGCCCGTTCTCCAGCACGAAGTGGGCGTTCATGCCATTGCCCAGGTCCTCCTGCCCCTTGAAGCCCAGCCGGCTGCCGGACTGCACGCCACTGGCCAGCTTGGTGACCGCGCCACCGGCGCCCCCTGTTTCGCGGGCGATGCCCGCGTCCAGTATGCCGTAGACGGTGACGCCGGATTGCGCCGAGGCGGCGCCGGCGGCGGAGGCGGAGGCGAGCAAGAGACCAGCTACTAATGATGCTTTCATAAAAGATCCAATAAGTTTGTGCGAAAGGTAGAACCACGCGACCGGGCACACGGGAACGCCGCACCCGGAAAATCGAGGGTGCAGCGATACCCGCCGGACCTGCGGGAGCAAGGTCCGGGCTCGGTCAGCCGTGAAGTTAGCGATGAGTGGCGCGCAAGCGGCGCCGCCAGACTGGCGGTGCCGGCGCTCAGGTCATGAAACTGGCCTGCGCGTTCGGGCGGGAATTACTTTGTTCATTTTTCTTTGTCTCCGTTTTATTTGTATAAAAAGCGCTTCGAGGCGGATGGCCGTCATCGAATAAACTTTTCACAACAGAGATAGCACTATCCGTGCCATGGGAATGGCAGGCCGGACAATCGATCCAAACCATTGATTACATGAGGTTCTTTTGAATTGTGTGGGGCCAGGCGCCGGCGCCCGAGTATGAAATGTCATACTCGGACTTCGAGCTGAGTTTTAATTTTGTTACCAACCCGGCCGGGCATGGCTTGAGATAGATAGCTAGCCTACCGATATTGAACGCCATCCCCAGGGAAGCCATCGCCCTGGCCGACGAGCTGAGGACCGCCCTGCACCACGTCTGCACGAACGAACGGCCACGGCCGACATCTATCGCCACGCCATCGCCAGCATCTTCACCACCGGCACGGTGCTGGCCGGCCTGGGCTTGCTGATGCTGATGCTGATGTTACTGCCCGAACTGCCGATGGCCCCACACCCCGCCGGCAAACAACAAAAAGGGCAAGGTCGACGACAATGACTGTCGTCGACCTTGCCCTCTGCTCCTGGACTAGCGTGCCGGCGTCGCCGCCAAAATTACCCCTGCGGCGTGTTCAGAACGAATGGCGCAGCGCGATGCTGATTGCCCGGCCTGTTTCCGGACGCAGCTCCACGATATTTTGGGCGCTGGGTCCCCCCACGCCGCTGGAGGAGGCCAGTTTATTGAACAGATTGCTGGCATTGACACTGAGGGTGGTGTCGGCCGTCAACGCGTAGTTCACGAATCCGTTCACGATGCTGCGGCCGTTGACCTTGAACGTATTGTAGGTATCGTTCCAGACATAGGACTGGCCCACAATAATCGCCCCCACCGTCACCGGGCCGATGCTGTAGCGCGGCGCCAGCGTGTACAGCAGCTTGGGCACGCCACCCGGGACTTTCCCCACGGTGCTGTTCCCTTGCGCGGTGCCGACCAGATCCTTGGTGACCTTCAGCTCGGTATAGGTCAGATTGGCGTTGATGGAGAAATTGCCCGATGTGAAGACCGATTCAATCTCCAGACCGTTGGCCTTGGTACCGACAACATTGAGCTTGGGTCCCACGGTACGGGTCTGGTCGTAGTCGAATTCATCCACCGTTGCGGTGAACACGGTACCAAACAAGGCATAAGTGCCCCAGTCATTCCTGCCGCGCACTTTGACGCCCATTTCCTGCTGCTTGACGGTGGCCACCGCCTGCGCTTCCAGGCCGGCCGCCAGCTTGCCGGTGACCGGGTTGACGAACGGCGAGAACAACAGGCGGTCGGCGATCGCCCGCCCGCCCTTGCTGATACGGGCAAACATGCTGATGTCCTTGCTGAAGCGGTAATTGCCGCCCAGGGAATACGAGGTGTAGCCTGTCTTGTAGTCGATCGGGCTGGGATTGGCGCTATCGACCAGATAGACATTGCGCTCCGCACCGGTGATGACGCCATCGCGGTTCACGTCAAGACCGCCGGCCACTTGCTTGGGGCCGGCATAGTGTCCGCTCGCATGGACGGAGTCATGGCGAACCGCCCCTTCCAGGTCAAACAAACCGATCTCCGCATTGAGGGACAAGTAAGGCGCATCCGTCACGTAGTGGGCGTCAACGTCACGTGCGCAGCAAGCACCCCACTGATTGTTGTAGCCAGTCAGGCCCGCCGTGGTCAGCATCGCGCCGGCGCCGTCCTTAACGTCGATGATCGCGCCATTTTTACCGATTTCCATCAGCCGTTCGCTGATTTGCCAGACCTGAACGATGTCCTGTTTGGAACGATAATATCCCGCCTTGGCATTGAGCTTGGCGCTGCCCACGTCGAAACTGCGGCTCAGGCCCAGGTCATTGACATAGTGCCCCATGTCGGGCGACTGTTCATTGATCGCCGCGCCTTGCGACACCAGGCCCGATTGCAGGTTGGCGGTAGTGACTGCCTGACCGGCCCTGGGACCGTTGAAATAGACGGCGGAAGCGCCTGCGCCGAAGCCTTTCAGCATGCCGTCCAAAGTATTGGCGCTCCAGAATTGGGTCTGGAATGCGCTCGATGTCTTGCTAATGTTGAATTTGTCGCTGACGACGAATCCGCCCCCGATGGTATTCTTGAACTCCATGCCCAAGGCCTGCGACTTGACCGTGATGCCTTTGGATATGTCGGCGACGCCGGCGGCAGTGCCGATCGGACCGACCACCGGCATCGTCAGATTGTAGATCGAGGTCTGCGAGTCCCTGAGGATGTCGATGCCCGGAATGGCTTGCATGCTCGTTACGGTCTTGCCGCTGACGCTGGCCAGTGCCGGCATGCTGGTATAGGTGGGCGCGCTCTCACTGAGGGCCTTGAATGACACGCGGAAGTAGCCATTGTCGCCATTAAAGGTCTTGGTCATATTCCCTTTGAGCTGGTAGCCATGCAGCGCATTGGTACTGCTGGCACGCGGCCCCTCACCGTCGCGGAAGTAACCGCCAACATGGTAGCGGAGCGTTGGACTCAACTTGCCGCCGACGTCGCCATCCACCCGCGTCTCGTTGAAGTTCAGGCCACGGGTGATGCCGATCGCGCCGCCCTCTTCCTCGCCGGTCTTGCTGATGTAGTTGATCACCGCACCAGGCGCATGCGAGGCGAAGGTCGCGGCCGATCCACCACGCAACGTTTCGATGTGATCGACGTTGCTGTCAAAGCGGATGAAATAGTCGTTATTGCCAAAGTTCATGTCGCCGAACTCGACCACTGGCAGGCCATCTTCCTGCAACTGTACAAACTTGGAACCGCCGGAAGAGATCGGCAAGCCGCGCACGGTGATGTTCGAGTTGCCCCCGGGCCCGGCGGAGCTTTCGGCACGGATGCCTGGAATTAGGTGCAACACCTCGGCTTCGGACCGTGGCGAGAAATCCATGATCTGCTGTTGATTGACATCCGTGACAGAAACCGAACTGCGCATCTTCGACTTGCCCTGCGAGGTACCGGTCACCACCACACGATTCAGGTTCAACACATCAGAAGACTTGCTGTCCTCGCCTGCCGCATTGGATTCCTTGGACGGCACGTCTTGCGCATAAACGTGTCCTGAAATGAGCGCGGCGAATGAAGAAGATGCAATCAGAGCGGCGATCGGCTTGACTCGATAGGCATGGGTCTCCCCCTTGTTACGGTTTGACATTGATGTCTCCTGGTTTTTTTAACTTCGTATGTAAGGTGTGAAAATTGCTCCATGACAGCGGAAAGCCCTCATGTTCGGCGCGAACACACCTGTCGGCCATAGAAAGCATAGTAGATCCGATGAGAGCTCTTTTGCAATCGATTGCATAAAACTTGCAAAAATTTCTCTGAATAGGGCGGGAGATGTCGCAGAAATTAGACAACTATGGGTTTTTAACGCAACAGACCACGACTTTCAGCATTGGCCTGCATGGGCCAGCTAAGTAAGGTGGGAGATGAGGTGTAATTGCAATCGTTTGCAATAGCGGCCGATTACGAAGCGCGGGTAGCTATGAAAACGGGGCGTATCGCCCCGTCTTGAATATGCTACCCACCCGGCCGGCGGCCAGTCTTAAATAGACGGCAGCCGATAGTCCCGGTACTGCTCGCGCAGTTTATTTTTCTGGATCTTGCCGGTGCCGCCGACCGGCAGCGCCTCGGCAAACACCACGTCGTCCGGCAGCCACCACTTGGCGACCTTGCCCTGGAAGTGCGCCAGCAAGTCTTCGCGGCTGAGGTCCTGGCCAGGTCGCAGCACCACCACCAGCAGGGGCCGCTCATCCCACTTCGGATGGGCGACGCCGATGCAGGCCGCCTGCATCACCGCCGGGTGCGACATGGCGACGTTCTCCAGGTCGATCGTGCCTATCCACTCGCCGCCGGACTTGATGACGTCCTTGCTGCGGTCGGTGATCTGCATGAAGCCGTCGGCATCGATGGTGGCCACGTCGCCGGTCGGGAACCAGCCGTCTTCCAGCACGTCGCCACCCTCGTCCTTGAAGTAGCGCGAGATGATCCACGGCCCCTTGACCATCAGGTGCCCGTAGCTGACGCCGTCCCACGGCAGTTCCTTGCCGTCGTCGTCGGCGATCTTCATGTCGACGCCGTAAATCGCATGGCCCTGCTTCTGCAAAATCTTGCGCTGCGCTTCCCGGCTCAGTTCCAGGTGCTTGGTCAGCAGGCCGCCGGCCGTGCCTAGCGGCGACATTTCCGTCATGCCCCAGGCGTGGATCACCTCGACGTCGAACTCGTCGATCAGCGTGTTCATCATCGCCGGCGGACAGGCCGAGCCGCCGATCACCGTGCGACGGAAGGTCGAGAACTTCAGCTTGTTCTGCATCGCGTGGTTGATCAGGCCCAGCCACACGGTCGGCACGCCGGCCGAGAACGTGACCTTTTCCTTTTCCATCAATTCGTAGACCGACTTGCCGTCCAGCGCCGGGCCGGGGAACACCATCTTGGCGCCCGACAGCGGCACCGAATACGGCAAGCCCCAGGCATTCACGTGGAACATCGGCACTACCGGCATCACCGTGTCGCGCGAAGAGACGTTGAGCGCGTTGGGCATGGCGGAGCCGTAGGCGTGCAGCACGGTCGAGCGATGCGAATACAGCGCGCCCTTGGGGTTGCCGGTGGTGCCGGAGGTGTAGCACAGCGTGCAGGCGGAATTCTCGTCGAACAGCGGCCATTCGTACTCGGGCGAATGGGAGTTGATCAGGTCCTCGTAGCACAGCAGGTTGGGAATTTTCGTCTCGGCCGGCATGCGGTCGGCAGCGCCGAACAGGATGTAGCCCTTGACGCCCTTGCACAGCGGCGCGAACGCCTCCACCAGCGGCAGGAAGCAGAAGTCGAACATCAGGTACTGGTCTTCGGCATGGTTGCAGATGTAGGCCAGCTGGTCGGGATGCAGGCGCGGATTCAGCGTATGCAGCACGGCGCCGGAGCCGGATACGCCGTAATAGGCTTCCAGATGCCGATAGCCGTTCCAGGCCAGCGTGGCGACGCGGTCGCCGATCCGCACGCCCAGCCCGTGCAAGGCGTTGGCCAGGCGCTTGGCGCGCTGCTGGCAATCGCGGAAGGTGTAGCGGTGCAGGTCGCCTTCAACCCGCTGCGAAACGATCTCGCTGTTGGCATAGTGCCGCGCGGCGAAGTCCAGGATGCTGGACACGAGCAGCGGCTGATTCATCATCTGGCCCATCAGCGGACTCTGTGGATACATGTAGGCGGACTCCCGGAAAGTTGGCTTTGTATGAACGAGTTTGGTGTGCCCGCGCGCCGACCGTCAATGCATTTCGATGCTGCACCGCAGCAGCCGCTTGCTGCGGTAAAATCGCAAGCTCACGCCCTGCGGGGCCTTACACCGAAACGGGAACTGCCATTACTGCCTCCAAACTGCCGCTGGACAATTCTTTTGCGTCCCTGCCGCCCGCTTTTTACACCCGCCTGATGCCCACCCCGCTGCCGGCGCCCTATCTGGTCGCCGTCAGCGCGCCGGCCGCTGCGCTGGTCGGGCTGACGCCTGAACAAGTCGCCGACAGCCTCGACGTCCTGGCGGGCAATGCCGCGCCGGAACGCGCGCTGCCGCTGGCGGCCGTGTATTCCGGCCACCAGTTCGGCGTCTGGGCCGGCCAGCTGGGCGACGGCCGCGCCATGCTATTCGGCGACGTCGCCACCGCTGAAGGTCCGATGGAACTGCAATGGAAAGGCGCCGGCCTGACGCCCTACTCGCGCATGGGCGACGGCCGCGCAGTGTTGCGCTCGTCGATCCGCGAGTTCCTGTGCTCGGAAGCGATGCACGGACTGGGCATCCCGACCTCGCGCGCGCTGTCGGTGGCCGGTTCGGACCAGGGCGTGATGCGCGAGACCGCGGAAACCTCGGCCGTGGTGGTGCGCATGGCGCCCAGCTTCGTGCGCTTCGGCTCGTTCGAGCACTGGTTCTACCGCAACAAGAATGACGAGCTGAAACAGCTGGCCGACTACGTCATCGAGCGGTTTTATCCGGAGTTGCGCGCGGAAGCCAATCCTTACAAGGCATTTCTGACCGAAGTCACGCGCCGCACCGCGCATATGATCGCCCACTGGCAGGCGGTAGGCTTCATGCACGGCGTGATGAACACCGATAACATGTCCATCCTGGGCCTGACGCTGGATTACGGCCCGTTCGGCTTCATGGAGGCCTTCGATTCCGATCACATCTGCAACCACACCGACCAGCAGGGACGCTATTCCTACGCCAACCAGCCACAGGTAGGCCATTGGAATTGCTATGCGCTGGGCCAGGCGCTGCTGCCGCTGATCGGCGAAGTGGACGAAACCCAGGCCGCGCTCGACGTTTACCAACCAGCGTTCGCCGCCAAGATGGACGAGTTGTTGCACGCCAAGCTGGGCCTGACCTCGCTGGCCCGGCACAGCGACGCCGACCGCACGCTATTTGACGCCATGTTCGCGCTGATGCAAGCCAACAGCGTCGATTTCACGCTCTTCTTCCGGCGCCTGGGCGGTTTGAAGTCGGCCGACGCCAGCGGCGACGAACCGCTGCGCGACCTGTTCATCGACCGCCCGGCCTTCGACGCCTGGGCCATCCAGTACCGCGCCCGCCTGCAAGCGGAGGCCAGCGACGACGCTGAGCGCAAGCTTGCGATGGACCAGGTCAACCCCAAATACGTGCTGCGCAATTACCTGGCGCAAGTCGCCATTGAAAAAGCACAAAACAAGGACTTTACTGAAGTGGAGCGTTTGCTGACAGTTTTGCAGCGCCCATACGACGAACAGCCCGAGCACGATCAATACGCCGCCTTGCCGCCTGACTGGGCATCCCATCTTGAAGTAAGCTGTTCTTCTTAAGCGAGTACTAAGCCATGAGCAATAAGGTAACGAAATCCGACGCCGAATGGCGCGCCATGCTGGACCCTATGGAATATCAAGTGACCCGGCATGCCGCCACCGAGCGCGCTTTTACCGGCAAGTTCTGGGATCATCACGAACACGGCATCTACACCTGCGTTTGCTGCGACACGCCCCTGTTCCGTTCCGACGCCAAATTCGATTCCGGTTGCGGCTGGCCGAGCTACTTCGAAGCGCTCGATCCCGCAAATGTCATTGAAAAAACCGACCGTACCCATGGTATGCTGCGCACCGAAATCATTTGCGCGGTGTGCGACGCCCATCTGGGTCATGTGTTCCCGGACGGTCCTCCTCCAACCGGATTGCGCTATTGCATCAATTCGGCCTCGCTGCGCTTCGACCCACTCTAACGTGCGAGACAACATGAAATTTCTGTTCGACCTGATCCCCCTGCTGCTGTTCTTCGCTGCCTTCAAGCTGTCGGGATGGAATCCCGACGCGGCACAACACCTCGTCAACACCTACCTGAGCAGCATCATCTCCGGCGGCACGGTGACGCCCGACCAGGCGCCGATCGTCATCGCCACACTGGTCGGCATCCTGGCAACGATGGCGCAAATTGGCTACATCAAGCTGCGCGGACGCAAGGTCGACTTCGTGCTGTGGTTCTCGCTGGCCATGTTTATATTCTTCGGCGGCCTGACCATTTACCTGCACGACGAAGATTTCATCAAATGGAAGTTGAGCATCGTCTATTGGTTCTTTGCATCGGGCCTGCTGATAAGCGAGTTCGTCTTTAAAAAGAATCTGATGCGCAAGTCGATGGAAGAAATCATCCAATTGCCGGACTTGATCTGGACCCGCCTGAACCTGGCCTGGATCAGCTTCTTTATCGCAATGGGCTTCCTGAACTGGTATGTCGCCTTCGTTTTGTTTAAAGGCGACACCAGCTCGTGGGTCAGCTTTAAAGCGTTTGGTTCGACCGCGATCATGTTTGTGTTTATCGTCGGCCAGACAATCTATCTGTCGCGCCACATGAAGGACCAAGCATGACCGATACGCGGATGGAGCGCATGCGCAGCCGCATGCAGGCCGCCCTGGCGCCGCTGGAGCTGACGCTGGACGACGACTCGGCGCTGCACGCCGGCCATGCCGGAGCCGCCTCGGGTGGGGGTCATTACAACGTTAGAATTGTTTCGTTACAATTCGAAGGGCTCAAGCTCGTCACAAGACATCGACTCGTGTATGATTCCGTGCACGATATGATGCATAAAGAAATTCATGCATTGGCCATTACCGCATTGGCTCCGTCCGAAGTATGATGTAGCGCTTGGTCTGGGAACGGTCGCTATCGGTTTCAAAATAATTGAACACAAAGACTGATAGCTGACCCAACTCCTGCCCAGGCAATTTCGCTAAAACTTTCCCCTTACAGGAATTAATAATGACTTTCAAGCCAGCCAGTTTGCTGATTGCACTTCTCGCCGTTGCCGCCGTACCTGCTTTCGCACAAAACGTTGCCGTAGTTAATGGCAAAGCCATCCCAACCTCGCGCGTGGACGCTGTGGTCAAGCAAGTTGTCGCTCAAGGCCAGCAGCCTGACTCGCCACAACTGCGCGATCTGATCAAGAAAGACCTGATCGGCCGTGAAGTGATGATGCAGGAAGCGGAAAAACAAGGTTTCGGTAAAGATGCAGCGGTCAAGACGCAAATCGAGAACGCACGCCAGGCCATCATCGTCAACGCGCTGGTCGGCGACTACATGAAGAAGAACCCGGTTTCGGACGCCGACATCAAGGCTGAGTACGACCGCTTCGTGGCCCAGAACGGCGACAAGGAATACCACGTCCGTCACATCATGATGGCGACCGAAGCCGAAGCGAACGACGTGATCGCCAAGATCAAGGGCGGCGCCAAATTCGAAGAGCTGGCAAAAGCATCGAAAGACACCGGTTCCGCAGCTAATGGCGGCGATCTGGATTGGGCCGTTCCATCGTCCTTCCCACCGGCGTTCTCGGCTGCATTCGTTGGCCTGCAAAAAGGCCAGGTCACCGAGAAGCCAGTTCAAACCCCGAACGGCTTCCACGTGATCAAAGTGGACGACATCCGCGCGGCCAAGCTGCCTACCCTGGAAGAAGTGAAGCCGCAAGTTGCGGAGGCGCTGGCCCAGAAGAAATTGCAGGCCTACCAAGAAGAACTGGTCAAGAAAGCAAAAGTGCAGTAATGTTACAGATGAAGGCGGCGCCCTGCGGGGCGCCGTTTTTAATTCTGCGTCGGTACAATGCACCGCCCGAGTGCGATTTCTTGTTTTTTTATAGGATTTAATAATGATGTTGAAGCCAGCCCACCTGTTGTTAGCACTGATCGCTGCCGTTGCAGCACCGGCATACGCGCAAAACGTCGCGACCGTGAATGGCAAGGCTATTCCAGCCGCCAAAGTAGATCAAATGGTCAAGCAAGTGGTCTCGCAAGGCCAGCAGCCTGATAGCCCGCAACTGCGCGAAATGGTCAAGAAAGAACTGATCGGCCGCGAAGTAATGATCCAGGAAGCCGATAAACAAGGTTTCGGCACCAAGGCTGAAGTCAAGGCCGCCATTGAAAACGCCCGTCAAAGCATTATCATCAATGCGATGCTGGCGGATTACGTTAAAAAGAATCCGGTTAAAGATACCGAAATCAAAGCTGAGTACGACAAGTACAAAGCCACCATGGGCGACAAAGAATATCACTCGCGTCATATTCTGGTAGCGACCGAACAGGAAGCCAAGGATATTATCGCCAAGCTGAAAGCCGGCGGTAAATTCGAAGAATTGGCCAAGGTATCGAAAGACGGTTCGGCCAATAATGGCGGCGATCTGGGTTGGATGGCTCCAGGCAAACTGGTCAAGCCGTTCTCGGACGCGATGATTGCCCTGAAAAACGGCGAGATTACCCAGACTCCGGTTAAAACCGAATACGGTTTCCACGTCATCAAACTGGAAGAATCCCGCGCCACCAAACTGCCTACGCTGGACGAAGTTAAAGGCCAGGTAGCGGAAGCCCTGCAGCAGCGTAAAATCGCCGCCTTCCGCGACGAGCTGACCAAGAAAGCCAAGATCCAGTAATCTGCTTACTCGGATGTTTAAAGAGCGCCTCATTGAGGCGCTCTTTTTATTTGGGGTTGCATAACCCTTACAAGCCAGCATCTGGCTGGAACGCGCCAAGTACTGGCTTGGTTGTGGGGCGGCCCAAGAAATCATCTATACTTTCGACATGAATCCAGAATTCCGCGCCACCCTCGACGCCGCCCTTACCTCCGCCGCCACGCCCGACCGCGCCCCTGCCATGCGGGCCTATATGCGCGACCATTTTGATTTTCTGGGCGTGGGAACACCGCAGCGCCGGCTGACTACAAAGCAGCTATTGAAATCTTTAAAAGGCAGCGGAGCGGATAATCTCCTCCAATACGCCTTCGAATTGTGGCAGCTGCCGCAAAGGGAATATCAGTACGTGGCGATCGACCTGCTGGACATGCACAGCAAGGAACTCGAGCTTGGGCATATTCCCAAGTTGCTTGAATTGGCACAGCAGAAATCCTGGTGGGATACGGTCGACGCGCTGGCCTCGGTCATAGGCGACGTTTTACGCTTCCGCCACGACGGCATGGACCAGGCCATACAACACGAGAATATGTGGGTGCGCCGGATCGCTCTATTGCATCAGCTGGGGTGGCGCGACAAAGTCGATACCGGTCGGCTTTTCAATTACTCCCTCGCGCTGGCGCATGAAAAAGAATTCTTCATACAGAAGGCAATCGGTTGGGCATTGCGGGATTATGCACGCCACAACCCGGAAGCAATTCGGGCATTCACGCTGAAAGAAAAACAGCGACTTTCGGCACTAAGTTATCGCGAGGCCAATAAACACCTTTCTGCGATATAGGCGTGGTGTGTCACCGGTCCAACGCATAAAGGCGCGACTAAAGGCACTCTGTTCGGAATACCCCAATAACAGTGCGACCTCAGGCAACGCCAGGCGTTTATCCCGCAAGTATTCGTATGCCATTTGAAGGCGGGTATCATCCAATAGAGCTTTGAATGTCCAACCGCCCTGCTCCAGCTTTCTGCGCAGCGTGCGGCCTGACATATGCATTTCGGCGGCGATATTATCCAATAGCGGATCGCCCTTAATCAACCAACCAGCGATACAACGACGGACTTGCCGCGCCAGATCATCTTTTTGCGGCAATTCGGCCAGGCGGATCTGCACCTGACGTTCCAGCATCGCCACCAAACCCGAATCAGGCAACCGCAGCGGCAAGGCCAGCAAACCGTGCGCATAGTCGATTCTGGTAGCCGCGGCACCAAATAATATCGGGCAACGGAACAGCGCCGAATACGGCGCCAAATCGGCTGGCCGGGGCTCGACGAAATGGACCGCCATCGGCGTCACGTCGGTGCCGGTGATATCGCGGGCGAATTGCACCAGCGCCGCCATGCCGCACTGATTAACCAGCAGGCCCACATTCCGCGACTCCGCGCTCCACTCCAGCACCAGCAGATCACCTTCCAGCCGCCAGCCGACCGGGCTGACGTCATGCAGCAGGCGCTGATAGCGCACGTAGCGCTCCAATGCCGCCGGAACGCCGCTCGATGCCAGTAGTACGTAACCTAATGGCCCCAGATGCGCGGGACTGATCGTTGCGCCAACCAGCAGGCCGATCGCCGGCTCATCCAAATGCCGCGCGGCGCGCTCCAGCAGCATCCGCCAATGCGGCACGGAATACGACGACTCCCCGCCGTCCGGCGCCGGCGCCGCCTCCGCCAGGATCGCCTCCGCAGCCCGGCCTTGCCCTTCGAGGTAGTCAAACAGCATGCGGACGTAAGTAGCTGGAATGGCGTGCTCAATTTTTCTCATGGCCTGGATTGTCAAAAATTATGACCTGCATTGTCAAGCCAGCAATGGCCGCCGCGCCTAATATCGTTCCATTTCAACCACGGGAGGAACTCATGATCGCAGCATCCGCCGCCCAGGCGCAGGAACTGGTACGTAACTCGTCGCATTTTCAGTGGTACATCATTCCCCTGCTCTTGCTGGTGATCCACGCCTACGGCGAACAGGCGGCCGCCAGGCGCTGGAATGTGGTGCTGGCGGGCCTGGCGTTCTGGCTGATGGATTGGGTCAACGAGATCTGGAACAGCCTGCTATTCCACTTCTCCGGCTTCGCACCGGCCTGGAGCACGCCGAACGGCTCCGCCTTCGTACTGCTGATCGGCCTGAACATCGAAATCAGCTTCATGTTCGCCATCATGGGCCTGTATGCGGCGCGTACGCTGCCCGCCGACCGCAAGCTGAAGATCGCGGGCATCAACAACCGCTGGCTGCTGGCGGCCGTCAATTCGGTGCTGTGCGTGTGCGTGGAAGTCTGGCTGAACCACATCGGCGCGCTGGTGTGGGAATGGCCCGCATGGAACCTGCGGGCGCCGTGGCTGATCTGGCTGATCGGCTACCTGCCGTTCTTCGTCGTGGCCTACTGGGTCCACGACATGCCGTCGCTGAAGCGCCAGGTCGGCGTGGTGGCGACGCTTGCCGGCGGCGTGACGGTGGCGCTGGCGGTCTTCGGCGGCCTGCTGGGTTGGATATAGAAAAAGGCCGGATCGCTCCGGCCTTTTTGCTTACTTACCCGACAAACTTGCGGGCGTTGCGGAACATCCGCATCCAAGGCGAATCCTCGCCCCACGTTTCCGGATGCCACGACTGCTGCACCGAGCGGAACACACGCTCGGCGTGCGGCATCATCACGGTGAAGCGGCCGTCGGCCGTGGTCACCGAGGTCAGGCCTTGCGGCGAACCGTTCGGATTGTACGGATAGGCTTCGGTGGCCGCGCCACGATTATCGACGAAGCGCATCGCTGCCACGGCCTCGTTGATGTTGCCGGTCTGCGTGAAGTCCGCATAGCCTTCGCCGTGGGCGATGGCGATCGCGGTCTGGGTGCCGGCCATGCCGTTGAAGAAGATCGACGGCGAGTCCAGCACTTCCACCATCGCGAAGCGCGCTTCGAATTTCTCCGATTTGTTGGTGGTGAACTTAGGCCACGCATGCGCGCCCGGGATGATGGACTTCAGGTTGCTCATCATCTGGCAGCCGTTGCACACGCCGAGGCCGAAGCTGTCGGTGCGCGCGAAGAAGCGGGCGAACTGCTCGGCCAGCGCGGCGTTGAACAGAATGGTCTTGGCCCAGCCTTCGCCGGCACCCAGTACGTCGCCGTACGAGAAGCCGCCGACGGCGATGATGCCCTGGAAGTCATCCAGCTTGACGCGGCCGGCAATCAGGTCGCTCATGTGCACGTCGACGGCGTTGAAGCCCGCCTGGTGCATCACGTACGCGGTCTCGATGTGCGAGTTGACGCCCTGCTCGCGCAGGATGGCGACCCGAGGACGCACGCCGGTCGCCAGGAACGGCGCGGCCACATTCTCGGTCAGGTCGAACGTGATCTTGGGGGTGATGCCAGGATCGGTGACGTCCAAAATGCGGTCGTACTCGGCATCGGCGCAGGCAGGATTGTCGCGCAGGCGGGCGATACGCCAGCTGGTCTCGCTCCACAGGCGGTGCAGTTCCGAGCGCTGCTTGTTGTAGATGATCTTGGCGTCGCGGGTGAACTCGATCACGCCACGGTCGTTCGGCTTGCCGATGATATGGCTGCATGCGCCCAGGTTGAAGGTGCGCAGCACGTCCATCACCAGCGACTTCTCTTCAGCGCGAACCTGGATCACTGCGCCCAGCTCTTCGGAGAACAGCGCGCGCAGGGTTTGCTCGTTGCGGCGTTCGGCGATCTGGCCGGCCCAGTTCTTGGCATCGCCCTGGTCGGCGCCATGGCCTTGTTCCAGGGTCAGGATGTCGAGGTTGATCGACAGGCCCGCGCGGCCGGCGAAGGCCATCTCGGTCAGCGTGCCATACAGGCCGCCGTCGGAACGGTCGTGGTAGGCCAGCAGCTTGCCGTCGTTGTTCAGTTGCTGGATGGCGGTGAAGAAGCCCTTCAGGTCTTCCGCGCTATCCACGTCCGGCGTCTCGTTGCCCAGCTGTCCCATGACCAGCGACAGCGCCGACGCGCCCATGCGGTTCTTGCCGCGACCCAGGTCGATCAGGATGATGGCGGTGTCGCCGGCATCGGTCTTGATCTGTGGCGTCAGCGATTTGCGCACGTCGTGCACCGGCGCGAAGGCCGAGACGATCAGCGATACAGGCGAGGTGACGGCTTTGGCAGTGCCAAAGCCGTCAGCTTTGGCATCGCCCTCGTCTTTCCAGGTGGTGCGCATCGACAGCGAGTCTTTGCCGACCGGGATGCTGATGCCCAGCGCCGGGCACAGCTCCATGCCGACCGCCTTGACGGTGTCGAACAGCGCCGCGTCCTGGCCAGGCTGGCCGCAGGCGGCCATCCAGTTGGCGGACAGCTTGATGTCGGAGATATCCTTGATCGGCGCGGCGGCGATGTTGGTGATCGCCTCTGCGACCGCCATGCGGCCCGACGCGGCGGCGTTGATGACGGCCAGCGGGGTACGCTCGCCCATCGACATCGCTTCGCCCAGGTAGCCTTCGAAGCTCATCGCGGTGACGGCGCAATCGGCCACCGGCACCTGCCATGGACCGACCATCTGGTCGCGCACGGACATGCCGCCCACGGTGCGGTCGCCGATGGTGATCAGGAAGGACTTGTCGCCAACGGTAGGCAGCAGCAGCACACGCTTGGCGGCTTCTTCCAGGTCGATGCCGGTCAGGTCGATGGCCGGGAATTCGTTCTGCACGTGGTGCACGTCGCGCTGCATCTTGGGCGGCTTGCCCAGCAGGACATCCATCGGCATGTCGACCGGCTCGTTGCCCAGTTCAGGATCGATCAGTTTCAGTTGACGTTCTTCGGTCGCGGTGCCGACCACGGCGAACAGGCAGCGCTCACGCTCGCACAGCGCCTTGAACATCGGCAGGCTGTCCGGCGCGATCGCCAGCACATAGCGCTCTTGCGATTCGTTGGACCAGATTTCCTTCGGCGCCATGCCGCTTTCTTCCAGCGGGATCTTGCGCAAGTCGAAGATCGCGCCGCGCTTGGCGTCGTTGGTGATCTCCGGGAAGGCGTTCGACAAACCGCCGGCGCCGACGTCGTGGATCGAGATGATGGGGTTGTTGGCGCCCAGCTGCCAGCAACCGTTGATCACTTCCTGCGCACGGCGTTCCATCTCCGGATTGCCGCGCTGGACCGAGTCGAAGTCCAGGTCCGCGGTGTTGGTGCCGGTGGCCATCGACGAAGCGGCCGAGCCGCCCATGCCGATGCGCATGCCAGGACCGCCCAGCTGCACCAGCAGGCTGCCGACCGGGATGTCGTTCTTGTGCGTGTGCTGGCCGGAGATGTTGCCGATGCCGCCGGCGATCATGATCGGCTTGTGATAGCCGAACACGGTGTCGTGCGCGCCGGCGAACTGCTTGCCGATATTCTGTTCGTAGGTACGGAAGTAACCACCCAACACCGGACGACCGAATTCATTGCTGAACGCGGCGCCGCCAAGCGGGCCTTCGATCATGATCTGCAAGGCCGAGGCGATGCGGTCCGGCTTGCCGTAAGGTTTACTCAAACCCGTGCCGGAGTTGCGGTAGTCGGCCACCGGCGCGGTGACGTCGGCATCGTTTTCCCAGGCTTGTACGGCGCCCGGCAACATCAGGTTCGACACGGTGAAGCCGGCCAGGCCGGCCTTGGGCTTGGCGCCGCGGCCGGTCGCGCCTTCATCGCGGATCTCGCCGCCGGCGCCGGTGGAGGCGCCAGGGAATGGGGAGATCGCAGTCGGGTGATTGTGGGTTTCCACTTTCATCAGCGTGTGCGTCAACTCGGTCATAGTCGCGTACTGGTGCGCTTCGCCCTGCGGGAAGAAGCGCATCACTTCCGCGCCTTCCATGATCGACGAGTTGTCGCTGTAGGCGACGATGGTGCCTTTCGGCTGCAGCTGGTGGGTGTTCTTGATCATGCCGAACAGCGACTTGGTCTGCACTTCGCCGTCGATGGTCCAATCGGCGTTGAAGATCTTGTGGCGGCAGTGCTCCGAGTTCGCCTGCGCGAACATCATCAGCTCAACGTCGGTCGGATTGCGGCCGGCCTTGGTGAAGGCGGCGTCCAGGTATTCGATCTCGTCGTCCGACATCGCCAGGCCCAGGTCCGTATTGGCCTTTTCCAGCGCGGCCTTGCCCATGCCGATCACGTCCACCGATTCCAGCGGCTTCGCTTCCAGCGTGCGGAACAAGCCGGCCGCTTCGTCTGGATGGCGCAGCACCGATTCCGTCATGCGGTCGTGCAGCAATGCCGCCACGGCCTGCACTTCTTCATCGGACAGCTTCTTGGCGGCGCCGATGCTGCTGCCCAAAATGCCGGTCTTCAGATTGATGCGGAAGGCGATGCCGCGCTCGACGCGCTTGATGTGCGCCATGCCGCAGTTGTGGACGATGTCGGTGGCCTTGGAGGCCCACGGCGAGATCGTGCCGAAGCGCGGAATGACGAAGAACTCTTCGACCAGACCGTCGGTGTTGTCGGCATGCGCCGGCTCACCGTAAGTCAGCAGCGCGCCGAGGCGGCTGGTGTCGTCGGCCGACAGCGGCTCGGCGGCATCGATGAAATGGACATAGCGCGCCTGGACGGCGGCGACGGCAGGCAGCGCGGCTTGCAGTTGAGTTAACAGGCGTTGGCTACGGAATGCGGACAGGGCGTTGGAGCCCGGCAGAATCAACATGGTTGGAGGATGGTTGATGCAGCGTGGCTGCGGATTAAAGGTAGATGGAGCACGAGATACTTGTAATGCAGAATTTCCTTTGCGCGCATTATACCTCTTACCACGCGGTCTATACAGCGCCAATTCGGCTCGAAAAGTGCCTACAAAGCAACATTCGCAGCCATTTTGGGGCCGAATATGCCCCAGGGCGGGGCCGGGCACCCGGTTTTCATAACATTTTGACTTGCCATGGAGTATGCTAGATTTAACTTTAGCTTGGATGCGTAACATGGCGGAATATAGTGAATTGTCGGTGCTGATCGTCGACCCGAATCCGGGGATGCGCGGCAACCTGCACAACGTGCTTAACCAGTCCGGCATCACCAAGATCGATTACGCGGTCAGCTCCGGCACGGCCATCCGCCAGCTGAGCAAAAAACCGTTCGACATCATCCTGTGCGAATACGACCTGGGCAACGGCAGCGGCGAAAACAATGGCCAGGACGGCCAGCAGCTGCTGGAAGACCTGCGCCACCACAAACTGATCTCGGCGTCGACGATCTTCATCATGCTCACCTCCGAAGGCGTTTACAGCAAAGTGATCGGCGCCGCCGAACTGACCCCGACCGACTACGTACTCAAGCCCTTCACCGTGGACGCGCTGATGCAGCGCGTGCGCAAGGCGGTCGAACGGCGCGACGTGTTCCTGCCGGTCCACCAGCTGCTTGAAATGGGCAACATCCGCAAGGCCATCGGCGAATGCGGCATCGCGGAAGAAAAGAATCCCCGCTACGCGATCGAGTTCGCGCGGCTGCGCGCCGAGCTGCTGGTGTCGCAGGACGAGCTGGCCGACGCCGAAGTGGTGTACCAGGTCATCCTGATGAACCGCCCTGTCGCCTGGGCGCACCTGGGCATGGCGCGCTGCCAGTTCGGCCAGCAGAAGTACATCGAGGCGCAGGAGACCTTGCAGGAGCTGCTGATCCAGAACTCCAAGTTCATGGCGGCCTACGATCTGCTGGCGCGCACGCACGAGGCGCTGGGCCAGCAGGAATCGGCCAAGAAGATACTCGAGGATGCCGTCGCGATCTCGCCCAATATGGTGCGGCGCCTGCGGCACCTGGGCGAGGTGGCCTTTGAAACGGGCGATGTCGGCGTCGCCGAGAAGGCGTTCAAACAGGTGGTGGCCAAGGCCAAGTACTCCGAGTTCCGCGATCCCGAAGACCACGTCAAACTGGTCAAGACCCTGGTCAAGAAAGGCGACGCCAACCAGGCCAGCGGCGTGATCCGCGACATGGAACGCTCATTGCGCGGCAGCGCCAACGTCGACGCCTGCCGCGCGATCGCCGCCGGCCTGCTGCAGGAAATGACGGGCAATATCAGCGGCGCGGCGACCGAGCTGGCCAACGCCGTCACCGCCATCGGCGCCAGCCGCGGCCTGTCGACCGGCCTGAAAATCGGCCTGGTGCACAGCTGCCTGAACGTCAAGCTGGACCAGCAGGCGTCCGAGCTGATGCTGAACCTGATGAACGACACCGAAAGCGGCGTCTCGATGGACGATGCGGTGCAGGTGTTTGAAAAAGCCGGTCGCCACGACCTGGCCGAAGGCATGGGCGAACAGATCAAGCATCATGTGGAGGAGCTGATCGCCCACGCGTCCGAACAGCGCAGCCAGGGCGACCTGCGGGCGGCGGTCGACACGCTCAACGCGGCCTTGCGCAAGGCGCCGGCCAATATGTCGCTGCTGCCGGCGGCGACGTCGGCGATACTCAAGCAACTGGACGATCTGGGTTGGGAAGTGCCGCTGGCCGAACAATGCTCGTTCCTGCTGGAGCGCATGCGCAAGATCGATCCGGCCCATCCGTCGCTGGAGGCGCTGCAAGCGCAGTATTCGCACACCCAGCGCAAGTACGGTATCGCGACGGTGGCGTAGCTAGAAGATCAGCGAGCCGGGGAAGTTGGACAGGTGGGAGATCAGGTACCACGTCACGAAATACATGGCGCACAGCAGGAAGGCCGACCAGATCGCGCGGTTCGCCGAGCTGCGCCCGCGCAGGAGCTTGAGTAGCATACGCACCGAGTCCTCCCCTCCAGCTGTTCATCGAACCAAAACTGTACGCCGCCTCCCTGTGCCGGACAAGCCGGGAATCGGCGGTACCGTTTGCCGATGCCGCCGGTATCGGATCACGCGTCGTCAGGCCATCATCGCCCGCAGCTCATCCTCGGCGGCGCGGCCCAGCGCCTGCGCTTCGACATCGATGGCGCCGAATGCGCGCCCGGCGGCGCTGTGGCGCATGCCGGCCACCACCAGCAGGACATGGGCGCCGCACAGCGGTGCCGGCAGCCGGCGCTGGACCTCGCACAGGGTTTGCATCAATGACTGGCCGGACGGCTGGGCGTCGAACAGCCATCCGGCCGCCACGGCTTCAGGCGCCGGCAGGCCGGCATCGGCCTGCAGTCCCATCGCCGACAGCGCTTCGGCATGGCGGTTCGCCAGCGCGGCGCGGTAGGCCTCCGGATCGGCGCCGACGCGCTGGAACACGCGCAGCGCGGATCCGTCCGCCAGGTCCAGCGCGGCCAGCGCGTAGTGCTCCGCGCCGGGGTGCCGCTGGCCCGCCTGCAAGGCGCGGCGCTCCGCGCCCTTCGACAAAT
Organism: Duganella sp. GW822-FHT06D06; assembly: GCF_058799615.1. Lineage (NCBI taxonomy): Bacteria > Pseudomonadati > Pseudomonadota > Betaproteobacteria > Burkholderiales > Oxalobacteraceae > Duganella > Duganella sp. GW822-FHT06D06. The sequence continues at coordinate 344,017 of NZ_JBXALQ010000003.1, forward strand.
CGGCTATGGTGCGCATGTCTTGCCAGCGCTGTTTCAGCTTTGCGAACATCGTCTATTCTCCTCGGGGTTTTCAGCCGCGCGCCAGGTTCGCCGCGTGCTTTTTGTGGGCGGCCTGCCTGGAGACGCCCAGCGCCTCCGCGATCTGGGCCCAGGTCCAGCCGTCCTCCAGCGCCTTGCGCACCGCTTTTTGCTCGACCCGGTCGGCCAGCTCGCGCAACGCCAGCACGGCCGCCAGCGCGTCGCCGGGTTCGGTAGGTATCTTGAGGTGATGGAGATCGGTCATGCGTCAACTTTAGTTGACAGATCCGAGGTTGTCAACTTAAATTGACGAGACTAGGCCGGTATCATGGAGAAGACGTGGGCGTCCACCGACAGGCCGCGCAGCTTGAGCCGGTTGCGGGCCAGGCATTCATGCGTGGCCCCGGCCTTGCGGGCCACTGCGACGCTGGGCTCATTGCCCGCCACGACGACGATCTCCACCCGCGATTGATTCAGCTGCTCGAAGGCATAGCGCGACAAGGCCGCCACGGTGGCCGCCGCCGCGCCCCGCCTTTGGGCCGAGGCGCGCACCCAATAACCCAGGTTGCAGAAGCCGTTCACCAGGTTCAGCTGGTTCAAGCCGCCGCCGCCGACCAGCGTCGTGCCGTCCGCCATGAAGATGCCGAATTCATGCGCGCTGCCGTCGGCGCGGCTGGCGTCGCACCAGTCGAACCAGGACAGCGCCTGCTGCTCGGAGTACTCGGCGTGCGCCCAGGGCATCCAGACGCCGACGCTATCCATCGATTCGCGCACGCCCGCGGCGAAGGCCGGCGCGTCGGCGGCGATGAAGGGGCGCAGCAGGAAGCTGCCGGCTTGCAGCGGCGTCATCGTCCGCCCTCGCCGCCGGCCGGGCCGTAGCCGCCGCCGCCCGGCGTGTCGATGACGAATATGTCGCCGGGCTGCATATCGGTCTTGCCGATGTGCGCCAATTGCTCGATGCGGCCATCGGCCCGCACCACGGTATTGCGGCCCAGCGCGCCCGGCGCGCCGCCGGCCATGCCGAACGGCGCGTGGATGCGGTTGTTGGACAGGATGGCCGCCGTCATCGCTTCAAGGAAGCGCACCCTGCGCGTGCCGCCGTTCCCGCCATGCCACCGCCCCGCCCCGCCGCTGCCTTCGCGGATCGCGTAGCTCTCCAGCCGCACCGGGAAGCGGAACTCCAGGATCTCGGGATCGGTCAGGCGCGAGTTGGTCATATTGGTCTGCACCACGCTGGTGCCGTCGAAGCCCGGCCCGGCGCCCGAGCCGCCGCTGATGGTTTCGTAGTACTGGTACTGCGCATTCCCGAAGGTGAAGTTGTTCATCGTGCCCTGCGCCGCCGCCATCACGCCCAGCGCGCCATACAGCGCGTTGGTGATGCAGGTCGACGTCTCCACGTTGCCCGACACCACCGACGCCGGATAGTGCGGATTGAGCATGGAGCCCGGCGGTATCAGTACTTTCAGCGGCTTGAGGCAGCCGGCGTTCAACGGAATCTCGTCGTCCACCAGCGTGCGGAACACGTACAGCACCGCCGCCATGCACACCGCCGACGGCGCGTTGAAGTTGTTCTCCAGCTGCGGCGAGGTGCCGGTGAAGTCGATTTCCGCGCTGCGGCCCGCCTGGTCGACCCGCACCGCCACCTGGATCTGCGCGCCGTTATCCAGTTGTAGCGTGTAGCTGCCGTCCTTCAGCGCGCTGATCACGCGCCGCACCGCTTCCTCGGCGTTGTCCTGCACGTGGCCCATATAGGCCTGCACCACCTCCAGGCCGAAGTGCGCCACCATCTTGCGCAGCTCGTCCACGCCTTTCTGGTTGGCCGCCACCTGCGCCCGCAGGTCGGCCATATTCTGGTCCGGATTGCGCGCCGGGTAGCGCGCGCCGGCCAGCATGGCCCGCGTCTCGGCCTCGCGCAGCTGGCCGCAGGCGGCGCCGGTCGCGGCGCCGTCGACCAGCTTGAAGTTATTGATCAACACGCCCTCTTCCTCGATCACGCGCGAATCCGGCGGCATCGAGCCCGGCGTGGTGCCGCCGATGTCCGCATGGTGGCCGCGCGAGCCGACGTAGAACAGGATCTCCGCGCCGGCCTCGTCGAACACCGGCGAGATCACCGTCACATCCGGCAAATGGGTGCCGCCGTTGTAGGGATCGTTGAGCATGAAGACGTCGCCGGCGCGCATCTGCCCGGCGTTCTCGCGCATCACGGTCTTGATGCTCTCGCCCATGGAGCCCAGGTGCACCGGCATGTGCGGCGCGTTGGCGATCAGGTTGCCGTCGGCGTCGAAGATGGCGCAGCTGAAGTCCAGCCGTTCCTTGATGTTGACCGAGTATGCGGTGTTCTGCAGGCGCAGCCCCATCTGCTCGGCGATCGACATGAACAGGTTGTTGAAGATCTCCAGCATCACCGGATCGGCGTTGGTGCCGATGGCACGGCGCTCCGGCAGCGCCACCACGCGCTTGAGCACCAGGTGGTCGTGCAGCGTCACCTCCGCCTGCCAGCCCGGTTCGACGATGGTGGTCGCATTCGCCTCGGCGATGATGGCCGGGCCTTTGACGATGTCGCCGATGCGGGTGGCGCCGCGCTGATACAGGCTGGTCTGGCGCCATTTGCCGTCGGCGTACATCGGCACCACCGCATGCGGCATCAGGCCGGACACGCGGCGCGGCGCCGGCTCCACCGATTCGGACGGCGCGTCGGACTTGCCGATCGCCTCCACCGACACCGCCTCGACGATCAGCGCCTTGGACGGCATCAGGAAGGAGTAGCGCTTGCGGTAGGCCGACTCGAACTGTTCCTGCATGCTGTCGGTGGTATCGAACAGCACGATCAGCGCCGAATCGGTGCCTTCGTAGCGCAGGTGCACGCGGCGTATCAGCACGATGCGCTCGTCCTCCACGCCCTGGTGCTGCAGGTCGGCGCGCGCCTGGCGGCCCAGCGCGTGCAGGCGCGCTTCCAGTTCCTCCAACCCTTCCGGGTTCAGGCGTTTCTCCACCGCGGCCTCGCGCATCGCGGTCTGGTCGGCCAGGCCCATGCCGTAGGCCGACATCACGCCGGCCAGCGAATGCACGAACACCGTCGTCATGCCCAGCGCGTCGGCCACCAGGCAGGCGTGCTGCCCGCCCGCGCCGCCAAAGCTGGTCAGCGTGTATTCGGTGACGTCGTGCCCGCGCTGTACCGAGATCTGCTTGATCGCGTTGGCCATATTGCCGACGGCGATTTCGATGTAGCCCTCGGCCACCTGTTCCGGCGTGGTCTCTTTGCCGGTGGCGACCTTGATCCGCGCCGCCAGTTCGGCGAATTTCGCGCGCACCGCATGGGCGTCGAGCGCCTGCCGGCCTTCCGCGCCGAACAGCTGCGGGAAGTGATTGGGCTGTATCTTGCCCAGCATGACGTTGCAGTCGGTGACCGCCAACGGGCCGCCGCGCCGGTAGCTGGCCGGTCCCGGATTGGCGCCGGCGCTGTCCGGACCGACGCGATAGCGGCTGCCGTCGAAGTGCAGGATGGAGCCGCCGCCCGCCGCCACCGTGTGGATGCTCATCATCGGCGCGCGCATGCGCACGCCGGCCACCTGGGTTTCGAACACGCGCTCGAACTCGCCGGAGAAATGCGAAACGTCGGTCGAGGTGCCGCCCATGTCGAAGCCGATCACCTTGTCGAAGCCGGCCAGCTTGCTGGCGCGGACCATGCCGACGATGCCGCCGGCCGGGCCGCTCAGGATGCTGTCCTTGCCGTGGAAGGCGCGGGCGTCGGTCAGGCCGCCGCTCGATTGCATAAATTGCAGGTTCACGCCCGGCATTTCCTTGGCCACCTGGTCGACGTAGCGGCGCAGGATGGGCGACAGATAGGCGTCGACCACGGTGGTGTCGCCGCGCGCCACCAGCTTCATCATCGGGCTGACCTCGTGCGATACCGAGACCTGGGTGTAGCCCATCAGGCGCGCCATCTCGGCCACCTTGACCTCGTGCGCCTGATAGCGGTAGCCGTGCATGAAGACGATGGCCAGCGAGCGCAGGCCCATGTCGTAGGCGGCGGCCAGGCCGGCGCGCGCGGTTTCCATATCGAGCTCGACAATGGTGTCGCCATGCGCGCCCATGCGCTCGTCGATTTCGATGACGTGGCTGTACAGCAGCTCGGGCAGCAGGATGTGGCGGTCGAACAGGCGCGGACGGTTCTGGTAGGCGATGCGCAGCGCATCGCGGAAGCCGCGCGTGATGGCCAGCGCGGTCGGCTCGCCTTTGCGCTCCAGCAGCGCGTTGGTGGCGACCGTGGTGCCCATCTTGACGGCGCCGATCTGCGCCACCGGAATAGGCTTGCCCTTGGCCACGCCCATCAGCTGGCGGATGCCGGCGATCGCCGCATCGGCGTACTGTTCGGGATGCTCGGACAGCAGCTTGAGCGTGCGCAGGCGGCCATCGGGAGGACGCGCCACGATGTCGGTAAACGTACCACCCCGGTCGATCCAGAATTGCCAATCCATGCATGCCTCGTTACGATGACTGAAGCGTATATTGTAGTGGCTCGGCCGCGCAGCGGACAGCGGCCTTACAACATAAATTAGATGCTAAAATTGCAGCATGAACCCACTCTACTCCTGCGCGGAGATACGCGCCATCGAACAAGCGGCCGGCGCCGCGCTGCCGGAAGGTGTGCTGATGCAGCGGGCCGGCCAGGCCGGCGCCAACGCCGCGCTGGACCTGCTGCCGTTCTCCACCGCCAAGGCCAGGGTGCTGGTGCTGGCCGGCCCCGGCAACAACGGCGGCGACGCGCTGGAGACGGCGGCGCACCTGGCCTACGCCGGCGCGCAGGTGACCATCCTGCATTTTCCGCCGCCAGCGGCATCGTCCACCGAACGCGCGGTGGCCTTGCAGCGCGCCCAGACCAGCGACGCCCGCTTCGCCGAGCTGGACCTGGCGGAAGTGGCCGGCACCGACTGGACGCTGGTGGTCGATGGCTTGTTCGGCCTTGGCCTGCAACGCCCGCTGGCCGGCGCACAGCGCGAGCTGGCGCTGGCGGTCAACGGCCTTAAATGCTCGGTGCTGGCGCTGGACCTGCCCAGCGGCCTGGATGCCGACACCGGCGCCATCGTCGGCCCGGACGGCGTGGCCATCCACGCCACCCACACCGTCACCTTCATCGGCAACAAGCCGGGCCTGCACACCTGCGACGGCCGCGACTACGCCGGCCTGGTGGATGTGTCGCGGCTGGACATCGACATCAGCCACTTCGCGCCGGCGCGGCTGCACCTGAACGACGTCAAGTTCTTTTCGCGCCATTTGCGCACGCGGGTCCACAACTCGCACAAGGGCAGCTACGGCAACGTGGCGGTGATCGGCGGCGCGCGCGGCATGAGCGGCGCGCCGCTGCTGGCCGCGCGCACCGCGCTCAACAGCGGCGCCGGCCGCGTCTACGCGCTGTTCGTGGAGGACCCGCTGCCTTGCGACAGCGGCCAGCCGGAACTCATGTGCCGGCTCGCCGACGATTTCGACATGCGCTCATCGACGCTGGTGATCGGCCCCGGCCTGGGCGCCTCGCGCCTGGCCTCGGCCCTGCTGGCGCGCGCCATCGCCAGCGACAGCGCGCTGCTGGCCGATGCCGACGCCCTCAACCTGCTGGCGGCCGAACCGGCGCTGCAGGCGGCGCTGGCGCAGCGGCCCGGCGGCTGCGTGCTGACCCCGCACCCGCTGGAGGCGGCGCGCCTGCTGGGCACCACCATCGCCGAGGTCCAGTCCGACCGCGTGGGCGCGGCCCGCAGGCTGGCGGCCAAGCTGAACGCCAATGTGGTGTTGAAGGGTTCCGGCACGGTGATCGCGGCGCCCAACGGCGACGCCGTCATCAACACCACCGGCAATCCGGCGCTGGCCAGCGCCGGCACCGGCGACGTGCTGTCCGGCCTGTGCGGCAGCCTGCTGGCGCAAGGCTGGCCTTTGTGGGAGGCCGCGCTGGCCGGGGTCTGGCTGCACGGCATGGCGGCCGATGTGCTGGTCACCGAAGGCACCGGCCCGATCGGCCTGACCGCCGGCGAACTGGTGCCGGCGATCCGCGTGGCGCTGAACCGCATGGTCCAGCACCACGGCCGCTGACCGCAAGGCCGCGCTCAGCGCTTGGCCAGGTCGGCCTCGATCGCTTTCAGGAAAGCCTGCTGCGACCATTCCACGTCGTTGACGTAGATCGCCGGCGAGTAGAACTGCCCGCTCGCGCGCGGCCGGCCGACATACACCTTGTTCGGGATGATGACCTTGGCCAGGCCCGAATCGAGCTGCTGCGTGCGCACCTCCATGTAGGTGGAGTCGGCCGAGCTGGGTGCGCCGATCAGCTTGGTGTTCGGGAACAGCGTGAAGTAGTCCAGCGCGTCCAGGCAGGCGCTGGCGCATTGGCCCGGCACCACCACATACACCGGCTTGGTGAACGCCGGCGGATCGCCCGGCAGGTCCAGGGTGCGGTCGCCGGTGGCGGGCGTCGCCGCCGAGTTTTCCTGCGCATAGAATTTATCGCCGCGCTGCAGCGATTGCTCCATGGCGGCGGCCACGCGCTCCATGTCGTCCGCAAAACCATCCTGTTTTTCGGCGCGCAGCTTGGCCGACATGCGCCGCACGTAGGCGCTGTTGTCCGCCGAGGCACGCCACCAGATCTGCTGCTGCGCGGAGTAAGCCTTGCGCAGACGGGTCAGGCGTTCCTCGCCCCACAGCGCGCGGGCGAAGTCGCGGCTCCAGACCGACGAGCCGCCGTGGTTCTGGCGCAGATCGATGACGATGGCGTCGGCGTCCAGATAGCGCTGGCGGTGCTGCTGGATTTCCGCCGCCATCGCGCGATAGCTGGCGCGCTGGGCCTCGTCGGGCTGGAAAGTCGGCATCGCCGCCCAGAACAGCTTGGCGCGCGGCTCGCTCAGGCCGACCGGCAGCGTGGGACCGTTGAAGCTGGCGGCGCGCCATTGGGTGGCCTGCGCGCTGAGCGGCCGCCAATTGAGCGTGTGGACGATCTGCTTGCCGTTGCTGGTGAAGCGGCATTGCACCGGGCGCGCGATGAAGGGATTGCCGCGGTCGATAAAGACCTCGCGGGCGTACGCCCACCAGTTGCCGCGTTCCTCGCCGCGGCCATCGAAGGCGAAAAAGTTTTGCTCGGCCAGCTGGGTCATGTTCTTGCCGTCGCAATCGTCGACGCGCGCGCCGGCCGGAGGGCCGCCCGCTTCGGATGCATACACCAGCATGCCGTCGCCACGCCATACCACCACGAAGCCGGGCCAGCGCGGTTCTATATTGACCGCATTCCCCAGCACGTAAACGCCGGCGTGGCCGTCATGGATTTGCGTATTAAAACGCTGTAGCGCAGCCTGGTAACCGGAAGCGTCGCTCACCTGCGCCGCCAGCGCCAGGCCGTCGACGCGCGCCTGGGCGAGATTGGATACAAAGGCCGGGTTGGCGGGATCGTGGGGGCCGGGGTGATTGTCCAACGTGATACGGTAGGCGGCCTCGATGTCGGCGATGGCGGCCTGACGCCACTGCTCGGGCGCTTGCGGCATGGAGGCGGCCGCTGCCAGTGCGCCGGTGGCCAGCATCAGCGTCGCGACGCCGGCGTGGCAAATGGATTTGAACATATTGTTTATATCAGGTTGCAAGAAAGGCTAGAACTTACGATATAAACAAACGCCCGTCAACTCATACCAGGCGCCCCGCCGCGATGGTGATGGTGCGGCTGCAACGCGCCGCCATCGCCTGGTCGTGCGTGACCAGCACCAGCGTCGAGCCGTGCTGGCGATTCAATTCGAACATCAGCTTGATGACGGCTTCGCCGGTGGCGGCGTCCAGGCTGCCGGTCGGCTCGTCGGCGAACAGCAGCGGCGGCTCGGTCACGAAGGCGCGCGCCAGCGCCACGCGCTGCTGCTCGCCACCGGACAAATACTTGGGATAGTGCTTCAGGCGGCTGGACAGCCCCACCCGCTCCAGCATCATTTCCGCGCTCGCGCGGGCGTGGCCGGCGCCGCGCAACTCCAGCGGCAGCATGACGTTCTCCAGCGCCGTCAGGTGCGGCAACAACTGGAAGGACTGGAACACGAAACCCAGCTTTTCCTTGCGCAGCGCGGCGCGCCCATCCTCGTCCAGCGCGTAGATATCGACGCCGTCCAGCACCACCTTGCCGGCGCTGGGCGTGTCCAAACCGGCCAGCAGGCCGAGCAAAGTCGACTTGCCTGAGCCGGAAGCGCCTACAATGGCGAGCGTCTCGGCTTTTTGCACGGTAAAATCCACCTCGTGCAAGATCGTCAGTTCGCCGCTGGCGTCGGCCACGCGCTTGGCCAGGCCGCTGACGGCGATGGCGGCGATGACAGACTCGGCGCCGGAGGCCGGCGTGGCGACGGCGCTGGCCGCCAAACCCGGTCCATCCGGCATGAAATGGGAAGACGCTTTAGGGAAATCAGGCATGCTGAATGTGTTAAATGGTTGGATAAACGGTTTATCAAGAAAACTGCGGGGCCAGGCTTTGGCCGCCCTGCTGCTGGCAGCGGCGGCTGCGAGCGCCTATTCTGCACCAAAAACCGTGCTGGTGCTGGGCGATAGCCTGTCGGCCGAGTACGGCCTGGCGCGCGGCGCCGGCTGGGTCGCGCTGGCCGAACAAAAACTCAGGGAGCAGAACATCCAGGCCACCGTGGTCAACGCCAGCGTCAGCGGCGAGACCACCAGCGGCGGCCGCTCGCGCCTGCCGGCGCTGCTGCACAAGTACAAGCCGGCGCTGGTGGTGATCGAGCTGGGCGCCAATGACGGCTTGCGCGGCCTGCCGGTGGCCGCCGCCGAAACCAATCTGCGCGCGATGGCCGAGGCCGCCGCCAGGGCCGACGCCAAGGTGGTCCTGATCGGCATGCGCATGCCGCCCAACTACGGGCGCGACTATGCCGACAAGTTCTACGCCATGTACGGCACCCTGAGCAAGGAAATCAAGGCGCCGCTGGTGCCGTTCATGCTCGACGGGATCGCCGACCAGCCGCAGATGTTCCAGCCCGACCGCCTGCATCCGCTGGCCACGGCCCACCCTACCATCCTGGCCAATATCTGGCCAGTCCTCCAAAAAAGCATCAAGGCAAAATGAAGTATCCAGAAATTATCGGCTTCGGCGACGCGCTCCTGCAACTGGACCGCTTCGACGCCATCATCGACGTCCGCACCCCGGCCGAATATGCGCTCGACCACCTGCCCGGCGCCATCAACGCGCCGGTGCTGGACGACGAGCAGCGCATCCGCGTCGGCACCATGTACAAGCAGGTCAACTCGTTCGAAGCCAAGAAGGTCGGCGCGGCCTTGGTGGCGAAGAATATCGCCGCCCACATCGAGGCGCTGTGGCTGGACAAGCCGCGCGAGTGGCGGCCGCTGATCTACTGCTGGCGCGGCGGCAACCGCAGCGGCTCTTTGGCGCACATCATGGCCAAGATAGGCTGGCCGGCGGCGCAGCTGGACGGCGGCTACAAGGCCTTCCGCGCCCACGTCAACGCCGCGCTGGAACAGGCGCCGGCCTTGAACTTCAAGGTCGTCTGCGGCACCACCGGCAGCGGCAAGAGCCGCCTGCTGGAAGTGCTGCATGCGAACGGCGCGCAGGTGCTGGACCTGGAGCAGCTGGCCGCGCACCGCGGCTCGGTGCTGGGCAACCTGCCCAGCCGGCCGCAACCCTGCCAGAAGGCCTTCGAGACCGCCATCTGGCAGGCGCTGCGCGGCTTCGATCCGGCGCTGCCGGTGTTCGTCGAATCGGAAAGCAAGAAGGTCGGCAACCTGCGGGTGCCGGCCGCGCTGATGGACACCATGCGCGCCTCGGACTGCATCGCGCTGACGCTGTCGCGCGAGAACCGGGTGCGCCTGCTGATGGAGGACTACGCGCACTTCACCGACAGCCCGGCCTCGCTCAACGAACAGCTGGAACACCTGGTGGCGCTGCACGGCCGCGAGACGATAAAGCGCTGGCAAGCAATGGCGGTCGACGGCGCCATGCCGGCGCTGGTCGGGGAGCTGCTGGCCGACCACTACGATCCGGCCTACCTGCGTTCGATCGACCGCAACTTCGTCAAGTTCGGCCAGGCGCTGCCGCTGGAACTGGACGACATCGACGCCGCCGCCTTCGGCAAGGCGGCGCTGGCGCTGATCGCCGCCGCACGCATTTAAAACAACAAAGCCCCGCTGATCGCCAGGCGATACGGGGCTCCGTTCAGACTGCGTAGTGCTTGCGCGCTTATGCTGGCTCGGCCGTTTTACGGCGGCGTCCCAGGTAGGACAGGATGCCCAGGCCGCCCAGCATCATGATGTAGGTTTCCGGTTCAGGCACAGGGTTCGCGTTCAGCGTGCCGGAATAGCTGGCCGTGACGCTGTTCGAAATGCCGGAGACCGTCAATACCAGCGGCCCATTCACCAAGGACGGGTTGAGCCAGCCATTTTCGACCGCGCCGTTAGGCGTGAAGGTCAAGGCGTTACCGTTCAGGTCGGCGGAGACAAAGTCGATATCGTGCGTGCCGAGCAGATTCATGGTCTGGATATAGAGATCAACCAGGCTCGGACCGACCGACGGGCTGAAAGTAAACACATCGGTGAACGTCCCCGCCACCAGGTGCGTCGCACCGAAGTTGGTGCTGTAGCCTATGGTCGGATTGCCGCTCAATCCAACATTGATGGCCTGGCTATCGCCAGCGGCATAACTGGCCATCGAACTGGCCGCCAGCACGGTCCCGACTAAAAGTGAAGTTAGTTTCATTTTTTCCCCAGTAGTTAAGTGGAAGCCCAACGCGCACCGACGAGCTCGGTACGCAATTCAAAAAATACACCCGCCGATTTTTGATGTCAATTAATTATTCTAAAAAGGCAACTAACTTGCAAAAACGAAGGCGGGCGACTACGGAAGGGAAATGCTGAGGATGGCGCGAACGCGCTGTACTGGCGGGGGCGGGACGAAACCGGGAAGCGCGTTGCGCTTCCCGGAGGACTGCATTACTTCACTTCTGCTACTGTGGTTTTTTCGATAGGCTTCAGGATCTTGACCTTGGCCTTTTGCTTCAGCAGTTCGATGTAGTCGTACATTTCTTGCTGCGCAACGATGCTATTGATCTGCTCGGCTTCCGACTTGCGGCGCGCCTCGTCCTGCACTTCAGGCTGCTGCACCTTGCCGATGCGGTAGATGCCGTAGCCCATGCCCGGCACATCGACGCCGACGTAGGCAGGCAGCTTGGCGGTGTCGGCCTTCATCACTTCCTGCACCGCCAGGCCGTTCACGCCTTCCGGCTTGGAACGGGAGACCAGCTTGGCCGCGCCGAAGCCGGTGGCGTCGCCGGATTTCTTGAAGGCGGCCAGTTTCTCGGCGCCGGTCTTGGCGGCCAGCTTGGCGGCTTCTTCCATCGACACGCGCTGACGGATGGCGGCATCGACTTCGGCCAGCGGACGCTTGCTGGCAGGCTTGAACTCGACGATACGGCCGGCCACCAGGGTGCTAGGCGCGGTCTCGACGGCTTCGGTGTTGCGCTTGCTGCTGAGCGACTCGCTGGAGAACAGCGCGGCCAGGAACTTGGCGTTGTTGTACGGCGCTGTGGCGGCCATCGGCGACGGCGTGCGCGAGACATTGGCGGCCGTTTCGATCTTCAGGCCCAGCTTGTCGGCGACCGGCTTCAGGCTGTCCGATTGCTCGTAGACGGTGTTGGTGAAGGCTTCCGCCATTTCCGAATACTTCTTCGAGGCCTTCTGCTTTTTCAGCGCTTCGGCGACATCGCTCTTCACTTCGTCCAGCGGCTTGACCACGGCTGGCTTCAGCGCGGTCACGGTCAGCACGTGGAAACCGAATTCCGATTGCACCGCGTCGCTGATCTCGCCCTGCTTCAGCTTGAGCACGGCGGCTTCGACCGGCGCCGGCAACGCACCCTTGGTGACGATGTCCAGATCGCCGCCCAGTTCGCCCGATGCCGGATCTTCCGACTTGGCCTTGGCGACCTTGGCGAAGTCGCCCGGGGTCTTGCGCAGTTCGGCCACGATGGCGTCGGCCTTGGCCTTGGCGGCGGCGGTTTCGGCGGCGTTGGCGCCCTTCTTGAGCGCGATCAGGATGTGCGCGGCGCGGCGGCTTTCGGCGCTCGTGAAGCCGGCCTGGTTGGCGGCGTAATACGCGGCCACTTCGGCGTCGGTCACGGCGATCTGGCTCATGACGGCGTCGCTGTTGAAGACCACGTATTCGATCTTGGCCTGTTCCGGCACTTCGAAGAACTTGGCGTTCTTGTCGTAGAAAGCCTTGACCATCGCGTCGGTGATCTTCACTTGCGGCACGAAGTCGGTCACCGGCAGCAGCAGCTCCTGCACTTCGCGTTCCTGCGCGCCGATGTCGGACAAGGTCTTGGCCACGGCGCGCGGCGCGAAGCCGGTGGCCTGGATGGCGTTGCCCAGTTGTTGCAGGGTCATGTCGTGGCGCATGCGCTGGTCGTACATGGTCGGCGTCATGCCTTGCGCGGCCAGGATGGTCTTGTAGCGCTCCATGTCGAACGCGCCCTCGCCACCGAACTGCTCCTTGATGGTCTTTTGCAGCAGGGCGTCGCTGACGCTCAGGTGCGAACGCACCACTTCGGCAGCCACGGCGCGCTCGGCGATCAGCTGGTCGAGGATGTTTTGCTTGAATTCCGGGGTATCGAACATCTTCTGGTCGAACTGCGCGCCCAGACGCTGGCGGTAGCTGTCCAGCTGGCTGCGCAAGGCGTTGTCGAACTCTTGCTGGCTCAGGGGTTTGCCGTCGATTTTGGCGATCGTATTGGCGTCGTCGCCGAAGCTCTTGTAACTGCCGATGCCGACGAATGCGAACGACGGGACGATGATAATCGCCAGGAGTATCTGCATCAAACGTTGATGGGTACGAATAAATTCAAACATGGTCTGCCAATTCGGATTGAGTGGAACTTGCACATACAAAAAAGGCGAACTCGCGTTCGCCAATTCCGGTTGGCGGATTTTACAGCGCGCCCCCCTCTATAGCAAGGGTAAATCCTTGGCAAAACAGTCACGCCGCCACACCGGACAACAAAAAGCCCGCCGAGGCGGGCTTGGTGTTACACGGCCGACAATCAGCCCTGGCGGCGACGGCGCGCAAGCACGCCCATCAGAGCCAGGCCACCCAGCAGCATGCCGTAGGTTTCCGGTTCCGGCACGGCGGTGATGGTCACGTTGTCCAGCAAGGCGCCCTGGTTGTCGCGACCCTGGTCGGAGAAGCTGAAGCCCACCAGGCCATTGCTGCTGGCGGTGTAGTTCAGGCTGAAGGTCTGGAAGCCATCGGCCGCCGAACGGGTGAACACCTGGCTGCCGCTGCCGAAACCGACTTCAACCGTGTCGCTGCCCGCGCCGCGATTGTTGCCCGCCAGGCTGAACGACAGCTTGTAGGTGACGCCGGAGCTCAGCGCCACCGAGTTGAACAGCAGGCCAGCGCGGCCGCTCGAGCCGTCCAGGTCGATATAGCGGCCGTTGCCCGGCACCAGATCGAAGAAGCCTGGCGCGCCGATGACGTCCACGGTGCCGCCGGCGACAGCCCAGCCGCCGTGGAAGTTGGTGGCGTTCAGCGCCAGTGTATCGGTGTCGAAATTATCGGCAAAAACCGGCGCCGCCTGGGCCGCCGATGCGCACAGCATCGCTGCGGCAATAACAATTTTCTTAAAAGCCATCGTGTATCCCCTTGGTAAATTGTCCATCGAATAACAAAATTAATCTAGATTCAGTACTGCGAGGATGCATCTTACTATTGATGAGCTAGTCACTCGCGCACGATACCTTCAGTAAATATTTGTTTCCAAAGCGTATATACAAAACGACGCGGGATATTCAAAGAAAGGGAATTGAATTAATACGCGCCGGAAAAAGAAAAACCCCGCAGCTAATAATAGCTGCGGGGTATCTTGTTCTTGGCGGAGCGGACGGGACTCGAACCCGCGACCCCCGGCGTGACAGGCCGGTATTCTAACCAACTGAACTACCGCTCCTTGGTCAAACTCATTAGCATTTTGTTGGCGGAGCGGACGGGACTCGAACCCGCGACCCCCGGCGTGACAGGCCGGTATTCTAACCAACTGAACTACCGCTCCAACAAAACACTGGGTACTACACTTTACTACCTGCAAAACTGGTGGGCGGTGAGAGGCTCGAACTCCCGACCTAAGCCTTGTAAGGGCTCCGCTCTACCAACTGAGCTAACCGCCCGTTTTGCCTTTAGTGAGCAACTCATTAGCTTGTTAGCTGCTTGCTGCTCACTGAAGTCCGTTAGTTTACAGCATCTTTCAAAGCTTTACCAGCTTTAAATTTAGGAACTTTAGCCGCCTCGATGATGATCTCTTCTTTGGTGCGCGGATTGCGGCCGGTACGGGCAGCGCGTTCGCTCACGGAGAAGGTGCCAAAGCCGACCAGGGTGACGCTGTCGTTCTTTTGCAGGGTGGTGGTTACACCGTCGATCACCGCGTCGAGTGCGCGTGCAGCAGCCGCTTTCGAGATATCAGCGGTAGTAGCAATATGGTCGATCAATTCAGTCTTATTCAAAGCAATTCCCCGTCACAAAGGTTATATCGTTTTAGCCCGCAGATAACGGCATTTGAATGCCGTTGTCAGGCCGAGAAAAATCTCAGGCCGTATTAAACAAGCCAGCCCGCCCCTGTGTCAAGCGCTGCACCATAGAAAAACGGGGTCAAATAACAAACAGGCGCTATAAAAGCGCCTGTTTGTGCATCAGCAGTTACTAAACACTAGTAAAAGTTAATGTTTTACCACTTCCGTTTGGCCGTCGGCCTTGACCGCCGCGGCGGCCACGGCTTCCACCGGAACCGTCTCCGTCAGCGCCACCGGCATGCGTTCCAGCGCGATTTCCAGCACTTTGTCGATCCAACGCACCGGCACGATTTCCAGTTTGTTTTTGACATTGTCCGGGATGTCCGCCAGGTCCTTGACGTTCTGCTCGGGGATCAGCACGGTCTTGATGCCGCCGCGCTGGGCCGCCAGCAGCTTCTCTTTCAGGCCGCCGATCGGCAACACTTCGCCGCGCAGCGTGATCTCGCCCGTCATCGCCACGTCTGCGCGCACCGGAATGCCCGTAAACACCGACACCATCGCCACCGTCATCGCCGCGCCGGCCGAAGGACCGTCCTTCGGCGTTGCGCCTTCCGGCACGTGGATGTGGATGTCGGCCTTCTCGAACACTTCGTTCTTGATGCCCAGGCGGTTGGCGCGGCTGCGCACCACGGTGCGGGCCGCCTCTATCGATTCCTTCATGACGTCGCCCAAGGTGCCGGTGCGGATCACGTTGCCCTTGCCCGGCATCTGCACCGCTTCGATGGTCAGCAGATCGCCGCCCACTTCGGTCCATGCCAGACCGACGACCTGGCCGATCTGGTTTTCCTTCTCGGCAACGCCGAAGTCGTAGCGCCGCACGCCCAGGAACTTGTCCAGGTTCTTGTTGGTGACGGCGACCTTCTTCTCGGTCTTCTTCAACAACAGCATCTTGACCACCTTGCGGCAGATCTTAGACACTTCGCGTTCCAGCGAACGCACGCCGGCTTCGCGGGTGTAGTAGCGGATGATGTCGCGCAGCGCCGACTCGGCCACCGAAATCTCGTCTTCCTTCAGACCGTTGTTCTTGATCTGTTTCGGCAACAGGTAGCGCTGGGCGATGCTGGTCTTCTCGTCTTCCGTGTAACCGGACAGGCGTATCACTTCCATGCGGTCCAGCAGCGCCGGCGGGATGTTGTACGAGTTCGACGTCGCCACGAACATCACATCGGACAGGTCGAAATCGACTTCGATGTAGTGGTCGGAGAACGTGTGGTTCTGCTCGGGATCGAGCACCTCCAGCAGGGCCGACGACGGATCGCCGCGGAAGTCCGCACCCATCTTGTCGATCTCGTCCAGCAGGAACAGCGGATTGCGCACGCCGACTTTCGCCAGCGACTGCAGCACCTTGCCCGGCATCGAGCCGATGTAGGTACGGCGGTGGCCGCGGATCTCGGCCTCGTCGCGCACGCCGCCCAGCGCCATGCGCACGAACTTGCGGTTGGTGGCGCGGGCGATGGACTGGCCCAGCGAGGTCTTACCCACGCCCGGAGGACCGACGAAGCACAGGATGGGCGCTTTCAGCTTGTCGACCCGTTGTTGCACTGCGAGGTATTCCAGGATGCGTTCTTTAACCTTGTCCAAGCCGTAGTGATCGCCTTCCAGCACTTTCTCGGCGTTCGTCAGGTCGTTGTTGACCTTGGATTTTTTCTTCCAGGGCAGGCTGACCAGCGTGTCGATGTAGTTGCGCACGACGGTGGCTTCGGCCGACATCGGCGACATCAGCTTGAGTTTTTTCAACTCGGCGGTGGCCTTGTCCAGCGCCTCTTTCGGCATCTTGGCCAGCGCGACTTTTTTCTCCAGCTCGTCCAGGTCGGCGCCGTCCTCGCCCTCGCCCAGTTCCTTCTGGATGGCTTTGACTTGCTCGTTCAGGTAGTACTCGCGCTGCGACTTTTCCATCTGGCGCTTGACGCGGCCACGGATGCGCTTCTCGACTTGCAGAATATCGAGTTCGCCTTCCAGCTGGCCCAGCAGGTGCTCCAGGCGCTTGGCCACGCTGAAGATTTCCAGGATCACCTGTTTCTGCTCCAGCTTCAGCGGCAGGTGCGCGGCGACGGTGTCGGCCAGGCGGCCGGCGTCGTCGATGCCCGACAGCGAAGCGAGGATCTCGGGCGGGATCTTTTTGTTCAGTTTGACGTACTGGTCGAACTGCTGAACGATGGCGCGGCGCATCGCTTCGATCTCCGAATCGTCGCCCAGCTCGGAATCGAGCGGCGTCAGATCGGCGATGAAGTGCGTCGGCGCATCGGTGATGCGGTTGATGCGTGCGCGCTGGGCGCCTTCGACCAGCACCTTGACGGTGCCGTCCGGCAGCTTCAGCATTTGCAGAATATTGGCCACGCAGCCGATCTCGTAGATATCGGAAGCAGAAGGTTCGTCCTTGGCAGCGGCTTTTTGCGCGGCAAGCATGATGCTCTTGCCCTGCTCCATAGCGGCTTCCAGCGCCTTGATCGATTTTGGGCGCCCTACGAACAGCGGTATCACCATATGCGGGAAAACTACAACATCCCGCAGCGGCAATAACGGCAGTTGAGTTTGCTCAGTTAATTTGGAAGTTGTCATGGCGTACCTTATGTGAAAGCGTGATTATGATGTGGGCGCTGTTCCGCCGAATCACAAGACCGACCTGCAAGAAATAATTCTCCTAAAAAAGAGTATTTTCAAAGAAGCCAATCATGTTCTAAAAAAACGCGTCAAATAAAAAAGCCACGCGTGACAAACGACGCTGTCACGTGTGGCTTTCCGAATGAAGCCTGCATTCTTTTATTGATTTAAATTGTACCGCCTTGCCCCACGGATGCGAAATGAATTTTTCTGCTGAGTGGGGTAAGTGTGCACAAGTTATTTAATTCTCACCAGACGCTTTGGCCTGATCTTGATAGATCAATAAAGGTTTGGCGCCGCTGGTGATCGTATTTTCATCGATCACCACTTTGGTGACGTTGGTTTCATTTGGCAGCTCGTACATGGTGTCGAGCAGCGCGTGTTCCAGGATCGAACGCAGGCCGCGCGCGCCGGTCTTGCGGGCCAGCGCCTTCTTGGCGATCGCATGCAGGGCGGCCGGGCGGATTTCCAGTTCGGCGCCTTCCATGTCGAGCAGCTTGGCGTACTGCTTGACCAGTGCGTTCTTCGGCTCGACCAGGATCTGGATCAGCGCTTCCTCGGTCAGTTCCGACAGCGTGGCGACCACCGGCAGGCGGCCCACCAGCTCGGGTATCAGGCCGAACTTGATCAGGTCTTCCGGTTCCGCTTCCAGCAGCACGTCGCTGGCGCTGCGTTCCTTCTTGCTCTTCACGCTGGCCGAGAAACCGATGCCGGATTTTTCCGAACGGTTGGAAATCACCTTGGCCAGGCCGTCGAAGGCGCCGCCGCAGATGAACATGATGTTGGTGGTGTCGATCTGCACGAAATCCTGGTTGGGATGCTTGCGGCCGCCTTGTGGCGGCACCGACGCCATCGTGCCTTCGATCAGTTTCAGCAGCGCCTGCTGCACGCCCTCGCCCGAAACGTCGCGGGTGATCGATGGATTGTCCGATTTGCGCGAGATCTTGTCGATCTCATCGATGTAGACGATGCCGCGTTGGGCTTTTTCCACATCGTAGTTGCAGCTCTGCAACAGTTTCTGGATGATATTCTCGACGTCCTCGCCCACATAACCGGCTTCGGTCAAGGTGGTGGCGTCGGCGATGACGAACGGCACGTTCAGCATGCGGGCCAGGGTCTGGGCCAGCAGGGTCTTGCCGGAGCCGGTAGGACCGACCAGCAAGATGTTGCTCTTGGCCAGTTCGATGTCGTCTTTCTTGCCCAGGTGCTTGAGGCGCTTGTAGTGGTTGTACACCGCCACCGACAGGATGCGCTTGGCCGTTTGCTGGCCAATGACGTACTGGTCCAGCAAGTCCTTGATTTCATGCGGGGTCGGCAGGTCCGACTTGGCGCCCGTGACCGACTCGATGGCCGAAGTTTCATCGCGGATGATGTCATTGCACAGGTCGATGCATTCGTCGCAGATGAAGACCGATGGGCCGGCGATAAGTTTCTTTACCTCGTGCTGGCTCTTGCCGCAAAACGAGCAGTACAGTAATTTTTCGCCGCTGGAGGATTTTTTGTCTGACATGGGGCAGTTTTCTTTGGGTTACAGAATGGCTTAGCTGTTGCCAGGAAGCAGGTGATCGAAATAGTTAGCGTCTGGAAAAGCCCGCCTATGACTACATGCTACCCGAAATAAAAACGAAACGCCCGAACGATTAATCGCCCGGGCGTTTATTTAGCAATGCTGCGAAGGACGCATCAAGCCCGGCTGGACAACATTTTGTCGATCAAACCGTACTCTACAGCCTCTTCCGCCGACATGAAACGATCACGATCGGTGTCTTTGGCGATCTGCTCGACGGTTTGACCCGTGCGTTCAGCCATGATCGAGTTCAGACGGTGGCGCAGGTACAGGATTTCCTTGGCCTGGATTTCGATATCCGAAGCCATGCCCTGCGAGCCGCCGGACGGCTGGTGGATCATGATGCGCGAGTTCGGCAGCGAAAAACGCTTGCCCTTGGCGCCGGCCGCCAGCAGGAAGGCGCCCATCGAGGCGGCCATGCCGGTGCACAGCGTCGACACGTCAGGCTTGATGAACTGCATCGTATCGAAGATCGCCAGGCCGGCCGACACCGAACCGCCCGGGGAGTTGATGTACAGCGAGATATCCTTGTCCGGATTTTCGCTCTCGAGGAACAGCAACTGGGCGACGATCAGGTTCGCCATCTGGTCGTTGACGGGGCCGACCATGAAGATTACGCGTTCCTTCAGCAGGCGCGAGTAAATGTCATAGGAGCGCTCGCCGCGGCCGCTTTGTTCGACCACCATCGGCACCAGGCCGAGCATTTCAGTGTCCAGCGCCGGATTACGGTTCATACCAGTCATTCCATTTCCTTGTGAAGCAGCTAGAGGCCGGAGACTTAATCTTACATCATCTTAAGTCTGCGGCCCACGCTGGATTACGCTTGTGCGTTGCTTCCCATCAGTTCGTCGAAGGCCACGACCTTGGACGACGTTTTCGACAGGCCCAGGACGTAGTTAACGACGTTTTCTTCCAATACAAGGGCTTCGACTTCAGCCAGGCGACGACGATCGCTGTAGTAGTACTTCAGCACTTCGCGCGGGTCTTCGTAGCTCTGTGCGAAGTCTTCGACTTGCGCCTTGACTTGTTCAGGCTGGGCTTGCAGCTTGTTCTCGCCGACCAGTTGCGACAGGATCAGGCCCAGGCGTACGCGACGCTCGGCTTTTTCTGCGAACAGTTCTGGTGGGAACGGGATGTCCTTGACGTTCATGCCGCGCTGAGCCATGTCTTGACGGGTCATTTCGGCCAGGCGCTCGGTGTCTTGAGCGATCAGCGCCTGTGGCACGTCCAGGGTGGCGGTTTTCACCAGCGCATCCATCACGGCTTCCTTGTTGCGGGCTTTGACACGGCCGGCAACTTCGCGTTCCAGGTTGACTTTGATGTCTTCGCGCATTTTAGCGACGTCGCCATCGGCCACGCCCAGCGACTTGGCGAATTCGCCGTCGACTTCCGGCAGGTGCGCCCATTCCAGTTTCTTCAGGGTGATGGTGAACGATGCGGTTTTGCCGGCCACGTCCTTACCATGGTAGTCCTCCGGGAAAGCCAGTGGGAAGGTCTTGGCTTCGCCGACTTTCAAACCGATGGTGGCTGCTTCGAATTCCGGCAGCATGCGGCCTTCGCCCAGCACGAAAGCGTAGTCTTCAGCTTTGCCGCCTGGGAATTCAACGCCGTCGATCGAGCCGACGAAGTCCACGGTCACGCGGTCGCCGTTGGCTGCAATCGCTGCGCCGCCGTCGCCGTGCTCACCGGCTTCACCCTTGGTGTGGAAGTGCACGCGCTGCTTGCGCAGGATTTCGATGGTTTTGTCGATTTCGGTTTCCGACACGTCGGCCTTGACGGTTTCGATTTCCACGGTGGTCAGGTCGCCAACGACGACTTCCGGGTAGATTTCGAAGGTTGCGTCGAACGCCAGCACGCCTTCCGCCGACTCTTCCTTAGGCTCGATGCGTGGGTAGCCTGCTACGCGCAGTTCGGCGGAATTGGCGGCGTCGTTGAAAGCACGGCCAACTTTATCGTTCAGCACTTCGGTCTCGATCTGATAACCGTACTGTGCTGCGACCATTTTCATAGGAACTTTACCCGGACGGAAGCCTGGTGCCTTAGCCGATTTGGCTTGCACTTTCAGACGCTTCTCAACTTCAGCGCGGACCTCGGTCAGCGGGAAGGAGATCGTGATACGACGTTCGAGTTTGCCTAAGGTTTCGACTGCAGTTGCCATGTAAAAATCGTCCAAAAAAATAGTAATACAGTTGGTGCGAGGAGGGGGACTCGAACCCCCACACCATTGCTGGCGTCAGGACCTAAACCTGGTGCGTCTACCAATTTCGCCATCCTCGCGGCATGTTTGCACAAAAGCAAAGGGCGACCCGTAAGTGAAAACGGTCGCCCTATTCCCGCTGAACTCTGCGAGAGCTTTCAACTTCAACGCGGTATTTTAACGGGTTTTTCAGCGAAATGTGACGATTTTTAATATGTCGCCAACATTCCGCTGAATTTTCCTTATTTCACCGGCTTTTTCACTCTAAACCATGCCGCATACAAGGCTGGCAGGAATAATAAGGTTAATGCCGTGGCCAATATCAGTCCTCCCATGATAGCCACTGCCATCGGCCCCCAGAATACCGAGCGCGACAACGGGATCATCGCCAGCGCCGCCGCGGCGGCCGTCAGGATGATGGGACGGCAACGGCGCACCGCCGATTCGACGATCGCGGTCCACGGATCGTGGCCGGCCTTGATATCCTGCTCGATCTGGTCGACCAGGATCACCGAGTTGCGGATGATCATGCCGAACAGCGCGATGATGCCCAGGTTGGCCACGAAGCCCAGCGGACGGCCCAGCAACAACAGCGCCATCGCCGCCCCCGCCACGCCCAGCGGGCCGGTCAGGAACACCAGCAGCGCCCGCGAGAAGCTGTGCAGTTGCAGCATCAGCAAGGTGAAGATGATGAAGATCGCCAGCGGCAGGTTGGCCGCGATCGACGCTTCCGCCGTGCCGCTGTCGGCCGCCGCCCCCTTGACCTTGATGGCGTAGCCGGCCGGCAGGTTGTCGCGCAGCTGCTTCAACTTCGGTTCGATCTGGCCGGAGACGGTCGGGCCCTGGATGTTGTCGGCCACGTCGGACTGCACGGTGATCGCCCATTCGCGCCCTTCCCGCCACACCACGCCCGGCTCCCACACGAAGTGGGCGCGCGCCAGCTGGCTGATCGGCACCGACTTGCCGCTGGCGGTCGGGATATTCGTGTCGTTCAGGATCGAGATGGTGTTGCGCTCCTCGATCGGCTGGCGGATCTGGATGTCGATCAGCTTGATGTCCTCGCGGAACTGGCCGATGGTGGTGCCCGACAGGATGGTGTTCGCCGCCCGCATCACGGTCTGCGAGGTCACGCCCAGCGCGCGCATCTTGTCCTGGTCCAGGTCGAGGCGCAGCACCTTGATCGATTCATTCCAGTTGTCGTTGACGCCCAGCGTGTTCGGATTGGCGCGCATGATGTCCTTCACCTGGTCGGCGATGGCGCGCACCTTGCCCACTTCGCCGCCGGTCACGCGGAACTGCACCGGATACGGCACCGGCGGCCCGTTCGGCAGCAGCTTGACGCGGCCGCGCACTTCCGGGAAGTCGCGCTTGAAGATGTCGACGATCTTGTCGCGCAGCGCGCCGCGCGCGTGCAGGTCTTTCGGCAGCACGACGATCTGCGACACGTTAGTCTGCGGGAAGATCTGGTCCAGCGGCAGGTAGAAGCGCGGCGAACCGGTGCCGACGTAGCTGGTCACGCTGACCACGCCCTCCTGCTTGCGGATGAAGGCTTCGAACTTCTTGACCTGCGCCTCGTTGGCGGCGAAGGTCGTGCCTTCCGGCGTCCACAGCTCGACCATCAGCTCGGGACGGCTGGAGTCCGGGAAGAACTGCTTCTCGATGAAATTGAAACCGTACACGCCCAGCGCGAACACCACCAGCGTCAAGACTATGGTGGTCTTGCGGTATTCGACGCACCAGTTGACCACCGCGCGGAACCTGCGGAAGCCCGGCGTGTCGAACAGGTCGTGCTCGCTGCCGCCGTCGGCGTGCGGCTTGACCTTCAGCAGCACGTAGCCGATGTAGGGCGTGAACACCACCGCCACCACCCACGAAATCACCAGCGCCAGCGCGTTGACCGAGAACAGCGAGAAGGTGTACTCGCCGGCCGCCGACTTGGCCAGGCCGATCGGCAGGAAACCCGCCACCGTGATCAGGGTGCCGGTCAGCATCGGGATCGCGGTCGAGGTGTAGGCGAAGGTGGCGGCGTCGAAGCGCGACATGCCCTCTTCCATCTTGCGCACCATCATTTCGACGGCGATGATGGCGTCGTCCACCAGCAGGCCCAGCGCGATGATCAGCGCGCCCAGCGAAATCTTGTGCAGGTCGATGTCCAGCATGCGCATGCACAGGAAGGTCACCGACAGCACCAGCGGTATGGTCAGCGCCACCACCAGGCCGGGACGCACGTCCAGCCGCAGCCTGGGCTTGGTATGCAGGCCCAGCGCGACAAAGCTGACGGCCAGCACGATCAGCACCGCTTCGATCAGCGTGTGGACGAACTCGCCCACCGAGGCCTTGACGGCTTCAGGCTGGTCGGAAACGCGCTCGAGCTCGATACCGACCGGCAGCTTGGCCTTCATCGCGGCCACGGTCTTCTCCATGTGCTTGCCGAGCTGGATGATGTTGCCGCCCTTTTCCATCGACACGCCCAGGCCGATCACTTCCTTGCCGTTGAAGCGCATCTTGTTACCCGGCGGGTCCTGGTACAGGCGCTTGATGGTGGCGAAGTCGCCCAGGCGGAAGGTGGTGCCGTTGGCGCGCAGCTCCAGGTCTTCCAGGTCCTTGACGGTCTTCAGCGCACCGGTCACGCGCACTTGCAGGTTGTCGGTCGGCGTGACCAGCACGCCGGTCGCCTCCACCGTGTTCTGGGTGGCGATCTGGTTGGCGATGGCTTCGATCGGTATGCCCAGCTGGGAGAACTTCTTGTGCGAGAACTCGATGTTGATCTTTTCGTCCTGCACGCCGAACAGCTCGACCTTGGACACCAGCGGCACGCCCAGCAGCTGCTGGCGCACGAAGTCGGCGTAGTCCTTCATCTCGGCATAGGTGAAGCCGTCGCCCGACAGCGCGAAGATGGAACCATAGGTATCGCCGAACTCATCGTTGAAGAACGGACCCTGCACGCCCGGCGGCAAGGTGGCACGGATGTCGCCGATCTTCTTGCGCACCTGGTACCAGGATTGCGCCACTTCCTTGGGCGGCGCCGATTCGCGCAGCTTCAGGATGATGGTGGTCTCGCCCGGCTTGGAGTAGCTGCTGATCTCGTCGATGTCCGGCGTCTCCTGCAGTTTTTTCTCCAGCTTGTCGGTGACCTGCTCGGCCATTTGCAGCGAGGTCGCGCCCGGCCAGTTGGCCCGCACCACCATCGCGCGGAAGGTGAACGGCGGATCTTCATCCTGGCCCAGGTTGGAATAGCTGAGCATGCCGCCGATCAGCAGCACCGCGATCAGGTAGCGCGTCAGCGGGATGTGCTCCAGCGCCCAGCGCGAAAGATTGAAGCCGCCCATCATTTGGCGGCCCCCGCCACCACCGGCGCAGGAGCCGAGGTCGCCGGCAGATCGTTGCCGAGGATCTTGACCTTCTGGCCCGGCTTGAGCAGGTTGACGCCGGCCGTGACCACCGTCTGGCCGGCCTTGACGCCGCTGCCCAGCACGATCTCGTTGCCGGCCGCGCCGGCAATGGTCACCGGCACCAGCTTGACGACGCCGCCCTCGACCACCCACACCGACGAGGCCGATTTTTCATAATACAGCGCCGTCAGCGGCACCTTGATCTGCGGCGTGGCCGACTTGGAGGCGAACTGCACCACGGCGGTCATGCCCAGCTTGGCTTCGGCCAGCGAGTCCGGAATCGACACCTTGACGGTGTAGGTGCGGGTGGACGGATCGGCCACCGGCGAAATTTCGCGGATCTTGCCGGCCACCGCGTTTTTCGGATCGGCCCACAGGCGCACCTGCACGTCCGGCACACGGCGCAGGGTCTCGACCTTGTCTTCCGGCAGGCCGATGACGATTTCCTTCTCGCCCTGCCTGGCCACGCGCACCACCGGCGCGCCCGGCTGCACCACCTGGCCGACTTCGGCGTCGACCGCGGTCACCACGCCGTCGACATCGGACACCAGACTGGCATAGCCCGCCTGGTTGGACTGGCCGCGATAGGCCGCCTGCGAGGCGTCCACATTGGCTTGCGCCGCCTTGTAGGTGGAATCCTTGGCGTCCAGCACGGCCTGGCTGACGAAGTTCTTGCTGCGCAACTCCTGATAGCGTTTGAGCTCGGCCTTGGCCAGGTCGCGGTTGGTCTCGGAGGCGCGCAGGCCGGCCAGCGCCTGCGCCTGGGCCAGCTGCAAATCCTGCGGATCGAGCTGCATCAGCAGCTGGCCATGCTTGACCAGGCTGCCGACATCGACCTTGCGGGCGACGATCTTGCCGCCGACGCGGAAGGCCAGGCGCGATTCCACGCGGGCGCGCACCTCGCCGGAAAACTCGGCGTTGACATCGATATCGTTGCTGGTGAGCACGATGGCGCGCACCGGACGGATGTCTTCGGTTTTCTCGGCGGGCTTGGAACAGGCGGCCAGTACGGCGGCGGCCAAAACACTAAGTATGAGGGGGTAAATCTGACGCTGATTTTTAAAGGCGACCACGGTGTATTCCTTTAGCTTGCTCTGGACTGTAGATGGCACTACTATTACGGCTCGGAAATTAATGACTTTCCGTTAATTTATTATATGCCGAGCCTATCCGTTTGCAAATGACTTTTGCGTCATTAATTTTAACTATGCTTTTTAGCAATACAATTTATGCCGGTAGAACACTACGAAAATTTCCCTGTTGCATCATTTTTACTGCCGAGCCGCTTGCGGCCGGCGGTGGAAGCGATCTACGCCTTCGCCCGCAGCGCCGACGACCTGGCCGACGAGGGCGACGCCACGCCGGAACAGCGGCTGGCCGCGCTGAACGCCTACGAGGCGGCGCTGGCGCAGATCGAGGCGGGCGGCACCGGCCATGAGCCGATGTTCGAACGCTTGGCGCAGGCGATCCGCGACCACCAGTTGCCGCTCAAGCCGCTGTACGAGCTGCTGTCGGCCTTCAAGCAGGATGTGCTGGTGAGCCGCTACGCCACCTACGACGCGCTGCTGGATTATTGCGCCCGCTCGGCCAATCCGGTCGGCTTCATGATGTTGCATCTGTACGGCCGGGCCGACGAGGAAAACATCCGCGATTCGGACGCCATCTGCACCGCGCTGCAACTGATCAACTTCCTGCAAGATGTGGCGATCGACATCCACAAGGAGCGCATCTACATTCCACTGGAGGATTTGAACCGCTACGCGATCTCGCCGGCGGCGCTCGACCACGCCAGCGCCCGGCCGCGCTGGCGTTCGATGATGAAGTTCGAGGTGGATCGCGCCCGCGCGCTGATGCTGAGCGGCGCGCCGCTGGCCTTGCGCCTGAAGGGCCGCATCGGTTTCGAGCTGCGCCTGGTGGTGCAAGGCGGCCTGCGCATCCTGGACGCCATCGAAGCGGCCGAATACGACGTCTTCCTGCACCGCCCCAAACTGGCCAGGCGCGATTGGCTGGGCATCTGCTGGGCCGCGGTACGGATGAAGAAGCAATAGCCGCGCACGATTAGATCGTTTCCTCTGCACAATTTCCCTTCTCCATGCTACCTTGGCGGCAAATGGAGAAGCGGCATGACGCAGACGGAAGATCGGTCCTCGCGACCGGACATGGCAACATCGAAAGTGGTGGAATTGGGCGTCAACCTGCTGCAAAGCCGGGGACGGGCCTTTGCGTCGGAGTTTTTGGTGCGCAGGAATATCCCGTTCAGCGTCATCGTACGGGTGCTGTCCGATCCGCCGGGACGCCGCCGCGCCGGCAACTTACGGCGCTAGCGGCGCAAGACCAGGCTCAGGCCGGCGGGCCCTTCAGCTCGACCACATTGCCCTCCGGATCGGTCAGATAGATCGACGGCCCCTCGCCTTCCGCGCCGTAGCGCGACTCAAGCTGCCCGGCCGCTACGCCATGCGCCTGCATGTGCGCGCGGATCGCCGCCTCGTCGAAGGGCTCGACCCGCAGACAAAAGTGATCCATGTTGCGCCCCCCGGCGCCCGGCGCCGCGCCGCCCATACTACCCAGCTTGCCATCCACCGGCACCAGGTCGATCAGGGAACTGCCGGCGCGCAGTTGCACCAGGCCGATTTCATCCTGGCGCCGCTCGACCGTGCAACCCAGCGCGCCGCAGTAGAACGCCAGCATGCGCTCCAGGCTGACCACGCGCAGCACCAGATGATCGATCTCACGAATTTGTATCATTTGAACATCTCATTCAACAGGCGCTGCATCTCCTCGCCTGTAACGTGTTTCTTATGCGTGGCGATGGTCCAGGTATTGCCAAACGGATCCATCACCCGCCCCTCGCGCGTGCCGAAGAACATGTCGCCGACCGGACTCAACTGACGCGCGCCCGCCGCTATCGCCAGCGCCATCGTGGCATCGGCGTCGGCCACGTAGATCTGCGCCAGCAGCGGCTGCTCCGGCCAGCCGTCCATCGATTCGCCCAGGTTGACGCGCGAATCGCCGATCTTCACTTCGCAGTGCACCACCCTGCCATCCGGCGTATGCAAGCGCAACAGTTCCTGCGCGCCGAACACTTTCTGATAGAACGCCACCGCACCCGCAACATCGCTGACGATGCAGTTCGGTGTAATGGTATTGCTTCCTTCCGGCCGGCCCTTGGTCTCCACAGCAGTCTCCTTATCGAGTGAGCAATCTTATCTAATTAAGAACAATGAACTCTACCCCAATCCGCCGCCGCTGTGCCGACAGTGGCCACATTGTTACACTTAACCTATAGAATAGCGGCTTCGATGTCATCCTTGCTTTTTTATCCATGTCTCCCGACGACTACTGCCAGCAAAAGACCGCCCAGAGCGGCTCCAGTTTCTACTACAGCTTCCTGTTCCTGCCAGCGGAGCGTCGCCGTGCAATCACCGCCTTGTATGCGTTTTGCCGCGAAGTGGATGACACCGTCGACGAATGCACCGACGAGTCGATCGCCCGCATCAAACTATCCTGGTGGCGCAAGGAAATCGCCAATATGTACGAAGGCCAGCAGACCCACCCGGTGACGCAGGCGCTGCAACCGCACCTGGCTGTCTACCAGCTGCAGCAACAACACCTGCAAGCCATCATCGACGGCATGGAGATGGACCTCAACCAGACCCGCTACCTCGACTATGCGGCGCTGAGCAAGTACTGCTGGCACGTGGCCAGCGTGGTCGGCATCCTGTCGGCCAGCATCTTCGGCGCGACCAGGCCGGAAACGCTGCAATACGCGGAAAAACTGGGCCACGCCTTCCAGCTGACCAACATCATCCGCGACGTCGGCGAAGACGCGCGCAAAGGCCGCATCTACCTGCCGATCAGTGAGCTGCAACAGTTCAACGTCACCGCCGCCGACCTGCTCAACGCCCGCCACAGCGAGAACTTCGAGAAGCTGATGGCCTTCCAGGCCGCCCGCGCGCAACAGGTCTACGACGAAGCATTCGCGCTGCTGCCGCAGGAAGACCGCCGCGCCCAGCGTCCCGGCCTGATGATGTCCGCCATCTACCGCACGCTGCTGACCGAAGTGGAAGCCGACGGCTACCATGTCCTCACCCAGCGCATCTCGCTGACGCCCATCCGCAAGCTCTGGCTGGCGTGGAAGACCTACATTCGTGGCTGAGGTAGGCATGAACAAGCGCGCCGGCAAGCTCGAGCCGGGCCTGACCTCGCGTTCGGTGGCCGTGATCGGCGGCGGCTGGGCCGGTTGCGCCGCCGCCGTCGAGATGGCGCGCGCCGGCTACAAGGTCACGCTGTTCGAAGCGGCCCGCACCCTGGGCGGCCGCGCCCGCCGCATCGAGACCGACCATCGCCACCTCGACAACGGCCAGCACATCCTGCTGGGCGCCTACAGCGAAACGCTGCGGCTGATGCGGCGGACCGGCGTCGACCGCGATACGGCCTTGCTGTCCCTGCCGCTGCAAATGCGCTACCCGGCCGGCAGCGGCGGCATGGATTTCGTCGCGCCCGGCCTACCCTTGCCCGCGCCGCTGCACCTGGCGCTGGCGCTGCTGCGCGCCAAGGGCCTGGAACGGGCCGATAAACTCAGCCTGGCGCGCTTCTCCACCAGCGCGCGCTGGATGGGCTGGACCCTGCACGCCGATTGCAGCGTGACCGAGCTGCTGGAGCGTTTCGATCAAACCCCGCGCCTGATCCAGCTGATGTGGCGCCCGCTGTGCCTGGCCGCGCTGAACACGCCGCCGGAACGCGCCTCGGCCCAGGTCTTCCTCAACGTGCTGCGCGACAGCCTGGGCGCCAAACGCAGCGCCTCGGACATGCTGCTGCCGCGGGTCGACCTGTCCGCCCTGCTGCCCGAGGCGGCGGCGGCCTACGTCGCAGCGCACGGCGGCTCGGTGCGCACCGGCGCCAAGGTGCAGGCGCTGCGCTCGATCGAAGGCCGTTTGTGGCAGCTCGACATCAGCGGCGCGGCCGTCGGCGGCAACTGGAGCACCTATTTCAGCGGCGTGGTGCTGGCCACCGGCCCCAGCCAGACCGCCGCCCTGCTGCACGGCATCCCCGATTGCGACACCTCGGCCCTGTGCAGCCAGCTGACCGCCTTCGAGCCGGAAGCCATCACCACCTGCTACCTGCAATACGATCCGGCCACGCGGCTGGAATTGCCCTTCTTCGCCCTGCTGGACGACCCGCAACAGTATCAATGGGGCCAGTTCGTGTTCGACCGCGGCCAGCTCGACGCCAAACAGGCCGGCTTGCTGGCGGTGGTCATCAGCGCCTCCGGCAGCGCCGCCGCCCAACGCCAGGACCTGCTGGCCGAAGCCGTCGCGGTGCAGCTGGCGGCGGTATTCCAGCGGCCGGAGCTGGGACGACCGGCCTGGTTCAAGGTCATCACCGAGAAGCGCGCCACCTACGCCTGCACGCCCGGCCTGGCGCGGCCGGACAACGCCAGCGGCCTGCCGGGACTGGTCATCGCCGGCGACTATACCGCCGGCGACTACCCGGCCACGCTGGAATCGGCGGTGCGCAGCGGCGTCGCCGCCGCCGGCTTGCTCAAGGGGGCTACCATCTAGTCCCCCGTTTTTGTCGCCTGCCCCGCCATTTATGCAGCCTGTCACATGCCGTTGGCATCCGGGCGAGCGCTTGCGTACAGTAGCACCATCGACAAAAGACATATATTGGAATCAACATGAACATCTCTCTCAGCTTGAAAATCCTTGCCTTGATCGCCTTCGTCGCGGCCAGCACGGTATCCATCGTGCAGACCGCACCGGTGGCGAGCGGCGCGATGGCCATGGCACACAGCAGCGCAACATTAGGTATTTGACATCATGAACAAGCAGGCATACCTCGACGCGCTCAAACAGGCCATGCACGGCCTGCCGCCGGAAACGGTGGCCAAGACCCTGGCCTACTACGAGCAGCGCTTTATCGACGGCCTGGTGGCCGGCCGCAGCGAAGCAGAGGTCTACCAAGAGCTCGACGAACCGCGCAAGGTCGCCATGACGCTGCGCGCCAATCTGCACCTGGGCGCCTTCGAGCAAAAGAAAACCCCGCTCAACCTGGCCCGCGTGCTGGTCTCCTTCATCGGCCTTTGCATTTTCAACCTGTTCATGGTGATCCCGGCGATGGTGTATGCCTCGCTGCTGGGCGCTGTCTACGTTTCCGCCTTCGCCTTCTACATCGCCGGCATCGCGCTGGTGTCCAGCGGCCTGTCGGGCCAGAACGAGCTGGCGCTGGAAGGCCCGCTGCGCCATGTGATGGAGTTCACCAATTCGCACTTCGACCCGAACGAGGAAGAGGACATCCAGGGCTGGCGCATGGCCATCAACAACATGGGCGTCCAGGTCAGCAAGGACCCGGACAGCAGCGACACCAGCAACAGCGGCGACGAGAACCTGAGCCGCAGCGGCCGCCTGCTGAACCGCGCCGAGGCGGTTGCCACCGGCGACCTGCACATCACCACCGATTTCGACAACGGCGCCCGCACCAGCCAGTCGCTGATCGGTTTCGGCCTGATACTGGGCGGGATCGGGCTGTGCCTGGTCAGCATCGTCGTCACCCGCTACACCATGATCGGTCTGAAACGGTATGTAGCAATGAACCTGTCCCTGCTTCGCGGACGCTAAGGAGTCATGACCATGCGCGCATTATTAAAAATCGGTACCAGCCTGCTGCTGCTGTCCTTCGTCCTGATCGGCGTCAGCTACAGCATGCTGAAGGCCTACGGCAGCACCAGCCCGACCAGTTCGGCCGGCCGCGCCCTCGGCAGCGAAACCCGCAAGATCGACGCCATGGCCACCGTCGTCGAGCTCAGCGGCCCGATCGACCTGATTTTGATCCAGGGTCCGGTGGCGTCGCTGAAGGTGCGCGGCGAACAGCGTTCGCTGGCCAATATCGAGACCATCCAGGATGGCCGCGACCTGCACATCGGCACCAAGGGCATGCTGCTCAATCCGCGCCATCCCTTGCAGGTGGAGCTGGTGCTGCCGCAGTTGGAGGAACTGGCGGTGCGCAGCAGCGGCGAGACCAAGGTTAGCGGCTTCAGCGGCGACAAGCTGGAGTTGCAACTGCACGGTTCCGGCAACGTCAACTTCACCGGACGTTATCGCGAACTGACCGCCAGCGCCCACGGCAGCGGCCACCTGACCCTGAACGCAGGCAGCAGCGAGAACGTGGAACTGGAGATGGTGGGCTCGGGCCAGATTACGTCGTCCGGCAGCTGCAAGACGCTGAACGCGGAACTGACCGGTTCCGGCGACCTCGATGCGCGCCACCTGTCGTCGGACAAGGTGACGGTCAACCTGAAGGGTTCGGGCACCAGCCATGTCTTCGCCAAGCAGTCGGCGGACCTGACCTTGCGCGGCAGCGGCGATATCCGCGTCATGGGCAATCCGGACCACCGCAACGTCAGCCGCACCGGTTCCGGCGACGTCACCTGGGAATAGTCGCCTGCTTGCGGCCCAGCCAGGCCAGCACATCGCGTCCCGCCGCCTGGCCGCCGGCCAGGCAGGCCGTCAGCAGATAGCCGCCGGTCGGCGCTTCCCAGTCGACCATCTCGCCCGCCACGAACACGCCCGGCGCGGATTTCAGCATCGCCCCTTCCAGCGCATCCCAACGCACGCCGCCGGCGCTGCTGATCGCCTCGTCGATCGGACGGGCGCGCAGCAGGCGCAGCGGCAAGCGCTTGATCGCCTGCGCCAGCTGGTCCTCGTCGGCGTAGCGTTCCTTGCTCAAACACTCGCGCAGCAAGCCGGCCTTGACGCCCTTGATGCCCAGGCGGCTTTGCAGATGGCTGGCCATCGAGCGCGCGCCGCGCGGCCGCGCCACCTCGTCCGCCACCCGTTGCGCCGGCAAGTCCGGCAACAGGTCCAGGTGGATCGTGGCGCCGCCGTCGGCGCCGATCTGCTCGCGCAAGGCGGCCGACAGCGCATAGATCAAGCTGCCCTCGACCCCGCCCTGGGTGACGACGAACTGGCCCTGCTTGCGGAACTCCTTGCCATCCGCGCCGGTGGAGATGATGGCGACGGTGGTCAGCGGTTCGCCCGCGTGGCGGCTGCTGAAATGCTCGCTCCAGTCGACGTCGAAGCCGCAGTTGGCCGGCGCCAGCGGCGCCACGCCGACGCCGCGTTCAGCCAGCACAGGCAGCCACGCGCCGTCCGAGCCCAGTCGCGCCCAGCTGCCGCCGCCCAACGCCAGCACCACCGCGTCGGCGCGCATCAGCAGCTCGCCGTCGGGCGTGTTCAGCACCAGCGCGTCGTCGCGCCAGCCCAGCCAGCGGTGGCGCATGTGGAACTGCACGCCGCTCTCGCGCAGGCGATGCAGCCATGCGCGCAGCAGCGGCGCCGCCTTCATGTCGACCGGGAACACACGGCCCGAGGTGCCGACGAAGGTATCGACGCCCAGCCCATGCACCCAGTCGCGCACATCCTGCGGGCCGAAGGCGTCGAGCATGGCGCGCAGCGGCGCGGCGCCCTTGCCGTAGCGCGTGACGAAATCCGCATACGGCTCGGCGTGGGTGATGTTCATGCCGCCGCGCCCGGCCAGCAGGAACTTGCGGCCGACCGAAGGCATCGCGTCATAAACGTCGACTTGCGCCCCGCCCCGCGCCAGGGTTTGGGCGGCCATCAGGCCGGCGGGACCGCCACCGATGACGGCAACGCGAAAAGGTGTCAAACTAGACTGCATGAATTCGGTCCGATAGAAGCATAGTTACAGGAGACAAGATGGGCGCGATGTTTTGGATTAAACGCTATTTGCAGGCCGCCGTGCCTTTGTTCGTGATACTGGCGGCGGTGGAATGGATCAAAGGCTCGACCACGCGCGAGGATTATCTGAGCGCCGCCGTGTGGGCGCTGGCGGCGGCAGGCATCTTCACCTATGCGGCCTGGCGCCGCTACTGCAACGCCAAGGCCTGCGGCATGTGCGACGATCTGGGCGCCGCCCGCAACGCCGGCAAGGGCAAGAAGCCGTAGCCTAGCCGCCCGTCACCGGCGGGAAGAACGCCACCTCGGCGCCATCGGCCAGCGCCGTGTCGGCGCCGCACATCAGCTGGTTGCAAGCCATGCGCAAGGCCGGGCTGCCCAAGGCCTGCTGCCAGGCGTCGCCGCGCGCGGCCAGGTGGGCGCGCAGGGCGCCGACCGTGGCCACGCCTGCCGGCAACTCCAGCGTCTCGGACGACGCGCCCAGCGACTCGCGCACGCTGGCGAAAAATTTTACGGTAACAGCCATCAGTGCATCAACTCGCTAAACGGTATGAATCGAACCGTGTCGCCGGCCGCGATGGTCTGGCCGGGCGGATTGTCGATCACGCCATCGCCCCACACGGTCGACGTCAGCACGCCCGAACTCTGGTTATTGAACAATTCGAGCCCGCCGGCGGCATTGATGCGCGCGCGCAGGAACTCGTTGCGTTTGTCGGCCTTGGGCCAGTTGAAGTCGGCGCGCATCATGAACGCGCGCGGCGCCAGCAGCTCCGTCACGCCTTGCAGGCGCAGGATGAACGGACGCACAAACATCAGGAAAGTGATGAAGCTCGACACCGGATTGCCAGGCAAGCCGACAAAGAAGGCCTGCCCCACCTCGCCGAACGCCAGCGGCTTGCCCGGCTTGACGGCGATCTGCCACATATTCAGCTTGCCCTCCGCCTCGACGGCCGGCTTGATGTGATCCTCCTCGCCGACCGAGACGCCGCCGGAGGTGATGATCAGGTCATGCCCTTGCGCGCACTCGCGCAGCACCGAACGGGTGGCGTCCAGGGAGTCGGGCACGATGCCGAAGTCGGTGATCTCGCAGCCCAGGTTTTCCAGCAGCGCGCGCAAAGTGAAGCGGTTGGAGTTGTAGACGGCGCCGGGCGCCAGCGGCTCGCCCGGCATCGCCAGCTCGTCGCCGGTGAAGAACACGGCCACGTGCAGCCGACGCCTGACCGGCAGCTCGGCCAGGCCGACCGAAGCGGCCAGGCCCAGCTCCTGGCTGCGCAGGCGCGTACCGGCCGGCAGGATGATGCTGCCGTTGGTGATGTCCTCGCCGGCGCGGCGTATCCATTCGCCGGACTTGGGCGCGTGGCGGACCGTCACCACATTGCCCGCCAGCTCGCACTGTTCCTGCATGACGACAGCGTCGGCGCCTTCCGGTATCAGCGCACCGGTGAAGATGCGCGCAGCGGTCCCCGGCAGCAAGGGTTGGCCGACGTGGCCGGCCGGTATGCGCTGCGACACCGTCAGCGCGGCGTTGCCGCTGACGCAATCGGCGGCGCGCACCGCATAGCCGTCCATCTGCGTGTTGTCCATGCCCGGCACATTCATGCCCGATACCTGCGCCTTCGCCAGCACGCGGCCGTTGGCCGTCAGCGTCGGCACGGTTTCCACTTCGGTCACCGGCCGCGCGGCGGCGGCCATCAGGGCCAGCGCTTCGCCGACCGGCAGCAGGGGCTTGTGTGCGCTCATCGTTACAGACCGGTGTTGGCCGCGATGTAGGCTTTCATCTTCTCCACGTCCGGCGGCATGACGACGAACTTCTGCGGCAGGTCCTCGATGTTCTCGAAGCCTTCCGGACGTTCGGCGTCCTCGCCCAGCGCATCGAGGATGGTCTCGTTGAACTTGGCGGCCAGCGCGGTTTCCAGCACGATCATCGTCACGCCGGGCTCCAGGTTCTCGCGCGCGACCTTGATGCCGTCGGCGGTGTGGGTGTCGATGACGATGCCGTAGTCGTCGGCCACGTCGCGGATGGTGTTCAGGCGGTCTTCGTGGGTGGACTTGCCGGACTTGAAGCCGTACTTGCCCACCTGCTTGAACTCGTCGCCGTCGGCGCCCGGCTTGCCGGACAGGTCGAAGCCGCCGTGGGTTTCCACCTTCTGGAACAGCGCGCGGGTGCGCTCGCCGTCGCGGCCCACCAGGTCGTAGATGAAGCGCTCGAAGTTGGACGCCTTGGAAATGTCCATCGACGGGCTGCTGGTGTGGTAGGTCTCGGCCGACTTGCGCACGCGGTAGACGCCGGTGCGGAAGAACTCATCGAGCACGTCGTTTTCGTTGGTGGCGGCGACCAGCTTGGCGATCGGCAGGCCCATCATGCGGGCGATGTGGCCGGCGCAGATATTGCCGAAGTTCCCCGACGGCACGGTGAACGACACCTTCTGGTCGTTCGACGTGGTCGCCGCCAGGTAGCCGCGGAAGTAGTACACCACCTGCGCCACCACGCGCGCCCAGTTGATCGAATTGACGGTGCCGATCTTCTGCTTGGCCTTGAACGGCAGGTCGTTGGAGACCGCCTTGACCATGTCCTGGGCGTCGTCGAACACGCCTTCGATGGCGATGTTGAAGATGTTCGGGTCCTGCAGCGAGAACATCTGCGCGGTCTGGAAGGCGCTCATTTTCTTGTGCGGCGACAGCATGAAGACGCGGATGCCCTGCTTGCCGCGCATGGCGTATTCGGCGGCGCTGCCGGTGTCGCCGGAGGTGGCGCCGAAGATGTTCAGTTGCGCGTTCTGCCTGGTCAGCGTGTATTCGAACAGATTGCCCAGCAATTGCATCGCCATGTCCTTGAAGGCCAGGGTCGGGCCGTTGGACAGCGCCTGCAACATCAGTCTGGTGCCGTTGGCGCCCTCTTCCAGCATGCGCAGCGGCGTGATCTGGCTGGCTTTTTCGCCCTGGCGGGCGTTCTTGTAGACTTCCTTGGTGTAGGTCTTGGCGGTCAAGGCGCGCAGGTCGGCATCCGGAATATCGGTCGCGAACTTCTTCAGGATCTCGTAGGCCAGGTCGGCATAGGACAGCTGGCGCCATGCATCGAGCTCGGCGCCGGTCACTTGCGGGTACGAAGCCGGCAGGAACAGGCCGCCGTCGACGGCCAGGCCACCCAGAAGGATGTCGGAGAATTGTTGGGAAGACGAGGCGGCGGCCGAAGCGGCGGCGCGGGTAGACACGTATTGCATAGATTAGAAAGTCCGGTTGAGCTGACGGATAAAAGGCAGAACGGTACAAAGCGAGCGGATATTATAGTGCGCCCGGCCGATTCCCGTGAAATCGGCGTTGTTTTATGTCTATCGGCGCCGGCTGCGGGGCTGGCCTTGCGCTCGGCCAAGCCCTTATACTAAATGCCACGCCTCGACGACTCTCCATGCAATGACCTCGCCAGACACCCGCCAGCCGCTCCGTTTTGCAGACTTTCTTTGGCTATGCCTGGGGTGCCTGCTCATCGCCATCCTGGCTTTTGCGGTCTATGTCTGGACGGAAAGGCGCATCGACCAGGCCAATGAACAGCGCTATCTGTCCCACAATATGGTCGATGAACTGCGCCAGTCGTCGGACGACCTGACCCGCATGGCGCGCAGCTTCGTGGTCACCGGCGATGAGCGGTATCGGCTGCATTATCAGGAAATCATCGAGATCCGCGATGGCCGCGCTGCGCGTCCGCAAAGCTACGACAATGTCTACTGGGACCTGGTGCTGGAGCCGACGCGCCGTCCGCGCGCCGCCGGCGCCGCCATCCCACTGCTGGAGATGATGCGCCGGGCCGGATTCAGCGGCGAGGAAATGGCCCACCTCTCGGCGGCCAAGCAGCAGTCGGACCAGCTGACAGGCACCGAGCACGCGGCCATCGCCATGCGAGCCAGCGCCGGCGCGCAGGTGCCTGCCGCCGCCGTGGCCATGCTCTACGACGGCGCCTACCATCAAGCCAAGGCGGGCATCATGCGGCCCATCGCCGAAGTCAACGCCAGCGTCGACCGGCGCACCCGGGAGGCCGTCGAGGACGCGGCCTTCGACGCCCGCATCGCCCGTGCCGTGTTCGCGCTGATCTCGCTGCTGCTGGTGGTGCTCCTGTGGCGCACCAAGCGCAACCTGGACGCGGCACTGGGCTGCGGCGTCGATCAACTGCGCGCCGCCATCGAACGCCTGGGCCGGGGCGACTTCGCCGCGCCGCTGGCGGTGGCGCCCAACGCCGGCAACAGCGTCTGGGGCTGGCTGGCCGAAACCCAGCAAAGCCTGGCGCGGCTGGACCGCGAACGCGAAGCGGCGCTGGAGCACATGCGGCGCGTCAGCCGCCTGTATTCGGCGCTCAGCCTGTGCAACCAGGCCATCGTGCGCTGCCGCAGCGAGACCGAACTGTTCGAACAGATTTGTCAGGCGGTGGTCACCCACGGCGGCATGGCGATGGCCTGGATCGGCACGATCGATCATGCCAGCGGCAGCATCACAAGGACCGCCGCCGCCGGCAGCGGCACCGAATACCTGGCCAACCTGCGCATCTCGCTGGACGCCGACGTGCCGCAGGGACAAGGCCCGATCGGCCTGGCCTTCCGCAGCGCCGAGCCCTATTGGTGCCAGGACTTCGTCAACGCGCCGGAAACGACGGCCTGGCATGAGATCGGCGCCCGCTACGGCTGGGCGGCGTCGGCGGCGATACCGCTGCGCCGCAATGGCCGCGTGGTCGGCATGTTCTCGCACTACGCCAGCACGATCAACGCCTTTGACGACGAGGTACGCACACTGTTGCTGGAAATGCAGCTGGATGTCGAGTTCGCGCTGAAGAACTTCGACCAGCAGGCCGACCGCAAGCGGGCCGAGGAACGCATACAGTACCTGGCGCACTTCGATCCCCTGACCGGCCTGCCGAACCGCGCGCAGCTGCAGGAGCACACCCACCTGGCACTTGCCATGGCGCGCCGCAACCAGGCGCCGTTGGCGATGATGATGCTGGACCTGGACCACTTCAAGGACATCAACGACTCGCTGGGCCACAGCGTCGGCGACGAGTTGCTGTGCGAACTGGCCAAGCGTCTGCGCGGCGGACTGCGCGAACAGGACATCGTCGCGCGGCTGGGCGGCGACGAGTTTATCTTCGTGCTACAACAGGTGAATGCCGACGAAGCGGCCGATGTGGCGAGCAAGCTGCTGGAGCTGATCGACCAGCCGTTCCGCGTCGGACCGCACGACCTGAAAGTGACGGGATCGATAGGCGTGGCCATGTACCCGGCCGACGGCGCCGACATGGAAACCCTGCTGCAAAGGGCCGACGCCGCCATGTATCAGGCCAAGAACAGCGGCCGGCATGGGCTGCGTTTCTTCACCGCCGCCATGCAGCAGCGCGCCGCGCGCCACCTGCAACTGGTCAACGCGCTGCGCTATGCACTGGAGCGCGAGCAAATGCATGTGGTCTACCAGCCGCAGTTATCGCTGGACGACCGGCGCATCGTCGGCGCGGAGGCGCTGCTGCGCTGGAGCACACCGGAACTGGGGCCGGTGTCGCCGGCGGAATTCATTCCAGCCGCCGAGGAAAGCGGCTTGATACAGTCGATCGGCAGCTGGGTGCTGCGCCAGGCCGTGCGCCAGGCGCGCGCCTGGCTGGATCAGGGCCTGCCGCCGGTCGTCATGGCGGTCAACCTGTCGGCGATCCAGTTCCGCAACCGCGAGCTGCCGGAGCTGATCTCGCGGATACTGGAAGAAGAAGGCCTGCCGCCCGAATACCTGGAGCTGGAGCTGACAGAGGCGGTGGCGGTGAACGATCCGCAGGGCGCGATCGCGATCATGAACGAGATGCACGAACGCGGCGTGCGCATGTCGATCGACGATTTTGGCACAGGTTTTTCGTCGCTGAGCCATCTGAAGAAGTTCAAGGTCTACAAGCTGAAGATCGACCAGTCCTTCGTCCGCGACATCAGCACCGATGTCGAAGACCGGGCCATCGTCAGCGCCATCATCAACATGGCGCGCAGCATGGGGCTGAAGACGATCGCGGAAGGCGTGGAAACCATCGAGCAACTGGCCTTCCTGCATGAACAGCACTGCGACGAGGTGCAGGGCTATTACTTCAGCAAGCCAGTGCTGCCGGCGGCGTTCCAGCAGCTGATGCTGGAATCGATCCGCCCCGGATAATCAGCAGGCCGCGTGGTTGACGGTGATCACATGGATCGCCAGGCCGCCCAACGAGGTTTCCTTGTACTTGGCCTGCATGTCGGCGCCGGTCTGGCGCATGGTTTCGATCACTTCGTCGAGGCTGACGAAGTGGGTGCCGTCGCCCTTCAACGCCAGCGAGGCGGCGGTGATCGCCTTGACCGCGCCCATGCCGTTGCGCTCGATGCAGGGAATCTGCACCAGGCCGCCGATCGGATCGCAGGTCATGCCGAGGTGGTGTTCGATGCCGATTTCGGCCGCGTTCTCGATCTGGGCGTTGCTGCCGCCCAGCGCCGCCACCAGCCCGGCCGCCGCCATCGCGCAGGCTACGCCCACTTCGCCCTGACAGCCGATTTCGGCGCCGGAGATCGAGGCGTTACGCTTGCACAGCATGCCGATGGCGGCCGCCGTCAGCATGAAGTTGCGCACGCCGGTGACCGGGTCGCTCGGTTTGCAGTCTTCCGCGTAGTAGCGCAGCACCGCGGGGATGATGCCCGCCGCGCCGTTGGTCGGCGCCGTGACGACACGGCCGCCGGCGGCGTTTTCTTCGTTGACCGCCATCGCGTACAGGCTGACCTGATGCAACGCGTCGTGCGGCAAGTCGTTGGCGCGGTTGTCGGAGGCCTTGGCGTCGCTGGCCTGCTTCCACAGATTGGCGGCGCGGCGCTTGACGTTCAAGCCGCCCGGCAGTTGGCCCGGCGTGTCCAGGCCGTGGGCGATGCAGTCGTGCATGACCTGCCAGATCTTGTCGATGCCGGCGTTCACTTCCTCGTCCGTGCGTTTGACGTTTTCGTTCGTGCGCAGCATCTGCGGGATGGTCAGGCCGGTGCGTTCGCCGTGGGCCAGCAACTGGTCCATGGTGTCGAAGGCGAACGGGATCGCGGCGGCGGGCGCGCTGCCCACCGTCGGCGCGGCCTGGTGGGCTTCGCCCTCCTCTTTAATGAAGCCGCCGCCGACCGAGTAGTACACCTTGCCGAAGGTGCTGCCGTCGGCGCGGGTCAGCGTGAAGCGCATGCCGTTCGGGTGCTCGGCCAACGATTCGGCCATGTGGAAGATCAAGTTTGTGCCGCGCTTGAACGGCACTTTGTGGGCGCCCAACAACAAAAGCTCACCCGCCGCTTCAGCTTTCGCCAGTTGCGGGTCGACGCTGGTCGGCACCACATCCTGAGGGGTTTCGCCCATCAGACCGAGGATCACCGCCTTGTCGGTGGCGTGGCCGATGCCGGTCAGCGCCAGCGAGCCATACAGCTCGGCGGTGACGCCGGTGACGTCGTCCAGCGGAGCGCTATCGAGAAGAAAACGGCGGGCCGCCACCATCGGTCCCACGGTGTGGGAACTCGACGGCCCGATGCCGATTTTAAACAGGTCGAATACGCTCATGTCCATCAGTTGTCTCGCTTTTTTATAGTGGGTTGAATTATGCCGCTTTGCCCAGGTGGACATCGACGTTGGCCAGCATGTCGGCGACCATCTCGTCAACGCCGATGCGGGCTTTCCAGCCCCAGTCGGCGCTGGCGGTGGCGTCGTCCAGGCTTTGCGGCCAGGTGTCGGCGATCGCCTGACGGCTGTCGGGTTTATAGCCGATCTTGAAGTCCGGCAGCGCACGGGTGATCGCCGCGGCCAGCTGCTCCGGATTGAACGACACGCCGGCCACATTGTATGCCGACCGCACCTTCACTTGCTCGACCGGCGCGTCCATTAATTCGATGGTGGCGCGGATCGCATCGGGCATGTAGATCATCGGCAGCGCGGTCTGCGGGCCGAGGAAGCATTCATAGCGCTCGCCGCGCAGCGCCGAGTGGAAGATGGCGATGGCGTAGTCGGTGGTGCCGCCGCCCGGAGGCGACTTGAAGCTGATGATGCCCGGGTAGCGGATCGAACGCACGTCCACGCCGTACTTGATGAAGTAGTACTCGCACAGGCGCTCGCCGGCCAGCTTGCTGATGCCGTAGATCGTGGTCGGATCCATCACCGTGGTTTGCGGCGTGTCGACGGCCGGGGTGTTCGGGCCGAAGGCGGCGATCGACGAAGGCCAGAAAATGCGCAGCGGCTTGCCGATGGCGCCGCGCTCACGCGCCACTTCCAGGATGTTCAGCAGGCCGTCCATGTTCAGCGTCCAGGCTTTCAGCGGCGCCGCTTCGCCGGTGGCCGACAGCATCGCCGCCAGCTGGTAGACCTGGGTGATGCCTTCGTCGGCGACCAGCGCCGACAGCGCGACCTTATCGAGCACGTTGAGCGTGGTGTAGCGCGCCGCGTTGTACAGATTGGTCGGGCTGATGTCGGCGGCGATGACGTTCTGCGCGCCGTGCTGGGCGGCCAGCGCCTCTACCAGCTCGCTGCCGATCTGGCCATTGGCGCCGATGACGAGGATGCGTACTTGAGTGTTCATATTATTGTTCCTGACGATTTTCATGTTTAGTTCTTCAGCAGGCCGAGCTCACGGCCTGCCTGTTCGAATGCTTTGAGCACGGTTTCCAGCTGCTCGCGGGTGTGGGCCGCGGACAGTTGGACACGCACCCGCGCCTGGCCCATCGGGACCACGGGGTAGAAGAAGCCGCTGAGCAGAACGCCCAGCTCATACATTCGTGCCGCGAATTTCTGCGCGACGGGCGCGTCGAACAACATGACAGGAACTACAGGGTGCGTACCCGGCTTGATGGTGAAGCCGATACGCTCGATCTCCTTGCGGAAGAAAGCGGTGTTTTCGTGCAGGCGGTCGCGCAGCTCGGTCGATTCCGACAGCTTTTGCAACACGGCCAGCGAAGCGCCGGCGATCGACGGCGCCAGCGTGTTCGAGAACAGGTAAGGACGCGACTTCTGGCGCAGCATGTCGATCACTTCCTTGCGCGCCGAGGTGAAGCCGCCCATCGCGCCGCCCAGGGCCTTGCCCAGGGTGCCGGTGATGATGTCGATGCGGCCCATGACGTTGTGGTGCTCGTGGGTGCCGCGGCCGGTCGCGCCCATGAAGCCGGAGGCGTGGCATTCGTCGATCATCACCAGCGCGCCATACTTGTCGGCCAGGTCGCAGATCCGGTCCAGCTGGGCGATGGTGCCGTCCATCGAGAACACGCCGTCGGTGACGATCACTTTATGGCGCTTGCCGGCGGCCGCCTGCAGCTGCACTTCCAGGTCGGCCATGTCGTTGTGGGCGTAGCGGAAGCGCGCGGCCTTGCACAGGCGGATGCCGTCGATGATGGAGGCGTGGTTCAGCGCGTCCGAGATGATGGCGTCGTTCTCGTCGAACAGCGGCTCGAACACGCCGCCGTTGGCGTCGAAGGCGGCCGCGTACAGGATGGTGTCTTCGGTGCCGAGGAACTTGGAGATCGCCTGCTCCAGCTGCTTGTGCACGGTCTGGGTGCCGCAGATGAAACGTACCGACGACAGGCCGTAACCATACTTCTCAGTTGCCTCGATGGCGGCCTGCGCCACCCATTCCTGGCCGGACAGGCCCAGGTAGTTGTTGGCGCACATATTGATCAGCATTCGACCATCTTCGCTCGTCACTTCCGCGCCCTGGCGCGAAGCCAGAACGCGCTCTGGCTTGTAGAGGCCCTGCTCGCGCAACTGGTCGAGGTTCTGTTGCAGGCCGCTGAAGAAGCTGGTTTTAGCTGGAATGGTCATGATGGGTCCCTGTGTGTGGTACGATTTCACCGCAATTACACTGCCTTATGCGAAATCCGCTATGTCGAACTAAAATTCAATATATCGAATTTTACAGAACACCAGTGCACTGCGCAAGCCATGCGCGCGCAGCGATTCACTTGAAATTTAGCCTATCTGCCGAATAAAACAATGAAAACTCCCGTTTCGACGAATGCCCCTCCAGAAGTGGGCGCCGCGCTCCAGCGGCTGCGCCTGGCCCGTGGCCTGACACTGGAAGACCTGTCGCGCATCGCCGGCGTCTCCAAATCGATGTTGTCCCAAATCGAACGTGAGAAGGCGAATCCGACCATCGCCATCACCTGGCGGCTGGCCAATGCGCTCGGCGTGCAGATCGGCGAATTGCTGGCGACGGCCGAACGGCAGACGGAGACCGTCCGCGTGATCGAGGCGCACGAGATCCCCACCCTGCCCGGCCATCACGCCGGTTACGTGCTGCGCATCCTGGGTCCGCTGGAACTGGCCAGCAAGTACGAGTGGTATGAACTGACGCTGGCGCCGGGTGGCGAACTGGCTTCGCAGGGACACGATCCCGGCGCGCAGGAGCACCTGACGCTGCTGCACGGGACAGTGGAAGTGGAGGTCGGACCGGACAAGAAGAAGATGAAGCTGGGCAGCACGGCGCGCTACCCGGGGGACCAGCAGCACATCATCCGCAACGTCGGCAAGACCGAGGCGAAGGCGCTGCTGGTGGTGATACACCGTTAATTGCTACCAGTTCGATTCACGCTCCGGCGTGGAGCTGATGCGGTGGATAGCCAGGTCGGCGCCCTGGAACTCTTCTTCCGGGTCCAGGCGCAGGCCCAGCGTGGCCTTCAGCACGCCGTAGATGGCGAAGCCGCCCACCAGCGCGATCGCCACGCCGAGCAAGGTGCCGCCCAACTGCGCGGCGAACGACACGCCGCCGATGCCGCCCAGCGCCTTCTGGCCGAAGATCCCCGCCGCGATACCGCCCCAGGCGCCGCACAGGCCGTGCAACGGCCATACCCCCAGCACGTCGTCGATCTTCCATTTGTTCTGCGCCAGGGTGAACATCCAGACAAACACGGCGCCCGCGATGCAACCGGTGGCCAGCGCGCCCAGCGGGTGCATCAGGTCGGAGCCGGCACAGACGGCCACCAGGCCGGCCAGCGGGCCGTTGTAAACGAAACCGGGATCGTTTTTCCCCATCAGCAGCGCGACCAGCGTGCCGCCGACCATCGCCATCAGCGAGTTGACGGCGACCAGGCCATTCATCTTGTCCAAC
The DNA here is from genome assembly GCF_058799615.1 of Duganella sp. GW822-FHT06D06. Lineage (NCBI taxonomy): Bacteria > Pseudomonadati > Pseudomonadota > Betaproteobacteria > Burkholderiales > Oxalobacteraceae > Duganella > Duganella sp. GW822-FHT06D06. The sequence goes on from NZ_JBXALQ010000003.1 coordinate 388,148, forward strand.
GCCTGCGCGCTCATGACGTTGAAGCCGAACCAGCCCACCGTCAAGATCCACGCGCCCAGCGCCAGGAAGGGAATCGACGACGGCGGATGGGCGGCGATGGCGCCGTTCTTCATGTAGCGGCCACGGCGCGCGCCCAGCAGCAGCACCGCCGGCAGCGCGATCCAGCCGCCGACCGCATGCACCACCACCGAGCCGGCGAAGTCGTGGAACTCGGCGCCAAACGCGGACGCCAGCCATTCCTGCACGCCGAAGCGGTGGTTCCAGACGATCCCCTCGAAGAACGGATAGACCAGGCCGACCAGCAGCGCGGTGGCGATCAATTGCGGATGGAAGCGCGCCCGCTCGGCGATGCCGCCCGAGATGATCGCCGGGATGGCGGCGGCAAACGTCAGCAGGAAGAAGAATTTAACCAGCTCATAGCCGTTCTTGGCGGCCAGCACCTCGGCCGAGGAGAAGAAATTGACGCCATACGCGATGCTGTAGCCGACGAAAAAGTAGGCGATCGTCGATACCGCGAAATCCACCAGGATCTTGACCAGCGCGTTGACCTGGTTTTTCTTGCGCACCGTGCCCAACTCCAGGAACGCGAAGCCCGCATGCATGGCCAAAATCATGATGGCGCCAAGCAATATGAACAATGCGTCGGCGCCGTCTTTGTATCCACCCATCAAAATCTCTCCCCAAAATAATGCAAAAATTAGTTACGAGTATCGATAAAAGCAATAATCGTTCCAATTTGGTGCAAATTTTAAGTACTTGATTTCAAGGTGTTTTTATTTTGTGCATGAACTTGCACCAAGGCCGTGCGCACCGAAATAAGGCGTCATTTTGGTGCGCACGGTATTTGTGGTCAGATCGGTGCGCCGGGTGGGATAAGGGGCATGGCGCGCAGTTTGACGCTGCGCGGATCTGTCAGGTAGGCAGTAATCAGCCCTGCCGCCTGCTTGCGGCTGTCGGCGGCAACCCCTTTGCCGGGGTTCTTTTGCAGCCATTGCGCCAGTTCGCGCGCGGCCTGGCGCACTTGCGCGTCGACCTGGGGGTGCAGCTTGCCGCCATCGAGCAGATGCAAGGTGGCGTCGATCACCACCCAGTTGGCCGCCAGTTGCACCGCCTCGCCGCCGGCCACGGAGGCCGGCACCGGCTCGCGCTTCCAGGTCTTTTGTAGCAGCAGCGACAGCACTTCCTGCACACCGGGCTGCTGCGCATCGCGCGCGTGCTGCCAGGCGACGCGGTTGATGCGGGCCGGATCGAGCAGGAAGCCGACGGTCTGCGCGGCGCCCGCCTCGGCGACCGAGAAGGCGTCGAACACCGTATCCATGCGGGTGGCGAAGTATTCGCGGCTACGCTCATGGCCCATCGCCGGTGGCGTCAGGATATCGAGCACGCCGGCCGGCAGCGCCAGGTATTCGGCGCGCAGGCTGTCCGCCAGCCGGTTCAGGGCTTGGCGCTGCACGGCGGCCGGCGTGGCCTTGATGCCGGCCTTGGCCAGGCCGGCCTTGACCTCGCCGCTGCTGGCGTAATCGAAATCGCCGCCGCCGATCAGGCGCGCCAGCGCTTCGCCCTGGTAGCGTTGCAGCAGGTAGACCGGCACCAGCCGCGCTTCCAGTTCGCCGATCTGCCGGGCATCCGGCAGCACGTCGACCGAGAAGGTCTGCAGCGCGCGTTGGCGCACGGCGCCAAGTTGGTCCCAGGTCTTGATCGAGTCCGGGCCGAAGTCCCACAACAAGCCGTCCGGATGGCTGGAGCCGGGCGAGCGGTCGTCCTGGTCGCCGGAGTACAGCATGCCGGCCGCGCGCGCGTCGGCGCGCAGCTTGGCCAGCGCGGCCTGTTCCTGCGCACCGCCGCCGAAATCGCCGTAGATGTATTTGACGATGTAGTCGTCCCACGGGCCGACGCCGACGCCGTAGGCGTCGGCGATATCGACATTGCCCTTGGCGTCCAGCTTGAGGATGGGATGCGGATAGTCCATCACCGAGCCATTGCCCATGCGGCTGGCCGCGAAGTTGTGGGCAAAGCCCAGCGTGTGGCCGACTTCATGGGCGGCCAGCTGGCGCAGGCGCGCCAACGCCATCGCCTCGGCCAGCTTCTGCTTGTCGGCCGGGGCGTTCTTGCCGTACGGCGCGAGCAGGCTCTCGGCGATCAGGATGTCCTGGCGCACGCGCTGCGAGCCGAGCGTGACGGCGCCCCGGATAATCTGGCCGGTGCGCGGATCGGCCAGCGCGTTCCCGTAGGACCAGCCGCGCGTGGCGCGGTGCACCCAGTGGATCACGTTGTAGCGGATGTCCATCGCATCCACGCCTTCCGGCAGAAGTTCTACGCGGTAGGCGTCCTTGAAGCCGGCCTTCTCGAAGGCGCTGGCCCACCATGAAGCGCCGGCGATCAACGCCGAGCGCACCGGCTCCGGCGCGCCACGGTCGACGTAGTAGACGATGGGCTTCTTGACGGTGCTGAGCGCCGCCGACGGATCGGTTTTCTCGAGGCGGTGCCGCACCTGCCAGTGCACGTCGATGCTGCTGGCGAGCGGCGTGGCGAAATCGTAGTAGTTGACGTCGAAGCCGCCGGAATATGGGTGATAAGTGCGCGGTTGCCAGCCCGCCGCAGGCAGGCGCACCATGCTGATGCGCTGGCGCAGCGACAGGCTGTTGGCGTCGGCCGCGACCTGGCGCACATACTCGGCTTGTCCGGGGCCGCCAAATGTCAGCAGCGCTTCCAGTTCGACGTTGTCGGGGAAGGCCTTGGCCTGCTCCGCCAGCACCGCGCTGCGCGCCGCATCGATCTGATACGCACCCTGCTTGGTGGCGGTCAGCCGCGCGCCGACGCCGTGGCGATCCGCCAGCAGGAAGCTGGAGAAATCGATCAGATGGCGCTCGCCTTCGCTGGCAAGGATTTCGCCGGACCACAGCACGCCGCTGGCGAACGATTCGGTGACGGCGGCGCGTTCATCCTTGTCGGCCGAGGCGGCGATGAAGTTGGTATTTTCCTGCACGAGGAACAGGCGCGCACCGTGCCTCTCGAAATGCACCATGCGCATCTCGCCCGGTTGGCCGCGGTCCAGGCCAACGTCGTTCGAGCCCAGCGCATAAGGCAAGGAACTCAATAACAGAAAGGGTTGCTGCAGCGCCGACACGGACAGCAGCACCCTGCCCTTGTCCGTGTCGCGCCACAGGTCGATGAAGCCCGGCTGCGCTTGCAGGCCGCGCGTGACATCGGCGATCTTCTTTGCCGAAGGCGCGGGCGCGCCTTCGGCGGCTGCCGCCAGCGCCGGCGCCGCCGGCGCCACGCCCAGCATCAGGATGGCGCACAGCAGCGGCCCGGCGACTGGCGCGGCCCTCACTGCTGGCCTGCCGCTTTGACGGCCGCCGTCGCACCATCCATCTTCAACGCCCGGCTCAGGAAGCCCCAGCGGTCCGCCACTTCCTCGATCTGCTTGGTGGTCGGCTTGCCGGCGCCGTGGCCCGCCTTGCTGTCGATGCGGATCAGGATAGGCGCGGCGCCCGCCTGGTCGGCCTGCGCGGTCGCGGCGAACTTGAAGCTGTGGGCCGGCACCACGCGGTCGTCGTGATCGGCGGTGGTGATCATGGTCGCCGGGTAGCAGGTGCCCTTCTTCAGGTTGTGCAGCGGCGAGTACTTGACCAGCGCCTTGAACTCCTCGGCGTTGTCGGACGAGCCGTAGTCCGAAGTCCACGCCCAGCCGATGGTGAATTTATGGAAGCGCAGCATATCCAGCACGCCCACCTGCGGGATCGCCGCCGCGAACAAATCGGGACGCTGCGTCATCGCCGCGCCGACCAGCAGGCCGCCGTTGCTGCCGCCGCCGATGGACAGCTTGGCCGGCGACGTCACCTTGTGCGCGACCAGCCACTCGGCTGCGCCGATGAAGTCGTCGAACACATTCTGCTTCTGCAGCTTGGTGCCGGCCGCGTGCCACGATTCGCCGTACTCGCCGCCGCCGCGCAGGTTGGCCATCACGTAGACGCCGCCCATTTCCAACCAGGCCAGGTTGGCGACCGAGAACGACGGCGTCAGCGACACATTGAAGCCGCCGTAGCCGTACAGGTAGGTCGGGTTGCTGCCATCGAGCTTCAGGCCTTTTTTGGAGACGATGAACATCGGCACCTTGGTGCCGTCGCGGCTGGTGAAGAACTCCTGGCGGGTTTCAAACGCGGCCGGGTCGAAGTCCACTTTCGCCTGGCGATACACGCTGCTCTTGTTGGCCTTCAGGTCGTAGCGGTAGATGGTGGTCGGGGTGGTGAAGCTGGTGTACGAATAGAAGGTCTCCGCATCGCCACGCTTGCCGCCGAAGCCGCCCGCCGAACCCAGGCCAGGCAGCTCGAGGTCGTGCAGCGGCTTGCCTTTGAGGTCGAACACCTTGACCACGCTGTGGGCGTCGCTCAGGTAGTCCACCAGCAGCTGGTTGTTGACGATCGACGCCGACACCATGGTGCTGGCGGTCTCCGGCACGATCTGCTTCCAGTTCAGCACACCAGGCTTGCGGGTGTCGATGGCGACGATGCGGCCGCGCGGCGCATTGCGCTCGGTGCGGAACCAGAACACCAGGCCGTCGTTGCCGATGAAGTTATACGATGCGTCGAACTCCTCCAGCAACGGCACCACCTTGGCGTCCTTGCGCGACAGGTCCTTGTAGTAGACGCGGTTCTTGTTCTCCGTGCCTTGCGAAGCGGTGATGATCAGGAAGCGGCCATCTTCGGTGACTTCGCCGCCGAAGCCCCAGTCCTTGTGGTCGGGACGGTCGTAGACCAGCGTGTCCGCGCTTTGCGGCGTGCCGATCTTGTGGAAGTACAGCTTCTGGAAGTAGTTGACGTCGGCCAGCTTGGTCGCTTCCTTCGGCTCGTCGTAACGGCTGTAGAAGAAGCCGGAGCCGTCGTGCAGCCATGCGGTGCTGGAGAACTTGACCCACTTGATGTGGTCATCGACGTCCTTGCCGCTGTCGATGTCGCGCACCTTGATCTCGTTCCAGTCGGAGCCGGAAGCGGCGGTGCTGTAGGCGAGGTATTTGCCGTTCGGGCTCACCGCCAGGCCGGCCAGCGCGACGGTGCCGTCGGCGGCCAGCGTGTTCGGATCGAGCAGCATGCGCGGCACGTCGGCCAGCGTCTTCATCGTGTACAGCACCGCCTGGTTTTGCAGGCCGTCGTTGCGGCTGTAGAAGTAACGGCCGCCTTCCTTGAACGGCACGCTGAAACGCTCGAAGTTCCACAGCTTGGTCAGGCGGGTCTTGATGGCGTCGCGGCCGGGGATCTGCGACAGGTAGTCCTGGGTCAGCTTGTTCTGCGCGACGACCCAGGCGTGGGTCTCGTCGCTGTTGGCGTCTTCCAGCCAGCGGTAGGGATCGGCCACCTTGACGCCATGGTAGTCGTCGGTCTGGTCGACGGTGCGGGTGACCGGGTAGTTCATGCCGGGGCCGGAAACGGCGCAGGTTTGGGCGGAGGCGCTGTGCGCCAGCAGCACGGCGGCCGCCAGGGCCGCGCATTTCAAATGCTTCATGCGAAAGTCCATAAGATCGAAGAATATTCGGAAGCGGCGGACCGGGCTACGGCGCCGCCGGCGTTCAATGACACGGGTGCTTACACCCCGCCACGCGGTCGATCATAGCTTGCTTTGTGACAAATAAGCAATGATAGGAATGCGTTATCGGCGTGTTTTATTCGGCGCGCAAGAGGGCGTCCGTGCTGACGATGCGGACGTCGTGCATCGCGTTCAGGTAGGCTTCCAGGTAGCCTTTGTGCGACGCGCCGACGACGACCAGGGTACGGCTGCCAGCTTGCAAGGCCGACGCCTCGCGGATGCTGGAGGCCATCCGCAAATTGCGCGCCTCCCAATAGCTGACGTAGCCGCGGCCGAAATGCTGGGGCGACGGCTCTTCCAGCGCCGCGCCGAAGTCGCCGCGGAAGACCTGCTCGGCGGCGCCGGCGCTGTTATACGCCCGGTACAGCGCCAGCACGCCGGCCGGTGTCGCCAGCCCGTCGCGCAGGGCGTCGTCCTGGCGCTTGCGCGCCGCGTTGTACGGGTTATCCCAGGCTTTCATGATCGCCGCGCCGTAGGCTTTTTCATCGGCGACGTTGGAGTCGGCCGTGTGGTCATCCATCGGGTACACCCGCTCATGGCCGCAGCGGGCCGCCAGGGCGGCGGCGATCAGGTAGTCTTCATTGCGCTTCAGGCGCAGCCCGTCCAGGATCTCCACCAGCTTGTCGTTCAGGCCGTCGCCGGCGTGCCGCTCGCTGGGCGGCAGGCGCAGCCACTGCACCGTTGCGGAGGCGGGTTCGCCGGCCGCCAGCAACAGCGATGCCAGCTTGCGCCGCTGTCCGGCCGTCGGCGCCGCCGGCCACGCGGCCAGCATCCGGTCCACTTGCGCGGTTGCGGCGGGCACGCCCAGGCCGGTGGCGCTGGCGGCCGGCGCCGGGTCCCAGCAATAGGTCTTGACGGTATCGTCATAGCGCTCGGGATAGCTGCGCAAATACGCGCACTGCGCCCCGGACAGCGCCTCGATGGCGATGGCCTTGGGCTGCCAGCCCGCGAGGCGGTCCATCAGCAGGCTCAGATTGACGGGATCGAAGGACTTCGGCAATTGCGACAGATGGGCGGTGCCAAGCACCATCAGCTCGTTCGGCTGTCCCCTTTGCAGCTTGAATGCGGCAGGCATGAACGCCGGAGCGGACAATTCAGCGGCGCTTAGGTTACCGTGAAATACGGCAGCAACAAAGATACCGGCGAGTAGACGCTGCATGGGGCCTCCTGGGATAATTGGAATCGCGCTAGCTTAAGGAGGCCGCGAAGTGGTGTAACAGACAATGCGACGTAATGCAGATTCAGCCAACCGAAATGCGAATTTCCGGGATGGAGCTGGATGGAGCAGGATGGGGCTCGCTGAAAATTCAGCTGCCGATATCGACGGCGTTGTAGTCCGGCGCCGCGTTTGCGGTCGGCGCCTGCCACTTCTCCAGCCACGCGATCAGCTGGTCGCCGGGGATCGGACGGCTCATGAAGTAGCCTTGCCCCTGGTCGCAGCCCAGGTCAGCCAGCAGGCGCCAGACGGCCTCGCTCTCGATGCCCTCGGCCACCACGCGCAGGCCCATGTTGTGGCCAAGGTCGATGGTGGAGCGGACGATCTTGGTGTCGCCGACGTCGTTCTCCATGTTCAGCACGAAGGACTTGTCGATCTTCAGTTCATTCACAGGCAGGCGCTTGAGGTAGGCCAGCGACGAATAACCGGTGCCGAAATCGTCGATCGACAGATCCACGCCCATGGCGCTCAGCCGCTCCAGCGTGTGCTGGGCGCGCACCGGGTCGTCCATGATGGCGCTCTCGGTGATCTCCAGACAGAACGAGCTTGGCGCCAGCTGGTAACGCGCCAGTGTTTCGGCGAACTTGGCCGGCAAGTCCTGGTCCAGCAGATCGCGCGTGGACAGGTTGACCGACACCTTGAGCGGATAGCCTTTGGCCGTCAGCTCCTGGCACAGCTGCGCCGATTTCTCCATCACCCAGCGGGTCAGCACGCGGATAAAGCCGGTCTGCTCGGCGAAGGGAATGAACTCGTCGGGGAACACATTGCCGCGCTCCGGATGCGCCCAGCGCACCAGCGATTCCATGCCCACCACCTCGCCGGTATCGAGCTTGATCTTCGGCTGCACATGCAGGCGGAACTCGTCGCGCTCAATCGCGTTGCGCAGCTCCGTCAACAGCGACAGGCTCTTCTCACTGGACTTGTCCATCGCCGCGTCGTACACCACGGCGCCGTCGTTGCGCTGCTTGGCAGCGTACATCGCCACCTCGGCCATGCTCAGCAAGGCCTCGCCGTCGTTGCCGTGTTCCGGGTAGCCGGCGATGCCCAGGCCGGCGCCGATGTCCACCGTCTGGTCTTCCAGCGACAGCGGCGTCTCCAGCGCCTGCAGGATCTCGGCCGCCATGCGCCGCGCGGAATCGAGGTCGGAAGCCGGCAGCAGCACCGCGAATTCGTCGCCGCCCAGGCGCGCCACCTGCGCCGACGATTGCCGCCGATTGGCCAGCAGCAGCTGCAGGCGGCCGGCCACCTGGCGCAGCAAGGCGTCGCCGAAGCTGTGGCCCATCACGTCGTTGACGTGCTTGAAGCGGTCCAGGTCCATCATCAGCACGAACACGGTTTCCTCGCGCCTGGCGGCATCGGCCAGCGCATCGTTCAGCAGCAGCACGAACTGCGCGCGGTTCGGCAGGTTGGTCAGCGTGTCCCAGTACGCCAGGCGGCGGATTTCCTGTTCGCGCTTGGCGATCCCTTCGCGCATGGCGTCGAAGGCATGCGCCAGCGCGCCGATTTCGTCTTCGCGGCTGGTGTCGATCTGGCCCTTGTAGTCGCCCTGCTCCAGGCGCTTGGCGGTGACGGCCAGCTCGCTGATCGGCTGCGCGATGCGCTTGGCGGTGAGCACGATGGCCAACGCCGAAATCAAGATGCCGCCCAGCGTCAGGCCGATCAGCCAGCGTTCAAGACGGCTGTACTCGGCGGTCGCCTCGTCGATCGAACGGGCCAGCAGGACGTTGGCGGTCTGGCCGTCATCCTGGCCGATCGCCAGCAGGCGCGCGCTGTACTGGCCGGCGGACAGCGTCAGGTCGAACGGGCCGACCGGCGTGCCGGGCAAGGCTTGCAGCTGGTCGACCACGCTCTGCGTGACCGGGGCGGAGAAGGTCGAGCCCACGGCCAGCCATTTTCCTTGGGCGTCGCGGGTCAGCACGGCGGTGTCCAGCGCGCTGATTTCACGCATGTCGCTGGCCAGCTGGCGGTCGATCGGGAAGGTCATGACGATCCAGCCGATGGTCCTCGGCGCCAGGATGGGCATGACGACGATCTGGTAAGGCCGGTGTTCGACGATGGCGATGCCGCTGGCGCCCACCGAGGATTCGGCGGCGTCGAGCATGCCGGCGACCTGCTTCTCCAGCGCGGCCGCCTGGCTGTTGTTGGTGGCGACGCTGATCTTGCGGTCGGCCGTGATCAGCATCGACAGCGAGGCCTTGATGCGTTTGCCGCTGTTGTCCAGCGCCGACAGGATGGTGCCGCGATCGTTCTCGTCGTTGTTGCCGATGGTGGTGACAAAGGCGGTGTCGCGCGCCAGCAGGCGGGCGCCGAAGCGCAGGTTTTGCGCGTTCTGGTCCAGCAGGCGGCGGAACACCTTGGAACCGTTGCCCAGTTCACTGCTGATGGACAGGCGCGCATTGTTGTCGATGCCGCGCTGGATCACCAGCAGGCCGATCACCTGCACAGCCACGATCAACACCAGGAACAGTGTGACGATACGGCTCTCCAGGCTGCGGAAGCGCATGCGCATGCTCGGGCTACCCTTTAATACGTGGCCGACGACGGGTCGTCGGCCACGATCGGTTTCATCGGCAGCTTGAAGGCGGCGCTGGCCGGCGCCTCGCCCGCCTTCACCGTCACCACCTGCTCCGGCGTGGCGCCGCCGACCGTGTTGTAGTGCCAGGCCTTGACCACGTACTTGCCGCCGGCCGGCAGCTCGATGCGGGCGGCGCCGGAGGCGTCGGTCTTGGCGAAGTACGGCGTATCGACAATCTTGACATAGGCCAGCATTTTGTCATGGATATTACAACCCAACACCACCGTGCCCGCCTTGTCGAATACCTGCGGCAGGGCCGACTGGCCGGAATACAGCTTCTGGTCGAACTTGTGGGCCGGCGAGAACGAATAGATGTGGTGCCTGACCTTGTCGTTGTTCGGGAAAAAGATCTTGGCGCCGGTCTGCACCACGCTGACCAGGGGCACGAATTTCAGCCCCTTCTGCTCGATTTCGGCCGTGGCCGGCGCGCGCCCGCTGGCCGGACCGCCTTCCGGCTCGACATAGACCACGGTATCGGCCAGGGCCTTGCCGCCCGCGTCCAATACCTGCACCGTGACGCCGGTGGCGCCAGCGCTTGCCGTGCTCAGCAATAACAAGGTCGACAGGGTTTGGCGGACGGCGCGACGGTGCATGGGAAGCCTGGTCTCGAAAGTTGGACAGCTTAGATTGTAGCGCGTGGGCAATAATCTACGGCGCGGTTTTTCGCGCTATGCCGCAGATTATTTCCGCACGTCATCATATGGTCACAAAAGCACATTAAGATCGTACAGTTAAACCGACTTTTGGCAAGCATTCACCGTGAATTCCGTACTCAGCCCCAACATCATCTATCTTCCGCCCAAGGCCGAGGACGAGGAGGCGGTGTTGCGCGCCCACCTGTACGATATCCTGGCGCGCCGTCAGCTGAGCGCGCTGTTCCAGCCGATTGTACACATGCAGAGCGGCGAAATCATCGCCTATGAAGGCTTGATACGGGGGCCGTCCGACAGCCCGCTGCACTCGCCGATGAATCTGTTCAAGGTGGCGCGCGCCAACGACTTGACGGTCGAGGTCGAACACCTGTGCCGGCGCGTGGTGCTGGAGCGCTTTGCCGAGCTTGAACTGCCCGGCAAGCTGTTCCTCAATGTCAGCCCGGAATGCCTGCTGCAACGCAACGCGCCGCACGGCGAGACGCTGGAGTACATCCACCAGATCGGCATCCACCCGGACCGCGTCATCATCGAACTGACCGAGAACCAGCCGACCTACGACTACGAGCTGATGCGCGAAGCGGTACTGCACTACCGTAACATGGGATTCCAGATCGCCATCGACGACCTCGGCGAAGGCTTCTCCAGCTTGCGGCTGTGGTCGGAGCTGCGGCCCGAGTATGTCAAGATCGACATGCATTTTATCCAGGGCATCAACCACGATCCGGTCAAGCTGCAGTTCGTGCGTTCGATCCAGGAGATCGCCGAGAAGTCCAACACGCTGGTGATCGCCGAAGGCATCGAGACCCAGGCCGAGCTGCTGGTGCTGCGCGACGTCGGCGTCGCCTTCGGCCAGGGCTACCACCTGGGCCGGCCGCACGCCCAGCCGGCCCGCGCCGCGCCGGCCGAAGTGGTCAAGGCGCTGGCGCGCAACGGCGTGGCGGTCTACCCGCAGCGCGGCGCGGAAAAGAACAGCGCCAGCATCTACAAGCTGCTGCATCAGACCGACTCGGTGCCGTCCTGCATGAACAACAACGAGCTGTACGAAATCTTCGTGCGCCATCCCAAGCTGCTGATCATCCCGGTGGTGGACGACGGCGTGCCGCTGGGCCTGGTCAGCCGCTTCGACATGATCGAGCACTTCGCCCGCCCCTACCAGCGCGAGCTGTACGGCAAGAAGTCGTGCAAGCAGTTCATGGACAGCAAGGCGCTGATCGCCGACAAGGACACCAGCCTGCAAGACCTGAGCTTCCGCATGGTGCAGGCCGACGCGCACCAGCTGTTCAACGGCTTCATCATCACCGACCAGGGACGCTACCTGGGCATGGGCACGGGCCACGACCTGATGCGCGAGATCACGCAGATGCAGATCACCGCCGCGCGCTACGCCAATCCGCTGACCCAGTTGCCGGGCAATGTGCCGATCAACGAGCATATCGACCGCCTGCTGGAAAGCGGCACGCGGTTCTGGGTCTGCTACTTCGACCTCGACCATTTCAAGCCGTTCAACGATGTCTACGGCTACCGCCGCGGCGACGACGTGATCCAGCTGACCGGCCGCCTGCTCAGCGAACGCACCGACGGCGACCGCGACTTCGTCGGCCACATCGGCGGCGACGACTTCATGGTCCTGTTCCAGAGCGAAGACTGGGAAACCCGCTGTTCCGCCATCCTGGAAGATTTCGAACGGCAGGTGCAGGATTTCTACAGCATTGAAGACCGCGAGCGCGGCGGCTACATCAGCGAAGACCGGCAAGGCAAGAAGGTGTTCTACTCGCTGATGAGTTTGTCGATCGGCGCGATCCGCGTCGAACCGCACCAGTACTACACCCACCACCAGATCGCCACCGCGGCGGCGGAATCGAAGAAGCAAGCCAAAAAAATCCACGGCAACAGCCTGTTCGTCGATCGCCGCCAACAAGCCAACTGAGCGGCTCAGGCCGGGCGCGCCTGGGTAGCATGGGCGGCCCGCCAGAGGCGCGCCTGTTCGCTGGCCGCTTCCCTTGCCTGCGGCGTCAAGTCCAGGTCCGACTTCTTGCGGTTGCTGGCCGCCGCCAGTTCGCTGGCCTCGGCGGCCAAGGTCAGCCACATGCAGGATTTCTCGTCGTCGCGCGCCACGCCGCGCCCGCTGCCGTACATGCCGCCCAGGTTGAACTGCGCCAACGAGTGGCCCTGTTCGGCCGCCTTGCCATACCAGCTCACGGCCAGTTCCTCGTCGCGCGCCACGCCCAGGCCGTTGGCGTACATCACACCGAGGTTGTTCTGCGCACTGGCGTCGCCCTGCTCGGCCGCGCAGCGATACCAGGCCACCGCCCGCGCCTCGTCCTTGGCCACGCCGTGGCCGTTGGCGTACATCACGCCGACATTGAACTGGGCGTTCGGCGCGCCCTGCTCGGCCGCCATGCGGTACCACTCCAGCGCCCGCTGCTCGTCGCGCGGCACACCGCGTCCGCGCGCGTACATGCCGCCGAGGTTGTACTGGGCCAGCACATGGCCGGACTCGGCCGCGCGGCGGTACCAGCTGAAGGCCAGCTCGTCGTCGCGGTCCACGCCCTTGCCGTTGGCCAGCATGATGCCGAGATTGAATTGCGCATCCGCGTCTTCCTGTTCCGCCGCCCGCAGCAGCCAGGCGTAGGCGCGCAGCTGGTCGGCCACCACGCCCTGCCCCTCGGCATAAGCCACGCCCACCAGCCGCTGCGCCACCGCGCACCCCTGCGCGGCGGCTTGCCGGAACCAGGCCAGCGCCTGCCCGTCGCTGCGCGCCACGCCGTGGCCGTGCTTGTACATCAAACCGAGATTGAGCTGGGCGCTGGCGTCGTTTTGCAGCGCCGCCTTGCGGAACCAGGCCAGCGCCAACGGATAGTTGCGGCGCACGCCCATGCCGTGCACATAGGCCTCGCCGAGCAAGGTCTGCGCGCTGGCGACGCCCTGTTCGGAGGCGCGGTAGAACCACGACAAGGCGGTTTCGTCATTGCGCGCCACGCCGCGGCCCTTCTTGTACATCTGTCCGAGATTTTGCTGGGCCGAGACCTCGCCCTGCAGCGCGGCCGCGCGAAACCAGCGCACGGCTTCCTTGTCGTTATGGGCGACGCCACGGCCGTTGAAGTACATCACGCCCAGGTGATTCTGCGCGAACGCCAGCCCCTGCTGGGCCGCCTTGGACATCCAGTAGAAGGCGCGCACCTCGTCGCGCGCCACATCCTGCCCTTTTTTATAGACCAGGCCCAGATTGAACTGGGCGTAAGGATTGCCGCGCTCGGCCGCCTCCCGGTACCATAGAAAAGTGTCGTAACCTGCCCTCGCCGAGCTTTGATTCTTCATGGTACACCTCTGGCCAACACCACAACATTGTTGGTTAAAGTGTAAAACGCGGCCCCGGCATGGGTTTGACCGCGCTCAAACGAGTCATGATGAAATGTTATCGTTTCTAGTGATGGGCCACGCGCCGCGCGCCGTCCGGTTTCGGGCCGAATGCGTAGACGGCAATGGCTATTATCGTCAGGCACCAGACGATCAGAGCACCCGACGGCAAATCGTGGAGCGTCGACAATACCAGTCCGCTTGCGTAGCCGGCGGCGCCGATCAGGTAGGCCAGCACCAGGCGTTTCTTGCCCACATAGTGACGCACCGCCAGGCCTGGAACGATCAGGCTGGTGAACACCAGATACACGCCCACCAGTTGCACCGACGCCGTGACCGCCAGCGCGAAGATCAGGTAGAAACCTAGCCGGCTCAAACGATCGCGCAGGAAGTACAGCAGGCCGCAGATCACCACCGTGCCGGCGGCCGGCAACAACAGCTGCTCGTAGCGCACCCACAAGATCTGGCCGGCCAGCAAGTCCTGCAAATGCTCGCCGCCGTGCGGATTGTGCGCCACCAGCAGCAGGCCGGCCGTCGCGGCCAGGATGAACATCACGCCGATCTGCGCTTCCTGCACTTCCGGCCAGCGCTTCTCGGTCCACGTCAGCAGCAGCGCGCCGAGCACGGCGGCAGCGGCCGCCGCGGCCTGCACGGCCCAGCTTTGCGGATCGAGCTCGGCGGCGCCGGCGACGATCACGCCGAGCGCAGCAATCTGCGCGATCGCCAGATCGATAAACACGATGCCGCGTTTGAGCACCTGCGCGCCCAGCGGCACGTGGGTCAGCAGCACCAGCAGGCCGGCCAGCAGGGCCGGCAGGACAATCGTCAGATCGAGCGCTTCAGCGTTCATTTATTTGCGTCCAGCAAGCGTTGCACCGTCGAATCGAACAGGCCGAACAGGTCTTTGCTCTGGTCGTCGCCGCCGACCGAGAACGGCAGCACCACCGCCGGAATCCTGGCGTGTTCGGACAACCATTGCGACGCGCGACCGTCCTGGTAGGCGGCGCGTATCACCATCCTGGCCGGCGCCCGCTGCAATCGCGACAGCAGCTCGGACAGATGCGCCGCGCTCGGCTCCACGCCCGGCTTGGCCTCCAGCGTGCCGACCTGGCGCAAGCCCAGCCAGCCCATCAGATACTCCATGTTCTTGTGATGCTCGACCACGGCCACGCCTTTCAGCGGCGCCGCCTGCTTCTCCCACTTGAGCATGGCCGCATCCCAGCGCGCCGCGAAGTCCTTCTGCCGCGCCTGGTAGTAGGCGGCGTTGGCCGGGTCCAGCTCGGCCAGTCGCCTGGCCAGCGCCACCGCGACCAGCGCGATATTGTGCGGGTTCTGCTGGATGTGCGGATTGCCGGCGGCATGCACATCGCCGTCGCTGCGGTCGACCTTGCCCGGCACGTCGAGGCGCGGCACGAAGGCGCCCGCCTCGAAGTTGCCCGGCTGGCCGGCGGCGATCTTGCCGTTGCCCGATTGCTGGACCAGCACCGGCAACCAGCCGACCTCCAGCTCCAGCCCCGTGCATACCAGCAGGTTGGCGTTGCGCGTGCGCGCGATCAGGCTCGGCCGCGCTTCGATGCGGTGCGGGTCTTGCAGCGCGTTGGTGGCGCTGGAGACCTTGACCTTGTCGCCGCCGAGCTCGTTGGTCAGCGCTTCCCATTCCGGCTCGCAGGCCAGCACGTTGATGGCGGCGTGCGCCGAGGTGGCCGCGACGCAGGCGGCGGCGAGCAGCAGATGTTTGAGTGTGCGTTTCATGCCTGCTCCTTAGAACGCGTGGGCCGCGTGCGTGCCCAGGCTCATGATGTATTGAAGGAAAATCTGGTTGTCGGTGACGCCCGGACGGGACTGGTCGCGCGCCAGTTGCAAGCGCAGGCGCGAGAATTCGGACGGGCTGTAATCGATCATGAAACTGCGGCGCGACGGGTTGTACGCTTCGAGTATCGGCAGGTTGGACCAGGCCAGCGCGCCGCTGTCGATCAGGCCGATGCGCTGCGAGCCGGACGACAGCCGGTCGTAGCGCAGGCCGGCGCGCCAGCTCGGCATGAACTGGTACACGCCTTGCAGATACCAGCCCGATTGCACGCTGCGGTAGTCGCCGCTGGCCGCCGCGTCGGTCTCGAGCGCGTAGTTCAGCGTGCCGCTTTCCTTGCGGCGGAAGTACTCGCCCTGCAGCTTGAAGTTGGTGTTGGTCGAATTGCCGTTCGGCGCCCATTTGTAGATGGCGTCGGCGATCCACATGTTCGACTTGCCGCTGAAGCTGTTGTTCAGGCCCTGGTCCTCGTAGGCGCGCTGTTCGGCGCCGGTGTGCAGATAGGCCACGCCGGCGCGGTAGCTGGACGAGTTGCCGATGTCGTCGCCCAGGTGGGCGAACACGCTGACGGCGCCGGCGCCGTTCTTGTTGCGGTCGTTGCCCGGGAAAGCCGTGCCGTTGCCGGCCTCCATGCCCACTTCCAGGAACCGGTCGAGCGGCGCCAGCCACTTGGCCTGGACGCCGTCCGGCTTGTACTGGCCGCCGAGGAAGGCTTGATACGCCAGCGGCGCATCGACGAAGTCCCAGGTGTGGGCGTGCTGGCCGTTCAGGTAACCGATCGACGACAGGAAGCGGCCGGCCTTGATGTTCAGGCCGTTCGACATGCCGCGCGTCTGCACAAAGGCTTCCTCAACGCCAACTTCGTTCTCGCCGCTCAGCGAAAAGGTCAGTTGGCCGGCGAACTGCGGGTCGATATTGGCGGCCAGGGTCAGCTCGGATTCGCCGAGGTTGAAGCCGCGCTTGCCGGGACCGACCTCGCCGCCGCTCGGCGCGAAGCCTTGCAGGCGGTACTGGGATGGATCCTGCTTCAGGTTTTGCAGCGTGCCGCCGAGGATCATCGAGATGTTCGGGTTGAGCAGATTGCTGGCCGGATTGGCGCTGCCGGTCGGCGCCGCGCTGGCGGGCGCCGCCGCCGTTTCGACATAGGCGGCGACCGCAGGCGCGGCGCCAGCGGCCGCGGCCGAAGCGGCCGGCGCGCCCGCACCGATAGCCGCGAGCTGCGCCTTGGCGGCGGCATTGTCCGCTTGCGCCTGCTGCAAGCGCTGCTCCATGGCCTGCAGGCGCGCCTCGTAGGCCTCCTTCATCTGGCGGATCTCGGCGCGGATCTCAGCCAGTTCCTTCTGTTCTTTTTTGTCTGCGGCGTAGGCCTGCGGGGCCGCCACGGCCACGCTCAAGGCGGCCATCATCACTTTATGTTTCAACATGTCAAATCCTGTAGATAGCTACGATCAGCCGCACCTCCGCCCAAACGGCGGCGGTGACGGATCAAGGGTGTGCGATCAGGACAGGACGGGCGGCGCTCGCGATCGGAAGCCGCAGACGGTGCGCCGGCAATCGAGCGGCGCAGGCGTGTGGGTGACGGCTACCGAAGTATAGTCGGCCAGCGGGAAGGAATGGGAATGGGAGTCGGCGGCGGCGATCTGCGCAAACGCCAGGCACTGAGCGCAATGGTGATCCGGCGCCAACTTGGTGACGCCGCCGCTGGCTTCTTCGTCCTGCTGCGCGACGGTCTGCACCGCACCGGTCGCGCCCATAGCGTGCGACAGCGCGTGCGCGTACCCCATCTGCTGGGAGAACACCAGCAGAAGCGACAGCAGCACATACAAGAAGTTGCGGCGTATATTCACAAAATACCAACTATCGAGCCATCAGTGCCGGTATTGTAATGCGAGCTACCGGTTTTCAGCGACCTTTTTGTTTCTCGAGGAATTGGTGCACCTTGGCGGCCGCCAGTTTATTGATCGCCACCAGCAAGCTCGGATCGACGCCGGCGATGCCGTAGGTCGATGCGATGTGCTTGCCGATATGGATCAGCACTTCGGCCGCCACTTCCGCATCGGACTCGGCCCTGTGGGCCGCGCTCTTGAAACGGATGCCCAGCTCGCCCGACAGATTGCCCAGCTTGTAGCTCGACAACTTGGGGAACACGCGGCGCGACAATTTCAGCGAGCACACCAGCGATTGATAGCCGGGCGTCAGGCCCAGCCGGGCCGCCTCCGCGCGCAGGAACTTGTCGTCGAAGCTGGCGTTGTGGGCCGACAGCGCGTCGCTGCCGATAAAGTCCAGCAGCTCCGGCACCACCCGCGACACCGGCGGCGCGCCATCGACCATGGCCTGCGTGATGCCGGTCAGGCCGGTGATGAAGGACGGGATCCGCACATTGCAGTTAATCAGCGACACATAGCGCTCGACCACCTTGCCGCCGACGATGCGCAACGCCGCCACCTCGGTGATACGGTCGCCCATATCGGGCGACAGGCCGGTGGTCTCGAAGTCGAGCATAACGATGGATTGGTCGAGCATGGTGTTCCCTTCTATTTAGCCGAACTTGCGCACGGCATCCAGCGCCAGGCCGGCGCCGATACTACCGAACAGGTCGCCTTCGACCTTGCGGGCCGTCGGCACCAGCGCGCCGATGCGCTCGCGCAGCATGCGCACGCCGCTGGAACCGCCGGTGAAGAATACAGTATCCACGTCGGCAGGCGCCACGCCGGCGTCGCGCAGCAGGCTCAGCACGGTGTTCTCGACCGAGCCGACCAGGTGGCCGATGGCGTCGTCGAACTGCGCGCGGTCCAGCTCCAGGGTCACCGGCGGCGCCAGCCGGTCCAGCTCCAGCTGCACCTTGGCGGCGTCGGACAGGGCGATCTTGCCCTCCTCCGCCTTCATCGCCAGCCAGTGGCCGGCGCGCTGGTCGATCAGCTTTTGCAGGCGGCCCAGCTTTTCCTGCTCGGCCGAATCGCGCAGCAGGTCGGACAGCTGGGTCCACATTTTCTTGGTGTAGGCCTGGTTGATGGTGTGCCAGGTCGCCAGGTTGAAGAAGTAGCTGGACGGCACTTCGCTGTTGTTGCGCAGGCGGCTGCCGTAGCCCAGCAGCGGCATCACGGAGGACAGGCTCAGGTATTTATCGAAGTCGGTGCCGCCGATGTGCACACCGCCGTTGGCCAGGATGTCGTCGCGGCGCTCGCTCCTGGTGGCGCGCTCGGGCGACAGGCGCACCAGCGAAAAGTCCGAGGTGCCGCCGCCGATGTCGGCGATCAGCACCAGCTCTTCGCGGGTGATCTGCGACTCGTAGTCGAACGCCGCGGCGATCGGCTCGAACTGGAAGGCGATGTCCTTGAAGCCGACGGAACGGGCCACCTCGGCCAGGGTATCCTCGGCCAGCTGGTCGTTTTCCTTGCTGTCGTCAATGAAATGAACGGGACGGCCGAACACGGCCGACGTGAACTGGCGCCCGGCCGACTGTTCGGCGCGGCGCTTCACTTCACCGATGAATTGCGCCAGCAGCGCGCGGAACGGCAGCGCGCGGCCCCCCACCTCGGTCTGACCGTCGATCAGACTGGTCCCGAGCAAACTCTTCATGGAGCGCATCAAGCGCCCCTCGTAGCCGGCCAGATATTCGGCCAGCGCCGCACGTCCGAAGCTAACCTCTTCGTCCTCGGCGTTGAAGAAAACCACCGACGGCAAGGTGGTCTTGCCGTCTTCCAGTCCCAACATCACCGGGTGTCCGGGACGCACCCAGCCCACCGTGGAATTTGACGTGCCAAAATCGACGCCGCAAGCAATGGCCATGTCGACCCTTCACGTGAATAAAGGGGCGTTATCTTATCAGAAAACCCCGTCCCTCAGGAAAAATTGCAGCGGGACCACACTCGACCAAATATTTCTTGAAAGAAAAACGATTATTGTTGCTAACGAGTAAGTTTTTGATTATGCTCGTTTAACTAAACAAGATGCAAGCCGCACCACGCACGTAACGAGACGATGACCAAATCCAAGCCGACAATCGAAGTCTGCGCGACTGAACACAAAGCCAGCATTGCCCGTGAAGCCCGCCGCGTCACCTCGTATGACGTGGCGCTGGTGGCTGGCGTGTCGCAATCGGCGGTGTCGCGCTGCTTCAAGCCCGGCGCCAGCGTGTCCAAGTCCACCCACGCACGGGTGATGAAGGCGGCCGCGCTGCTGGACTACATCCCCAACGCCGCCGCGCGCAGCCTGATCACGCGCCGCTCCAACATGGTCGCGGTGCTGATCACCAACCAGGCCAACCTGTACTACCCTGAACTGCTGGCCGAACTGAGCCAGCAACTGACCACGCTGGGCAAGCGCGTGCTGCTGTTCCCGCTGGCGCGCGAATCCGATGTCGACCGCGTGCTGGCCGACGTCTGGCAATTCCAGGTCGACGGCGTGATCGCCGCCGCCCGCCTGTCGGACGAACACGTGGCCGAATTCGAGCGCCGCCACATGCCGCTGGTGCTGTTCAACCGCACGCTGCGCGACCAGTCGGTCAACACCGTCACCTGCGACCACCTGGAAGCGGGCCGCATGCTGGTCTCGCGGCTGGCCGCCGCCGGCCACCGCCGCTTCGGCATCATCGGCGGCAGCGCCGATTCCAGCGTCGCCAGCGAACGCCATCGCGGCGCCTGCGAACGGCTGGCCGAGCTGGGCCTGCCGCCGCCGGTCGTGGTGCCGGGCGAGTACGACTATAAAAGTGGCGCCACCGGCCTGAAAGCGCTGATCGCACAGATGGGCGGCGTCCCCGACGCCATCATCTGCGGCAGCGACGTCATGGCCATCGGCTGCCTCGATTGCGCCCGCCATGAGCTGGGCATCGACGTGCCGGGCCAGCTGTCGGTGGCCGGCTTCGACGCGGTCGAGCCGTCCAACTGGCTGAGCTACAACCTGACCACGCTGCGCCAGCCCATGCCCAAGATGGCCAGCGCGGCCGCCAGCCTGCTGTGCACCGTCATCGACAGCCGCGAATCCCAGGTCGAACGGCGGGTGTTCAGCGCCCAGTTCATCGAAGGCGCCACCGCGCGGCTGCGCCCCAGGCCGGCCGCGCCGGCCGCGACGACGGCGTCCGCCACCGGCGTCCGCGTGCCGGCCGCTATAATGTAGCGCATGACCGATGCAAATCCTCCCCGCTTCACCCCGCAAGGCCTGATCCCGACTCCCGAGCAGACCGCCATTCAGCTAGCGCAGAACAAGGTGGTGCTGGTGGACGCCAACGCCGGCGCCGCCAAGACCACCACGCTGGCGATCCGCATCGGCGAGGCGCTGGCGCGCAAACTGCCGCCGGAACAGATCCTGGCGCTGACCTTCACGCCGGAAGCGCGCGACGTCATGCGCCAGCGCCTGCTCGACGTCGGCGTGCCGCACGCGCTGGCCAGCCGGGTCGCGGTGCTGACGTTCGAGGATTTCGCCGGCCTGCTGCTGGACCGCATCGACGGCGACAACCTGCGCCAGTGCGCCGAAGCGCGCCAGCTGAAAGACTACGCGCTGGCCGCGATCGATCGCGTCAACCTGCGCTATGCCGGCCGCCGCGACGACCTGAACCTGCAAACCCACAGCATCGCGCTGGCCCAGTTCCTCGACGTGCAGCTGCAACTGAAAGCGACCATGGCGCTGGCCGCCGACGTCGAATACCTGGGCGTCGAGGAAGTCGCCGAGACCATGGGCGTGCCGCTGACCGACTACCTGACCACGGTGGAATACGAAACGCTGCGCCTGGACGGCGGCGCCGGCGCGGTGTTCCGCGGTCCGTTCGACGCCACCTACGACCTGGCCAGCAACCTGCAGGCGGGCGCGCGCCTGGCCGAACACTTGCCCGACTACCGGCTGGTGCTGTGCGACGAGCTGCACGACCTGAACGAAGCGGCGTTCCAGATCCTCGACGCGCTGATCGCCAATCCGCACTGCTACTTCGTCGGCGCCGGCGACAAGGACCAGGTGATCCACGCCAAACTGGGCGCCAGCGACGAATACCTGAACCGCCGCTTCGCCCAGAACTACCCGAACCTGGTGCGCTACCCGCTGACCTACAGCTACCGCCACGGCCCGCACCTGGCCTATGCGATGGCGGAGTTCAAGCAGAAGGCGGTGGAATCGAGCCTGCCGCTGCACACCCAGATCCGCCACGCGCACTACGACAACAGCGCCGGCTGCGCCCAGCAGGCCGTCGCCGCGATCGAGCAATGGAAGGCCGACGGCCATCAGCTCGACGGCTGCGCCATCCTGATCCGCGACCGCCATCAATCGATGGCCATCGAGAACGCGCTGATCGAGGCCGACATCGACTACCGCACGCCCGCCATGGCCGGCTACCTGCAACGCGACGAGATCCTGTTCCTGCGCGGCCTGCTGGCGATCGCGCTGAAGGACTTCGGCGCCGTCAAGACGGAGCAGGTGCGCACCGCCATCGTCGACGCCATGACCGCCTTCAGCGAGATGCGCTTCTCCGCGCGCCGCATGGACAACTTCAAGGCCCAGATCATCAAGGACCCGGCGCTGCTGGGCGAACTGTTCCTGATCGAAGACGAACGGCGCGACGGCGAAGAGCCGAACTACCGCGACGTCGCCAGCCAGGCCACCAAGAAGGCCGTGATCGACACCATCGCCTGGCTGTCCGGCGTCGATCCGGCCACGCCGGCGGCGGCCGTGCTGGCGGAAGTGTGCGAGCGCGTGAAACTGGTGGCGACGGCGCGCCGCATCTTCGTGCGTCCCTACGAAGCGGGCGTGGTCAACAAATCCGTGGCCGGCCTGCTGGAAGCGGCGGCCGCCTCCGGCCAAACGCTGGCCGAGTTCTGGGCCGCGCTCAACGCGCGCGAAGCCTTCGTGCGCCGCAAGCGCGAACGCAAGGCGGTGCTGATCGAATGCGTGGCCAACGCCAAGGGCAAGGAGTTCGACCACGTGATCCTGCCCTTCCTGCAAGCGGACGAATTCCCGCATCCGATGCAGCCCAAGGCCGAGGAAGAAAACCTGTTCTACGTCGGCGCCACCCGCGCCCGCGCGCGCCTGACGCTGCTCTCGCCCACCGATGCGGCGCGGCGCAGCGGTTTCATCGCGCAAATGCGCCTGCCCAAATCGGCCGCCGCCGCCGACGCCGCCATCGCCCGCAACCAGGCCAGGTCGGCCGCCGCCCCGGCCGCGGCCGCGCGCCAGTACCTGACCGCCAGCTACCACGAAAAAGACCAGGTCAAGGCGCTCGGGGCGCAATTCGACATCACCCGCCGCGCCTGGTTTGTCGAGGCCGGCAAGGATCTGGCCCCGTTCGCGCCTTGGATAAAAAAATAATGCAGCAAGTTAATTTTCTGAGGGAAACCCTTATATAATGTCGGACGCGGCTGGTGTCCAAGCCTCACACCCCATGCACGTCCAAAAAAACTGAACCATTTCGGGAGCATTTCCATGAACGCACAACAAAAATTCTTGCTGGCAGCCTGCGCACTTGCTGTTCTGAGCGCTTGCAGCACCCCAGCCCCGGTCGTTGCCCCGGCACCGGCTCCAGAGCCAGTCAAAGTCGCACCACCAGCACCAGCTCCAGCAGTGACCAAGCCGGTCGCCGTGTCCCTGCCAGCCTACCTGGACCCAAACAGCTCGATCTACAAAAACCGCAGCGTGTTCTTCGACTTCGACAAGTACGTCGTCAAGCCAGAATTCAACGCCCTGGTTGCCGATCACGGCAAGTTCCTGTCGACCAATGCCAATATCGCGATCAAGGTCGAAGGCAACACCGATGAACGCGGCGGCGCCGAGTACAACCTGGCCCTGGGCCAGAAGCGCGCGCAAGCCGTGATCACCGCCCTGAAAGTACAAGGCGTGAAAGACGGCCAGATGGAAGCCATCAGCTACGGTAAGGAAAAAGCCACCGGCAGCGACGACGCAACCCGCGCACAAAACCGTCGCGCAGACATCGTGTACCCTAGCAAGTAATTCGCGCCAGCGATTCGCAAGATCAGGTAGTATGAAGTAAGCTCAAACGCCCGGCCCAACAGCCGGGCGTTTTTGTTTTGGGCTCTCCCGATCCGGCGCCTTCGGCACCTTCACCGTCACCCACGACATCAGCAAGTACACGCGCGCGGCGCTGTTCTCCGAGGTCGGTAAGAAGACCGACATCTTCGGCGCTTGTCCACCGCGGCCGGCGAACGCGCCTGGGCGTGAACCATCACGCGATTCCGGTCAACGCGCCGAAGTGCCCGTACCACAGCTTCCACCGCGACGGCGCCATGCGCACCGACGGCAATCACCGCGCTTGAAAGCAAATAGAACAACCTTGCGGAAAAAATAAACATCGGTAAAATGGGGAACCTAGTCGCCCCGTTTTCCGATGCCCTCCCTTCTACTCCGCCTGGCCATGTGCGCCCTGCTGCTATGCCACTGCGCCGCCCGCGCGCAGGCCGTCGCCTGGCTGTGGGACGAGGCCCTGCTGCCCGCATGGTCCACGCCCGAAGCGGCAGTCCTGCAACGCCATATCCTGCTGACCGGCGACACCGCGCGCACCCGTCCGCGCATGCGCCGGCCCGCGATGCCGGCCGCCACGCGCGTCACGCCGGTGCTGCATGTGGAAGTGAGCACCGTCAATCCGCCGCAGGATATCGAGGCCAGCCGCGCGATGATCGTGCGGGCGCTGCTCGACGCGGCGGCCGTCGGCACCTCGGGCTGGGTGCAGCTGGATATGGAGGCCAAGCCCTCGCAGCGCGAGTTCTATCGTTCCCTGGTCAAGCAGCTGCGCGACGCGCTGCCGCCGCAGATCAAGCTGAGTGTGACCGCGCTCGGATGGTGGTGCCGCTCACCGGCCTGGCTGGACGGACTGGCCGCCGACGAGGTGGTCCCGATGTTCTTCCGCATGGGCCGGGACAGCGCCAGCATGCGCGACATCGTCGAACAATCGCCCGCCACGCTGCACGCCAGCTGCCGCGCGGGCAGCGCAGGATTCTCTCCGCAAGAACCGTTCACGCCGCAAGTCGCGGCCCGCTATCGCAAAACCTATTGGTTCGACCGCCACGCGTGGAAGCGCGACGGTGCGGACCTGTCGCCGCTTTCAAGGAGCTCTCCATGACCACACTACTTCGTCCACTCACCATCGCCGCGGCGCTGCTGGCCTGCACCAGCGCCGGCGCCAGCGGCGGCGGCGCGTGGGATTCCTATGTCAACCGCAGCGGTCCCGATATCGCCTTGAACCGCTACCAGGGCGGCGAGCTGGGTATCGTGATGCCGAGCTATGAACGGATGTACATGTACACCGCCTGGCGCAGCGTGCTGCTCGGCGCCGACGGCTTGAAAGCGGCGCCCAATCCCCAAGGCGGCCTGCTGCGCGCCATCGGTAGTCGCAATGGCGGCTGGGTCGATGCATCCGACGGCAAGAAGGTCTATGGCGCGTGGCAGGCGGCCGTCAACAGCGCCTTGAAGCAGGCGCCGGTCGCGCCCAAGGACGACGACAGCATGGCCAACGGCTATCTGACTTGTCCGCTGGGGAGCTACACCTTCGCCACCGCCACGCTGAACGACCTGGCGCGCCGCAGCGACGCCACGCCGGCCCGCCTGAATGCGTGGGTGACGACGCAGCGCCAGGTCTTCAAATTCTGCGGCGACGACGTGGAAGCGCAGCGCAATCGTTTCGATGGCGCCAAGCGCGTGATTCCGTCTCCGGTGGAACTGCCGGCCACGGAAGCGCCGTACTGGCGCCAGATGCAGCAATATCAGCTGGCCTCGGCCGCCTTCTACGGCGAGAACTACGCGCTCAGCGGCAGCCTGTTCGCCAAGATCGGCGCCACCGACAAGCATCCGCTGCGCCATTGGGGCGAGTACCTGAGTCTGCGCTCGCAGGCGCGCGGCGCCGTGTTTGTGGCGGGGCCGAATCCCGAGCAGGCGATCTGGCAGGATCGGCTCGACGCCAGGCGCGAAGGCCCGGCCGCCGCTGCGGCCCGTCTGGCGGCCGCACAGAAGAAGCTGGCCGGGATCCAGGCCAGCGCCGATCATATCCTCGCCAATCCAGAATTGGCGTCGCTGCATGAAGCCAGCCGCGCCATCGTGCGCAGCATGCAGGTGCGGCTGACGCCATCGCTGCGCTTTGCGGAACTGAGCAAGCTGCTGGACGACCCGCGCGCCAATCCGTATCTGGATGATCACCTGGGCGACTGGCGTGTATTGGCTAACGACCTGCTGCAAGCGCCGGTCGCCGAACAGGCCGACACCCGCACCGCCTTGCGCAGCAGCGCAGGCTTTATCGACTGGATACAGACTGTCCAGCAGTGCCGGGAGTACCAGGCCAAGCCCGGCTGCGCGGTGGAACGCGCGCACGCGGTCGAACAGTGGAACCGCTACGCCAAGGAAGGCAACAAGGCTCAGGCGCGCGTGTGGCTGCTGGCCGCCGTGCTGCTATCGGAGAAGATGACGCCGGAACTGGAGAAAGCCGCGCTGCAGGCGCCGGCCAATACGCCCGAGTACCTGACCATGCGTTACGCGCTGGCCCGTCACTACCGCTTGAGCAAGCAGGCCGACAAGGCCCGCGCGATTGCCGATGGCGTACTGACCGGGCCTGCGCTGGCCGCCAACAGCTCCACCAGCGTGCGCAATCAGTTCCTGCAGGAGCGCTTTGCGGTGGCATCGTCGCCGGCGGACGCCGCCAACTATCTGCTGCGCGCATCGAGCCGCGATCTCGATCCCGATACCGGCGAACTGGCCAAGGCCAGCGAGGAAGCCGGTGCGGCCCCTGCCCGCGTGGACATCGCCGCCGACGGCATCCGCTGGCTCAACAGCGGCCTGTCCACCGCAGACCTGTCCGAGCTGGCCGCGAATCCGAAGCTGCCGAAGGCCCTGCGCGTGCAGATCGCCGTCTCCACATGGATGCGCGCCGACCTGCTGGGCCAGGGCGAAGCCGCGTTGAGCGCCGCCCTGCAGATCGAGCAGAACGCGCCGGCGCTGACGGCGGTGATGCAGAAGTACCGCAAACTGGCGGGCACGCCGGAGCACCATGCGTGGATGCTGGTGAACGCCTTGAAGTACGGCCTGTCGCCGATGTACAGCTACGCCAGCGCCGACATCGCGGCGCGCGCGCCGGACGACACCCTGGCCGACATGTGGTGCAAGGTGCCGGCCAAGGCGGGCGAAAGCTACGGCGAAAACACCGAAGCCGAACACTCGCCGCCGATGCCGGAGCTCGGCAACGCCGCCGCGCGCGACCAGGAGCTGGCGCAGTTGTCCCGTTTGAAGACCGCCACCGGCTACCTCGGCGATTTCGTCATGCAGCGCGCCACCGCCGTGCCGAACGACCCGGAGCTGCCGTGGTTGCTGTACGTGACGGTGCAATCGACCCGCGGCGGCTGTCTGGATGCCGATTCCAAGGCATTGTCGAAGAGCGCCTTCGCGCTGCTGCACAAGCGTTACAAGAACAACGAGTGGGCGCGCAAGACACCGTACTTCTATTGAGTGGGATCAAACGCGGGAACAGGCATAGGATTAGCCTGACGAATCTGGAGGCGCGCCATGCAAACCCTGGTCCAATCCCGCAAACACCCGAGCTACGACGACGATCTGGCGCTGTGGATAGACGCGCAAATCCAACTGCTGCTGGATCGCAGGTTCTCCGAGTTGGACATGGAGAACCTGGTCGGGGAGCTCGACGGCATGAAAAAACAATACGAGCACGAACTGGACAGCCGGCTGACGGTGCTCGTCATGCACCTGCTCAAGT
Source organism: Duganella sp. GW822-FHT06D06 (assembly GCF_058799615.1). NCBI lineage: Bacteria > Pseudomonadati > Pseudomonadota > Betaproteobacteria > Burkholderiales > Oxalobacteraceae > Duganella > Duganella sp. GW822-FHT06D06. The sequence goes on from NZ_JBXALQ010000003.1 coordinate 415,028, forward strand.
GCCAGTTCCAAAAAGACTACCCGCAAAACAAGTGGCGATCGACGTTGATCGAGCAACGTTACCGCATCGCGCGATTGCTGAAGACCAGTCCCAGCATGCGGAAGAAAGTGCCGCAATTTGCCGCGGAGTGCTACCCCATCGCCCGCCGTCGTGCGGCCGAGGAGACCGGCTTGAACGAAGAAGACTTTCCGCCCAGCCTGCCCTATTCCATCGAACAGCTGCTGGACCAAGATTTCGCACCGTAACGAGATCGGGGAGAACATCGTGCAAACACCGGTCCAATCCCGCAAGCATCCGAACTACGACGACGATCTGGCGCAGTGGATAGACGCACAAATCCAACTGCTGCTGGACGACAGCCCGAGCCTGCGCGCATCACTGCCCGAGTATGTGCAACAGGCCTACCCAATCGCCGTTAAATTGGCGTCGGCCGAAACCGGCCTGCCTGCCAATGTCTTTCCGACGGAAAATCCATTTTCCCTCGAGCAGATACTCGATCAGGATTTCACGCCATAACCGCAACTCCTGCGCGGTGCTGCAGCTGCTCGCAGCGTTGTGACAGATGCTGGACTTGCAAGGCACGGTGCCATGCGGAGCGATGCATTCAGGCACAAGCGCGAACGACGTGGTCAAGCCCGCCAACGCGTTCCTGGAAAGATTAGTTGTCCACGTGGAAATAAAATAAGACTATAAGTGATGCGAAAACGCAACAGAGCGCGCATTTTACACGTCCATATTTGGTTTCTCGTCGTTATGGTGAAATGGCGCACATTCAATCGTCGGCGAGCCGGGCAGAATGGCATGGCATACTATTTAACCCTAGCCAGCGTTACCGCCACCATGACTACACTGATATCTGCCAGCTACGCCCTGCAACGACAGAAAATCGCCGTGGAAAGGACGCTGTATGCGCGTTCGGCGGAGGAATCCCAGCTGGCGGCCCGCTGGGCGCGCGCCTGGCATAAGTTAGTCCAGCGCAAACTGGACCAGGCCGAAGCGATCTCGCCAGCATTGCGCATGGACTACACCGGCTTCAGCATGCAACCCGCACCGCGGGTGCTGCACTAATCAGAAGTTGGCGCGCAGTTGCAGGTAGGCGCTGCGCGGCGATCCCACCATGCGGCCGGCGTTGCCGTCGACGTTGCGCGTGTAGTAGCGCTTGTCGGCGAGATTGTTGATGCCGGCCATCACTTCATAGCCCGGCTTGCCCGGCATCTTCCAGCTTAACTGCGCATTCCACAGACGGAAGCCCGGCACGATGCCGTTGCCGCCGTTCACCGCTTCCAGCACGGTGTTGGCCGTGTCCGAATATTGCTTGCTTTGATGGGTGGTCGACAAGTTGGCCGTCCATGCGCCGATTTGGTAGCGTGCGCCCAACGTGTCGGTGTTGCGCGAGTAGAACGGCACGTCCAGCCCCGCCGCATCGCCCGAATCCTGGATCGCCTTGGTGTAGGTGTAGTTCGCGTAGACGTTCAGGCCGGCCAACGCGCCGCCGTCGTCAAAGGTATAGTCGGCCGCCGTCTCGATGCCGTCATGGTTGGTCGCGCCCAGGTTGCGGAACACGGCGGGCGTCGTGCCCGGCACTTGCAGGATCTGGTTGTCGAACTTGAGCTTGAAGGCGGTGACCTCGGCGTTGACCGCGCCGGTCTTCCAGCGCGCGCCCAGTTCGGCCGTCCTGGCCAGTTCCGGCTTCAACGGATTGGTGGGCGTCTGCGAATTGAGCTGGGTGTTCTGCACCGGGCCGAACGACGTCGTGTAGTTGGCGAACACGGTCAGCGCGCGGTTCACCAGATACGCCACGTTCAGCGACGGCAAGGCCTTGTTGTTGGCGGTCTCGAACACCGACTTGGCGCTGACATCCTTGCGCTCCGACTTGATGTGCTCGTAACGCAGACCCGGCGTGATGCGCCACGCGCCCAAAGCGATGCGGTCGTCGACATACACGGCATGCGCGTCGGTGCTGTTGACGAAGGTGGTCGTGGCGCCGTTGACGCCGGTCTTCAGGGTCTGGATGGCGCTGTTGTCGTCGCCCCGCTCGCGCAGGTAGCGGTAGCCGGCCGTGACGTCGTGCGTCAGGCCGCCGGTGGCGAAGCGCTGCGTGTAGCGCGGCTCGACACCCAGCACTTCATAGTTGCGCGGCTGCCTGGTCAGCTGCGTCTTGGCCGCGTTGATCAACGCGCTCTGACGGAAGCTGTCGCTGTAGTAGGCCTTGACTTCGAACTCCTGCGTGGCCGACAAGGTGTTCAGGTAGCCGATGTCGGCGCTGCGGCGGTCGCCGCTCCAGTAGTCGGTGGGCCGCGTATTCTGGAACGGGTCGGCGTCGTACTGCGCCACCGTCAGCCCGCCCGGCGTGCGCGAATTGACTTCGTAGTAGGACAGCTTGGCGTTCAGCTCGCTATGCGGGTTCAGCTGATAGCGGAACTTCACCGCCAGATCGTTGACCTTTTCATCGCTGCCTGCGCGCCACTCGGTGCCAGCCATGCCCGAGTACAGCACCGCCACGCCCAGCCCGCCCTCCTGCTGGCTGCCGACGAAGGCGCTGTACTGGCGGTTCTGGCCGCCGTTGTTGAAGTCGTTGTAGCGGAACGACGCATCGCCGCTGACGCCCGGCGTATCGGGAATCGAGCGGCTGCGGAAGTTGATGATGCCGCCGACGTTCTGCGGACCGTAGCGCACCGCGCCGCCGCCGCGCACCACGTCGATCGATTCGATGTTGTTCAGGCTGACCGGCGCGAACGACAGGTGTGGCTGGCCGTAGGGCGCCACCGCCAGCGGTATCCCATCCAGCAGCACCGTCGAACGCGGCGAGTAGCGCCCCGTCAGGCCGCGCACACCGATGTTGAGCGAGATGGCGCTGCCGGCGGTGCCGGAATTGTCGGTGGACTGCACGCCCGGAATGCGGCGCATCACGTCGCCGATGTCGGCGGCGCCGCTGTGGTCGATGTCTTCCTTCTTCAGCACGGTACGGGCGCCGGCGAAGTTCTTGACGCTGTTCTGCAAGCCCGAACCCAGCCAGCTGCCGGCCACCTGGATAGACTCGATCGGCGCGGCGGCCTCCTGTGCGTGGGTGGGCATGGCCAACAAGGAGACGGCAACGGCGATCAGGGAACGGTTAAACGGAATGGTGGTCAGCGACATGGTGTAGGTGCGGTGGTGTATCAACAATGCAAATGATAACACTTCTCATTCTCAAATGTAAGTGAGAGAATTTGTTATAATTGTCGCCATGTTCAAGCTTGCGAAACGTCGAACGCTGCACATCTGGATCGCCATGCTGGCCGTCCTGTTCAGTGCGCTTGCCCCGGCAGTTTCGCGCGCGCTGACGCCGGACTCGCCGTATGGCTACGCCGAGATCTGCTCGGTCGACAAGAGCAAGGAATCCCCCGTCACGGCCGACCACGCGATGGAGCACTGTCCCTATTGCGTCACGCACGGCGGCAGTTTCGCGCTGCTGCCGCAGTCCGTGGCCAGTTTCGCCGTCGTCGGCGGCCATGATTACTACCCGCCGCTGTTCTACAGCGCACCAAGGCCCCTGCATAGCTGGAGCGCCGCCAAACCGCGCGGACCGCCCGCCCGTTCCTGATCGTCAGCTGAATCTTCAGCCGTACCCGCTGCCGCCCGCCGCGCGCCCCCCCCGTGCGTGCGCAGGCGGCGGTCATCATCCCAACATCAGGAACACCATGAAACCGACCATGTCTCCATTGGCGCTGGCGCTGCTTGCCGCCTTCTCCACCTTCGCCTGCGCGCAGGACGCGCCCATCCATCAACTGGGCACGGTGCTCGTCACCGGCAACCGTCCGACCTCGCTGCCGACCCAGATCCCGACCACGATCGAAGGCATCACCCAGGCCGACATCGAACGCAGCATCAACGCCACCGACGCCGAAGATGCGTTGAAATACCTCCCCAGCCTGCTGGTGCGCAAGCGCTACATCGGCGACTACAACCACGCCGTGCTGTCCACCCGCGCCTCCGGCACCGGCAACAGCGCCCGCTCGATGGTGTACGCCGACGGCATCCTGCTGTCCAACTACCTGGGCAACGGCGCCAGCTTCGCGCCGCGCTGGGGCATGGTCAGCCCGGAGCAGATCGAGCGCGTCGATGTGCTGTATGGCCCCTTTTCCGCGGCCTACGGCGGCAACTCGGTCGGCGCGGTGGTCGATTACGTGACCCGCATGCCGAACAAGTTCGAAGCCCACGCCAAGCTGACGCTGACGCACCAGCCCTTCGAGCTGTATAACACCAGCACCAGCTACCAGGGCAAGCAGGCCGGCATCTCGCTGGGCGACCGCCAGGGCGGATGGTCGTGGCATGTGGACGTCAACCGCACCGACAGCGAAGGCCAGCCGCTGACCTTCCCGACCAGGGCGCTCAGCGTGGGCAAACCAGGCAGCGCGGGCGTCGCGGTCACCGGCGCGGTGGCGGGGCTGGACCGCACCAACAAGGACTGGTTCATCCTCGGCACCGCCACCCAATATCACACGGTGCAGTATCAGTTCAAAGGCAAGCTGGCCTACGATATCTCGCCGACGCTGCGCGCCACCTACACCTTCGGCGTATGGCGCAACGACTCCGAGGGACGTCCGAACACCTACCTGCGCGACGCCGCCGGACGCCCGGTCTACAGCGGCGCCGTCAACATCGCCGGCCGCAGCTACACGCCAGGCGCGACGGACTTCAACCTGTCGAACGAAAATATCCAGCACGTGATGCACGGCCTGACCCTCAAGTCCCACACCAAGGGAGTGTTCGACTGGGAAGTGGCGGCCAGCGTGTACGACTACGACAAGGACCGGCTGCGCGCCGCCACCGTCGAGCTGCCGGCCGCGCTGGCGGGTGGCGCCGGCCGCATCGTCAACCAGGGCGGCACCGGCTGGAACACCTTGTCCGCCAAGGGCGTATGGCGCCCCTCACCGGCGCATGTGGCGGAATTCGGCTACCAGCGCGAGGCGTATAAGTTGTCCAGCATCGAGCACGCCGCCAACAACTGGATGGACGGCGCACCCGGCGACCGCAATGCCGCCTTCACCGGCAAGACCGAAGCCAACAGCCTGTACGCACAAGACAGCTGGAAGTTCGCGCCACGCTGGAAGACGGTGCTGGGCATGCGCTACGAGCACTGGGCCGCGCACGACGGCGCCACCTCCAACCGCACCGCGACCAAGCCGCATCCGGAGCGCAGCGAGAACTACCTGTCGCCCAAAGCCGCGCTGGCATACCAGGCCAGCGACGACTGGGTATTGAAAGCCTCGCTGGGCCGCGCCGTGCGCATGCCGACCGTGTCCGAGCTTTACCAGGGCGGCATCAACGCCGCCGGCGACTTGATCAACAACGATCCGAACCTGAAGCCTGAGAAATCGTGGACCACGGAGCTGACGGCGGAACGCAGGCTGACCAACGGCCTGCTGCGCCTGACCGCCTTCGGCGAACGCACCAGGGACGCGTTGTACTCGCAGACCAATGTGCTGGCAGGATCGAACGTCAGCACTATCCAGAACCTCGACCGCATCAACACCAAGGGGCTGGAAGTGGCCTACACGGCGGACGACGTGTGGGTGCGCGGACTGGCGATGAGCTCCAGCGTCACCTGGACCGATTCGAAGATCGCCCGCAACGACAAGTTCCCCGCCAGCGTGGGCAAATGGCAGCCGCGCATCCCGGAATGGCGCGCCACCGGCGTGGCCTCCTACGCCGTGAGCGACCAGCTCTCGCTGACGTTGGCCGCGCGCTACAGCGGCAGCCAGTATTCGACGCTGGATAACACCGACGTCAACGGCTTCGCCTACATGGGCGGCAGCAAATACTTCACCACCGACGTGCGCGCGCGCTATCGCATCGACCGCCAGTGGAGCGCGGCGATCGGCATCGATAACCTCAACAACTACAAGTACTGGAACTTCCACCCATATCCGCAGCGGACCTACGTGGCTGAACTGAAGTTCGATCTGTAAGCTGATTCACCGCAAGCGCGATCGTTTTTTCGATTGCGCCTGTTCTGACATTTAAACATTCATGTGATATACTTCTTTACGTCGAAACCACACATGGACCGCAAAATGCTCAGCACCGAACAAAAAGCCATCATCAGCGCCACCGTCCCTATCCTGGAACAAGGCGGCGAAGCCCTGACCCGTCATTTCTACCTCACGCTGTTCCGCGACTTCCCACAAGTGAAGCCGATTTTCAACCAGGCCAACCAGGCAGACGGCAACCAGCAACGCGCGCTGGCCAATGCGGTCCTGATGTACGCGAAGAATATCGAACGGCTGGAGCAACTGGGTCCGCTGGTATCGACCATCGTCAACAAGCACGTATCGCTGCAAATCCAACGCGAGCATTATCCTATGGTCGGCGCATCGCTGCTGAAGGCGATCCGCGAAGTACTGGGCGCCGACGTCGCCACCGATGCGGTCATCGACGCATGGGGCGCGGCCTACGGCCAACTGGCCGATATCCTGGCCGGCGCGGAACAAGCCGTCTATGAGAAGAACGAAGCGGCAGAAGGCGGCTGGAGCGGTACGCGCGAATTCAAGGTCGTTTCAAAGACCGTCGAGAGCGACGAAGTCACCTCCTTCGTCATGCAGCCGGCCGACGGCGGCAAAGTGGTGGCGCATGCGCCGGGCCAGTACATCGGACTGCTGATCGACGTGGACGGTGAGGAACAACGCCGCCAGTACTCGCTGTCCGCCGCCAGCAACGGCAGCAGCTACCGCATCAGCGTCAAGCGTGAGCCGGGCGGCGCGGTGTCCAACTTCCTGCACGACCACGTCAACGTTGGCGACAGTTTGAAACTGGCGCCGCCGTCCGGCGACTTTACACTGGCCGACAGCGACAAGCCACTGGTGCTGATCAGCGGTGGCGTCGGCATCACACCGACACTGGCGATGCTGACGGCGGCGCTCGACACCGGCCGCCCGGTCCACTTCATCCACGCGGCCCGCAACGCCAGCGTGCACGCCTTCCGTGACGACATCGACACGCTGGCGGCGCAGCACCCGCAGTTGCAGCGCTTCTACTGCTACGAAGCGGCCAACGACAGCGGCCCGCAACCGCACGCCACCGGCTATATCAACCAGCAACAGTTGAGCGCGTGGCTGCCGGAGACGCGCGACGTTGAAGCCTACTTCCTCGGCCCCACGCCGTTCATGAAGGCGATCAAGTCGCACCTGCTGGAACTGGGCGTGCCGCAATCGCAAACCTACTACGAGTTCTTCGGTCCTGCCGAAGCGCTGGGTTGAGCATGAGCGCCGCCATCCTCCGTGATAAGATAGCGGCGCTTCATCCCATTTATCACCGATACCATGCAAACCTTCATAGCAGGCCAAGCTGAAACCCTGATTCGTGCCACCGGCGCCCGCGTGACACGGCCACGCGTGACGGTGCTGGAGTTTCTGCTTGCCCAGCAAAAATCGCTGACCCACCACGAGATCCACGCCCATCTGTCCGATGCGGCGCTCGACCCGGTCACGCTGTATCGCGTGCTGGAATGGCTGACCGAGAACGAGCTGGTACACCGCATCGCCGGCGCCGACACCGTCTGGCGCTTCAGCGCCGGCGCCGGCCATCATGCGCACGAACACGCGCACTTCCAGTGCACCAGCTGTGAAGAGGTGACCTGCTTCACCGAAGTTCCGCTGCCGCGCAAGATCAAGCTTCCGGACGGCTTTCAAAGCCAGGAAATGGACTTCCTCATCAAGGGCACCTGCCCCCACTGCGCCAAGCGCTAAGCTGAACGCACGTCCCGCCCTTCGTTGAAATATTAATGCAACTGTGTTGCGTTAATATTTCAAACCATCTATGATGCGAACCCTATATGCAATTCAATTGCATTAGAGGGTATCCCATAATCTCCGCGCCAGCGCGCATCCACCGCGAGAAATCCATGTCCACGCTCGACACCCGGCTACCGGTCACCGTCCTTTCCGGCTTTTTAGGCGCAGGTAAAACCACCCTGCTCAATCACATCCTGGCCAACCGCGAAGGCCTGCGCGTTGCCGTCATCGTCAACGACATGAGCGAGGTGAATATCGACGCTTCGCTGCTGCGCCAGGGCGCGGAGAATGCCGGTGCGGCGCTATCGCGCACCGAGGAAAAAATGGTCGAGATGAGCAACGGCTGCATCTGCTGCACCTTGCGCGAAGACCTGCTGCTGGAGGTGCGCAAGCTGGCCGCCAGCCAGCGCTTCGACTACCTGCTGATCGAATCGACCGGCATCGGCGAACCGATGCCGGTCGCCGCCACCTTCGATTTCGAGGACGAACACGGCGACTCTCTCAACCACATCGCCCGGATCGACACCATGGTCACCGTGGTCGACGCCGTCAACCTGCTCAACGACTATCACGGGACCGACTACCTGGCCCAACGCGGCCAAACTGCGGGCGAAGGCGACGACCGCACGCTGGCCACGTTGTTGTCGGAGCAGATCGAGTTCGCCGACGTCATCGTCGTCAGCAAGACGGACCTGGTCTCGCTTGAGCACCTGGGCGAAGTACGCGCCGTCATCAAGGCTTTGAATCCGGGCGCGGCGGTCGTCTACGCTGAACAAGGCCGGGTCGGGCTGCACAAGATACTCGGCACCGGAAAGTTCGACCTCGAAAAGGCCAGCCAGATGGCCGGCTGGGCGCGCGAGCTGGCCGGCATCCACCTGCCGGAGAGCGAGGAATATGGCATCTCCAGCTTCGTCTTGCGCGACCGTCGGCCGCTGCATCCGCAACGCTTCGACCGCTTCCTCGACCAGGCTTTTCCCGGCCTGATACGCGCCAAGGGCTATGTGTGGCTGGCCAGCCGTCCCGATTGGGCGGTTGCCTACTCACGCGCCGGCAAGATCGCCTCGGTGGAGCCGGTCGGCCAATGGTGGGCTGCCAGCGACAGGGAGAACTGGCCACCCCAAGGCGATCCCGACCGGCTGGCGATTGAAGCCGTGTGGGTGGAACCGTATGGCGACCGCCTGAACGAACTTGTATTCATCGGCCGCGACATGGAGCCAGGCGCCATCGAAGCCGCGTTCGAAACCTGTGTGCTGAGCGACGTCGAAATGGCGGCCGGTACGGCCGCATGGCGCAACTACACCGATCCGTTCCCTGACTGGGAGCGCGAAGACCAGCCCCAGACGCCAACCCACTAAGACCAGAATATGACCCCGAACCTACGCCCCCTGGCGACAGCAATCTCGCTGTCGCTGGCCGCCGCCTTTGTCTGCGCGGACGAAGCCAGCATGCCGACAGTGATCGTCAACAGCGCCCGCAGCGGTCTCGATCCCGACCTGCCGACCACCAGCGTCGCCAAGACCCAGGAAGAACTGCGCCAACAGCAAAACATCTTCAATCCGGAAGACGCCTTGCGCAATATGCCGAGCATGACGATCCGCAAGCGATATAGCGGCGACCGCAACGCGCTGGTGGGCGGCCGCAGCTTCTCCACCACGCAGGCGCCGCGCGCGCTGGTGACGATGGACGGCTATCTGCTGTCGAACTTCCTGGGCCGCTTCGATGCGCCGCGCTGGAACATGATCGCGCCGGAGGAAATCACCCGCGTCGAAGTACTGTACGGCCCCTTCTCGGCGCTCTACCCGGGCAACGCGATCGGTGCCACCATCGCCGTCAGCACCAGCCGCCCGACCACGTTTGGCGGATCGGTGCGGGTAGCGATGCAGAACCAGTCGTACGCGCAGTACGGCGACCAGGACCACTACCGCAACTATCAGGGCTCGGCCATCATCGGCGACAAGCTGGCTTCCGGCCTGTGGTACAAGCTGATGCTCAATCACCAGGACGCGACCAGCCAGCCGATGGGTTACTACACCGCCACCGCCAACGCGGCGGGGGAATTCCCACAGCCCGCCGCCAACGGAACCGCGACGCCAGTCACCGGCATCGTCTACGACACCGGACCTTACGGGACAAGGCGCGCCATCTTCGGCGCCAACGCCGGCGCCATCGACCACACCTTGCAAAACACCGTGAAGGCGACCTTCGGCTACGACATCTCGCCGACGCTTGGCGCGGAAGGCTTCCTCGCCTGGTGGGAAAACCAAAGCACAACGCGCAACAGTACCTTTCTGCGCGACGCCTCCGGCAACAGCGTCTGGTCCGGCCGCGTCACCGATGGCGCCAACGTATTTGTGCTGCCGGCATCCGCCTTCGCGCCATACAAGCGGGACGAACACCATGCCCAGGCCGGCCTGACGGTCAAAACCCGCCACAGGAGCGGATGGAATGCCAGCGTCTCCGCCAGCACCTATCGCATCCTCGACGACGTGCAGCGCAACGCCGGCAGCGCCGATCCGTTCGCAGCCAGCGGCGGCGCCGGCAACGCCGTGGTGCGCGACGGCAGCGGCTTCAATTCGGTGGATCTGCAAACTAGCTACACACCTGTGGCCGGCGACTGGACCGGTGGCGCCCACGCCCTCATTTTCGGCCTGCACGCGGACGACTACAAACTCAAACAAGCCACCCGCAATACCGCCGACTGGCGCAACGCCTCTGGTCCGGAAGCGCAGTTTGTCGGCGGCGAGACACAGGTGCTGGCCGCGTATGGCCAGGATGCCTGGCGGTTCGCGCCGCATTGGCAAGCGATCCTGGGCCTGCGTGCCGAATCGTGGCAGGCCACCAAAGGCGCGCAACGCACGCCGGGCGCCGCGCAGTCCTATCCGCGCCGCAGCGAGCAAGCCTGGTCGCCGAAGTTTTCGCTGGCATGGGATGCCTCGGCCGATACCACGGTGAGACTGTCCGCCGCGCGCGCCACCCGCTTCGCCACCGTGGCCGAACTGTTCCAGGGCACGGCGGTCGGCAGCAGCATCGTCATCAACGATCCAAAGTTGAAGCCGGAACGGTCCAACGCGCTGGAGCTGATGGCGGAACAACGTTACGCAATTGGCAGCCTGCGCGCCTCGCTGTTCCAGGACGATGTGCGCGACACCATCTGGACCCAGTTGAATCTGAACGTCTTCCCCAACGTGACCAACGTCCAGAACATCGGGCGGGTGCGCACGCGTGGGCTGGAGCTGGTCGGACAGGTCGACCGCCTTGGCATACGAGGCCTGAGCGCGGACGCCAATATCGCCTTCAGCAAGTCGACCGTCCTGGAGAACGACAACTATCGTCCATCGATAGGCAAGAACTGGGCGCGCGTGCCGCGCGTGCGCTCGGCCACCACGCTGACCTACGCCCCCACCGACGTCTGGAGCGTCGCCGCGAGCTATCGATATTCCGGCGCCCAGTTCAACGAGATCAATAACAGCGACTACAACACCGATGTCTACGGCGCGGTCTCTCGCGTCAGCCAGCTGGACGTGCGGCTGCTGGTCAAGCCGGCCAGGAACACCGAAGTCGCCATCGGCGTCGATAACCTCAACAACAACCGCGCCTACCAGCTGCATCCCTACCCGGGACGCACGCTGTCGCTTGAAGCGCGCTATGCGTTCTAGGAGAGCGGCTTGATACGCATCGAAAAATTGAGTAAGCGCTACGACGGCCGTACCGTGGTCGACGCCCTCGATCTGCATGTGCACAGCGGGGAAATCTACGCCCTGCTGGGCCCCAACGGCGCCGGCAAGTCGACCACCATCGGCTGCCTGCTGGGCTTTGTCGACGCCGACGGCGGCGGCATCCAGCTGGCCGGCTCCAGCCTGCCGCCGGCCCGCGCCGCCGTCGAACATGCGGCCTACATCGCGGAAAACATCGCGCTGTACGAACGCTTGACCGGAGTGGAGAACGTCGAGTTCTTCATGCGCCTGTCGGGCCGGCGTCCAGGCCGGGGACAGATCGAAACGCTGCTGGAGCGCGCGGGCCTGCCGCAGCATGCGTGGCATCGCATGGCATCCAGCTACTCGAAGGGCATGCGGCAAAAGGTCGGCATCGTCATGGCGCTGGCCAAGGGCGCGCAAGTGCTGGTGCTGGACGAACCGACGTCCGGACTGGATCCGGAAGCCAGCGTGAGCTTCGGAGAACTGGTGCGCTCGCTGGCGAACGAAGGCGCGGCGGTACTGATGGCGACGCACGACCTGTTTCGCGCGCAGGAACTGGCAGACCGTTGCGGCATGCTGGTGGGCGGCCGTCTGGCCGGTGAATGGAGACTGGGAGAACTGAATGCAGGCGAACTTGAACGTAACTACCTTGACATCCTCGCCCGCCGCACCTAGGCACGGCGCACGCCCGGGCTGGCAGACTTGGGGCATCGCCTGGCGCGGCGCCTGGCAGGCCGACTGGCGCGAGCGACGGCGCGACTGGCGCGTGTGGCTGGTGATCGCCGTGGGCCTGATGCTGGCCGCTTGCGCGGCGCTGCTGTCGTCGCTGGAACTGAACGACACACTGGCGGCCAGGGCGGATGCACGGCAATCGGAACAGCAACGCTGGTCGAGCCAGGGCAAGAAGTATCCGCACGCGGCCGCGCATTATGGCGTCTACGTGTTCAAGCCCTTGTCCGCGCTGGCCGCGCTGGATCCGGGCATCGAACCTTATGTCGGTTCCAGCGTCTGGCTCGAAGCGCACAAGCAAAATGAGCTGGTCTACCGTCCGGCCGACGACGAACCAGGCGCGAACCGGCAGTTCCGCCTGACGCCGGCCTTCGTGCTGCAGGTGATCGCGCCAATGGCGATGATCTTTCTCGGCTTCGGCATGTTTGCCGGCGAGCGTGAACGCGGCACACTGGCGTCGCTACGCATCAACGCCGCACCACTAAGCGCCATCGCGCTGGCGCGCGGCGCGGTGCTGCTTTGCCTGGCGGCGACGTTGGCGCTACCGGCCTGTATCGCCGTCTCCGCCCTGGAGTGGTCGCAGCAAGCGCGTAGTCCATTCAGCGACGGCGCCATGCGGGGGGCGATATTCACCGGCGGCTACCTGCTCTATCTCTGCACCTGGGCCACGCTGATTGCCGGCGTCTCGGCTTGGGCGCCGTCCCTGCGCGCCAGCCTGGCCATGTTGATCGGCCTGTGGGCGGCCACCACGCTGGTGCTGCCGCGCGCTGCGATCGAACTGGCGCAAGCGGCCGCGCCGCTGCCGAGCATGCAGCAATTCCGTGCAGATCTCGACGCTGCGCTCGGCGCACCGGACGATCCGCAACAGGCCCGGCGCGACCAGCAGCAACTGCTGCGGCAATACGGCGTTAGCGATGTTAAAGATCTGCCGGTCAACTGGGCCGGGATCAGCCTGCGGCGCGGCGAGCAGCATGGCGACCGGCTATTCGATCAACACTATGGGCGCTTGTTTGACGCCATGCGCAAGCAGAGCGAGGCAGCGGCGCTGGCTGGATGGCTGTCGCCGGCGGTGGCGTTGGCCGGCCTGTCCGGCGCCACCGCCGGCAGCGATACGGCGCACCACATCCAGTTCATCAACGGCGCCGAACGGCAACGCCGCGTGATACAGGATGTAATGAACAACGCCATCACCGCCAACCCGGAGAAGAACGGTGTTCGCTACGACGGCGACCAGTCGCTCTGGAACCAGGTGCCTCCGTTCCGCTTCACCTATGCGCCGCTCGATCCCGCCGCGCTGGCGGTCCACCAGGGACTGCCCCTGGCGGCCCTGTTCCTGGCAAGCCTGTTGCTGTGCGGCGCAGGCTTGCGCCACCTACGTCGAGGAAGCATAAGATGAAACAAACAATCATCCTGATCGCATACGACTTGCGGATCCAGCTGCGGGAACGCGGCAGCATCGCGCTATTGCTGGTTGCTGTGCTGTTGGCGGGTTTCGGCCTGTTTGAAGGTGCGCGCTTCGACCGGCATACCGGCGCGGCCGTCGCCGCCGCCAAGGCCCAGGAAGCGCAGGCCCGCAGTGCCGCCAACATCCTGGCGCAACGCTATTTCGCGGATCCCGGCGCAGCCGAGTTCAAGGATCTGCAATGGTTTCGCACGCCCATCGACGTCCGCGGCTATGCATTCCGTGAGCACGTCGGCTTTGCGGAAAAGCCGCTTGCGGCAGGCGGCGCTTTGGCAGTCGGCCAGGCGGACCTCCAGCCGGCGTATGTCCGGGTGCGGGCGGAGTCCATGCAGTCCAGCCGCACCGCGGTGGAGATCGAACATCCTGCCCGCCTGGCCGCGGGCCGTTTCGACCTGGCGTTCTTTGTCGTGTATCTGTGGCCGCTGATCCTGCTGGCGCTCTGCACCTCCGTGCTGACCCAGGACCGTGAAAGCCTGCGCCTGCGCGCCTTGCAATTGCAGGGAGTGGGCCAGGGCCGGATGCTGGCCGCACAGGTGATGGCGCGCACGCTGGGCGCCACCGCCCTGCTGCTGGCACTCTGCTCCGCCGCTGCTTTGCTGGGCGGCGCGGTGGCCGTGACAAGCGCCGGCCTGCGTGCGCTGGCCGCCTGGGCGGGCGTGGTGCTGCTGTATTCCACGTTCTGGGGCGCGGCCGCGATGGCCATCTGTGCGGTCTGCGGCAGCCGGATGACGGCGGCCTTCGCCGGCTTCGGCGCCTGGCTGGTGCTGGCTATCATGCTCCCGGCGGCGACCACCGCATCCATCCATCTTGCGGCGCCGGTACCGCAACGAGAGCACTATGTGCAGGCGATGCGCGACGCCGGCGACCGTGTTGCCGCCGGACTGCCCCGACTTGAGCGCGCCGTGGCGCTGGAAAACCAGATGGCAGGCGTGGAGCGCCAGTTCCAGCAAGCGGGCGCGCGGCGTCAGGCGCTCTTCGATCGGGCGCTGGCGATCAGTCCAGTCACGCTGGCCTATGAAAGCATGGCCATCATCGCCGGCCACGATGGTGCGCGCCACCAGCGTTTCATGACCGAGGTCCAGCACCACCAGTTGCGGCTGCGCGCCTACTTCCAGAATGCCGTCCGGCTGGCGACGCTGGGCGATGCGAAGCGCCACTGCGCCACCACCTGCCTTGGCGGCTACGGCTTCCTGGACTTCGACGGTGTGCCGCGCTTTGGCGCTTCCACCGCGCTGTATGCAAGCCCGAAGTTTCCGCCGCAACTGGCCGCACTGGGCGCGTGGATAGCCGTGCTGCTGGCGCTAACGGCGGCATCGCTGCGAAGGAGCGGTGGCCGGGCTGCTCGCTGAACGCCGCCACCAACGCTATACTTCCCCCCATGAACAAGAAAACAATAGCGGCCATCGCATGCACCCTTCTGCTGGCGGCCTGCGCGCCGCTGAGCGCCAACAGCACACCGCCGAACTCGGTGCCAAGCTTGCGTTTCATCGGCGAGCAACGCCTGCCGTGGCGCCAGCAGTTCCAGGGCACGATGGTCGGCGGCTTGTCCGGCATCGACTACGACGCCGCCAGCGGCGAATGGGCAATCATCAGCGACGACCGCTCGGCCAACAACCCCGCCCGCTACTACCGCGCGCGCCTGGCCTACGACGAACATGCGTTCAAGTCGGTCGAGCTGACCGGCGTATCGTTCCTGCTGCAGCCGGACGGCAGCAGCTATCCCTCCAAGGAAGAATACGCGATGCACGGTGGCGTCGTACCGGATCTGGAAACCATCCGCGTCGATCCGCGGGACGGCAGCATCTGGTATGCCAGCGAAGGCGATGTCGCCCTTGGCCTCGATCCTTTCGTGCGCCATGCGGCGCGGGACGGCCGCTTTATCTCCACGCTGTCGCTGCCGGCTGTGTTCAGCGTCTCCTCCGATCACGCCACCGGGCCGCGCAACAACCTGAGTTTCGAGGGCTTGAGCTTCGCGCCGGATGGACGCTCGCTGTGGGTGTCGATGGAGGGCCCGATGTACCAGGACAGCGACGCGCCGACGCCGGAACACGGTGCGGTCAATCGCATTACCCATTTCAGCCGCGACGGCAAGGTGCTCGGCCAGTTTGCCTATCCGCTCAGCGCCATTCCGGCCACGCCGGGCAAGGGCAAATTCGCCGACAACGGCATCTCCGAGATCGTGGCGCTCGGTGACACCCGGCTGCTGGCGATGGAGCGCTCCGGCGTGCAAGGCGCGGACGGCAAGTACAAGGACTATGTGCGGCTGTTCGAAATCGACACGGCAGCCGCGTCCGACATCCAGCACCTGCCGGCGTTGCAAGGCGCGTCGTATCGCCTTGCGCACAAGCGCCTGGTATTGGACCTGAACCAGTTGAACCTGCCCACGGTGGACAACCTGGAGGGCATGTCTTTCGGACCGCAGCTGCCCAACGGCCACGCCAGCCTGGTGCTGATCTCCGACGACAACTTCGGCAAGAACCAGGTCATCCAGCTGCTGCTGTTCGAAGTTATTCCGTGATCAAGGTGCGCAGCTCGGGTTCCGGCACGGGACGGCTGTACAGATATCCCTGATAGCGCCGGCAGCCCAGTTCCTCCAGCAGCACGCGCTGCGCCATTGTTTCGACGCCTTCCGCGATGACGTCCAGTTGCAGGCTGCGCGCCATCGCAACGATGGTCCGCACGATGACCTGGTCGCTGCTGTCGCTGGCCAGGTCGCGCACAAAAGACTGGTCGATCTTCAGTTGGCTCAACGGCAGGCGCTTCAGGTATTGCAGTGAAGAGTAACCGGTGCCGAAATCGTCCAGCGAAAAACGCACACCGACCGCCTTCAGTTCCTGCATGCAGGCGATGGTTTCCTCGATCTTCTCCAGCAGCACGCCCTCGGTCAACTCCAGCTTCAGCAAGCGCGGATCGACGCCATGCCGGTCCAGCGCAGCGCGCACCTCCGCGCCAAAATCCGGCTGATGGAATTGCTGCGCGCTGACGTTGATCGCCAGGACCAGCTCCGCCATCCGGGGCACCGCTTGCCAGGCGGCGAGCTGCGCACACGCAGCCTCCAGCACCCAGTGGCCAATCGACAGTATCAGCCCGGTCTCTTCCGCCAGAGGAATGAAGCTGACCGGCGACACCGTCGCGCCATCGCTGCGTAACCAGCGTATCAACGCCTCGGCGCCGCGCGCCTTGCCGTGCTGGTCGATCTGCGGCTGGAAATGCAACGCGAACTCGTGGCGCTCGATCGCGTGGCGCAAATCGTTTTCCATTTGCGCCCGCTCGCTGATGCGGTCCTGCATTTGCTGGTCGAAGAAACGCATGCCGTTGCGGCCGGCCTGCTTGGCCTGATACATGGCGATATCGGCCTGCATCAGCAGTTCATCCGGCTGCGGCGGCTCGCCGTTATGGAACAAGGTCGCGCCGATGCTCGGCGTGCTGCGACAGTGATGTGTCCCCAGTTCGTATGGCCGGTTCAACGCCACCAGTATCTTGGCGCCCAGCGATTCAACTTCGGCAGCCGCCTCCAGCGCGCCGCTGCTCAGACCCTCCACCAGCACCACGAATTCGTCGCCGCCCAGGCGCGCGACAGTGTCGCCTTTGCGCAGGCTCGATTGCAAGCGCTCGCCGACCTGGGACAGCAGCAGGTCACCGACGTTGTGGCCCAGTGTGTCGTTCAGGATCTTGAAGTTGTCCAGGTCGATGAACATCAGCGCGCAGTAGCGGTCATGCTGGCTGCTGGCGGCCAGCACTTGCCGCAAGCGGTCCAGCAGCAGGCGGCGGTTGGGCAGGCGTGTCAAGGGATCGTAGAACGCCAGGCTACGGATTTCATCGTTGGCGGCCTTGCTGAGCGTGATGTCCGTCAGCGCGGCGACATAGTTGGTGATCTCGCCGTGGTCGTCGCGCACGGCGGTAATGCTGAGGTGTTCGGGATAGACCTCGCCGTTCTTGCGGCGATTCCAGATCTCCCCCTCCCAAATGCCGTCGCGCGCGATGGCGGCCCACATCACGGTATAGAAGTCCGCCACGTGGCGCCCCGAGCTCAATAGCCTGGGCGTTTGCCCCACCACCTCCTCGCTGCTGTAGCCGGTGATGCGGACGAAGGCCCGGTTGACCCGCACGATGCGGCCGCGTCTGTCGGTCACCATCATGCCCTGCGCGGCTTCGAATACGGTGGCGGCCAGCCGCCGCGCCGCGTCAGGATCGGGGGCGGCGACATACGCCGGTGCACACGCGCTCAGGGAAGGTGACATGAAGAACCTTAGTTACAGAGAATGGAGTAAGCGAAGGTTACTGATCCTCATCAAGAAAATAATTGATCTGGATCAAAGAAATTGCAGTTGCAGGTCACTACCATGATCTGATCGTCCAAAAAATAAGAGTAGGAAATCATGATTACCTCCATCGAACGCAACAATTGCGCCGAGTGCGAGCATCGCATGACGTGCGTCGGCGCCGCCGCCGGCAATCGGGACGCCAGCCAGCGCATCCGCATCGCCCGCCACGCCACCCTGTACCAGGCCGGCGATGCAGTCAGCGATCACATATTCAACATCCGCTCCGGCAGCTTCAAGGTTTTGCGCGCCGCATCGCAGCAGCCGGCGCACATCATCGGCTTCGCGCTGGCGCCGGACTTCCTCGGCCTTGATGCAATGGATCGCGAGCGGCACGCCAACACCGTCATCGCGCTGGAGGACAGCGAGGTATGCAGCATCAACTGGAACCGCCACGCCTTCGAAGGCCGCCGACGCCCGGTGATGCGGGCCAGCCTGCACGCCCTGCTCAGCCGCGAGATCCGCCGCGAACAGCGCGCCACCCTCATGCTGCGCAATACCCAGGCCGAGCAGCGCATGGCCGACCTGCTGCTGTCGCTGTCGCAGCGCCGCGTCGAATACGGCCACGTGGCGGAGCAGTTCCGGCTACCGATGTCGCGCTGCGATATCGCCAGCTACCTGGGCGTGACCGCCGAATGCGTCAGCCGCCTGTTGCTGCTGTTCCGCCAGCGCGCACTGTTCGAGCTGCGGCGCAGGGACATCAAGCTGCTGAACCTGTCGGCGCTGCGCAACATGGCCATCGGCAGCCCTCCGGAACCGGCAATGGTGGCATCATGACGGCGCTGGAACTGGCCCAATGCCAGCTTGGCAGCCAGGTGCAGCTGGCGCGCGGCGAGCACCTGTTCCACATGGGCGCCGAGGCCGATGGCGAACTGTATTTTGTCCGCGGCGGCCACCTGAAGCTATACCAGCCCTGCGGCGACGGCGTGCAGCGCATCATCGACTTCACCCGCCCGGGCGACTGGCTGGGCGTCGATACGATAGGCGAGCAGTATCGGCACGCCTCCGCCGTGGCATTGACCGACTGCCAGGTGGACGTGGTGCAGTACCGCCACCTGGCCGAATTGATGGATGAAGAACCGTATAGCTGCGACCTGTTCAGCGCGATGCTGAGCCGCGAGATCGACCGCCAGCAGCTGGCCGCCGCCATCCTGCGCAGCGCCGGCGCCTGCCAGCGCATCGTGATGTTCCTGCTGCAGCGCGCGGGGCCGGCGCCGCAGGCGCCGATGCTGGAAACGCACTCGCCGCTGCCGATGTCGCGCCAGGACATCAGCGACTACCTGGGTCTGACCCCGGCCACCGTCAGCCGCACGCTCAGTTCCCTCAAGCGCAACGGCTGGATATCGCTGGGCCAGCGCGGCTTTGTGGTGCTGTCCCGTCCCGCGCTGGAGCGGCTGGCGGCCGGGGCGCCGCTGGCCATCGCCTCCCAGGCCGCCTGACGCCGCGTCACAGCGCCGACTTGGGCCGGCGCCGGCGGGTGGTGACGCTCTCGCGGTTCAAGCCCCAGTTGTCGGTCTCCACTTCGTCGATGATGACGAAGGTGGTTGCCGGGTCCTTGTCCAGCACGCGGGACAGCAAGTCGGTGACGCCTTCGATCAGCTCCAGCTTCTGGGCCGCCGTTACGCCTTCATTGGTCACGCGGATGTTCACATATGGCATGGCGCGGCTCCTTACCAGGTGCCGGCGGTGGCGCCGCCGTCGACCGGCAGCACGACGCCGCTGGTGAAACCGGATTCGGTCAGATACAGCACCGCCTCCACCACATCCTTCACGCGCCCCATTTCGCCGCTTGGCGACAAGGTCTTCAGGAATGCGCGGGTGCCTTCGTCCTTGCCGTGCATCGGCGTATCGATAATGCCGGGGGCAACCGCGTTGACCTTGACGTTGGAAGCTGCCAGTTCCAGCGCCAGGCCGCGCGTGGCGTTGTTCAGCCCCCCCTTGATCAGGATGGGCAGCAGCGCCGGCACCTTGGCGGTCGGCTGCATCGCCAGGCTGGCGGTGATGGTGACGATATGGCCGCCGCGGTTGGCGCTCATGTGCCGCGCCGCCGCTTGCGATGGGTAGAAGAAGCCCATCAGGTTGGTGTTGACGATGGTTTGTACTTCTTCCTGCGTGTAGTCGCCGACCGGCTTGGCGATGAAGATGCCGGCGTTGTTGATCAGGACATCGACCTTGCCAAAGGCCGCGACGGCGCGTGCGAACAACTCCTTGGCGGTGGCCGGATCGGCGATGTCGCCTGCCACCGGCAGGAAGTTGGATGGGTTGCCCCACTGCGCGGCGGCGCTCTGCAAGCGGTCCAGCGTGCGGGCGTTGCCGACCACGTTGTAGCCGCGCTTCAGGTAAGCCTCGGCGATGGCAAAGCCGATGCCGCTCGATGCGCCGGTGACGATGACTGTTTTCATGATCATGCTCCTATGAGTTTCTGGTTGCGGCGTTCAGCGACGCCATGCAGATCACTATACTTATGACTTCGGCGTTGATAAATGAGGTTCAATGCAAGATAATTGATACACTATGTAATTAATAAGGCCGACATGAAGCGCAATTTCGACGACGTCCTGCTGGGCAGCATAGAGCTGTTCTGCTTTGCGGCGGAACTGGGCAGCTTTACCGCGGCCGCCACGGCGGCCAGCGTGACGCCGGCGGCCGTCAGCCGCTCCATCGCCAGGCTGGAGGAACGGCTGGGCGTGCGCCTGTTCGTGCGCACCACGCGCCAGATCCGCCTGACGGACGGCGGCCGTAACTATTTCGAACAATGCCGGCAAGCGCTGTCGCTGCTGACGGACGCCGAGCGCCAGCTCACGGGCGCCCAGGCCAAGCCGGCCGGCGCGCTGCGCGTCAGCGCACCGACGCCGTACGCGCATTACCGCCTGCTGCCGCTAATGGGGGAGTTTCGCAGGAAGTACCCGGAAGTGACGCTGGATATCCACGTCAGCAATCGCAATATCGACTTTGCCGACGAAGGCTACGACCTGGCGATACGCGGCCGCGCGCCGGCCGATTCCAGCCTCATCGCGCGCAAACTGGAGGACGCCGAACTGGTGCTGGTCGCCTCGCCCGCCTACCTGAAGCGGCACGGCAAGCCGCGCAAGCTGGACGACCTGCACCAGCACGAATGCATACAGTTCGAGCTGCCCAGCACCGGCAAGCGCATTCCGTGGCAGTTCATGCGGGACGGCGCGGCGATCGACCTGCCGACCAGCGGCGGCTTATGCTGCTCGGAGGACGTGCTGGGCATCGTCACGCTGGCGCGCGCGGGCGCGGGCCTGGTGCAGACCTACCGCTACATCATCGAACACGATCTGGCGCGCGGCGAGCTGGTCGAACTGCTGCCGCAACACGGCGGCACGTCGCGGCCCTTTATCCTGCTGTATCCGCATGCGCGCCACCTGTCGCTGCGGGTGCGCACCTTTGTCGACTTCCTGGTGGCCAAACTGCCCGGCCACTAGGACAGACTGTCCGCGAAGGCGCTGCGGGCCGGATGATGCAGCACGTCCTTGCGCCAGACCAGCAGTGTTTCAACCTGGGCGATGCGCGGCGGCAGCGCATGCTGGCGTATGGTCTTGGCCAGCTTGCGCTGGTCAAGCACCTCCTTGGGCATCAGCGCGACGCCCATGCCGGCGGCCACGCAGCCGATGATCGCTTCAAAGGTGCCGAATTCCGACACCCGCGCCGGCGCCACGCCGCCTTCGGCGAACCAGGCCTCCAGCCGGCGGCGGTAGGTGCAACCGGTGCGGAACACCAGCAGGTTGCGGCGGGCCAGCTGCTGCGGCGACTTCACCGGCGGATGGCCGTGGCAGGTGATCAGCACCAGTTCCTCTACAAACACCGGCAGCTGTTCCAGCTCCGCGTGCTGCACCGGGCCTGCCACCAGGGCCACATCCAGCCGGTGCTTCAGGACTCCTTCCAGCAACTGATCGGTGGGCGCGGTGTCCAGTATCAGATCCACATGCGGGTGCTTGCGATTGAACCCGGCCAGCACTTGCGGCAGGCGCGCCGCCGCCGTGGTCTCCATCGATCCGATGCGCAGCTGGCCGGAAGGTTTCTGATCCGGCCGCACGGCGGCCTGCGCTTCCTCCGCCAACTGCAGCAGGCGATCGGCATAGGCCAGCAGGCGCGAACCTTCGACGGTGATCTGCAGCTTGCGGCCGGAACGATGGAACAACGGCACGCCCAGCGACTCCTCCAGCTGCGTCAACCGCGCCGAGACGTTGGACTGGACCCGGTTCAGGCGCGCCGCGGCCAGCGTGATGCTGCCCTCTTCGGCGACCGCTTTAAAGATGCGCAAGGCGGAGAGTTCCATGAACGATTCTTAAAATGAGATAGATGTCTTCATTATTATTCATTTTTTGAAATAGTCAAACCATCCTATAGTGATGTCATGAGAACCGACCGCGCCCCCTCCCCGGCCATCCTGCTCGCATGCAGCTTCGCCTTCATCGTCGTCCAGCTGGACGTCACCATCGTCAACGTCGCCCTGCCGCAGATAGGTCGCGAGCTGGGCGCGGACGTGACGGACCTGCAATGGGTGGTGGACGCCTATACGCTGGGCTTCGCCGTCTTCCTGTTGTCGGCCGGCGCGCTGGGCGACAAGTTCGGCTCGCGCCGCGCCTTCCTGACCGGCTTCGCGCTGTTCACGGCGGCGTCGCTGGCCTGCGCGATGGCGCCCGGCGCCACCGCCCTGAATCTCGCCCGCGCGTTGCAAGGCATCGGCGCCGCGCTGCTGGTGCCCAGTTCACTGGCCATCCTCAACGCCACCTACGCCGACGACAAAGCCATGCTGGCCAAGGCCATCGCCTGGTGGACCGCCTCCGGTGGCGTATCGATCGCGGCCGGGCCGGTGCTGGGCGGCCTGCTGCTGTCGGTGGCGGGCTGGCGCAGCATCTTCTGGGTCAATATCCCGATCTGCGTTATCGGTTTCTGGCTGACCTGCCGTGTGGTGCCGGCGCTGGCCGGCCGCGACCCGCATCGCTCGCTGGACCTGGCCGGGCAATTGCTGGCCATCGTCGCGCTGACCGCCTTGATCGGCGCCGTCATCGAGTTTGAATCGCTGGGCTGGTCGCACTGGATGGTGCGCGGCGGGTTGGCCGCGGCTATCGTGGCCGGCGCGCTGTTCATCCGCGTCGAATCGCGCAGCAAGTCGCCGATGCTGCCGCTGTCGCTGTTCCGCGGCGCGCCCTTCTCCGGCGCGGTGCTGTTCGGCGTGTTGATGAATTTTTCGTACTACGGCGTGATCTTTGTGCTTAGCTTTTACCTGCAAAAGGTGCGCGGCTTCGGCGTGCTGCATGCGGGACTGGTGTTCTTGCCGTTGACCGCCACGTTCATCCTGTCCAACCTCGTCAGCGGCTGGATGACGCCGCGCACCGGGCTGCGCACGCCGATGATCATGGGGGCCTTCATAGGCGCCAGCGGCTACGCGTTGCTGGGCTGGTGGGGCATCTCGAACGACGCCACTTTCCTGCAAATGCTGCCCGGGCTGGCGTTGATCCCGGCCGGCATGGGCCTGGCGGTGCCGGCGATGACCACGGCCATCCTGTCCGGCGTGGAGCGGCACCAGGCCGGCACCGCCTCGGCGGTGCTGAACACGGCGCGCCAGGTAGGCGGCGCGGTCGGCGTGGCGATCTTCGGCGCGCTGGTGGCTGGCGGCGCCAACCACCATATCCTTGGCGGCATTCAGCTGGCGATGGCGGTATCGAGCGGCCTGCTGCTGCTGGGCGGAGTGCTGGCTTTTACGTGCATCCGCGCCGGCGCATCGAACAATGCGGCCCGGCAGCCCCGTACACTAGAGGTTCAGCCTCGGTAGGCGCAGATCTGTCATACTGGTGTTTTTTCGCTGGCATGAATAGATGGACCCGAGACGAGAACACGTGCGCCGCTTGCTACAGGTGGATGCCCACATCAGCGACATGGATGGTCAAAACTACGTCGTTACGCAGATCATCGATATTTCCCGCATGGGCGTAGCCTTCCTCAGCGATCATCCGCTGCCGGTCGACACCAACTACGTGCTGACGTTCTGCTTTCCCGGCAGTTCCATCCAAAACAAGGTCACATTGACGGTGCTGCACAGCGCCCTGATCGGAACGCACGGCCGTTATCGCAACGGCGCGCGCTTCCTGGCCATGCCCGAGCAGGCGGCGGAATTGATCTTCGATTACCTCACCAGCGCGCCGGAAGTCTGACCTGGTGGCCCTGGCCGTGCAGCCCGACCACCACGGTCAACGCCAGCAGTCTTGGCGACGCTACCAGCCGATGTCGCGCAGCAGCGGGAAGCTCAGGTCGAGCGGCGGGATCACCTCGTGTGTCAGGTCGCCGTTGATGGACGGCTCCATCAGCAGGTTCGGGAAGGCGCTGACGTCGTAGTGCGAGACGGACGATCCCGGCTGGTTGGGATTGGGCGCGTACATCAGCACCCGGCCTGCCGCGTCGGTTCCCGCGCGGAGCGCCAGGTTCACGCCCAGGTTGGCGTGAACGGCGGAATGCACGCGCGAGCGCGTCGCCAGCGCAGCCTTGAGCCGGATGCCGTCGTCCAGCGTGATGCGCACGGCGGGGATCACGATGCCGGGATCGGTGCCGCCCAAGCCGGGCGGCGGCGCACCGGCGGCGTTGTCGGCAATAATGACGCCGATGGCGCCGGCATCCTGTGCGTTCTTGACCTTGATCACGAAGGTGCACGCGCCGCGATCGATCAGCGCGATTTTGCCGTTGACCGCCAGCGCGTTGGCCGGCGATAGCGGCGTGCAGGCCAGGCCCCGGTCGGGCAGCGTATCGACCACCGGCATCACTTCCCCCGTCAGGCCGGGGCTGGCCAGCGGCGGCCCGAAGCTGGCCGTGCCAACCTGGATAATGCCGGCGACGCCAGCCGGCGCCAGCATCGTCAACACCGGCGCGCCCTGTTGCAGCACCGTCTGTGCGGCCTGCTTGACGAGCGTTCCGTTCCACACCAGCTTGCCGGACTTGAGGGCCGATGCGGCACGCTCGGCGTCGCTCATATCCTTCCACAGCTTGCCGCTGCTGCTGTCCAGCAGGAAGTAGTCCCAGATGCTGGGGACGCCGTCCAGTTGTTCGCCGGTCTCGTCGTCGGTGTAGGTCTGGAAGCCGAGGCCGTGGCCGAACTCATGCAGCAGCACCGTCACCAGGTCGACTTGGGCGCCGTGGAGGTTGTTCAGGCCCAGATAGAACGGCGTGCCGGTAAAACAGCCCGGCTGCCCCAGGTTGACGTTGAAGCGGGCGCGGATGTCCGGCGTGGTGGGATCGGCGTCCACGCCGAGGTACTTGTTGGTCTCCGCCTTGCTGAACCAGGCGTTGGCGACCGGCGCGCCGGGGAAGTCCCTGAATACTTCCAGCGCGCCGGCCGAGCCCAGCACCGCGCCGCCGTCGTTGCACGGCAGTGCTTCCCAGGTCGCCAGGATGCGGATCGGCACCGTGCTGGTCAACGTGCCGCCCCACTTGCTGGCGGCGGCCTGGAAGGCGTTCAGCCGTTGCGCGCCCAGCGTGGTGCCGGTGTTGCCGCCGACTGGGGCGACCGGCGTGGCGTCGTTGAAGCCGACGCCGGCGGGATCGCCGTTGACGATGGTGATGGTGGCGGCGGCCCAGGCCGCCGATGTGCACAGCAGCGCCACTGCCGTCATGAGGGCTGGCAAAACGCGTTTCATTTTTGTTCTCCTTGGGCAGCGGGATTCTTGTGCACCACCGAATACTGGGTATGCGTTTCGTCGAGCAGCACACCGACGCCGCCGTGCGGCGGATGGATCGTCGCGGGTCGGGTGGAACGCGCTCTTGTCCCGACGGCGCTGGCGCGGATGGCCTTGTCCAACTCCGTGGCCTGGTCCAGGCCTGGGCTGCCCAGCTTGCCGGTGGCGGGATCCTTGTAGGCCTTGAGGCCGCCGGCATCCGCCGCCGGCTGTGGCGCGACCTGCTGCGTGACAACGTTCACATGCGGGAACGTCATCAGGCCATTCTCCGGCGCGGCCCGCGCCGTCGCCGCCGCCAACGCCAGGCCGGATAACGCCAAGCAAGCCGCCGGCCGCCGCGCACGCGATACGCCCGCCAGCGCGCACAAACCCAGCGCGATCAAGGCGATGGTGCCGGGAATCGGGATCGCGAGCGCGTTCACGCTGACCGAATCGATGCCGATGTAATCGCCGTGGACGCTGGTGTCGTCGACCACGTAACGGAAGGCAAACCTTCCGCTGACCGGCGCCGTCAAGCCGCCGACCGTGAGGGCGTGGTCGACCCAGCCGGTGTCCGTGGCCGAATCGAATGAGGCCAGCAGATTGAAGCCGCCCAGGTTGGTGCTGGCGCCGGCGGAGCTCAGGTACACTTCGACCGTGTCGAGGAAGCCTTCTCCCAGCAGGCGCAAGGCGAAGTTCAGCGACTCGCCGTTGGACAGGGCCAGCTCCGGCGTCAGCAGCCAGTTGCTGACCGCACCGCCGAAGGCAGCGTTGTTGAAGTTGGCCGCGATATAGGAATTGGCCGGGCCGGCGGCCGCCGCGAAGATCACCGGCGTCCCCTGAAACCAGGAAGTGCTGCCGGGCGGCGAGCTGTTGTTCACCAACACCCAGCCGTTGGCGGGCAAGGTCGTGATGTCGTTGAAGCCTTCGCTGAGCAGCGGCGCGGCGGCAGCGGAGACGGTACAACCAGCGGCGACTGCAAGCAGCCCCGCCCAGCGTTTAATCAAGTCCATGTCTATCCCCATGATGAGAAGGTCGAATCGGAAACCTCATTGGTACGGCTCAACTTGCTTTTATTTGACCGGTTCAATACTCATCAGTTCCCGCGTCCGCAAAAAAAATCCGGCGCGGTGGCCGGATAATTTTCGGAATCTTTCCGCTCAGATGGTGGCGGCGTAGTGGCGGGTTTGGTAGGGCAGCAGATCATCGACAAACGGCATCAGATCGGCGGAGGCGCCCCATTCAATTGCGCGAACGTCCTTGCACTGGCTATCCGTAACCGGAGGGCAGGCTGGCCTGTATGGTTCCAGCGATGCGAGCAAATCCAACTTGCGTTGCTTCGCCATGATGTTAAACCGAGAAAGCCGATCCAGCAGATATCCAATGTCGGCACGGAATGGTTCAGGCACCTTGCCCAGGTCGGGAACAAGCGAGGTGTACCAGACAGTCACCGCGACGCGTAGCAGCAAATCCGTGTCCATCCGAGCAAGCCCGTCGCTGCACAATACTGCCAACGCCCTCTCAAACTCTTCGCGATTCAACATCATGACGTCACCTCGCCGACCATTTTCTCTTAATATAGTCGATATGACTGCCCAAGTCAGGGCCAACATAGTAACTAATCGCCTCTCTGGCCAACTGTTCGAATTGCTCAACAGATGCGCCGGGCTGATGCCTGCTTCATGTCGCGCTCGCCGAAGTACAAGCGCATTCTCGATCATGCAGCACCGCAGGCTCTGATCTGGCTCGCGTGCGGAACACAACCTCCGCGCAGGCGCGGCCAACCGTCAGTTGACGGTCGTGTCAATCACCATCCCGGCCTTCAGCGTCAACGTCACCGGCGTCTTCTCGGCGATTTCGGCCATGCGGTTTTTTTGTTCGGCATCCAGCGCGCCGGTGAAGGACAGCGTGCGCTTGACCATCATCGCGCCATCGTCGCCATGGCTCAGGTGCAGGCCGACCTCGACCGCCTCCAGCCGCCACTGCTTGCGGTCGGCGTACATGCGCAGCGTGATGGCGGTGCATGCTCCCAGGCCCGCCAGCACGAAATCGTAGGGCGCCGGACCGGTGTCGCGGCCGCCGTTGCGCTCCGGCTCGTCGCCGACCAGCGTGTGGCCGCTGACCTCGATGGTGGTTTGATAGCTGTCCTTGCCGATATGTGCGGTGCCGCGTGCCATGTCATCCCCTATATGCAGGCCGCCATTTTAGCCTGCAGCGCCCAGCTTAAGTAAAGTATTGTAAATAGCAATCATTCCTGCCAATGAACAAATGTAGAATGTCATCCCTTCAACGACGAACAAGACGGCGCCGATGCATCGGCCCGACTCCCCATGCACAAGCTATTCCTGACCGCCTGCCTCGCCGCGCCGCTGACCGCCCTCGCCCAAAACCAGCCCGCCACCGATAAACCGGACGCCAAGCCGACCACCACGGCCAAGCCCAAGGAAGCGGCCACGGTGGTGCCGTCGGTCAACGTGGCCGGCGAGCGGCCGACCAACCGCATCGACCGCCAGGTGTACGACGTCAAGTCCGACATCAGCAGCACCAACGGCACCGCCGCCGACGCGCTCAACAACGTGCCGTCGGTGGCGGTCGACCCGGACGGCAGCGTCACGCTGCGCGGCAGCAGCAATGTGCAGATCCTGGTCGACGGCAAGCCGTCCGCCATGCTGCAAGGCGACAACCGCGGCCCGACGCTGCAGGCGATGAACGCCGACGATATCGAGTCGGTCGAAGTGATCAACAACCCCGGCGCGCAGTTCGGCAACGAGGCCGGCGGCGGCCCCATCCTCAACCTGGTGATGCGCCGCAACCGCAAGCCGGGCGGCTTTGCCAACCTCAACGCCAACGCCGGTTACGCCGGCCGCTACAACAGCGCCGCGTCGGGCAGCTACAACGAGGGACCGTGGGGCTTCCAGGGCGGCGTCAACCTGCGCCACGACGGCCGCAACTCCACCGCCGTGGTCAGCCGCGACCGCCTCGATCCGGCGACCGGCGCCTTCGTGCACAGCAGCCAGAGCTCGTCCGGCGCCGGCCTGAACGACATGGCCGGCGTGAACGGCACCGTCAGCTACAACCTGGACCAGAGCGACACGCTGACCGCGAGCGCCAACTACATGGGCCGCGGCAACGACCAGCGCGGCGTCGACCACTACCTCAACGGCGCCACCACCGGCTTCCCCGCCACCGACTACGTGCGCACCACCGCGCGCGAGGGCGACGCCAGGAACTTCAGCTGGGGCGGACGCTACGACCACAAGGGCCGGTTGCCGAACGAAACGCTGAAGATCGACCTGCGCGTCTCGGCCTCCGAGAACGACAGCAACAGCGCCTACGCCAACGACTACGCCGGCGGCAACCGGGCCGACACCCGCGCCCACCAGCGCAACGACAGCGGCAGCCACATCGTCGACTTCACCGGCGACTACGAACGTCCGCTGGCCGGCGGCAGCCTCAAGGCGGGCTACAAGGTCGCCACCAACAAGAACAACTTCGACACGCTGTACACCGACATCGATCCGCTGACCTCGGTCGCCGTGCTCAATCCGGCGCGCAGCAACCGCTTCGACCTGGAAGAAACCGTGGTCGCGCTGTACGGCTCCTACCAGCGCAAGCTGAACGACAGCTGGGGCGTGCTGGGCGGCCTGCGCACCGAGTACACCGGCATGGACGTCCAGCAGATCACCAGCGGCGTCGAGGCCAAGAACCACTACACCAACCTGATCCCGAGCTTGTTCGCCACCTACAAGGCGACCGAGACGGCCAATATGCGCTTCTCCTACGCGCGCCGGATCCGCCGCCCGAACGCCAACGACCTCAATCCCTACGTGGTGTATCGCGACGAGTTCAACGTCTCGTCCGGCAATCCGATGTTGAAGCCGACCAAGACCGACTCCTTCGAAGTGGGCTACGAGACCAAGTACGGCGCGCTGGAAACCAATCTGCGCGGCTACTACCGCAAGGACACCGACGCCATCGTCGACTACCGCACCTTCATCGGCAACAACGTGTTGCTGACCACACGCCAGAACGGCGCAGGCAGTCATTCGAGCGGATTGGAATTCAGCGTCAACGGCAAGCTGACGCCGACGCTGACATTGAACGCCAACGGCAACCTGGCGCGCAGCCAGCAGACCACGCAGGACGCCAGCGGCGCCCTGGTCAGCCGCAGCGCCAACTCGTTGAGCGGCCGGGTGCGCCTGAACTATGCGGCCAGCGCCGCGACGCAGGTGCAGATGGCCTTGCAGATGCAGGGCAAGACCTTGTCCGGCCAGGGTTACCGCTCGCCGAACAACACCTTCAACCTGAGCGTGCGCCAGGCCGTGACGCCGCGTCTGAGCCTGGTGGGCACGGTCACCGACCTGTTCAGCACCAACAAGATGGAGACCGTCGTCAACAGCGCCACGCTGCGCGAGACCAGCACCCGCCGCTTCGACGGCCGGGTGTTCTACCTGGGCCTGTCCTACCGCCTGGGCGGCGCCGCCACGGCCGCCGACTCAAGCAATGAACCACGCTTCGGCCCGCCGCAAGGCCCAGGCCGCGGCGGCCCGTCGGAAGGCTGATTCCGACCCCGGGTTGTTATTTCATCACCGCCACTTTTTCGCGCTTGGCGTTGCGGAAGGTGTAGATCGTCAGGACGCCGTCTTTCACGTCGCCGCGCGCATCGAAGGTGATGTTGCCGGTGACGCCTTTGTGGGTGATGCCGGCCAGCGCCGGCAGGTACTTGGCCGGCTCGGGCGAGCCGGCTTTCTGCATCGCCTCGACCATCGTCATCAGCGCGTCGTAGGCATATGGCGAATAAGTCTCGACGTCGATGCCGAATTTCTTCTTGTAGGCCACGCGGAAATCGGCCATGCCTTTTTCCTGCGACGGCTCGACTCCGCCCGCCTCGGCGCAGATCACCTGGCCGTCGCTCATGGCGTCGCCCGCCAGCCGCGGCACCGAATCCGAACACATGCCGTCGCCCCCCATGAACTTGATCGGGATCGCCAACGCCTTCATCTGGCGCAGCATCGGCCCGGCCACGGCGTCCATGCCGCCGAAGAACACCATATCCGGCCTGGTCGCCTTGATGGCGGTGAGTATCGCGCTGAAGTCGGTGGCCTTGTCGGTGGTGAACTGGGTCGACACCACCGTCGTGCCGGACGCGGCGCCGGCGCGCTTGACGTTCTTGACGAATTCGTCGACCAGCCCCTTGCCGTAGGCGGTGCGGTCGTCGATGACGGCGATGCGCTTGGCCTTGACGTTGAGCATCGCGTAACGGGCCAGCGCGGCGCCCAGCTGCTCGTCGTTGGCGATGTTGCGGAACGCGGTCTCGTAGCGCTGGCGCGTGTACTGCGGATTGGTGGCCGACGGCGAGATCTGCGGGATGCCGGCGTCGTGGTAGATGCGCGAGGCCGGAATCGTCGTGCCCGACGTCTCATGCCCGATCACGCCGTTGACCCTGGCGTCCACCAGCTTTTGCGCGGCGGTGGTGCCCTGCTTGGGATCGGCGGCGTCGTCCTCCGCCTGCAGCACGATCTTGTACTTCTTGCCACCGATGACCACGCCCTTGGCGTTAAGCTCGTCGACCGCCATGCGGGCGCCGTTTTCATTGTCCTTGCCCAAGTGGGCAATCGGCCCCGAAGTCGCCGCCACATGGCCGATCTTGATGATCGCTTGCGCCCGCGCGGCGCCGCTGGCAACCAGGGCCAGCGCAAGCACCGGGCCACATGTTTTAATTGTTAATCGCATAAGATAATTGAGGCGCCCTGATTGGATAAGCCGACAAGGATACCATCCGGCAAATATGTACGCAGTCGTGCGTACTGACTTAGCTATCTGAAGTAGAATAACAAATCGTAAAATTTGCCATAGAGACACTTTGCATGGAAACTTCACAACGCATCGCCCGCTGCCAGCCGCTGGCAACCACCGCAATGCACGGCCGG
The DNA here is from genome assembly GCF_058799615.1 of Duganella sp. GW822-FHT06D06. Lineage (NCBI taxonomy): Bacteria > Pseudomonadati > Pseudomonadota > Betaproteobacteria > Burkholderiales > Oxalobacteraceae > Duganella > Duganella sp. GW822-FHT06D06. The sequence goes on from NZ_JBXALQ010000003.1 coordinate 446,611, forward strand.
GTCGACGCCATGAAGGCGCGCGGCGAGGACGTGATTGACTTCTCGATCGCGATTTCGCATTTCCAGGCGCCGGAAAGCGTGCTGCAAGCGGTGCGCGACGGCTTGCAACAACCGTCGCTGGCCTACACCACGGTGGGCGGCGACGCCGACATCCGCGCCCGCCTGGCCGTCAAGGTCCGCAACGAAAACGGCATCGCCGCCAGCGCCAGCGAAATCATCGTCACCAACGGCGCCAAGCAGGCCTTGTACCAGGCGCTGTACGTGATGGCCGATCCGGGCGACGCCGTCATCATCTTCAAGCCGCACTGGCCGGCCTATGTCACCACCTGCCAGCTGCTCGGGCTGGAGCCGGTGCTGGTCGACTTGCCGGCCACCGTCAGCGCGGAATTCCTCGACAGCCTGCCGCCGGCCAAGATCCTGATCATCAACAATCCGCACAACCCCACCGGCGGCGTGCTGCGGGCCGACGAGATCGAACGCATCGCCGGCTGGCTCAAACGCACCGGCACCCGCGCCATCGTCGACGAGAGCTACGAGAAGCTGATCTTCGAAGGCGTCCATACCAGCCTGGCCGCGCGCCCGGACTGGCAGCAAATCGGCATCGTCAGCATCTACTCCGCCTCGCAAAGCTACGCGATGATGGGCTGGCGCGCCGGCTTCGCGGTGGCGCCGCCCCACATCGTCTCGGCGATGGAGACGCTGCAAGGCCCGATCACCGCCGCCGCGCCCATGCTGATCCAGCTGGCGCTGGCTAGCGCCTTCGAATCCGGCGAACCGACCGCGATGCTGGACGAATACCGCCAGCGCCGCGACCTGGTGCTGGACATGGTGCACGGCCTGCCCTGGATGAGCATGCACTGCCCGGCCTCCGGCCCCTACCTGTGGGGCGACGTCTCGGCGCTGACCACGGACACCATACAGTTCACCGAGCAGTTGCTCAACGAGTACTCGGTGGCGCTGATGCCGGGCGACGCCTTGGGTGCGCCGGGCTTTATCCGCATCGGTTATATTTCGGACGACATCGCCACGCTGCGGCGCGGCGTGGAAGCGATCATCCGCTATGGCAACGCACGCTATCGGGCCCGTTAAGCACCCAGCATGGCCTTTCTACTTTTCCAGCTCAATAGCCTGCGCAGCCGCCTGATCCTGCTGGTGGCGCTGGCGATCGCCCCTATCGCGGTGATGACGCTGGTCAGCGGCGTGCGCGAACGCCAGCACGCGGTGCAGGTGGCGGAAGAGAACCTGCAACGCCTGACCAACCTGGCCGCCGCCAACGAAGCCCAATCGATCGAGGGCGCGCGCCAGATCCTGCGCGACCTGGCCAGCATTCCCGACCTGACCGGCGACCAGGCCCATTGCAGCCGCCTGCTGGCCAATATCCAGCTGCAGAATCCCGACTACGCCAACCTGGGCCTGATCCAGTTGAACGGCGACGTCACCTGCAGCGCGATCCCGTCGTCCGCGCCGGTCAACCTGTCCGACCGCTCGCACTTCCGCCGCGCGGTGCACCTGCGCCGCTTCGTCGCCGGCGGCTACGTGTTCGGCCGCGTGATCCAGAAGCACACCATCAACCTCACCTACCCGCTGCTGGGCGAAGGCGACAGGGTCAAGGCCGTGGTGTTCGCCGCGCTGGACCTGTCCAAGCTGGATCGCTTCGTGGCCGACATCAAGCTGCCGCCAGGATCGCTGCTGCTGACATCCGATTCGGACGGCAAGATCATTTCGCGCAAGCCCAATCCGGAGCAGTGGTTCGGCCAGATGGTGTGGCCGGAAATGCGCGCCGCCATGGCCGGCGAACCGGGCAAGCCGGTGCTGCTGACCGGACCGGATGGCGTCGAGCGCCTGCACCGCTTTGCCCGCGTCGGCAACAACGGCTTGTCCGACTACACCGTCACCATCGGCATCCCGGCCGACGACATCACCGCCGCCGCCCGCCACGACCAGCTGCTGGACATGTCGGCGCTGGCCGTCACGCTGGCGCTGGCGCTGCTGGCGGCCTGGTTTGTCGGCGACGTGCTGGTGCTGCGCCGGGTCAAGCGCCTGGCCACCACCGCCAACAGCATCGCCTCCGGCACGCTGGGCGCGCGCAGCGGCATCGTCTACGGCAACGAGGAAATCAGCGAACTGGCGCGGGCGCTGGACGCGATGGCCGAGGCCTTGCAGCAAAAAGAAGTCCAGCACACGAAGGCGGAAAACCAGCTGCGCCTGGCCGACCAGCGCAAGGATGAATTCCTGGCGATGCTGGCGCACGAGCTGCGCAATCCGCTGGCGCCGATCAGCGCCGGCGCGCAGCTGCTGCAAAGCGGTCACGCCACCGCCGCGGCGGTCGAGCGCACGGCCGGCATCATCGTACGCCAGGTACACCACATGACGCGCCTGGTCGACGACCTGCTCGACGTTTCGCGCGTGACGCGCGGGCTGGTGACGGTGACGCGCGTGCCGCTCAACGTGGCCGATGTGGTGGCCGACGCGGTCGAACAGGCGGAGCCGCTGTTCAAGAGCAAGCATCAGCATTTCGAAGTGTCGCTGCCCGAGGTGCCGCAGCAGGTCGACGGCGACCACAAGCGGCTGGTGCAGGTGCTGGTCAATGTGCTCAACAACGCCGCCAAGTACACCCCGGTCGACGGCGCTATCACGTTGTCGGTGCATGGCGGGGATGGCGTGGTGCGGCTGGTGGTCAGCGATTCCGGCATCGGCATGGCGCCGGAGCTGCGTGCCCGCGTGTTCGAGTTGTTCGCCCAGGCCGACCGCAATCCGGACCGCTCGCAAGGCGGGCTGGGACTGGGCCTGGCGCTGGTCAAATCGCTGGTGGAGCTGCATGGCGGCAGCATCGCCGCCGATAGCCCGGGCGAGCAGCAAGGCAGCACCTTCACCATCTCGCTGCCCGGCGGACCAGGCCAGAACGCGCCGGCGGCGTCCGGGCCCTCCGCGGCCGGCGGCGCCAGGCTGCGCGTGCTGGTGGTGGACGACAATATCGATGCCGCGCAAACGCTGCAACTGCTGCTCGACGCCTCCGGCCACGAGGTGCTGGTCGCGCATACCGCGCTGGACGCGCTGGAGATCGCCCGGCGCATGTCGCCGGAACTATGCCTGCTCGATATCGGCCTGCCCGACATCAGCGGCAACGATCTGGCGCGCGGCCTGCGCGAGCTGCCGCAGACGGCCAACGCCACGCTGGTGGCGGTGACGGGTTACGGCCGCAGCGAGGACCGCGACCTGGCCAGCGAAGCCGGCTTCGACCACTACTTCGTCAAGCCGGTCGACGTCGAAGCGCTGTTGGCATTGATCGCCAATCTGTCCTCTACTCCCAGGACTTAGCGATACGTTCCAGCTCTCCGTTCTTTTCCAAGGTCTGCAAGGCCGCGCGCAGGCGCTCGGCCAAGGCCGGATCGACGTGCTTGCCCACAACGAAATACAGCGGGCTGACGGCCATGACGGTCGGCAGGATCTTGAACTTTTCAGCCATGCCCGAGCGGTCCAGCACCGCCTGCAAACCCGGCATCCGATGGAAGAAGAAGCGGCCACGGTGGGCCAGCAGCTTTTGCAGATTGAGTCTCGGATCGGAGGCGCCGGCATCGATCTTGTCGACGCCGGCCGACTCCAGCACCCTCACACCGGCAAAGCCGCGATTGGCCAGCACCACGTTGTCCGGGGCCAGCTTGCGCAGGTCGTCCCAATTGGCGATCACCGCCGCCTCGTCGCTGCGCGCGATCAGGTGGTAGCGGATCGAGAACAGCGGCGGGCCGATAAACACGAATTTCTTGTCCCGCTCGGGCGAATGCGAGAGGCCGCAGGAAGCATCCAATAAGCCGCGGTCCATGCCGGAGTATATGCGCGGCAATGGCTGCCAGAGCTGGTCGCCGGTGAACTTCAAGCCCGGGTCCAGCTTTTCGACGGCGCGCATGACGTCGATGCAGATGCCGACCACGCGCCCGCCGCTCGCGTCGACGTTCTGGAATTTGGGTTCGGTGCCCTGCTGCGCCGAAGTACGGATCTCGGTCGCGGCCACGCCGCCCCCGAGCGTCGATAGCAAGGACAGCATCGCACTCAGTACAACACCCCTGGTCGGCAAACGTCGCATCAGCCCATTGTAGCGCGGCGTTGCCGCATCGTCAGCAATTGGTCGGAAGGGAAAATACACCACAAACGGCCTGCCGGATTGGCATAAAATCAACACTTAGTGGATAATGCGAATTGTTGTCATTCCCATTTACCAAAAACCGCATGCCTACACACTATTCCCGCGCCGCCCTCCTTCCCGCCGCGCTGCTGCTGGCCAGCCTGGCCGCGTGCAGCGGCGGCGGTGGTTCCGCCGTCCCGTCGCCGACGCCGACCCCGCCCGTCGCTGACGCAGGCCTCGGCCCGGCCGCCCGGCTGGGCGAACTGATTTTCAAGGACCCGTCGCTGTCGGCGTCCGGCAAGCAGTCGTGCGCCACCTGCCACAGCCCGGACCACGCCCACGGCCCGGCCAACAAGCTGTCCGCCCAGCTGGGCGGCGCCAACGGCGAGGTGCAGGGCTTCCGCGCCGCGCCGTCGCTGCGCTACCTGAACCAGAATCCGGCCTTCTTCTTCGCCAAGGACGGCACGCCGACCGGCGGCATCGACCGCGACGGCCGCGCGCAAAGCCTGGCGGAGCAGGCCGAGCGCCCCTTCCTGGCGGCGCACGAAATGGCCAACGCCAGCAAGCAGGATGTGATCGACAAACTGAAGAAAACCCCGTACGTCGAACAGTTCCGCGCCCAATTCGGCGCCGCCATCCTGGACAATGCCGAACAGGCCTTCAGCCGCATGACCTTCGCGCTGCAAAAATACCAGCTGGAGGACCAGGACTTCCACCCCTTCGACTCCAAATACGATCAGTTCCTGGCCGGTAAAGTGAAGCTGTCCGACCAGGAGCTGCGCGGCCTGGCGCTGTTCAACGATCCGGCCAAAGGCAATTGCATCGGCTGCCACACCAGCGCGCGCGGGGCCGACGGCTCGTCGCCGCTGTTCACCGACTTCACCTTCGACAATCTCGGCGTACCGCGCAACAAAAAGCTGGCGGCGACCGCCGATCCGGCCTACTTCGACCTTGGCCTGTGCGGCCCTGACCGCACCGACCTGGCCGCCCGCACCGATTTGTGCGGCGCCTTCAAAGTGCCGACGCTGCGCAACGTCGCCACGCGCCAGACCTTCTTCCACAACGGCGCCTTCGACAACCTGAAGGACGTGGTGGCCTTCTACGTGCGGCGCGACACCAACCCGGAAGAGTGGTACCCGACCGGCGCCGACGGCGTGGTGCGGAAGTTTGACGACCTGCCGCCGCAATACCTCAAGAACGTCAACACCACCGAAGTGCCCTACAACCGCCAGCCCGGCATGGCGCCGGCGCTGTCGCCCGGCGAGATCGACGATGTCGTCAAATTCCTCGGCACGCTGACCGACGGCTACCAAACCAACCCTTAATCGCAGAGACCTGAACATGAACAAGCATTTGATCGCCACCGCCCTCGCCGCAGCCTTCCTCGGCGCGCCTTTCGCCGCCACCGCCGGCGAGGCCGAACTGCTGGCCCGCATCGACAAGATGGCCGCCGAACTGGAACAGCTGAAGGCCGAACTGAAAGCCAGCGTCAGGAAAACCGAAGCGGTGGAACAACGCCAGCAGGCACTGGCCTCGGCGCCGCCACCGGCCGCCGCGCGGGTCAGCGCACCGGTCTCGCTGGCCGCGGTTGAAGTACCGTCGGCGCCGGCCACCGTCTTCGGCGCCTACGGTGAAGTCAACTACACCCGTCCGAGCAAGAACGCCAGCGCCGCGCAGGCCGACGTGCGCCGCGCCGTGATCGGCATCGAGCACCGCTTCGATCCGAAGACCAAGGTGGTCGCCGAACTCGAATGGGAACACGCCATCGTTTCGGCCGACGACAAGGGCGAGGCCGAAGTCGAGCAGTTGTACGTCGAACGCGAATTCGGCAACGGCTTGCGCAGCAAGGTCGGCCTGTACCTGATTCCCATGGGCCTGCTGAACGCCAACCACGAGCCGACCGCCTACTACGGCGTCGAGCGCAATTTCGTCGAGACGGCGATCATCCCGTCGACCTGGCGCGAAGTGGGCGTGAGCCTGTCCGGCGACACCGCCTACGGCCTGGCCTGGGACACCGGCATCACCACCGGCTTCGACCTGGGCAAATGGGACGCCGCCGGCGGCGACGGCCGCGAATCGCCGCTCGGTTCCATCCACCAGGAAGGCCAGCAGGCCAAGTCGCGCGACCTGAGCGTGCACGCGGCGCTGAACTGGCGCGGCGTGCCGGGCCTGCTGGTGGGCGGCTCCATCTTCACCGGCAAGGCCGGCCACAAGGCCGACGGCTTCACCGCCAACGACGCCCGCATCACGATGGTCGACCTGCACACCCGCTACACGCCGGGCCGCTGGGACCTGTCGGCGCTGTACGCGCGCGGCCAGATCAGCAACACCGCAGCGCTCAACGAGACGCTGGTCGGCAATCCCACGCCGGTGCCGAACAGCTTTGCCGGCTGGTACACCCAGGCCGCCTACCGCCTGCTGCAAGCGGGCGACTACACGCTCAGTCCCTTCGCGCGCTACGAGCAGTTCAACACCGCCAAGAGCTACGCCGCCGTGCCGCAGGGCTTGGGCGTGGCGGCGTCGCCGGACGAAAAAGTCACCACCGTCGGCGCCAACCTGAAGGTCGGCGATGGCGTGGTGCTGAAGGCCGATTACCAGTGGTTCAAGCAAGACAAATCGCGCGACCGCCTGAACCTGGGCATGGGCTTCTCGTACTGATATGCGCTACCGGCACTGGATACCGCTGGCGGCATGCGCCGCCGGCGCGCCCGCCTTCGCGGCGCAGTACCTGAACGCGGAGCAGGCGCAGAAGCTGATGTTCCCGGATGCGACCGCGTTCCACTTGCAGGACGTGGCGTTGTCGCTGCCGCAGATGCAGCAGGTGGAGAAGCTGGCGGGGCTGGCGGCGCGCTCGGTCAACTGGCGCGTGGTGGGCGCCTACAGCGGCGACAAGCTGCTGGGCTACATGGTGCTCGACGAGGTGATCGGCAAGTTCGAGCTGATCTCGTATGCGGTCGGCCTCAATCCCGACGCCACCGTGCGCCAGGTCGAGATCCTGACCTACCGCGAAAGCCACGGCGGCGAAATCCGCCTGCCGGCCTGGCGCCGCCAGTTCAGCGGCAAGTCCGCGCAGACGGGCGGTCTGGCGGTGGGCGACGGCATCGCCAACATCAGCGGCGCCACCCTCTCCTGCACCCACCTGACCGACGGCGTGCGGCGCATCGCCGCCATCGCCCAGGTGGCGCTGAAAAAATGATGCGGCGCGCCCAGCCCTGGTTGGGCACCCTGGTCGATATCGCGGCGGACGGCGATCCGCAGGCCGTGGCGCCGGCGATCGCGCTGGCTTTCGCCGAAGTGGCGCTGGTGCACCGGCTGATGAGTTTTCACGACGCCGCCAGCGATGTCTCGCGCCTGAACCGCGCCGCGCCGGGCACGGTGTTGGCGCTGCATCCGCACAGCTGGCAGGTGCTGCAACTGGCGGCGCGGATGGCCGAGCTGTCGCAAGGCCTGTTCAACATCGCCTGCGCGCCGCTGCTGGTGGACTGGCATTGCCTGCCGCGCCCCGACGTCGCCGACGTCCCCGCGTATCAAGCCGCGCTGGCCGTCTACCGCTGCGAGCGGGAGCCGCTGGCGCGCAAGCTGGCGCATGGCTGGGTGGACGTGGGCGGCATCGCCAAAGGCTACGCGGTCGATCTGGCGGTGGCGGCTTTGCAGCGCGCCGGCGCCACCAGCGGCTGTGTCAACGCGGGCGGCGACCTGCGCGGCTTCGGCGAGCGCGATTGGCCGGTCGCCGTGCGCGATCCGCTGGCGCCGGGGCGCGCCGCCGCGCAGGTGTCGCTGCGCGACGAGGCGCTGGCCACGTCGGCCGCCTACTTCTCGGCGCGCCGGCACGGCGGCCGCCAAATCAGCGCGCTGGTCGACGGCCGCAGCGGCGAACCGCTGGTGAACTCCGTCAGCGTGTCGGTGCGCGCGCCGCGCTGCGCCGTGGCCGACGCGCTGACCAAGGTGGTGCTGGCCAGCGGCGATGCGCAACATCCGGCGCTGGCCGCATCGCAAGCGTCGGCGTTTATAATCTGACCGATGCATACCCACCGATCCCGTCCCCACGTCAACCTGCGCGTCGAGCGCTGGCACCGCCGCTGCATCTACGCCAGCTTCGCCGCCCTGCTGCTCAGCGGCGCCGCCTGGCTGCTGGCGCGCCACTTCTTCCGCCCGGTCGGCCAGTTCGGCGAAACCATCAATCCACTGGAGCCGTGGTCGATGAAGCTGCACGGCGCGGCCGCGATGGCGATGTTGTTCTTCATCGGCAGCCTGATGAACGCGCACATCCGGCGCGCGATCAAGGCCGCCCGCAATCTGCGCACCGGCTGGAGCATGATCGCCGCCATGCTGACGCTGACCGTCAGCGGCTTCGGCCTGTACTACCTGGCAGGCGAGAGCGACCGGCCGGTATGGTCGTCGCTGCATTGGGTGGTCGGTCTTGCCACCGCCCTGCTGTTCGTGCTGCACGTGCTGCTCGGCCGGCGCGCCGCGCAGCACCCGTAGGCGCGGCGCTAGCCGACCTTGGCCGCCTCGTCGAGATCGAGGCCGCTCATTTGCAGCGCGATGGCGAGCGCCGTGTCGGCCGTGGCCAGATGGGCGTGGAACCACGGCAGCACCAGGCCGACCGCCGTCCTGCCGCTTTTGGTGGCGCCGTTTTCCTGCTGATGCAAGGAGGCCAGCACGCGGGCGTGCTGCTCGCGATGGCTGCGCAACGCCGGGTAGTCGATCGCCTCCATCAATGCCTCCTCGTGGCGGAAGTCATCCTCCAGGCATTCGATCAGTTGCGCCAGGCCGGCAGCGAAGTCCTCGTCCTTGCAGTGGGTCAACACTTTGATCTGTTCCGCCAGCGCCTCGTGCGCTTCGTCGAACAGCGGTATGCCCAGCGCCATGTCCGGGGTCCAACCGAGATTGTCCATAATGTCCTCGTGGTCGATCGGGCCGGCGCACCATGCGCCGCCAACCAGGACTATGGGCGCGCGGGGCGACTAAATCCATGATCCAGATCAAATAATACCGAGCGGCGGCGGGCGGGCGGCCAGCCATTGCCGCAACTGCTCCGCAGGCACCGGTTGGCTATACAAGAATCCCTGGTAACGATGACAGCCCAACTGCTCCAGCAGGCTGCGCTGCTCGATGCTTTCCACGCCTTCCGCAATCACGTCCAGCCCCAGGCTGCGCGACATGGCGATGATGGTCGTGACGATGGCCTGGTCGTTGCTGTTGCCGGCCAATTCGTTGACGAAGGAGCGGTCGATCTTCAGCTGGCTCAGCGGAAGGCGCCGCAGATATTGCAGCGATGAATAGCCGGTGCCGAAATCGTCCAGCGCGAAGCACACGCCGATCTGGCGCAGCTGCTCCATGGTGCCGATGATCTCCTCGATATTTTCCAGCAGCAGGCCCTCGGTCAGCTCCAGTTTCAACCGCGAGGGGTCGATGCCGTGGCGCCGGATCAGCTCCTGCACCTGCTCGAAGAAATCCCGTTGATGGATCTGCGCCGCGCTGACATTCACCGCCATCACCAACTGCGCCATGTGCGGCTGGTCTTGCCATTGGCGCAGCTGGGCGCAGGCCGTTTCCATCACCCACTGGCCGATCGGCAGGATCAGGCTGGTTTCTTCGGCCAGCGGAATGAAGCGGCCCGGCGACATGAAACTGCCGTCCGCCTGCTGCCAGCGTATCAACGCTTCCGCGCCGACCACCCGTCCCTGCTGGTCGACCTGGGGCTGGTAATAGAGCTCGAAGCGCCGCTCATCGATCGCATGCCGCAACGCTTCCTCCAGCCGGGCCCGGGAGCGGATCTTGTCCTGCATTTTCTGGTCGAAGAAGCGCATGCCGTTGCGACCGGCCTGCTTGGCCTGGTACATGGCGATGTCGGCCTGCATCAGTAACTCCTCCGGATGGGCCGGCCAGCCGTCGTGGAACAGGGTCGCGCCCATGCTCGGGGTGCTATGGCACAGATGGCAGCCCAGCAGATACGGACGATTCAGCTCGGCCAGGATCTTGGCCCCGAGCTGTTCGGCCTGGACCGCCGCCGCCGGCTCGGCGCAGCCCAGGCCCTCGAGCAGCACGACGAATTCATCGCCGCCCAGGCGGGCCACGGTGTCGCCTTGCCGCAGGCACTCCTGCAGGCGGTCGGCGACCTGTTGCAGCAGCAGGTCGCCGACATTGTGGCCCAGCGTATCGTTGAGCGTCTTGAAGTTGTCGAGGTCGATGAACACCAGCGCGCCGTAGCGCTCGTGCAGCTTGCTGGCGTCGAGCACCTGGCGCAGCCGCTCCAGCAGCATGCGGCGGTTGGGCAGGCGCGTCAGCGGGTCGTAGAACGCCAGGCTGCGGATCTCGTCGCTGGCCGCCTTGCTCAGCGTGACGTCGGTCAGCGCCGCGACGTAGTTGCAGACGCGGCCGCTGTCGTCGCGCACCGAGGTGATGCTCAGGTGTTCGGGATAGAGTTCGCCGTTCTTGCGGCGGTTCCAGATTTCGCCGGACCAGCTGCCGTGCTCGCCGATTTCGTCCCACATCGCCCGGTAGAAATCGGCGTCGTGGCGGCCCGAGCTGAGCATGCGCGGCGTGCCGCCCACCGCCTCCTCCATCGGATAGCCGGTGATGCGGGTGAAGGCTTGGTTGACTTTGAGGATGATCCCGTGGCTGTCGGTGACCATCATGCCCTCGTTCGATTCGAAGGCGGTGGCGGCGATCCGCAGGTTGGCCTCGGCCAGGTGGCGCTCGGTGATGTCTTCGTGCGCCACCGCCGCCCCCTGCCAGCCGTAGCTCATCGGCGACACCGTCATGCGGAACCAGCGCCGCGCGGCCGGGGTATGGCAAGGATATTCCATCTCGAAGCGGCTGCTTTGTCCGGCCAGCAAGGCCCTGATGCCAGCCTCGGCCTCGGCTGCGCCGTCCATTCCCCGCCCTGCCGCTTCACGGCACAGCTCCAGGTAATTGCCGCCGAGGTCGGCGTACAGCGCCGGCTGCCCCGGCTGGTGGCGCGCGGCGGCGGCCTCGCGCCATGCGGTGTTGACCGCCAGGATGGTGCCGTCGGGCCCCAGCACGGCGATCTGTTCGCGCAAGGCGTCGAGCACGGTGCAGGCGAAACTGTGGCAAGCGCCGACGGCAGCGGGCAGCAAGGGCGGCGCGGCGCCCTGCTGGCGGTCAGCTGCGGGACAGGCACAATCGCACGCCGCGCTGCCGGCGCCCGGCGCGAACTGAAGTGGCTTGTGATTGGTCATGGCCATGCCTCGCAGAGAGCTGTTTTCTACAAGGATACTGATTCATATCAATAAAAAATTTGATCGAAATCAAGATCTCGACATCGAGCGGGCCATCCCTGGCAACCGGCACCAAAGCCGTCATTTTGATCGGAATAGCGCAATAATTGACTGGATTGCTTGCTCGCGCAGACGCGCCAGCCTCTATAATTTCAGCACTGCCTACAACTTTTATCGAAGATCTCCCAACCATGAAACTGACCAGCACCAGCTTTTCCGACAACCAGCCCATACCCGGCGAGTTCGCCTTCGCCGTGATCGCCCCGGACACCCACATCACCCTCTCCGGCAATCGCAACCCACAGCTGGCGTGGGACGATGTCCCGCCCGGCACGCAGTCGTTCGTGCTGATCTGCCATGATCCCGACGTGCCGAGCCGAGGCGACGACGTCAACCAGGAAGGCCGGGAAGTGCCGGCCAGCCTGCCCCGTGTCGACTTCTTCCACTGGCTGCTGCTCGACATCCCGGGCGCCACGCGCGCCATCGCCGCCGGCAGCCATAGCGACGGCGTGACGCCACGCGGCAAATCCGGCCCCGGAGCGACGGGCGGCATGAAGCACGGCATCAACGATTACAGCAACTGGTTTGCCGGCGACGCCCAGATGAGCGGCAATTACTACGGCTACGACGGTCCTTGCCCACCGTGGAACGACACCTTGTTGCATCACTACGTCTTCACGCTGTACGCACTCGACGTGCCGGCGCTGCCGCAAGAACTGGCGCTGGACGGCCCGGCCATCCGCGGCGCGCTCGCCGGCCATGTGCTGGCCGAAGCCAGCCTGACCGGCACCTACACGCTCAATCCCAAGCTGCTCTGACGATGGACAACGGCCAGTGGACACTGCCATCGGGCATGCCGATCGCCCGCCGCGGCCTGTGCATGCTGGCGCAGCCCTGCCTGCGGCAGCCGCAACGCGCCAGTCGCTTCCGCTTCATGGAAGCGACCATCCTGCTGGTCAAATCAGGCAGTCTTAGCCTGGACACCGGCGCTGCGCAGGCCTTGCTGGAAGCACCGTCCGCGCTGATGGCGGTGGCCCAGAACGTCTGCGCGGACCTGGTGAAGCTGCCAGGTGGCGAGGAGCCAAGGTTTCGCTCGCTGTTGCTGGCCATTGCGCCGGAAGTGCTGCGCGAATTTCACAAGCGCTACGACCAGCAAGAGCTTCCCCTGGCCGCCGTAGCCGCCTGGCGCGAAACGCCCTTCGATGACGATCTGGCGGAGACCCTGGAGCACTGCCTGCGCGGTGTGAGCACTGCGGGCGTGAGCGAGCGGGTGCTGATGCATCGTCTGCTCGGACTGCTGCTGGCTCTGGCTGACCGAGGCATCGTGTTTGCCCGCCCCGCCAGCCAGAACGTCGGCGATCTGCTCACCAGCCTGCTGAGCGACGCGCCCGGCCAGCAGTGGACCGCCGCCAAGGCCGGCCGCGAGCTGGCGATGAGCGAGGCCACCCTCAGGCGGCGGCTGGCGGCCCAGCAACTGCGCTTTGAAACCCTGCTGCTGGAGGTGCGCATGCATCACGCCATGGGCCTGCTCCAGACCACCGGATGGAGCATCCCGTCGGTCGCCGCAGCCTGCGGCTATCAGGCACACGCCCGCTTCTCGTTGCGCTTCCGCGAGCGGTTCGGCTGCTCGCCCTCGCACGTGCGCTGACGCTTATTGGCCTTCGGGCGGCTCCCACAATTCGATCTTGTTGCCGTCGGGGTCGATGACCCAGCCGAACTTGCCGTACTCCGATTCATCGACCTTGTCCTCGACCCGGCAGCCTTCGGCGCGCAGCGCGGCCAGCAGGCCATGCAGGTCGGCTACCCGGTAATTGATCATGAAACTGGCCGTGCTCGGGGCGAAATAGTCGGTGTCGGCCTTGAACGGATTCCACACTGTCGTGCCCGTACCACCCGGGTTATCCGGCCCGGCCCAGCGGAATCCGACCCCGCCCCACGCCTCCACTTCCAGACCAAGATGGACCCGGTACCACTCGGCCAGCGCCTTGGGGTCGGGAGATTTGAAGAACACACCGCCTATGCCAGTGACACGTTTCATGCAGGCTCCTAAGGTAATCGAAAATTGAATCAGCTTCCGTCCGACAAAAAATCCAGCCGACGAAAGGCTGGATCATTCTAACGTATCTTATTGCCACAAAATATAGTGAGAAATGCAACCCTCTTCAAGCACCGCCCAGATCAAGGAAAGTCTGGTTTGACAGGATAGTCACGATGGTCTACATTGGGAGTATGGGGTTGCCACTTGGCAATGTCGAACTGGCAGCACACCGACGCTGGTGATGCGGCGGTCGCCGAAAGGGAGCACGATGGACCATATGTTTGCCAACAAGAAGCCGAGTGCCAACACCGCCAAAGCCGCCAATTGGACCGACAAGCACTATCTGGTGGTCGATGATTGCGCCAGCATCCGCCAATTGATGCGCGAGAGCCTGCGTAACATGGGCGCGAAATCCATCGACCAGGCGATGGATGGCGCCGAAGCGATCGCCCTCATCAGCAACAAGCGCTACGACGTCATTTTGTGCGACTACCACCTCGACGGCGGGCGCAATGGCCAGCAAATCCTGGAAGAGGCACGTAGCGGCAATCTGCTCAATCCCAGCTGCATCTTCGTCATGGTGTCGGCCGAGAAAAGCGCCGATTCGGTGATGGGCACGGCCGAATATCATCCCGACGCCTATCTGATCAAACCGATCACCGAGGGCATGTTAAATACGCGCTTGAATCGCATTTGGCAAAAGAAACAGGTGTTCAAGAGGATAGACCTGGCCTACGCGCGAAAAGACTATGCCGGCGCGGCCCTGCTGTGCGACATGCAGATCGCCGGCAACAAGCTGCACGAAAATGACTTGCTGCGCATGAAGGCCAATTTATTGCTCAAATGTGGAGAGCGTGGCCAGGTCCGCGCCCTCTATGAAAGCATCTTGCGCCAGCACGATTGCACCTGGGCCAAGGCCGGGCTGGCCAAGCTCCATTTGCAGGACGGTGACTATGCCGGGGCCTGTCAAATGTTCCAGCATGTCATCGATGGCAACAGCCTGTACCTGGAAGCCTACGATCAGCTTGCCGCCGCGCACAAGCAGCTGGGGCAGCAGGAGCAAGCCGGAACGGTACTGGAGCGGGCCGCCAAATTGTCGCCCAACTCCCCGGCGCGCCAGAGGTCGCTGGGCGATGTTTCCCTGGGGCTGGGCAACGTCGCAGCGGCGGAGAAGGCCTTCCGCAAATGCATCAGTGTCGGCGAGCACTCGGTCAGCCGGACCGCGGACCCCTATTTTGCGCTGGCGCGGGTATGCGGCATCAAGAAGGCGCCCAAGGAAGCGATGCAGATCCTGGCGGCGGTACAAAAAAAATTCGCCGGACCCGCCAGCGATCTGCGCGCCAGAATCACCGAAGGACTGGTGTACCTGGACAATCAGGATCAGCGCAGCGCGATGATTATCGCCGAAGAGTTCGAAGCGATGCTGTCCACGGCGACCGCGGCCGATCTGCCCTCCCCCAATATCTGCATGGATATCGCGACCTTGCTGCTCGAAGTGGGCATCAAGGAAGCTGCGGTCAAACTGCTGTGTCACATCATCCAGAACAACGACGACGACAAGAGCGTGCGTGACGCGGTGGAAAAGGTCTTCGCGTGTGCGCACATGGGCGAAGAGGGTCTCGAGCTGATCGAAAATGCGCGCAGGGAGGCGACCGACATCATGAATCGCGGAGTGCTGTTATGGAAGACCGACAAGCTGGAAGAGGCGATCGAGTGGATGCGCGCCGCGCGCCTGAAGTTGCCGGGAAATCTGCGTGTTCTATTCAATACGGCGCAGATACTGATTTCGCATGTGCAAAAGCGCGGTTACGATGCGGGGCTGCTGGCCGAGGCCGCCGAGGTGCTGGCGCTGATCGACCGGATGGCGCCCGGCCACCCGCGCCATACCGAACTCCGCTTGCAACTGGAGAGCATCATGCCCGACGCGCTTGCCGTAGGCGGACTGTGATGCAGATTGCCAATGTTGATCAAACTGACTATCCTACAAAAAACAACGCAAAAGACAGGATGAGCGCATGGAAGACGTATTGACCACTGGTGAGGCCGCACGCATTTGCGGGGTCAATTTTCGAACGGTTTTACGTTGGATAGACCGCGGACTATTGCAAGCGTATAAATTGCCAGGCAGAGGCGATCGCCGGGTCTTGCCCGACGAGCTGCATCGCTTCATGCGCGAAAACGGCATCCCCGACCGCTCGCGTGCAATTGAGGTGCCCAGGCGCGTGCTGATCGTCGATGACGAACCGGCCATGGCGCGCGCGATCGAGCGTGTGTTGCGCGGAGCGGGCTTTGAAACGGCGATCGCGTCCAATGGATTCGAAGCGGGCGCCATGCTGTCGACGTTTAAGCCTACGGTGATGACACTGGATTTGTGCATGCCCGGCCTCGATGGCCTGGACGTGCTGCATTTTCTGAAAAAGGCCGAGCTTTTTGCGCCGTCGAAAACGCTCGTGGTATCCGCCGATACCGAGGAGCGCCTGCAGACGGCGCTGACTTTGGGGGCGCATGGCGTGCTACGCAAGCCGTTCGAGAACGAGCAGCTGTTGGCGGCGGTGGAGCAAATGCTGTTGACCCGGGCTAGCGTCTAAGGCGCGCGGAAGCGCTGCCGGCTCGCGCCCATGACTTGGGCCACCGCAACCCGGCCACCAGTATTCAGCGCAGCGCCACCGCGCCGGTTTCCTGGTGTTGCCAACCGCCACCGAGCGCCTTGAAGGCAGCAACCGCCGCGCGCGCGGATTCGGTTTGCGCTTGCGCCCGCATGTCGGAGGCCCGCAGCACCGCCAGACGGTAGCCCGCAGCAGGTGTTTGTCGCGTTGAACAGATGGTGGTGTGTTTCGTCAGCATGGGCTGGCGCGTCGGCAACGTGGTTGCCGCCGCCGTGCCGCTGACATTGGGGCCATACACCTTCCCACCGAAGGAAGGTCAAGCCACTTCACCGGGAAACAACGGCTTGAAATGAACCTTGCAACAAGCTGCTTCAGCTGATTAAATCGCATAGCTTTAACACTTCAACGATTGTCTATGGAGACCTACATGCGCCACCTCATTTCGCTGCTCGCTCTTTCCGCCATTGGCGCGCCCCTCCTCGCGGCAACGCCGACAGAGACCTTGGCAGAATT
The DNA here is from genome assembly GCF_058799615.1 of Duganella sp. GW822-FHT06D06. Lineage (NCBI taxonomy): Bacteria > Pseudomonadati > Pseudomonadota > Betaproteobacteria > Burkholderiales > Oxalobacteraceae > Duganella > Duganella sp. GW822-FHT06D06. The sequence goes on from NZ_JBXALQ010000003.1 coordinate 463,132, forward strand.
CCATGCAGCCCTGGCGACGGGAAAGCCTGAGCAGGCGAGCGCATTGCTGGCCCCTGGAATTCAGATCTACGAATCCGGTTATGTCGAACGATCCCGGGACGAATATACCGGCCATCACCTTAAGGGCGATATCGAGTTCGCCGCGGCGACGAAGAACAAAGTCCTCAAGCAAAGTGAGCGCGTCGACGGCAATTTGGCGATCGTGATGCAGGAGACGGAAACCACCGGCAAATACAAAGGGAACAATGTCCATCACTTTGGTACCGAGACCGCCATTCTCGAAAAGCAGGCCGACAAATGGATGATCGTTCACGTCCACTGGTCGTCACGCAAATCGAAGTAAGTGTATGGGGTAGCAGCGGGGTAAATTTGCAGAGTTTTGATTTGGATCAAGCTTTTTGTGCAAGACTATCGCTTAGTATGGTGCCTCCATCCTACCCAGTCAGCGTTTAGCTGTAGCGCCATGCGGCTTTCCCGTTCATCCAAGACCTATGCGGCACTGTTGGTGCTGATCAGCATACTGTTCATGCAGTTTGCTGTCGCTGCATACGCATGTCCGGGGATGCCGGCCAAACCTGTGGTGCAACAGTTGCGATTTGCGGACGCTGCCGGCGATCATCAACCTATGGCTGGCTGCCGCGATCTCGCCGCAGCACCGTCGCCCTTGTGCCATGCGCACTGCCAACCGGACGATCAGTCGCTGGACCGTCCGGTCCATCCCGATGTCGCGCCATTCGTGGCGACACAACTAGTCGCATCCCTCGTCCATCCCGCCGTTCCCTATCGCACCGTCGCCCTGGTCGATCATGACGGTTCGTTGCTGCGCACCACCGCGCCGCCGGCGACAGTTCGAAACTGCTGTTTCAGAATCTGACACGCCCACCTGAGCGATGGCTTCGCCATCGCGGAATCACACGTGCATCCCCCTTTCAGGACGATGCACGTCGTTGCGGCGCCGCGCTGCGGGAATGACATACATGCCCCGACAGTAACAGGCCCAGCCGCATCCATCGATCCCCGCAACGCAGGAGAGAATATGCAATATGCAATGAGCGCCCTGCCCCGGGCCATAGGGCTGGTCTTGACCATCGCCGCTGGCGCCGCCGTGGCGCAGACTATGCCAGGCACCACCGTCGACAGCCTGCTGGACCTGGCCAGGGCAAATAATCCCGATTACGCGGCGCAGCGTCATGACGCCGCCGCCGCCGCCGAACGCGTCGGCCCGGCCGGCGCGCTTGCCGACCCCAGACTGCGCGTCGAGCTGCAGGATGTCACCATGGGAGGCGAGCAAAATCCGTCGCTCTCGCCCGCTCGGGCCGCCAGCACGCGCTACCAGATCATGCAAGATGTGCCTTGGTTCGGCAAACGCGAGCTGAAGCGCTCGATCGCGAGCCAGGACGCCGATGCCGCCAAGGCCGGCGCGGCAAGCAGCTGGCAGGACATCGCCGCGCGGATCAAAGGCGCGTACGCGCAGTCCTATTACCTGGTCCAGAACGAGCGCTTGACCCGTGAAATCCTCGAGCTGATGAACAGCCTGGAAAAGGTTGCCCAGGCACGCTATGCCAGTGGCCTGGCCGCCCAGCAGGATGTGATCCGGGCCCAGGTGGAGCTGACCGCGCTGGCCAACGACTTGTTCGGGCTGGAGAGCGACATCCGCATGAACCGCGTTCGGCTCAACATGCTGTTGTTGCGGCCGGCCCACGCGCCGTTGGCGGCCCCGGTCCACACGCTGCCACCGCCGGCCTCGGCACGCCTCGACTACGCGTTGCTGGAGAACCGGCTGCGCGCCGGCAATCCGCAATTGTTCGCCGCCAACGCCAAGCTGCAAGCGGCCGAGCTGGGGCGCGACCTGACGCTCAAAAACCGGTATCCCGACTTCACCGTGGGGATCGCACCAGTGCAATCGGGGCGCACGGTCAAGAATTGGGAGTTGATGGTCGAACTCAACATCCCGTTGCAACAATCGTCGCGCAGGTCGCAGGAGCGCGAGGCGCAATCCATGCTCGCCGCCGCGCGCGCCCGCAAGGATGCGATGGCCAATCAGTTGCTGGCCGAACTGGCGGAAGACTTGTCGGGACTGGAAGCGGCGCAGCGCGTCGAACAGCGCGTCGCGGACAGCTTGATCCCGCAGGCACAGCTCACCTTCAATGCCGCGTTGGCCGGCTATGAAAACGGCAAGGTCGACTTCGCTACCGTACTCGACGCACAGCGTCAGATCCGCATGGCCAGGCAGAGCCGCTTCAAGGCGCAGCTCGATGCCGCCGTGCGCCTGGTGGACATTGAACGCTTGCTGGGAGAAGCATTATGAATCGGGGAACCCTCGCCATACTGGGCCTGGCGGCGGCCGCCGCCATCGCCGCAGGCGGCTACTGGATCGGCCAGCGCAGCGCCGCAGGCGCCGCGACCACCAGCGCAACCGCGACAGCGCCGCGCAAACCGCTGTACTACCGCAACCCCATGGGATTGCCGGACACCTCCCCCATCCCGAAGAAAGACCAGATGGGCATGGCCTATGTCGCGGTCTATGAAGGAGACGGCGACGGCGAAACTGCGCCGGCCAATCACGTCACAATCACCACCGACAAGGTCCAGAAGCTGGGCGTGAGGACCGAGGCCGCCGGCGTCAAGGCGCTGGGCAAGGTGGTGCGCGCGCTCGGACGGGTCGAGCCTGATGAGCGGCGTACCTATACCATTGCGCCGAAATTCGAGGGTTATGTCGAGCGCCTGCACGTCAACGCCACCGGCCAAGCCATCGGCAAGGGCCAGGCGCTGTTCGAGGTCTACAGCCCGGATCTGGTGGCCGCGCAGCGCGAATATGTGATCGCGCAGCAAGGCGTGCAGTCGCTGGAGGCCGGCGCCAGCGATGCCCGGTCGGGCATGCAGCAATTGGCCGCGGCCGGCCTGCAGCGCTTGAAGAACTGGGACATCTCCGACGAGCAGTTGCGAGCGCTGGAACACGGCGGCGCGCCCCGGCGCACCTTGACTTTCCGCTCGCCGGTGTCCGGCATCGTCACCGAGAAGAAGGCGGTGCAAGGCATGCGCTTCATGCCCGGCGATATGTTGTACCAGATCACCGACCTGTCGACGGTATGGGTATTGGCCGACGTCTTCGAGCAGGATATCGGCGCCGTCCGGCCGCGCGCCAAGGCGACCGTCACGCTGGACGCCTATCCCGGCCGTGCGTTCGATGGCGAGATCAGCTATGTCTATCCCACCCTCAAGGCCGAGACGCGCACCGCCACCGTCCGGATCGAGCTGTCCAACGCCGGCCAGTTGCTCAAGCCCGGCATGTTTGCCAGGGTCGAGCTGGCCGTGCCGGCGGCCAGCCGGGCCGTGACCGTTCCCCTGTCCGCCGTGATCGATAGCGGCACGCGCCGCATGGTGCTGGTCCAGCACAAGGCGGGGCAATTCGAGCCGCGCGCGGTGCGCCTCGGGATGCGCAGCGACACCTATGTCGAAGTGCTCGATGGCGTCCGGGAGGGCGAGCTGGTGGTGGTGGCCGCCAACTTCCTGATCGATGCCGAGAGCAACCTCAAGGCGGCCGTGGGCGCCTTTGGGCACGCGGGTCATTAACGGAAAACGCCATGCTCAATAAAATCATCGACTGGTCGGGCCGGAACATCTTCATCGTGCTTCTGGCCACGCTGTTCATCATCATCGGCGGCATTTACGCGGTGGCGAAGACGCCGATAGACGCGCTGCCCGATCTGTCCGACGTTCAAGTCATCGTCTACACGGAATACCCGGGCCAGGCGCCTCAAGTGGTGGAGGACCAGGTGACCTACCCATTGACGACGGCCATGCTGTCCGTGCCGAAATCGAAAGTGGTGCGCGGCTTCTCCTTCTTCGGCGCCTCGTTCGTCTACGTGATCTTCGAAGACGGCACCGACATCTACTGGGCGCGTTCGCGGGTGCTGGAATACCTGAACTTCGCCTCCGGGCGCATGCCCAAGGGCGTGACACCCCAGATCGGGCCGGACGCCACAGGCGTGGGCTGGGTCTATCAATATGTGGTGCTGGCCAAGGACAGGACGCTGGCCGAACTGCGCACCCTGCAAGACTGGTACCTGCGCTACCAGTTGGCCAAGGCGCACGGCGTGGCCGAAGTGGCGTCGATAGGCGGCTTCGTTCAAACCTATCAGGTGACGGTCGACCCGCTGCGCTTGCGCGCCTACGGCATCGCCCTGTCCAAGGTGAGCCAGGTCATCCGCGATTCCAACCGCGATGTCGGCGGGCGCATTGTGGAAATGGCGGAAACGGAATACATGGTGCGTGGTCGCGGCTACTTGCGCGGGCGCGGCGACCTGGAGAATCTGGTCGTCAAAAGCGACAAGGGCACGCCGGTCCTGGTGCGCGACATCGCCCGGGTGGAACTGGTCCCCGACGAGCGCCGCGGCCTTGCCGAACTCAACGGCGAAGGCGAGGTCGTCTCCGGCATCGCCATGTCGCGCTACGGGCAAAACGCGCTGGAAGTGATCCACAACCTGAAGGAGAAGATCAGGGAAATCAGCGCCGGGCTGCCCGACGGGGTGTCGATCGAAGCGGTGTACGACCGTTCAGAGCTGATACACCGCGCCATCGATACGCTGAAGGGCACGCTCGTTGAGGAAAGCGTCATTGTCGCCATCGTCTGCGTGGTCTTCCTGCTGCATGTGCGCAGCGCCCTGGTGGCGATTGTGATGCTGCCGGTCGGCGTGCTGGTGGCATTTACAGTCATGCACCTGCTCGGCATGAGCTCCAATCTCATGAGCCTGGGCGGGATCGCCATCGCGATCGGCGCCATGGTCGATGCGGCGATAGTCATGATCGAGAACGCCCACAAGCACATCGAGCGCCTGCGGGACGGCGATTCGCGCGCCGAGGCGATCATCTGCGCCTGCAAGGAAGTGGGACCGTCGCTGTTCTTCTCCCTGCTGATCATCACCGTGTCCTTCCTGCCTGTGTTCACGCTCGAATCCCAGGAGGGACGCCTGTTCTCGCCGCTGGCCTACACCAAGACCTTCGCCATGGCCGGCGCCGCCATCCTGTCGCTCACCCTGGTCCCGGTGCTCATGATGCTGTTCGTCCGTGGCAGGATACTTCCCGAAGCGAAAAACCCTGTAAACCGTTTCCTGATCTGGCTGTACCGGCCGATCATCCAGGGCGTACTGCATTGGCGAAAAGCGACGGTCGCCGCCGCCGCGCTGGTCGTGCTGCTGTCGTACTACCCCGCCTCCCGCCTGGGCAGCGAGTTCATGCCCACGCTCAACGAAGGAACGTTGTTGTACATGCCGGCCAGCCTGCCCGGCATGACGATGACCAAGGCCGCCGAGCTGTTGCAGACGCAAAACAAGATCATCAAGGGCTTCCCGGAGGTTGCCTCGGTCTATGGCAAGGCCGGCCGCGCCAATACGGCGACCGATCCGGCGCCCACCGAAATGTTCGAGACCGTCATCAACCTCAAGCCGGAATCGGCCTGGCGGCGCGGCATGACGATCGACAAGCTGATCGCGGAAATGGACCAGGCGCTGCAGATGCCGGGCGTTGCCAATGCGTGGACCATGCCCATCAAGGCACGCATCGACATGCTCTCGACCGGCATCCGCACGCCGATCGGCATCAAGGTATTCGGCAAGGATCTCGAGCAAATGGAGAAGCTGGCCAAGCAGATCGAAACCGTCGTCAAACAGGTGCCCGGCACCACCTCGGCATTCGCGGAACGGATCACCGGCGGCTACTACTTGAATATCGAGCCGGACCGCACGCAGCTGGCCCGTTATGGTCTATCCGTGGGGGAGGTGCAGGATGTGATCGGAACGGCGTTGGGCGGCGAGATGGTGACGACAACGGTGGAGGGACGCGAACGCTTTGGCGTCACCGTGCGCTACCCGCGCGAACTGCGCGCCGACCCGCAGCAGATCGGCGCCGAGGTGCTGGTGCCCGTGGCGGACGGCGCCATGATTCCGCTCGGCCAGCTGGCCCATATCGAACTGGCGAAAGGAGCGCCGGGCATCCGCACCGAAAACGCCCTGCTGTCGGCCTACATCTTCGTCGACATCCGTGATCGCGACATCGGCGGCTACGTGGCCGACGCGCGCAAGGCCGTCAACGCCCAGGTCAAATTCCCGCCGGGCTACTACGCCACCTGGAGCGGGCAGTTCGAATACATGGAGCGGGCCATCGAGAAGATGAAGCTGGTGGTGCCGGTCACGCTGCTGATCATCTTCCTGCTGCTGTACCTGAACTTCCGCCGCTTGACGGAGACGCTGATCGTCATGCTGTCGGTGCCGTTCGCCCTGGTGGGCGGGGTTTGGCTGATGTGGCTGCTCAACTACAACCTGTCGGTGGCGGTCGCGGTCGGGTTCATCGCGCTGGCCGGGGTGGCGGCCGAAACGGGCGTGGTCATGCTGATCTATCTCGACCATGCATGGGAGGCGACCAAGGCGCGCTGCAAGCTGGCGGGCACGCAAGCGGACGCCGCCGATCTGTACGCGGCGGTCATGGAGGGCGCGGTCGAACGTGTGCGGCCCAAGATGATGACGGTGGTGGCCATCATGGCCGGGCTGTTGCCCATATTGTGGAGCAAGGGCGCCGGGTCTGAAGTCATGAGCCGGATCGCCGCGCCCATGGTGGGCGGCATGATTTCCTCCACCGTCCTGACACTGGCCGTGATTCCCGCGCTGTACGCGCTGGTCAAGCAATGGCGTATCGGCAAGGGATGGGAAACGTAATGGCAAGGCCGGCTATCGGCAGCAGCGCCCTTCGGGGCGCCAACAGGGAGAACATGATCATGAACAAACCAGAGGGAACAGCTATGCATTCGACGCTGCACCAAGCCGCGGCAGCCGGCGTGCTCTACACCTGCCCGATGCACCCGGAAATCAGGCTGGACCATCCCGGCAGTTGCCCGAAATGCGGGATGACGCTGGAGCCGCTGATGCCGGAGCCCGGCGACGACGACAACCCTGAACTGAAGGATTTCGCCAGGCGTTTCTGGTGGACGCTGCCATTGACGGTGATCGTCACCACGCTGGCGATGTTTGGGCACCAGCTCGGACTGCTACCGGTCGCGACCCAGAGCATCGTCGAGTTTGTCCTCGCGACGCTGATCGTCCTGTGGGCCGGCTGGCCATTTTTCGTGCGGGGAGCGCAGTCGATCATCAACCGCAGCCCGAACATGTGGACCTTGATCGGCTTGGGTACGGGGGCGGCCTATCTGTATAGCGTGGTGGCGACCTTCGCGCCGCAATGGTTTCCACTCTCGTTCATGTCCATGGGACGCATCGGCGTGTACTACGAGGCGGCCGCCGTCATCATCTCGCTGACACTGCTGGGACAGATGCTGGAATTGAAGGCCCGCTCGCAGACCTCGGCCGCCATCAAGTCGCTGCTGGGCCTGGCGCCAAAGACGGCGCGCCGCATCAACGCCGACGGCACCGAGGAGGATGTGCCGATCACCCATGTGCATGTCGGCGACGCGCTGCGCATCCGGCCGGGCGAAAAGGTGCCGGTCGACGGCGTCGTACTGGAAGGCAGCAGCGCCGTCGACGAATCCATGCTGACCGGCGAACCGATACCCGTGACCAAACGGATCGGAGACAAGGTGATCGGCGCCACGCTCAATGCCAGCGGCGCGCTGGTGATGCGTTCGGAGCGCGTCGGTTCCCAAACGATGCTGGCGCAGATCGTGCAGATGGTGGCCGCCGCGCAGCGCTCCAAGGCACCGATGCAGCGCATGGCCGATGTCGTCGCCGGCTATTTCGTGATCGGCGTGGTGACGATCGCCGCCCTGACCTTCTTCATCTGGGGCCTGCTGGGCCCGGAGCCCAGCTGGGTCTTCGGCTTGATCAACGCGGTCGCGGTACTGATCATAGCCTGTCCGTGCGCCCTGGGCCTGGCCACGCCGATGTCGATCATGGTGGCCACGGGCAAGGCGGCAAGCCGTGGCGTGTTGTTCCGTGATGCGGCGGCGATCGAAAAACTGCGCGAGGTCGACACCCTCATCGTCGACAAGACCGGCACCCTGACCGAAGGCAGGCCGGCGTTCGAGCGGGCCGTCGCGGCGGCCGGCTTTTCGGAGGAAGACGTGTTGCGGCTGGCGGCCAGTCTCGATCAAGGCAGCGAGCATCCGCTGGCCGACGCCATCGTGCGCGCCGCGCGCGAGCGCAAGCTGACGCTCGACAAGCCCGATACGTTTGAGTCGGCCAGCGGCATAGGCGTGCGCGGCACGCTGGGCGGCAAGGCCGTGGCGCTGGGCAATACCGCCCTGATGGATCAGCTGGGGATAGACGTGCAATCGCTGCGCTCCAGCGCCGAGGCGCTGCGCACCGAGGGCGCGAGCGTGATGCACCTGGCCGTCGACGGCGCGTTCGCGGGCTTGCTGGCCGTTTCCGATCCGATCAAGGCCAGCACCCGCGAAGCGCTCGACACGCTGAAGGCGGCTGGCATACGGGTGGTGATGGCCACCGGCGACGGTGTCACGACCGCCAGGTCGGTGGCCCGCCGGCTGGGCATCGACGAGGTGTATGGCGAAGTCAAGCCCGCCGACAAGCTCGCGCTGGTCGACAAGCTGCAGCGCGAGGGCCGGGTAGTGGCCATGGCCGGCGACGGCATCAACGACGCGCCGGCGCTGGCCAAGGCCGATGTCGGCGTGGCGATGGGCACGGGCACCGACGTGGCCATGAACAGCGCCCAGGTAACGCTGGTCAAGGGCGACCTGCGCGGCATTGCGACCGCGCGCCTGATCTCGGTGTCAACGGTGCGCAACATGAAACAGAATCTGCTGTTTGCCCTCGTCTACAACGCGCTGGGCATCCCGCTTGCCGCCGGCGTGCTCTATCCGCTGACCGGATGGCTGCTGTCGCCGTTGATCGCGGCGCTGGCCATGAGCCTGAGTTCGGCATCGGTCATCGGCAACGCGCTGCGGCTCAAATGAAGTCCAGATTGTTAAGACTCCGTACTTTTTCCGTACTTTTGGCAGCCCTCGACGAGCAGGAGTCACCCGCACCGGCCGCTGCGCACGGTCAGGGAGTGACGCTGGCGCCTGCTTGTGGGTGCTGCGCTGCCGCGTCTCCGTGGATGGGTAGGTGCACGGTAAACCGGCTGCCCTTGCCCAACTCGCTCTCGACGTCGATGCGGCCGCCGTGGCGTTTGACGATGCCGTAGGAAACCGACAGGCCCAGGCCGGTGCCGGTGCCGACCGGCTTGGTCGTATAGAAGGGTTCGAAAATGCGATGGACGGTTTCGGGGGTCATGCCGCTGCCGGTGTCGGCGATCTCGATCCAGACCCATTGCCCGGCAACGCCGGTGCGGATCGTGATCACGCCCCGGTCGACGATCGCGTGGGCAGCGTTCACCAGCAAGTTCATGAACACTTGGTTGAGCTGGGACGCGACGCACATGACCGGCGGCAGCTGGCCGTATTCCTTGACGATCTCGGCCTTGTATTTGATCTCATTGCTGACAATGTTCAAAGTGCTGTCCAGACCGCGATGCAGGTCGGCGCTGGCGCAGTCGGCGCTCTCGCCGTGCGAGAAATCCTTGAGCGACTGGACGATCTCCTTCACCCTTTGCAAGCCGTCGCGCGACTCGCTCATCAGGGCGAGAAAATCGCTGCGGATGAAGTCGACTTCGGCGGCATCCTTCAATTGGGCGATGCGCGCCGCCACCTCGGGCGCTGCGGCGGCGGCCAGCTGGTAATCGTCGAGTACGCCGAACAGGGTCGTCACATAAGTCTGCAAGGAGCCCATGTTGGAGTTGACGAAACCGATGGGGTTGTTGATTTCATGGGCGACGCCGGCGGCCAGCTGGCCGATCGACGCCATCTTTTCGGCCTGGAGCAGGCGATCGTTCGCTTCTTTCAGCAAACTGTTCTGGGACATCAACTGCCGGTGCATGGCACGCAGGGCCAGGTGGGTGTGGATGCGCGCCAGCACTTCCGTGATGCGGATCGGCTTGGTGACGTAGTCGACCCCGCCGGCGTCGAAGGCCGCCACCACGTTCTCGCTGTCGGTCAGGGCGGTCATGAAGATGACGGGGATCGGGGCGGTGGCGCCATCCTGCTTGAGCCGGCGGCAAGTCTCGATGCCATCGATGCCGGGCATCATCACGTCGAGCAGCACCAAGTCAGGCTGCACCAGGCGGCAGCGCTCGAGCGCCTCTTCACCGTCCTGGGCCACCAGCACGCGGAACTGGTTCTCCTCCAGGTAATTGACCAGCACGCCCAGGTTGGCGGGAATGTCGTCAACGATCAGGATGGTCTGCTGCTCTGTCGGATTCATAGCGCACTCTCCACGTAGCGCTGGGCCAATTCCACCAGTGCCTTGGATTGGTATTCCCGCGTCAGTTGCCGCAATAGTTGGGCGAATGCCGCATACCGTACACCGAACGCCTCGATCTCGTCGGCCAATTGGCGGATCGCGCGCATGTCGCCCTCGCGCGCGAGGTGGTGCAGCCGTTCGAGCTGGGCGCGCGGGGGCGGGATCAACTGGTCGGCGTCGGCCGCGCCCTCGGCCGGCGCGGCCTCTTCCTCGTAGCGCAGCGCCAGCCCGAGCAGGCCGCCCAGGGTCTCGAGCAGGCCGTTCTGGTGCACCGGTTTGGTCATGAAGGCGTCCACGCCGGCCACCAGGCAGTCGTCCTGGTCCTCCTTGGTGACGCTGGCGGAAATGGCGATGATCGGCAGCTTCGCCATGCCCGCCAGCTGGCGGATCTGGCGGGTCGCCTCGAGGCCGTTCATGACGGGCATCACGATGTCCATCAATACGGCGTGCGGCGCCAGCTTGCGCACGCTATCGACCGCCTCCTGGCCGTTGCAGACCAGCGCCGTATCGAAGCCCATGCTGCTCAGCAGGTCGCGCAGCAAGTGGCGGTTGGCGGCGATGTCGTCGACGATCAGGACGGTCTTGCGTTCGCCGCTGTAGCCGATCACGGCCCGCTCGGCCCGCGCCGGTGCCAGCACGGCGGCGGCCGGCTCGGCCTCCAGCTCAAACCAGAAGCGACTGCCCACGCCGGGGGCGCTGTCGACATGGATTTCGCTGTCCATCATGCGCACCAGTTGCCGGCTGATCGACAGCCCCAGACCGGTGCCGCCGAACCTGCGCTCGGCCTCGCCCACCTGTTCGAACGGCTGGAAAATGCTGTCGAGCTGATCGGGGGACATGCCGACGCCGCTGTCGCTCACTTCGAACCGGATCGCGATGCGGCCGTTGGCGCCGGGCACGCCGGTGCCGGAGACCGCCAGCACCACCTTGCCCTGATCAGTGAATTTGACCGCGTTGCCCAGCAGGTTGAGCAGGATCTGCAGCAGGCGCTTTTCGTCGGCCAGGATAGGCGCCAGCCGGGCCGGCGCGCTCACCTCGAAGGTCAGGCCCTTCTGCTCGGCGCGCACCTGGATGATGCGCGCCACGCCGGCGAGAAAGACCTTCATGTCGACCGCTGCGAGCAACAGTTCGAATTTGCCGGACTCGATCTTGGCGAGGTCGAGCAAATCGGTGATCAGCATCAACAGATGTTCGCCGCTCTGCTCGATGGTGTTCAGGCCAGCGCTCTGGCGTTCGTCGAGCGCCTTGTTGCGCTTCAAAATCTGGGTGTAACCGAGGATCGCGTTGAGGGGCGTGCGCAGTTCATGCGTCATGCTCGCCAAAAAAGTGCTCTTCGCGCGGTTGGCGAACTCGGCCTGCTCCTTGGCGATCTGCAATTGCGTGGTGCGGTCGCGCACTAATTCCTCGAGGTGGTCGCGGTGGCGCGCGAGTTCGGCCTCGGCGCGGGTGCGGTACTCGATCTCTTGTTGGAAGGCGATGTTCTTCGCCTCGATCTCGATGAAATAGGCGTGCAGCGCCCGCCGCGTGTGCTCGCCGCTGCGTCCCAGCGCGCCGAGCTCATCGTTTCGGTGCCAGACGAAGGGCAGCGAAAAATCGCCCTCGGCCAGGCGCGCCGATTCGCTCATCAGGCGCTTGATCGGGGCGAGCAGGCGGCGTTGCAGCAAGGCGACGATCATCAACATCGACAACAGCAGGGCGCCGCCCACCGTCAGCGCAAACATGCGCCGTTCGCTGGCGATCTCGGCATCGAGCAGTCCGCTGGCCATTTCCAGGTCGACATTGCCGATCAGCGTGCCGTTGCTCGTGACCTGGCGCACCACATGCGAGCTGCGGCCGCGCCGGCGCGTTGGATATTCTTCGGACAGGAAGTCGCCGGTCTTTTGATCGCGCACCTGGATGGCGACGATGCGCTCGTCGGCTAACAGCGACGCGAGCAATGGCCGGCCGGCGTCGGCGTCGACGTTCCACAGCGGTTCCTGCATGCCCAGCGCCAGAATATCGGTCAGGTAGCGATGTTCGAACTCCCAGCGCTGTCTCAACACTTCCTCGCGATGGCGATTGGTGTAAATGTTAATCGAGGCCGGCAGCAACAGCCCGACGGCGACGGCGAGCACGATGGCGACACGCAGTTTCAACGAGCGCTTTCGTTAAGGAACAGGCGCTTGGCGGCGGGCATGCCGGCCAGTTTGTCGAAATACGCATTTTCGATCTTCCCGATATCGGTCTGGAGCAAGGCGGCGTCGTAAGACTGCTGCATTTTCAGTCCGAGGGCGGTGCGCTGGAAGCAGACGTGCAAGGTCAGCTCGGCCAGGGGATGATCATTGAACGCCAGACGCGCGCGTTCCTTGTTGAGTACGGGTTCGGTGGCGAGCAGGTAGCGCATCACAGCTCTGTCGATCACGACCGCGCGTACCCGCCCGGCCAACAACTTCTTCAAGTTGATCGTGTCGTTGACCGACGCGTCGACCCGCAACTTGCCTTTCTTGACCATGTCGTCGAAGGCTTCGCCGTTGGAGTAGCCCAGTACCACCCCCAATTTGGCGCCCGCCAGATCGTCCAGAACAGACCAGTGCAGCGGTTCCTCGGCCAGTACGGCAAGGCCGACGGTGCTGTGGCCCATCGGGGCCGAGAAGTGGCATTGGCGCGCCCGCTCCGCCGTATAATAAGCGGGGAAGTAACCGATGAAGTCCGGGTCGGCGCCGCCGACCTGCATCGCGCGCTTCCAGGGAAAATAGTCGATCTTGACGTCGTAACCGAAGCGCTTGCTGGTGGCCTTGGCCACCGCACCGGACATGCCGCCCTCGGGCAGGCCAGGTCCGACGTACGGCAACCACACCAGACTTGCAAGATGGAGTTCCGGCGCGTGGGCGTGGATTGGCGGTGGCCAGCCGGCCAGCGCGCTTACGGCAAGTAAGAACAAGCCTATTCGTGTCATCTCATGTCCCCACGTGGAATGAAACAAGTGTACCGCCGATTTGTGTCGGACAGAGCCATCGTTGCAGCACACCAACACTAACCCTGAAAAGCATAACTCGACGCTGGCACATTCGCGAGCAGATCCCATTGAGAGCGACCGCCAGGCGGTCGGGAGTCTCCAGAAACACCGTCCGAGGCTGCCTGCGCTCGGGAACCATACCATAAGAAAAAAGGCCCGCGTCAGATTGACGCAGGCCTTTGATTTTCTTGATGAATTCTGGTGGGAAGTGCAAGTTTCGAACTTGCGACCCCTGCAGTGTGAATGCAGTGCTCTACCCCTGAGCTAACCTCCCGAAGCGGGGCGAATTATCGCACACAACCTGCCCGCAGGGGAAGGCCAACGGCGAAAATTCTATCGATCTTTTTACGCGGCGGCCGGCGGCGCGGTCGTCGCGGTCCAGATGCACTGGCCTTTGACGGCCTTGTCCAGCCCCGCCAACGTGGCCGCATGCGCCGCCAGCTCGTCGTCCGAGGCCGGCAGGAAGATGATATCGGCCAGCGGCACCGGCTCCAGCAGCTCGGCGCCGGCCACCACTTCCTCTTCCGCATCCATGCCCAGGCTGTTCTGCCCACGGGTCATCGACAGGTAGACGTCGGCCAGCAGTTCCGCATCGAGCAGCGCGCCGTGCAGCTTGCGGTGCGAGTTCGACACGCCATAGCGGTCGCACAGCGCGTCCAGCGAGTTGCGCTTGCCTGGATGGAGTTCCTTGGCCTGCACCAGCGTATCGATCACGCCGCCGATGTGGCTGGAAAAGTCCGGCAGGTTCAACAGCTTGAATTCGTGATTCAGGAAACCCAGATCGAACGGCGCATTGTGAATGATGACTTCGGCGCCCTGGATGTAGGTGCGCAGATCTTCAACAATCTGGTGGAATTTCGGCTTATCGCTCAGGAACTCCGTGGTCAGTCCGTGGACGTTCAACGCGCCCTCTTCCGACTCGCGTTCCGGATTGATGTAGACGTGGAAGTTATTCCCCGTCAGCATGCGGTTAAACAGCTCGACGCAACCGATCTCGATGACGCGGTTGCCCAGCTTGGGGTTGATACCGGTGGTTTCGGTATCGAGTACGATTTGGCGCATAGTGTTCTGTGGTGGCTACAACTGGACGGAAGAGTATAACAGGCCGACGCAGCTCAACGGCCGCGTGCCAGTTCGACGCCGCGATTGGCCAGCATGTCGGCGCGCTCGTTGCCCGGATGGCCGTTGTGGCCGCGCACCCAGCGCCATTCGACGGTGTGCATGGCCTGCGCGGCGTCCAGCGCGCGCCACAGGTCCTCGTTCTTGACCGGCTCCTTGGCGGCGGTCTTCCAGCCGCGCGCCTTCCAGCCGTGTATCCATTCGCTGATGCCTTTTTGCACATACTGGCTGTCGGTGTGCAGCGTCACCATGCACGGACGCTTGAGCACGTTGAGCGCTTCGATCACCGCCTGCAATTCCATGCGATTGTTGGTGGTGTCGCGGGTGCCGCCGCAAATTTCCTTCTCGGCGCCCTCGGCCACCAGGAACGCGCCCCAACCGCCGAGGCCGGGATTACCCTTGCATGCGCCGTCCGTAAAAATCTCTACCTTATCCATCCTGCTGTTCCCGCCTTTTATTTGTTGCCGGCACGACCGCGGGGGCCGACGCCGTTTTTTTGGTCCAAGCCGGACCGATCAAATGCATGCCTTTCACGCGCTTGATCGCCTGCACGATATAGACGCCGCCCAAGTACGGCCACCAGCGCGGCCCGGCATTATCCATGAATGCGTAGCGATGCAGCCACTTTTCTGTGCGGCAGGCCGGCGCATAGCAGCCGAAGTGACTCTGGCTGGCGCCCATATTCAATAATTTTAACCAGTCTTTCATGCGCGGCATAGAGATCAACTCCTCCGTGCGCGGTAGAAAGGAAGTGCCGCCGACACGCCGCAACACGTGGCGCGCGCCCCACAGGCTGGCCGGATTGAAGCCGCAGATGATGACCTGCCCTTCCGGGATCAGCACCCGCTCGACCTCGCGCAACACCTGGTGCGGATCGGTGGAAAATTCCAGCACATGCGGCAGCACCACCAGGTCGATCGACTGCGAAGCGAACGGCAGCTCGGTGCAATCGAGCGTCACCGAAACCGGACGCAGCGCGGCATCGTTGACTGCGCGCACTTTGCGGTCGACCAGCAGCTTGTACGGCATGCGATTGGCGGCCAGTGCATCGATTTGAGGCATGCCGATCTGCACCGCGTTGTATCCGAAGATATCAGCTGTTAAATTATCGAGACAGGTTTGTTCCCACTCACGCAAGTACACACCGGCGGGCGTTTGCAGCCAGCCTTCCAGCGCTATAATGGATTTCTCAGATCCTGCCTTGTCCATGCCTAGCCTTTTTGCGATCCAATGACCAATTCATCTACTCAAGCACTCAGTGTTCTGACGGTTCCCGCTTTCCACGACAACTACCTGTGGCTGATCCATGACGGCGTCCACGCCGTCGCAGTCGACCCCGGCGACGCCAAGCCCATCCGGGCAGCGCTCGCAGCAAACGGACTCAAGCTCACCGCCATTCTACTCACCCATCACCATGCTGACCATATTGGCGGCGTCCCTGAATTATTACAGCATTATCAGGTTCCCGTTTTTGGTCCGCGCAACGAGACCATTGCCGCGGTCACTTTACCGGTCGGCGAAGGCAAGGTGTTCGACGTGCCCGGCCTGCCGCTGCGGCTGTCGGTGCTCGACGTGCCCGGCCACACCATGGGCCACATCGCCTACGTGCGCGAAGCATCCGACGACGCGCCGACCTGGCTGTTCTGCGGCGACACATTGTTTGCCGGCGGCTGCGGCCGCCTGTTCGAAGGCACGCCGGCCCAGATGATCAGCTCACTGGGCAAACTGGCCGCACTGCCAGATGATACCAAGGTCTACTGTGCCCACGAATATACGCTATCCAACCTGCGCTTCGCGCGCGTGGTGGAGCCGGACAATGTGGCCCTGCAGGAACGGGTCAAAGTGGAGACCGACAAGCGCGAGCACAACCTGCCGACGGTCCCGAGCACGATAGGCGTGGAAAAGGCGACCAATCCCTTCCTGCGCTACCGCGAACCTGCGATCGCCGAACAGTTGGTGCAGGCCGGACGGCTGGACCGCATCGATACGCCGCTGGCCACCTTCACCGCGCTGCGTTTGTGGAAAAATGACTTCTAATTGAAAACGGCCCTTGCGGGCCGTTGGTTTTTTTTAGATCTCTTCGTACAGTGGCAGCGTCAGGAACTCTGCGAACTCGGACGAGGTCGACATCTCTTCAAAGATGTGACCGGCGCGCACATAGGTTGGACCGTCGCCGCCCGGCGCATCGCGCTGCACCTTGACCAGCTCTTCCTTGATCATCGCGCGCACCATGTCGGCGCTGACTTTGCGGCCGTCTTCCAGCACGCCCTTGTCCGAACGAATCCACTGCCACACTTGCGAACGGCTGATTTCCGCCGTGGCCGCATCTTCCATCAGATTGTGGATAGGCACGCAACCGTTACCGGCCAGCCAGCTGCCCAGGTAGTGGATGCCGACGTTGATGTTGTAACGCAGGCCGGCTTCGGTGATCGGCGCTTCCGGCTTGAAGTCCAGCAGCTGCGCGGCGGTCACGTCGATGTCCGGACGTTGCTTGTCGATCTGGTTAGGCTTGTCGCCCAGTACTTTGGTGAACTCGGTCATCGCCAGTTCCACCAAGCCCGGGTGGGCAACCCAGCCGCCGTCGTAGCCGTCGGTGGCGTCGCGCGCCTTGTCGTTGCGCACGCCGCCCATGGCGACTTCGTTTTTCTCCGGATCGTTCTTGATCGGAATCAGCGCGGCCATGCCGCCGATCGCCGGCGCGTTGCGCTTGTGGCAGGTCTTCAACAGCAGCAAGGCGTAGGCGCGCATGAACGGCGCGGTCATCGTGACCTTGGCGCGGTCGGCCAGGCAGAAATCCTTGTCCAGCTTGAACTTCTTGATGCACGAGAAGATGTAGTCCCAACGGCCGGCGTTCAGGCCCGAGCTGTGTTCACGCAGTTCATACAGGATCTCGTCCATCTCGAAGGCGGCCAGGATGGTCTCGATCAGCACGGTGGCTTTGATCGTGCCCTGTGGCAGGCCCAGTTCGTTTTGCGTCATCACGAAGATGTCGTTCCACAGGCGCGCTTCCAGGTGCGATTCCATCTTCGGCAGGTAGAAGTAAGGACCGGCGCCGCGCGCCAGCTGCTCTTTGGCGTTGTGGAACATGAACAGCGCGAAGTCGAAGATGCCGCCGGAGATGCGCTTGCCGTCAACCAGCACATGCTTCTCGTCCAGGTGCCAGCCGCGCGGGCGCACCACCAGCGTGGCGATCTTGTCGTTGAGCTTGTAGGACTTGCCGTTCTGCTCCAGCGAAATGGTGCGGCGCACAGCGTCGAACATATTGATCTGGCCGGTGATCTGGTTGTCCCAGTTCGGCGTGTTCGAATCTTCGAAGTCGGTCATGTAGCTGTCGGCGCCCGAGTTGAAGGCGTTGATGACCATCTTGCGCTCGACCGGGCCGGTGATTTCCACACGGCGGCATTCCAGCGCCTTCGGAATCGGCGCGATCTTCCAGTCGCCGGCGCGGATGTGCGCGGTCTCGGCCAGGAAGTCGGGACGCTCGCCGGCGTCCAGGCGCTTGGCGCGCTCGACGCGCACGGCCAGCAATTGTTGACGGCGCGCTTCGAACTCGCGGGTCAGCTTGACCACCAGCGACAGTGCCTCGGTGGTCAGGATGTTTTCGTAGCCAGGCTTGATCTCGCCCGTGATTTCCATGCCTGCCGGCAGATTGATGGTGGACTGCGTCATGAGGTCTCTCCGAAAGAAAATATTAACTACAAGATCAAATTATAAGCACGGGCCTTCCTGTTGCACGCTGATTCTTTTAGTGTGCGGACTCGGTTACGCCTTGATATGTTTTACAGTATATTCACTAATAAGTTATGCAAACGAGACTAAAAATCACATCATCTATGCATTTTTATCACAAATGACGGGCTAAGCGTTCCATGGGTCAATTCAGACAGATTTCCACCTTCGTAGAAGTAGTTGCCAAGGGCAGCCTGTCGGCCGCCGCGCGGGCCGAGGGCATCGCGCCCGCCATGATAGGACGCCGCCTGGACGCGCTGGAAAGCCGTTTGGGTGTCAAACTTTTGCAACGCACCACGCGCAAACTGGCGCTGACCAATGAAGGCGCGGCCTTCCTGGAGGACTGCCAGCGCATCCTGGCCGAGTTGGAAGAGGCGGAAACCGCCGTCGCCGAACGTAGCGCGCACGCCACGGGCCACCTGATGATTTCGGCTCCGGCCGGTTTCGGACGCCAGCACGTGGCGCCGCTGATCCCCTCCTTCCTGGCAGAACATCGCGACGTCAGCGTCACGCTCAACATGAGCGACCGCGTGGTCGACATCGTCGGCGAAGGCATCGACGTCGCGATCCGCATCGCCAGCCTGTCCGATTCCAACCTGGTCAGCGTCAAGCTGGCCGACAACGAACGGGTGGTGGTGGCCGCGCCCTCCTACCTCAAGCGCCACGGCGAACCGAAAACGCTGGCCGACCTCTCCAAGCACAACTGCCTGGCGATCAGCAGCGAAGGCAGCCAGCGCGGCTGGACCTTCCGCGACAACGGCAAGAACGTGGTGATGAAGGTCGGCGGCAACATGGGCAGCAACGACGGCCAGGTGCTGCACGACTGGGCGCTGGCAGGCAAAGGCCTGGCGTGGCGCTCGATGTGGGAAGTGGGAAATGAGATCGAGGCGGGCAAACTGCAAACCGTGCTCAACGAGCACGCCGCGCCGGGCAACGACATTTATGCGGTGTTCGCGCAGCGCCGGCACTTGCCGCTGCGGATACGCGCCTTCGTGGACTTCCTGCGGCACACCTATGCGCAGCCGGATTACTGGCGCAAATCCTGGAAATAGTGATCGTTTTGACAGCCCGCACAAAAACGCGGGCGAAAAAAAATCCTCGGATACCGAGGATTTCTTTATTTCGTTAGATTCAGCGTATTAGATTGGCTGAATGTTCGAAGCTTGCTTGCCCTTAGGACCAGCGGTCACTTCAAAAGAAACGCGTTGGTTCTCTTGCAGCGACTTGAAGCCTGCGGACTGAATCGCCGAGAAGTGAGCGAACAGATCTTCGCCGCCTTCGTCAGGGGTGATAAAGCCGAAGCCCTTCGAATCATTGAACCATTTTACGATACCAGTTGCCATTACAATTCCTATTTCAGTTAAGTTGGGCTTGCGCCCGTGATATCGTTTGAGGCAAGAAAGAAATGACAGACTAACTGCACTACTCTTGAATCTAAACGATCCCGCATTATACCCATTTACGAGAGAAAAGCACGCCTTCGTGAAAATAAATGCAAAGCCATTCTTTTTTTGGTAGAAAACTGCCCAAAAGGATAACTTTCCAACGCTCAACACTCGTAAATCCGGGCGTATGTAACACTGTAGACAACTTAATAGTACGCGACTTGAGGTGGATCAAGCACACGCTTATTCGTAAGTTGTTGCTTGCGCGTCACGCGCGGCCCAAATCAACAGCTTTTCCACCTCCGGCGCCACAGCAGGCCAGCCGGTGCGCTCGACCAAAACGCCGCGCACCATGTGTTCGATGCGTCGCGCCTGCTGCCCAAACATGGCAAAACCAAAGGTCCCGGCCGATCCGGCCACGCCGTGCAGCAATTCGTGGAGCCGATGCAGGTGCGCATCCGGCGGCAACTCGCCACCGGACGCCTTGCAGACGGCGAGCGCGCCGCCGATCTGCTCCAAGGTCGCCGGCACGGTCGCGGCGAATTTTTCGCTCAGCGCCGCCAATCGGGCACGAAAGGCTGGATCTTCAGGCATCGCCATGATGACTACTTGGTGCCGAAGATGCGGTCGCCGGCATCGCCCAGGCCGGGGACGATGTACGCGTGGTCGTTCAGGTGCGAATCCAGCGAAGCGCAGTAGATCTTCACGCCGGGATGCGCGTTCTGGAACACCGTGATGCCCTCAGGCGCGGCCACCAGCGCCAGGAAGATGATCTGCTCGTCGGTCACGCCGCGCTTTTTCAACACGTCGACCGCGTGCACGGCCGAATTACCGGTCGCCACCATCGGGTCGCACAGGATGAAGGTACGTTCCACCGTGTCCGGCAGGCGCACCAGGTATTCCACCGGCTGGTGGGTTTCCGGATCGCGGAACACGCCGATGTGGCCGACGCGGGCCGACGGCACCAGGTCCAGCAGGCCGTCGCTCATGCCGATGCCGGCGCGCAGGATAGGAACGATGGCCAGCTTGCGTCCGGCGATGACCGGTGCATCGATGGTCATCAACGGGGTTTCGATGGTGCGGGTGGTCAGCGGCAGGTCGCGCGTGATCTCGTAACCCATCAGCAGCGTGATTTCCTTGAGCAGGTCGCGGAAGGTACGGGTCGACGTATCCTTGGCGCGCATGTGGCTCAGTTTATGTTGGATCAGCGGATGGTCGGTGATGAACAGATTAGGAAAACGCGGATCTTGTTTCATTGTTTGCTCTTTTCAGTCGGTATGTGCCGGTTATTATACTAGCCCTCCGGTCCCAGAAACATGGCGACCGCCTCCTCTGCTATCTGGTCCAGGTTCGATCCCTGGCCCGGCTTGTACCACAGCACGCTGTAGTTAATGGCGCCCATCAGCAGCAGGCGGGCAACCGCGCTGTCGCTGCGCAGCAGGCCGGCGGCGGACAATTCGTTCACCACGTCCTGCCATAGTTGATCGTAGCGGTCGCGCAGCACTTGCACGCGCTCACGCAGCTCAGGCGTCAGGCGGCGCCAGTCGTACAGCAGCACCGGAATGAAGTCGTGGCCTTCTCCCAGCACGATCTCCAGGTGCGCGCGCACCAGCGCCTGGAACTTGGCGCGCGGCGGCAGTTCGCCGGCGGCGATCTGCTCGGCGGCCGGCAGCCCCGCCACCAGGCCCTCCTCCATCACGGCGGCCAGGATCTCCTGCTTGCTCTTGAAGTGATAGAACGGACTGCCGGAGCGCATGCCGACCGCATCGGCGATGTCGCGCGTGGTGGTGCCGTCGAAGCCGCGCTCGCGGAACAGACGTGCGGCCACGCGCACCAGATCGGCGCGGCGGTTGTCGACAGGGGCTGTATTCGTCATAACTATTTATCCAATTTATTCAACAAGTGCCCGCGCCAGGATCGCGGCGCAATCGACGCCCGCCGGCAGGCGTCCGAACGCGCCGCCCGGCTCGCGCGCCAGCCGCGATGCGACAAACGCCGATGAAACATAAGCCGGCGCATGCCGCAGCAACAGGCCGGCCTGCACCGCCAGCACGACACGCTCGGCCAGCACGCGGGCGCCGAATTCGTCGGACTGCGGCTGATCCAGGTCGGCCAGCAAGGCCTGCGTGTAGCGGACGTAGTCGCCATCGGAGTCACCGGCCAACGCCAGCTCGGCCGCCAACGCTGCGCGCGCGGCAGGAGTCTTGCCGAAGGCGCGCAGCAAGTCAAGGCACATGACGTTGCCGGAACCTTCCCAGATCGAATTGACCGGCAGTTCACGGTACAGGCGCGCCAGCGGGCCGTCTTCCACATAGCCGCTGCCGCCGATGACTTCCATCGCCTCCGCGCCGAAGGCCGGGCCGCGCTTGCAGATCCAGTATTTTCCGGCCGGCGTCAGGATGCGCGCCAGCAGCGCCTGAGCCGGATCGTCGCCCTCATCGAAGCAGCGCGCCAGCCGCATGCCGAAGACGGTCGCGGCCTCGGATTCCAGCGCCAGGTCGGCCAGCACGTTCTGCATCAAAGGCTGCTCGGACAGCGGCCGGCCGAACGCCGAACGTCCGCGCGCGTGATGCAGCGCATGCGTCAGCGCCGCGCGCATGGTGCCGGCGCTACCCAGCACGCAATCGAGACGCGTATGGCTGCCCATTTCCAAAATAGTCGGAATGCCGCGCCCCGGTTTGCCGATCAACCAGCCATACGCGCCGGTGAACTCCACTTCCGACGACGCATTCGAGCGGTTGCCCAGTTTGTCCTTCAGGCGCTGCACGCGGATCTGGTTGCGGCTGCCGTCCGGCAGGTAGCGCGGCAGGAAGAAGCACGACAAGCCCGCGCTGCCCGCGTCATCGGTCTGCGCCAGGATCAGGTGCGCATCGCTCTGCGGCGCCGAAAAGAACCATTTGTGGCCGACGATGCGGTACACCTCCTCGCCCTCGTCGCCGAACATCGCGCGCGCATCGGCCGGCAGCACCGGTTCGGCGCGGGTGGTGTTGGAGCGCACGTCGGAACCGCCCTGCTTCTCCGTCATGCCCATGCCGATGATGGCGCCGCGCTTTTGCTCCACCGGCAGCGAGCGCGGATCGTATTCCGTCGACAGGATTTTCGGCAGCCACTTGGCGGCGATCTTCGGCGCCTGCCTCAGCGCCGGCACCGAGGCATACGTCATCGTCACCGGGCATTGCGAGCCGTTCTCCAGTTGTCCGAACAGCATGTAGCGCGCCGCCCGCGCGACCTGTGCGCCAGAACCGCCCAGCCACGGCGACGAGTGCGCGCCGTTCTCGATCAACAAGGTCATCAAGCTATGCCAGGCCGGATGGAACTCCACCTCGTCCACGCGTTTGCCGCCGCGGTCGAAGTTATGCAGCTTGGGCGAGTGCAGATTGGCCAGCCGCGCCAGGTCGAGCACTTCGGCCCGGCCCAGTTGCGCGCCCAGCGCGTGCAGCGACTCGGCGGCGGCAGCGCCGCCCTCGCGCAGCAAGGCTTGCTGCAAGGCCGGATCGGCCGCATACAGGTTGACGTTTTCAAACGGCGCAACCGTATTGCGCACTTCATGCGTATCGAATGGATTCATTTCCTCTCCTTCTTGGGCAAGATGCCCATCTGCTTGGCGATGATGCCCAACATGACTTCATCGGCGCCGCCGGCGATGGACGTCAGGCGGCCATCGCGGAACATGCGCGCCACGCGGTTCTCCCAGCTGTAGCCCATGCCGCCCCAGAACTGCATGCACGCATCGGGCACGATGCGCAGCAGGCGTCCCGCCTTCAACTTGCACATCGAGGCCAGCTCCGTCACATCCTGCCCGCTAATATATAGCTGACCGGCGCGATAGGTCAGCGCGCGCAGGCTCTCCACTTCCGTTTTCAATTCCGCCAGCTTGAAATAGACATGCTGATTATCCAGTAGCCGGCCGCCGAACATCGCCCGCTCGCGCGCCCATTCCACCGTCAGGTCGATGCAGTTGGCCAGCGTCTGCACCGCGTTGGCGGCGGCCCACAGGCGCTCCTCCTGGAATTGCAGCATCTGGTAGACGAAGCCCTGCCCCTCCTCGCCGATGGCATGGCGCTGTGGCACGCGCACCTCGTCGAAGTAAATCAGGCCGGTGTCGGAGGCGTTCATGCCGATCTTGCGGATTTTCTTGCCCACCGAGACGCCCGGCGTATCCATCGGCACCATCACCAGCGTCTTGTTCTTGTGCGCAGGGCCGTCGGAGGTGTTGACCAGCACGCACATCCAGTCGGCCTGCAAGCTGTTGGTGATCCACATCTTGCTGCCGTTGATGATGTAGTCGCCGCCGTCCTTGCGAGCGTGGGTCTTGATGGCCGCCACGTCCGATCCCGCATGCGCTTCCGACACGCCGACGCAGCCCACCATCTCGCCGCTGATGGCCGGCGCCAGGAATTCGCGGCACAAGGCATCCGAGCCGAAACGCGCCAGGGCCGGCGTGCACATATCGGTCTGGACGCCGATCGCCATCGGAATCCCGCCGCAGTCGACGTGGCCCAGCGTCTCGGCCATCGCCATCGAGTACGAATAGTCGAGGCCCAGGCCGCCGTACTCGACCGGCTTGGTCAGGCCCAGCAAACCGAGCTCGCCCATTTTCCGGAACAGCGCGTGCGCCGGAAATATGCCAGCCTCCTCCCACTCATCCACGTGCGGATTGATTTCGCTGTCGATGAAGCGCTTCAGTGTGCGTTGCAATTCTTGATGTTCGTGGCTGTCAAACATGGTCTATCCCCTTATTATCAGGTCAGACTAGCGCAAATACCGGCACGAAGCAAGCAGTTGCTTTGTTGTCGTTTGCACTCTATGATAGTCGTCCAGATAAGGAGATTCCATGACCGAAGCCTATGTGTACGAGGCCATCCGCACCCCGCGCGGCAAGGGCAAGAAGGATGGCAGTTTGCACAGCGTGAAGCCGATCACGCTGCTGTCCGGCCTGATGCGCGAGCTGCAATCGCGCCACAAACTCGACACCGCGCTGATCGACGACGTGGTGCTCGGCTGCGTCACGCCGGTCGGCGACCAGGGCGCCGACATCGCCAAGATCGCCGCACTGGCGGCCGGATGGGACTGGAAAGTGGCGGGCGTACAGCTAAACCGCTTCTGCGCCTCGGGCCTGGAAGCGGTCAACCTGGCGGCGCAGAAAGTGCGCTCCGGCTGGGAAGACCTGGTGGTGGCCGGCGGCGTCGAGTCGATGTCGCGCGTGGCCATGGGCTCTGACGGCGGCGCCTGGGCGCTGGACCCGGAAACCAGCCTCAACACCGACTTCCTGCCGCAAGGCATAGGCGCCGACCTGATCGCCATGCTGGACGGCTATACCCGCGAGCAGGTCGATGCCTACGCCATGCGCTCGCAGCAAAAGGCCGCCGCCGCGCGCGCCGCCGGCCGCTTCCGCTCGGTGGTGCCGGTGCTCGACCAGAACGGCGTGCTGATCCTGGCAGAAGACGAATTCATCAAGCCCAACACCACCATCGAAACGCTGAGCGGCCTGAAGCCCTCGTTCGAGGCGGCAGGCAGGATGGGCTTCGACAGCGTGGCCCTGCGCAAGTATCCGCAGTTGGCGCGGGTCGACCATATCCACACGGCCGGCAATTCGTCCGGCATCGTCGACGGCGCCGCGCTCGCGCTGATCGGCAGCAAGGCCGCCGGCAACCGGCTCGGCCTGAAGCCGCGCGCGCGCGTGCTGGCCACCGCCGTCACCGGCACCGATCCGACCATCATGCTGACCGGCCCGGCGCCGGCGGCCCGCAAGGCGCTGCTCAAAGCCGGGCTGGAGATCGGCGACATCGACCTGTTCGAAGTCAACGAAGCGTTCGCCTCGGTGGTCATGCGCTTCATGACGGAACTGGGCGTGCCGGAAGAAAAGGTCAACGTCAACGGCGGCGCCATCGCGCTCGGCCACCCGCTGGGCGCGACCGGCTGCATGCTGCTCGGCACCCTGCTGGACGAACTGGAAGCCCGCGAACTCAAGCGCGGCCTGATTACCCTGTGCGTCGGCGGCGGCATGGGCATCGCCACCATCATCGAACGCGTCTGAGCGGAACCAACATGATCATGATCACCACACATCAAAACGGCGGCGCCATCACCGTCATGCTGGCCGCGCGCGCCATCAATCCGCTGAGCCGCCTGTTCCAGCGCGAGCTGGCGGCGCTGATCGACAAGCTGGAAGCCAAGCGCGGCGAGCTGCACGGCGTCATCGTCGGCTTCCACGCCGACGCCGGCGATTCCGACCACGAAGTGGAACACCTGATGTCGCTGACAACGGCCCAGGCCGGCGATTGCATGCTGATGCTGGGCGCCTACAACGCCTTGCTGCGACGGCTGGAATGCCTGGGCATCCCGGTGATCGCCACGCTGGGCGGCAACGTCAGCGGCCATGCGCTGGGCTTGGCGCTGGCCTGCCATCACCGCATCAGCCTGCATGACGCCACCTTCAGCCTGCCGCAAGTGCACCTGGGCGTGGCGCCGGTGGCGGGCGAGATCGCCCGCAGCGTGCGCCTGGCCGGCTTGCAGGGCGCCATGCCGCTGCTGCTGGAAGGCGCGACCTTGACGGCCGACCAGGCGCTGCGCGCCGGCCTGCTGCACGCGGTGGCCGACAACGAGGAAGAAGTCGCCGAGCTGGTGCACGGCAGCATGGCGGCCGACGCGCCGGCCGTGCAGCCGTGGGACGTCAAGGGCTTTCGCCTGCCCAGCGGCGCCCTGACGTCCCCACCGGTGCAGACCCTGCTGCAGGTGGCGCCCGCCATGCTGCGCGAGCGCACCGGCGGCCACGCGCCGGCGCCGGAAGCCATCCTGTGCGCCATGGTCGAAGGCCTGCAAGTCGACTTCGACAGCGCGCAGCTGATCGAAAGCCGTTATTTCTGCCAGACGGCGATCAGCCCGGTGGCCCGCAACCTGATACGCCTGAGCCAAATCCGCGCCGACCTGGCGTCCGACGCGGCACTGGCATTGGCCGCCGCGCTGCAGCAGCGCTACGCTGAAGAGGTGCAAGCCTTGCGCGCCGAGTCGGTGCCGGAAGCGCTGCTGCGCAACGCGGTCCGCGCCGCCGGCCTGCCGCCGGCGCCGGACACGGAAGCCATCCCAACCCGGACCGAGGACGCAACGCCGGCGCCTGGCCTGGCCGAGATCCGCGACCGCCTGCTGTTCGCCCTGTCCGCCACTGCGCAGGATCAAGTCGGACGGGGCGTCGTCGGCAGCGACGAGGCCGACCTCATTTCCGTGCGCTTGCTCGGATTCCCGGCCCACACCGGCGGAGCGGTCCACTTGGTCCAGCATATCGGCCAGCTACACTATGCCAACCGTGCAGCCGAGCTCGGCCCTCGCTACGCCGGGCCGGCCGCCAAAAGCGCCTGAATCCCCCTCGCACGGCTGCCCGAAACAGCCGTGCCGTCCCCTGTGGCAACCCTATTTTTTAGCCTAACTCAATAGAAAACTGTAAAAGTAGCCCGGATGTTGTCATTTTTCATGTAATTCCACTCTCATCAGTGATACATTGCGTTCTGGTTTTGCAAGATTCGCGCAGCCACGTTACATGTATAAAATGAAAGATTAGATCCTCGCGATGTTTTCCAGTATCCCAGCCCCATCCCCGCGTCATGAATTGGATAACCTCATGGAAGAGGCGGGCGATGTTGTTTTCCGCCTGAATCAGCTGGGGCAGATACTGTTTGCCAGCAAGCGCGCGGTCACCCTGATCGCCAGCCAGACACCGTTGGCCGGCGACACCCTGCCCCGCCTGATGTCGGTGGACGAGCAGGCGCCGCTGGCCGCCCTGCTGGCCGACGTGGGCGCGTCGGGCCAGTCCCGTCTGCTGGAAGCCCGGATCAAGACACCGGACGCCGAGATCTGGCACGAATTGCGGGTCTCCTGCTACGCCAACCAGCACGGCGCCAGCGAACTGCTGGTGGTCGGCCGCGACATGACGGTGCAGCACGCCACCGAAGAACGCCTGCGCCACATGGCCACCCACGACGCCCTGACCGAACTGCCCAACCGCCTGCTGCTGTCGGACCGCATGCGCATGGTGATCGCCAACGCGCGCCGCTCCGGCCAAGGCTTCTCGGTCGCCACCATCGGCCTGGACGGCTTCAAGAAAGTCAACGACGGCCTCGGCCATCCGATCGGCGACGCCGTGCTGCGCACCGCCGCCGCCCGCCTGCGCAAGACCCTGCGCGACAGCGACACCCTGGCCCGCGTCGGCGGCGACGAGTTTGTCGCCGTGCTGCCCGGCACCGCCACCGAGGCCCAGATCAAGCTGGTCACCGGCCGCCTGATCGCCACCTTGCAGTCGCCGTTCGAAATCGACCACCACACGATCTACGTCGGCGCCTCGGTCGGCGTGGCGGTGTATCCGCAGCACGCCGAGGACGAGGTGCGGCTGGTCGCGCTGGCCGACGCCGCCATGTCGCGCGCCAAGGAAACCGGCAAGGCCCGTTGCGTGGTCTACAGCCAGTCCCAGTCCGGCCCGCCGGAGCACGATATTTCGCTGGAAGCTGCCATGTTCCAGGCCGTGCGCGAGGGCGAGTTCATGCTCTACTACCAGCCCATCGTCAACGCCCGCACGCGCGAGATCCAGGGCTTCGAGACGCTGATGCGCTGGAAGCATCCGACCCTGGGCATGGTGCCGCCGGCCCGCTTCATCCCGATCGCCGAGACCAACGGGCTCATCAATTTGCTGGGCGCCTGGGCCTTGAAAGCGGCCTGCGTACAGCTGAAACAGTTCGAAGAGGTGGCCAAGCGCAGCCTGTACATCTCTGTTAATATCAGCCCGCGGCAGTTCCGCAATGATAAATTTCTCGACGTGCTGGACGATGCGATCGCCTTCTCCGGCCTACTTGGTGAGCAATTGGTTTTAGAAATCACAGAAGGCACTTTGATGATCGACCCGGTGCATGCCGAGTCCATCCTGTCCAAGATGGCGGAGCGCAACGCCCGCATCGCGATTGACGATTTCGGCACCGGCTATTCCTCGCTGGCCTACCTGAAGCGCTTCCCGATTTCCGTACTGAAGATCGACCGCACCTTCATCCGCGACCTGCCCGGTTCGCAGAAGGACGGCGCCATCTGCAACGCCGTGCTCGACCTGGCCAAGCACCTCGACCTGTCGGTGGTGGCCGAGGGCGTGGAAACCGAAGGCCAGATGGAATACCTGGAACAGCGCGGCTGCCAGTACATCCAGGGCTACCTGACCGGCAAGCCGATGGCCGCCAACGTGGCCATGGCCGCGCTCAAGGAAAGCATCCACGTCAAAGTGGTGCCAGCCGAACTGCGCCAGGTGGCGCAATGACGGCGCGCTTCACCGCCAGCACCCCGCTGGGCGACGCCACGCTGGCGACGCTGTGGGATTGCACCCGCCGGCGCGGCGACATGCCGGGCTTCGCCAAGGCCATCACCGCCATCCTGGGCGCGATGCGCGGCGAGGACGAGCAGGAATTCAACATGACCCGCACCGTGCTGTCCGATCCGGTGCTGACGCAAAAGGTGCTGCGGCTGGCCAACAGCGGCATGTATTCGGCTTTCGGCCAACATGTCAACACCGTCTCCAAGGCGGTGCTGGTGCTGGGCACGGAGGCCATCGGCCACCTGGCGCTGGGCCTGAAGCTGATCGAGGAACTGGCCGCCGGCTCGCCCGACGCCACCATCGCCCACATCGAAATGGAAAAGGCCGTGCTGGCCGGGATCGTGGCGCAGCAGATCGCCTACACCGCCGAAAGCCGCCACGGCGAGGAAGCCGTGGTGTGCTCGATGCTGCACACGCTGGGCCGCATGATGATGACCTTCTACATGCCGGACCGCTGGAACGAGCTGCAGCACACCGCCGACCAGGAAGGCCGCAACATCGACGACATCGCGCCGGAGATGCTGGGCCTGACGATGGAAGAAATCGGCCACGCCGCCGCCCTGCACTGGGGCCTGCCCGGCACGCTGGTGAACGGCATGCGCAAGGTCGCGCCGCCGGCGCCGGGCGCCGAGGTGAGCACCTCGGACTGGATCGCCGGCCTGTCGACGATGTCGGCGCTGTGCGCGGAATCGCTGTGGCACGACGATCCGGACGGCGCCGCCGTGGTCAAGCAACTTACAGTGGCCTACTCCTCCATGCTGGGCGTGGAACCGGACAACCTGATGCACGCCATCGAGCAGGCCAAGGTGGTGGCGGCGGCCGACCTGACCATCGCGCCGCTGTCGCGCCCCGCCGAGCGCCGCGCCAAGGCGCTGGCCAAGACGCGCCAGCGCGCCGCCGGCAACAAGATCCTGCTCAGCGGCCTGGCCGACATGCGCGACATGCTGGAGACGGCCAACCCCGGCCAGATGGTGCAGATCGCGCTGGAGACCGTGTACAAAGGCCTGGACTTCTCGCGCGCGGTGGCGTTTGTGCGCAACCGCAGGGACAGCCAGTACACCGCCAAGATCAGCTTCGGCGAGGGCAGCAGGGAGCTGCTGCCGGCGCTGGCTTTCGACGACGCCTACGAGCCGAATGTCTTCCACGCCGCCCTGAACAGCGACCGCGTGATCTTCATCGAAAACGCCCGCGACGCCAAGTTCGCCGCCAAGCTGCCGTTATGGTGGAAGAGTTCCTTGTCCGAAGCGCGCAGCTTCGTGATCCTGCCGCTGTCGGCCAACGGCCAGCCGGCCGGCTTCCTGTATGGCGACTGGGACGATTCCTTCCCGCCTATCCAGCTGAGCCAGACCGAGTTCTCGCTGCTGAACGACATGCGCGCCCTGGTGGTCAAGGCGGTCGAGCGCCGCCACAAGCAGGAAGCCACCTCCACCCGGAGTTAGCTCAGTATGTATCGCGCTGCTGCCAGCGGTAGGACAGCACGGCAGCCAGCGCGGAACACAGCACCAGCACCGCCGCCACGTAGTACACCGACTCCGGCCCCGCCCGCTCCCACCATTGCGCCAGGAACAGCCCGCCCAGCGAGCCGCCGACGCCGTACGAAATGCTCATGTACAGCGCCTGGCCGCGCGCCTGCAAGGGCCCGGAGAACCAGCGCTGCAAAGTCATCACGCACGCCGAGTGATGCAGCGCGAACGTGGCCGCATGCAGCACCTGCGCCACGATCAGCAACCACAGCACGTGCGGGCCGAAGCCGATCATCAGGAAGCGCACCAGCGCCGCCGCCAGCGTCACATACATCATGACCTTGGCGCCCCAGCGCCTGAACAGCGGCGCCTGGAAGTAGAACAGCAGCACCTCGGCCAGCACCCCCAGCGACCACATGGCGCCAATCACGGTCTTGCTGTAGCCGCTGCGTTCCAGGTAGAGCGAATAGAAGGTGTACAGCGAGGTGTGGGCCGCCACCATCAGCGCGGTCGACGAGAAGAAGGCGATCACCTCGCGCCGGCGCAGCAGCGACATCAACGGCGGCGGCGCCACCTTGTGCACCCGGCGCGGCACGTCCTGCAGGCGGAACGCGGCGGCGATGGTCAGCATCAGCAGCACCGCGGCCACCCACGGCAGCGCGACGATGCCGTAGTGTTCCAGCGCGTAGGCGGCCAGCGTCACCGAGACGATGAAGCCGATCGAACCCCACATGCGGATGCGGCCATAGAAGGTCAGGTCGCCGCGCATCTCGGACAGCATCAGCGCTTCGCAGATCGGCGCCTGGCCGCTGGTGAACAGGTTCAGCACGATCATCGCCAGCATGAAGTGGGCGAAGGTGCTGCCGAAGAAGAAGCCGGAGAATCCCACCAGCGCGGCAAAGCCGGCCATGCGCAGCACCTGCACGCGGCGGTCGTAATGGTCGGCGACGTAGCCCCAGACGTTGGGGCCGACGATGCGCAGCACCTGCGTCATCGACATCAACACGCCGATCTGCGCCACCGTCATGCCTTTATCGGCAAAGAACAGCGTGGCGTAAGTGGTCCAGGTTCCCGCGTGCGCGTAGTAGCAAAACAGGAATAAGGCGAAGCTGAGGGCTTGTGCCGGCACCGCTTATCGCGAGGTCGGCGATACCGGCGATACCGGCGGCGCGATGTTCGGCGTCGTCACGTGGACGTCGCCGCACTGCGCGCGGTGCATCAGCGCGTGGTCCATCAGCACCAGCGCCAGCATCGCCTCGGCGATCGGCGTGGCGCGGATGCCGACGCACGGATCGTGGCGGCCGAAGGTTTCGACCATCACCGGCTTGCCGTCCATGTCGATCGACTGGCGCGGCGTGCGGATCGACGAGGTCGGCTTGATGGCGATCGACACCGTGATGTCCTGGCCGGTCGAAATACCGCCCAACACGCCGCCGGCGTTGTTGCCGATGAAGCCGGTCGGCGTCAGCGAGTCGCCATGCACGGAACCCTTCTGCGCCACCGACTTGAAGCCGGCGCCGATTTCCACGCCCTTGACGGCGTTAATGCCCATCATCGCGTAGGCGATGTCGGCGTCGAGCTTGTCGTAGATGGGCTGGCCCAGGCCGACCGGGATGTTCTGGGCGATCACGTCGATGCGCGCGCCGATCGAATCGCCGGCCTTGCGCAGTTCGTCCATCGCCTCTTCCATGCGGGCGATCAGGTCGGCGTCGCCGCTGGCCGCGAAGAACGGGTTGTCGTGCACGTGGATCCAGTCCTGGAACGGCACCTCGATCTCGCCGAGCTGGCTCATGCAACCCTTGAACACGGTGCCGTATTGCTGGTTCAGCCATTTCTTGGCGATGGCGGCGGCGCCGACCACCGGCGCCGTCAGGCGCGCCGACGAGCGGCCGCCGCCGCGCGGATCGCGGACGCCGTATTTGTGCCAATAAGTGTAATCTGCGTGGCCGGGACGGAAACTCTCGGCGATATTGCCGTAGTCCTTGCTGCGCTGGTCTTCGTTGCGGATCAGCAGCGCGATCGGCGTGCCGGTGGTCACGCCCAGGTACACCCCCGACAGGATTTCCACCGTGTCCGGCTCTTTGCGCTGCGTCACGTGGCGCGACGTGCCCGGCTTGCGGCGGTCCAGTTCCGGCTGGATGTCCGCTTCCGACAACGGCAGTCCCGGTGGGCAGCCATCGATCACGCAACCGATCGCGGGACCGTGCGACTCACCAAACGTAGTAACAGAAAACAATTTGCCAAATGTATTGCCGGACATAGGAAGAGAATCTTTGGAAAAAGGTGGAAAGTACCCAATTCTACCAGCCGGCGGCGATTGCCGTCGCGCCGCCATAATATTTTCCAAGACACAAGTTTCCATTGGTAAAATATCATTCTTTCAATGTAAGCATGGCAAACTTGCACATCAGTATGCAACGTTCTGTATAAACCGTGGGAAAACCGCGTTCTTTTTAACAATTCGCTATATACTTGAACTCAAGAACACCGAGAAATCCTGGAGAAGCTACACATGCCCCCACCGATCACACCCCTTGAGCAATCCAAGGACGATCAAGACGATCTGGTATTCTTAGAAGAGCATCCGACGGCTCCTGCGGTAGCGGGTGCCCGCAACGTTTGGCGGGTCATGATCATCGACGACGATGAGGATGTACACTCGACCACCACTTTCGCGCTCGGCAACCTCGACATGCAGCAGCGCCCGCTCGAATTCGTGCATGCGTATTCGGCCGGGCAGGCGCGCGAACTGTTAAAACACGAAACCGAAATCGCCGTCATCCTGCTCGACGTGGTGATGGAGCAGGACGACGCCGGCCTGCACCTGGTGCGCTACATCCGCGAAACGCTGAACCTGGCCGACGTGCGCATCATCCTGCGCACCGGCCAGCCCGGCTATGCGCCGGAGATCGACGCCATCCGCGACTTCGACATCAACGATTACAAGACCAAGTCCGAGCTGACCCGCATCAAGCTGTTCACCACGGTGACGGCGGCGATCCGCTCCTACGAACAAATCCGCAAGATCAACGACAGCCGCCGCGGCCTGAACCAGATCGTCCACGCCAGCACCCAGCTGATGTCGCTGCACGGGGTGCAGAACTTCGCCTCCGGCGTGCTGGCCCAGATTGCCGACCTGCTCGGCCAGGACGGCAACGGCGTGCTGTGCGTGCAGGAATGCCCGGAAGACGGTTGCCACCAGCTGATGGTGATGGCCACCATCGGCAGCTACCGCCACCTCGACAACGCCACGCTGTGCGACCAGGACCACAAGCCGGTGTACGACGCCATGGAGCTGACCCTGGGCCAGCGCCGCAACGTCTACGGCCCGGACTTCATCACGCTGTACTTCGCCGGCAAGGCCAGCCGCGATTTCGTCGCCTACCTCGACGTCGGCCGCGCGCCGACCGAGATCGACGAACGCCTGCTGGAAGTGTTCTGCTCCAACGTGGCGGTGGGCCTGGACAACGTGGAGCTGGTCACGCACCTGCACAACGCCGCCTTCTACGATCAGCTATCCAAACTGCCCAACCGCACCCGCCTGGTCGAGATCCTGGACGCCACGCTGGCCGGCCCGGCGCGCGACGAGGCCACGCTGTCGCTGGTTGACCTGGATCACTTTGCCGAGACCAACGACGCGCTGGGCCACCAGTTCGGCGACATGCTGCTGCTGGCCGTCGCCGGCCGCCTGCAAACGCAGCTGGGCGACCAGCTGACGGTGGCGCGCATCGGCGGCGACATCTTCTGCGTGCTGGGCGATTCCGCGCAAGTCAACCCGGCCAATATCCTGGCGCTGTTCGCCCACCCGTTCAGCATCGACGGCCAGGACGTGCAGCTGTCGGCCACCTTGGGCCTGGTGCGCCTGGGCGAGCATGAAGGCAGCGGCGCCGACGCCCTCAAGGACGCCGACATCGCTCTCAAGCGCGCCAAGTCGCAGCAGCGCGCCGGCCACTTCTATTTCTCGCGCTCGATGGGCGTGGAGATCCGCGAACGGGTGCGCATGATGCACGCGCTGCGCACCGCCTTCGGCCAGAACCAGCTGTTCGTGGTGTACCAGCCGCAGATCGACCTGGCCACGCGCCGGCCGGTGGGCGCCGAGGCGCTGCTGCGCTGGCAGACGCCGGACGGCAAGTTCATCTCGCCGGACCGCTTCATCCCGATCGCCGAGTATTCGGGCCTGATCATCGACCTGGGCGAATGGGTGATGCGCACCGCCTGCCGCGAGCTGGTCGACCTGCGCAAGGCCGGGCATACCAACTTCATGATGTCGATTAACGTCTCGCAGGTGCAGTTCCGCCATCCGCACTTCCTGGAGATGCTGCGCAAGGCGCTGGAAGACACCGGCGCGCCGCCGGAGTTCGTGGAACTGGAGATCACCGAATCGATGGCGATGGAAGAGCCGGACATGCTGATCAAGATGCTGGGCCAGATCAAGCAGACCGGCGTCAGCATCGCGATCGACGACTTCGGCACCGGCTTCTCGTCGCTGTCCTACCTGCAGCGTTTGCAGATCGACCGCCTGAAGATCGACCGCGCCTTCGTCACCGAGATCACCGGTTCCGCGCGCGGCAGCAGCATCGCCGAGATGGTGATCCAGCTGGGCCGCAACCTGGGCCTGGCCGTGATCGCGGAAGGCGTGGAAGACGAGCGCCAGGCACAGATACTGCAAGCGCTGGGCTGTCCGCTGGCGCAGGGCTTCCTGTTCGCGCGGCCGATGACGGCGACAGCGCTCAACGGCTGGCTCAGCAACGACGCGCTCGAAGGCGCGGCCTAAATAAAAAAACGCCATGTGCGCTTGCGACGCTCAAGATCGTCGCAATGCCACATGGCGTTTTTCGTTTCTACTATGCGGGCTTAATCCGCCTGGTCAGCCGTTTCAGCCGGCCAATCGCGGATATACGCCTTCAGCATCTTGTTCTCGAAGCTCTGCGCTTCCAGCACCGCGCGGGCGACGTCGTAGAATGAAATCACGCCGAGTATGGTTTTGGCGTTCATCACCGGCAGATAGCGCGCGTGCTTTTCCAGCATGATGCGGCGCACCTCGTTGACCTCGGTATCCGGGGTCACCGTGATCGGATGGTCGTCCATATGCTTGCGCACCGTACCGGCGCCGACCGTGCCGGCGTTTTCGTGCAGCGCGCGCAGCACTTCGCGGAAGGTCAGCATGCCGGCCAATTCGCCGAATTCCATGACCACCAGCGAGCCGATGTCTTTTTCCGCCATCGTGTTGGCGGCGTCCGCTAACGGCTGGTCAGGCGAAATAGTGTAGAGAATGCTGCCTTTAACCTGAAGAATTTCGGAAACTTTCATTTTGGGCCGTCCTGTCCGCTGAGTGGGCTATATGAATGGGAGTTCTAATTATTGTAGCCTTATAGCGAATGTAGCGTATGCCCGGCAAAAAATCCAGCGCTCTGGATAAGCAAATCGCAACATTTTTACAGTGCTGTTGCCAAGCCGCGATTCAGGGTAGGATGCCGGGCATTCCTATCACTCCAACGAGACCTTATGAGCGGACCCAAATATCCCGGTTTTGACACCCTCGCGCTGCACGCCGGCGCGGCGCCCGACCCCGCCACCGGCGCCCGCGCCACACCGGTTTACTTCACCTCATCCTTTGCCTTCAAGGACTCCGACCACGCCGCCTCGCTGTTCAACATGGAACGCGCCGGCCACGTCTACTCGCGCATCTCGAACCCGACCAACGCCGTGCTGGAAGAACGCATCGCCGCGCTGGAAGGCGGCGTGGCCGGCATCGCCACCGCCAGCGGCCAGGCCGCGATGCACCTGGGCCTGGCCACCATCGCCGGCGCCGGCTCGCACATCGTCGCCTCGCGCGCGCTGTACGGCGGCTCGCACAATATGCTGGCCTACACGCTCAAGCGCTTCGGCATCGAAACCACCTTTGTCGACCCGCGCGATCTCGACGCCTGGCGCGCCGCGATCCGCCCCAACACCAAGGTGCTGTTCGCGGAAACGCTGGGCAATCCCGGCCTGGACGTGCTGGACATCGAAGCCGTCGCCGCCATCGCGCACGAGCAGCACCTGCCGCTGATGATGGACTCCACCTTCACCACGCCCTACCTGCTCAAGCCCTTCGAACACGGCGCCGACCTGGTGTTCCATTCGGCGACCAAGTTCCTGTGCGGGCACGGCACCGCCATCGGCGGCCTGCTGGTGGACGGCGGCACCTTCGACTGGCAGGCGGCCTACGAGCAAACCGGCCGCTTCGCCGAACTGTGCGAGCCGTATGACGGCTTCCACGGCATGGTGTTCACGGAAGAGTCCACGGTGGCGGCGTTCGCGCTGCGCGCGCGCCGCGAAGGCCTGCGCGACTTCGGCGCCGTCATGAGCCCGCACAACGCCTTCGCCGTGCTGCAAGGCGTGGAGACGCTGGGCCTGCGCATGGACCGGCACGTGGCCAACACCCGCAAGGTGGTCGAGTTCCTGCTGTCGAATCCCGCCGTGGAATCGGTGTCCTACCCCGAGCTGCCGTCGCACCCGGACTACGAACTGGCCAAGCGCCTGCTGCCCAAAGGCTGCGGCGCCGTGTTCTCGTTCAACCTGAAGGGCGACCGCGCCGCCGGCCGCCGCTTCGTCGACAGCCTGAAGGTGTTCTCGCACCTGGCCAACGTCGGCGACGCCAAGTCGCTGGCGATCCATCCCGCCTCCACCACCCACTTCCGCGTGCCGGCCGACCAGTTGGCGGCATCCGGCATCACCGAAGGCACGATGCGGTTGTCGGTAGGCTTGGAAGACGTGGACGATTTGATCGAAGACCTGGCGCGCGGCCTGAAGCTGTCGCAGAAAGGAGCATGACATGCTGCTGACCGTACAAGGCGTGGACGCCTACTGCTACACCGGCGGCAAGCCGTTCAACGCCGCCCTGCCGACCGTGGTCTTCATCCACGGCGCGCAAAACGATCATTCGGTGTGGATTTTGCAGACCCGCTATTTCGCCCATCACGGCTACAGCGTGCTGGCGCTGGACCTGCCGGGCCACGGTCGCAGCAAAGGCGCGGCCAAGGGCAGCGTGCCCGAACTGGCGGACTGGCTGCTGCAAGTGCTGGACGCCGCCGGCGTGCAGAAGGCCGCGCTGTTCGGCCACAGCATGGGGTCGTTGATCGCGCTGGAAGCGTCGCACCAGGCGCCTGAACGCGTGACGCACCTGGGAATGATAGGTTCGACCTATCCGATGAAAGTCTCGGACGCGCTGCTGGAAACCTCGCGCACCGATGAGCAGAGCGCCATCGACATGGTCAACATCTGGTCGCACTCGTCGATCGCGCAAAAGCCGTCGTGCCCCGGACCGGGCTTCAATACGATGGGCGGTTCGCGCCGGCTGATGCAGCGCATCTCGCAGATCAATCCGCAGCAGGTGTTCTACACGGATTTCTCGGCCTGCAACGCCTACGCCAACGGCGAAGTCGCGGCGCAGGCGGTGCGCTGCCCCACCCTGTTCCTGTTCGGCGCGCGCGACATGATGACGCCACCCAAATCCACCAAACTGCTGACCTCCACCATCAGCCACGGCAAGGTGGTGACGGTGGACAGCGGCCACTCGCTGATGAGCGAGCAGCCGGACGCGGTGCTGGATGCCCTGTTCAGTTTTGCGGGAACTTGAAGCGGATGATGCGGTTTGCGCTTTGCATCACGATGCCGCGATAACGGCGGCGGTAGATCACGATGCCCGCGGTGGTGGCCAGCACCACCGCAATCAGCATGAGCAGATCGGTGTCGCCGTGCGTGACCACGGCGCGCTGGGCCGAGTGCATGGTCGACGCCTCGAACTTCTTGCCGACGTATTTGGCGCCGATCACCAGTTCCTCGGCGTTGATGCTGTTGACCAGGTACAGGCCGAAACCGCCCGGATGCACGGTCATCTTGCCGTCGCGGTAGACGAAGGAGCGACGCTCGTCGCCGATGCGGATGCTGCCGACCACGTGGCCGGCGGCGTTAATGGCCGTGGCGAAGCTGTTGCCGTAGCCGATCATCGCGCCCAGGTCGACCATCTTTTTGCCATCGTGGACGAAGGCGTGCCAGCGGCGGTCTGGCGTTTCGGATGAGCCGACCACCACGCCGGAATCGTTGACGGCGGTGGCGCCGCTGGAGCG
The DNA here is from genome assembly GCF_058799615.1 of Duganella sp. GW822-FHT06D06. Taxonomy (NCBI): domain Bacteria; kingdom Pseudomonadati; phylum Pseudomonadota; class Betaproteobacteria; order Burkholderiales; family Oxalobacteraceae; genus Duganella; species Duganella sp. GW822-FHT06D06. Next base: position 501,575 of record NZ_JBXALQ010000003.1, read on the forward strand.
TCCGCCCAACGTGCCCAGGTCCGTCATGCCGACGCCCGGACGGTAGATGAAGGCGCGGCGATAGCCGTCCGACAGCGCCGCCGTGCCGACGATCACGCCATCGGTGTTGACGCCGGCCGCATAGCTGATTTTGCCTCCCAGGGTGCCCAGGTCGACCAGCGGGCCGTCGCCATTGGCGCCGGTGGAGAAGGCGCGGAAATAGCCGTCGCTGGTATCGGCAAAGCCCACCGCCTGGCCGGAGCGGCTGATGCCGGTGCCGTAGCTGCTGCCGCCGCCCAGCGTGCCGAGGTCGCGCATCGCCAGGCCGGCACGGGTGACGAAGGCGCGCCAGTGGCCGGCGCCGTCCTGCGCCGAGCCGACGACGTCGCCGCCGACGTTGATGCCGGTGGTGAAGGAGTCGCTGCCGCCGAGGGTGCCCAGCTCAACCAGGCGCTTATTCCACAGCACCGCGCGCTGGCGGCCGCTCTCTTCCTCGATGATGCCGGCCACCTGGCCAGAGGCGTTGATGTCGACCGCGATACTGGCCTCGTTGCCACGCTCGCCCAAACCCGGCGGGTGCAGCTGCTGGGCGGAAGACGCCACGCCGGCAAAACCCAACAAGACCACCGCCATCGGCATTCTCAGCATGACATCTCCCAGTTGATTTTTATGAATGCCGATTCTATAACGATAGCCGGACGATCGGCAACTGTCGCCATGCATCGACTGATACAGCATGAGTCCGGCCCCTGGCTCTTGTGCCTTGTGCCCACCGCGCCGCGCTTCTAGACTGGCGCCACCTCCACACTCAGAATGCACACCATGACCGAACTGCTGCCCTTGATGAGCTATTGCCTGGTGATGTCGGCCACGCCCGGACCGAACAACGTCATGCTCGCCACCACCGGCGCCAACTTCGGCGGCCGTGGCGCATTGCCAGTCATCATGGGCATCCAGGCCGGCATGTTCGTGCAAACCATGCTCATGTGCCTTGGGCTCGGCAGCGTCTTTGTCGCCTACCCTTTGGCGCAACAAGCGCTGCGCATCGCCGGCTCGCTGTACCTGGTGTTCCTGGCCTGGAAGCTCAGCGGGGCATCGGTGGGTGGCGCGCAAGCGGCCAAGGCAGTGTCATTTAGCCAGGCTGCGACCTTTCAGGCGCTTAACCCCAAGAGCTGGGTGAAGGCCGTCACCGTGGCGTCGGTCTTCATGCCTGCGGGGCAGAGCACGGTCGTCGATGCGCTGCTGATCGCGGTGATCGGCATGCTGGTCGGCGCGCCGTGCAACGCCATGTGGGCCCTGTTCGGCGTCTCGATCCGCCGCTTCCTGCAAGATCCACGCAAGCAGCGCCTGTTCAATTTGACGATGGCCGCCATCCTGCTGGTCCTCGCCGTGATGTTTTTACGCTAGACTCTCGCCATGTTCGCCATCGACCGCTCCTCGCCCATCGCCCTGTCCTCGCAGATTGAGGCCGAGCTGCGCCATATGGTCGAGAGCCGGGCGCTGCCTGGCGGCGCCAAGCTGATGTCGATACGCCAGCTTGCCGCCCAGCTGGCGGTCAGCACCAACACCGTCGTGACGGCCTATGACAGGCTGGTCGCGGCCGGCGTCATCGATTCCCATGGTACGGCGGGTTTCTTTGTCAGCACGACCAACGGCGCCGGCAAGTCCATTCCCGACGAGGTCGCGCTGGAAGCGGGCGTGGAGCAAGAACCGGTCTGGCTGGCGCAGCAGGCCAACGATCAACGCCCCGGCGTATTGTTGGCCAGCAGCGGCGCCTTGCCGCCGACCTGGCTGCAGGACGCGGTGCCCGCCACCGCCGTGCAACGGGCCGTGACCGGCAGCGCCGCCGGCATGGCGTCGCGCTGTCCGCCGCAGGGGCTGCCGGAACTCCGGGAACACATCGCGCTGCTGTTGCGCGGCGTCGGCATCGCCGCCGACGCCGGCCACATCCTCACGACCTTTGGCGGCACCCATGCGATCGACCTGATTTGCCGGAGTTTTTTGCAGCCTGGCGACACCGTGCTGGTGGAAGACCCCGGCTATTTCCTGATGTTTGGCCGCTTGCGCCAGGACGGCATACGGCTGGTGCCGATCAAGCGCCGGCCCGACGGTCTCGACCTGGACGAGTTGGAGGCCGCCTGCCGCGAGCATCGCCCGCGCCTGCTGTTCGTGCAAACGGCGCTGCACAACCCGACCGGATGGAGCAGCAGCGCCGCCAACCTGCACAAGGTGTTGACGCTGGCGCAGCAGCATGGTTTCCTGATCGCTGAAGACGATGTACACGGCCACTTCCAGCAGAGCCACAGTACGCGGCTGGCCGCCATGGCCGGACTCGACGGCGTGATTTACTACTCCAGTTTTTGCAAGGCGCTGAGTCCGGCCCTGCGGATGGGCTATCTGGCCGCCGCCCCGGCCTTGCTCAAAGTGCTGATGCGAACCAAGATCCATTCCATCATGACAATGCCTGCGCTGAACGAGTACGTGCTGTTGGAAGTCCTCAAAGCCGGCAACCTGCGCAAGCACCTGGACCGTTTGCATCGCAAGATCATGGCGGCCCGCAACGCCAGCACCCAGCAATTGAGTGCGGCGGGCGTGCTGTTCGAGCAGCCCGGCGATGCCGGTATTTTCTTGTGGGGTACGATGCCGGAAGGCCTGGACGTCGACTTGCTGGTGCAGGACGCCTTCCGCAACGATATCTTGCTGATGCGCGGCGCCGCCTTCTCGGCCAACGACACGCCCGACCGGCACATCCGCTTCAACGTCGCTTTCAGCCAGCATCCACGCCTGAGCAACTACCTGCGGGAGCGCCTGCAAGCCGTGGCAGGCGCCCGCTCAAGCCTGGCGCGCGCCAGCGGCGCGGCCAGTTTGAAAGACTAGCGGCAGTCGATCGGCCCGAAGTGTTCGGCCAGGGTCTTGCCCAGGCCAGCCTCGACGGCCGATTCCACTTCGCGCGCCAGCGACGCCGCTTCGCGCGCCACTTGCTGGTCGCGCTCATCGTCGCTGTCGCTGACCACGCCGGCATTGATCGGCAGGCCGGAAAACACGAACAGGCGATAGACTTCGGCCAGCGTCAGCTTCTCCACATTGGCCAGGATGACCCAGTTGTCGCCATCGCTGACGCGCTTGCCCCACTGCACCCGCTGCGGCGCATCGACCTTGACCCGCCCTACCCAGCCCTCGGCCATCATTTTTTCCAGCAGCGTGTCCATCTCGTCGAAGCCCAGCCGCGTGCGCGCGCGGATCGCGCCCGCGCTCACCAGCGCCGTATCGCCGCATTTGCAGGCCAGATGCAGCACCCTCAGGATCGCCATGGCGTCGACGAATTCACCGCCCGGCTGCGCCTCATGCCACCAGCGCTCGTACTTCACCACCGGCAGCGCGGCCACCAGCAGCGCGCCGAACAGCGTGATCAACCACGACACATACACCCACAGCAGGAACAACGGCAGCGCCGCCAGCGCGCCGTAGATCTTCGAATAGGTCGGGAACTGGGTGATGAAGACCGCGAAGCCGCGCTTGGCCACCTCGAACGCCAGGCCGGCCACCAGGCCGCCCCAGGCGCCGTCGTACCAGTCGACGTCGCGGTTCGGCACCGCCACGTACAGCAGCGTGAAGCCGGCCGTGGTCAGCGCCAGCGACAGCACCGTGTAAATCAGCGCGCCGACCACCGGCACGTCGCCGATCAAATCGCTGGTGGCCATGAAGACCCGCCCCGACAGCGTCAGCGACACACCGATCAGCAAAGGGCCGAGCGTGATGATGGCCCAATAAACCAGGATGCGCTTGGTCCAGCGCCGTTCGGCGCGCACCCGCCAGATGCGGTTGAACACCCGTTCGATCAGGTTCATCATCGCGATCGACGTGAAAATCAGCGCCACCGCGCCCACCGCCGACAGCCGCGTGGCTTTGGAGGCGAACATGGTCAGGTAGTTCAGGATGGTGGTGGAAATCGACTTCGGCATCACGCTTTGCACGAAGTAGGCTTCCAGCGAACTACGGAAGGAATTAAACAGCGGGAAGGTGGTGAAGATCGCCAGCGCGATCGTCAACAACGGCACCAGCGCGAACACCGTGGTGAAAGTGAGGCTGCCGGCCACTTGCGGCAGGCTTTCTTCGCGCAGGCGGCGTTGGGCAAACAGGAACAGGTCCCGTACTTCGGGCCAGGACAGCGAACGCATTGTATCTATCCCGCCACGGCAACTGCGGGAAACATACTGGAAAACCGGATGAATATATTTTTCGTACATGAGCAATAATCGAAATACAAGAGTGGCAGCGATGCCACCCGCTAAAGCGCCCTATAATACCGCTGATGAACCAACCTAATCTGATTATTCTCGTATTGTTCTACTCGCGACACGGCGCGACGCGCAAATTGGCCGAGTTGATCGCGCAGGGCGTGGAGAGCGTGCCAGGCTGCGATGCGCGCCTGCGCACGGTGCCCGCCGTGTCGACCGTGACCGAAGCCACCGAGCCGGACGTGCCGGCCGACGGCGCGCCCTACGTCGAACTGGAAGACCTGGCCGAATGCGCCGGCCTGGCGGTTGGCTCGCCCACCCGCTTCGGCAACATGGCCTCGGCGATGAAGTATTTTTGGGACGGCACGGCCGCCCAATGGCTGTCCGGCACATTGGCCGGCAAGCCGGCGTGCGTGTTCACCTCCACCGGCAGCCTGCACGGTGGCCAGGAATCGACGCTGCTGTCGATGATGATACCGCTGTTCCACCACGGCCTGATGGTGCTTGGCCTGCCCTACACCAATCCGGAACTGATGACCACCTCGAGCGGCGGCACGCCCTACGGCGCCAGCCACTGGTCCGGACTTGACGGCACGAAGACCATCACGGAAGATGAAAAACGCCTGGCCATCGCGCTGGGCCGGCGCCTGGCCGAAACGGCCGTCAAACTGCGCGCCGTCGCTTGAACGGGATCGCATGATGGAAAACACGATGCAAAAGTATTTTCACTGGGGCGCCATCGGCAGCCTGGCGACGCTGATTGTCTGGTGCGTGCTGTGGGAGATGGTGCTGGCGCCGCTGAAACCGGGCGGCTCCTGGCTGGTGCTGAAGGCGGTGCCGCTGCTGCTGCCGCTGTACGGCGTGTGGAAGCGCGACATCTATACCTTGCAGTGGACATCGATGATGATCCTGCTGTACTTCACCGAAGGCGTGGTGCGCGGCTGGAGCGACAAGGGTACGCTGTCCGCATGGCTGGCCTGGGGCGAGGCGCTGATCGTCTGCATCTACTTCGTGTGCGCCGTGATGTATCTGCGTCCGTATAAAAAGGCGGCGAAGAAGCTGGCCAAGGAACTGCTGGACAAGGTCAAGGTCAACACCGTCAAATGATGGACTTCCTCCCCCACTGCCGCTCCGTGGTGGGCGATGCCTTTGTACTCGACACGCCCGCCGACATGGCGCCCTTCCTCACCGATTGGCGCGGCCGCTTTACCGGCAAGGCGCTGGCCGTGCTGCGGCCGGCGTCGGTGGACCAGGTGGCGGCGCTGGTGCGCGCCTGCGCGCAGTGGCGCGTGGCCCTGGTGCCGCAGGGCGGCAACACAGGCTTGGTGCTCGGCAGCGTGCCGGATGCCAGCGGCGGCGCCGTCGTCCTCTCCCTGGCGCGGCTGAACACTATCCGACAGGTCGATCCCGTCAACCGCACCATGACCGTGGATGCTGGCTGCATCCTCCAGCAGGTGCAGGAAGCCGCAGCCGCAGCGGGCTGCCTGTTCCCGCTGTCGCTGGCGGCGGGAGGCAGCTGCACCATCGGCGGCAACCTGTCCACCAACGCCGGCGGCACGGCGGTTCTCCGCTACGGCAATACGCGCGAACTGTGCCTCGGCCTGGAAGTCGTCACGCCGCAGGGCGAGATCTGGAGCGGCTTGCGCGGTCTGCGCAAGGACAATACCGGCTACGACCTGCGCGACCTGTTCATCGGCGCGGAAGGCACGCTGGGCATCATCACCGGCGCGGTGCTCAAGCTGTATCCGCAGCCGAAGGCCAGCATCACCGCGCTGGCGGCGCTGCCCTCGCCCGCCCACGCGTTGCAATTACTGAACCTGATGCAGGACCATTGCGGCTCCAGCCTGACCGCCTTCGAGCTGATGTCGCGCTACTGCCTGGAGCTGGTGGCGCAGCAGTTCCCGTCGCTGTCCAAGCCGTTCGCGGCGCCGCATCCGCAGTACGTGCTGCTGGAGTTGTCCAGCAGCGAATCGGAGCAGCACGCCGTCGGCCTGCTGGAACAGGCCATCAGCGCGGCGCTGGAGCACGACGTCATCAGCGATGCGGTGGTGGCGACATCGGTGGCCCAATCGGCCGGACTGTGGCAGCTGCGCGAACATATCCCGCTGGCGCAGGCCAAGGCCGGCAAGAACATCAAACACGATATTTCGCTGCCGGTATCGAGCATCGCCGACTTCATCGCGGCCACCGGGCCCTTGCTGGAAGCTGCCTTCCCCGGCTGCCAGTTGGTGTGCTTCGGCCACCTGGGCGACGGCAACCTGCACTACAACGTGGCGCCGCCGGAAGGCATCTCCAACGAAGATTTTTTGGCCAACCAGGACACGGTCAATCGCGTGGTGCATGACAGCGTGGTCGGTTTCGGCGGCTCGATTTCGGCGGAACACGGCATCGGCGCCCTGAAACGGGACGAGCTGGCGCACTATAAATCGGCGGTGGAGCTGAACATGATGCGGGCCATCAAAGCAGCTTTGGACCCGCTGGGTATCATGAATCCCGGGAAAATTCTGTGAACGGGACCGCCATGAACATTCATCTTCGCCTGCCTTGCGCCGTGCTGCTGTGCGCCGTGGCCTTGGCTGCGCACGCCCAGGGCGTCTACAAATGCACCGTCGACGGCAAGGTCAGTTACAGCGACATGCCCTGTCCCGCCAACGCGGCGGCTGCGGCGACGCTGGCGGTGCCGTCCGCTCCGGCGCCCGACCCGGCGGCGGCGCGCGACCTGGCAAGGCAACGCAAGGAAGCGACCACTCTGGAAAAAGCCCGCCTCCAGCGCGAGGCCCAGGATGCCCGCGCAGCCGACAAAGCCGGGCAGGCCGCAGCCGTGCAGCACAAGCGCTGCGGCAAGCTCAAACTGAACAAGCAGTGGGCCGATGAAGACGTGGCCCGCGCCACCCTCCCCAATCTCGATAGCGCCAAGCTGCGCGCCAAACGCGCCGGCGACACCCTGGCGCTGGAGTGTCCGAAGTAATGCATGAACCGATATCCGTAGCAAAACCAGCCGCCCCGGCGCCGATCCGGGACTCGGCTGCGATGGGCCGCTTGTCACGTTGGCTGTTGCTGGGCGAATGGCGCGCGCATCCGCTGCGGGCCCTGGTGGCGATTGCCGCGATTGCGGTCGGCATCTCGCTCGGCTTTGCCATCCATCTGATCAACGCCGCCGCCTTCAACGAATTTTCGTCCGCCATCAAGGGGCTATCCGGCGTGGCCGACGTTCAGGTGCGCGGCACCGAGCCGTTCTTCGACGAAGCCATCTACCCGGTGCTGGCGCAGCGCGCAGGCGTGGCCGCGGCCTCGCCGGTGCTGGAGTTCGACGCTTCCGTGCCCGGCGAGCCAACCGCGCTGAAGATCCTCGGCATCGACGTCTTTCGCGCCAGCTTCATCTCCTCCGACCTGATCGGCGTCCCCGCCGAAGACCACCCGACCGATATCCTGGCCGACGACGCGCTGTTTCTGTCGACGGCGGCGCAAGAATGGCTCAAACCCGCCAAGGGCGCGCCGCTGACGCTGCAAGTGGGCGTGGGCGAGCTGAAACTGCGCGTGGCCGGTTCGCTGCAGCGCGCCCGCGCCGGCCAGCGCATCGGCGTGATGGACCTGGGCGCGGCGCAATGGCGCTTCGAAAAGCTCGGCCAGCTGTCGCGCATCGACATCAAGCTGCGTGACGGCGTCAATCGCGACGCCTTCAAGGCCGAGCTGGAACAACAACTCCAACATGATTACCCCGGCCGTTTCCGCGTCAACCAACCCAACGACGAAGACCAGAACAGCCGCAACGAAGGCATGAGCCGCGCCTACCGCGTCAACCTGACCGTGCTGGCATTGGTGGCGCTGTTCACCGGCGCCTTCCTGGTGTTCTCCACCCAGGCCTTGTCGGTGATACGCCGCCGCAGCCAGTTCGCGCTGCTGCGCGTATTGGGCATGGACCGCAAGCACCTGCTGCGCCAGATCCTGATCGAAGGCCTGAGCCTGGGTGTGGCCGGATCGGCCATCGGCATCGCCGCCGGCTACGGCATGGCGGCCGCCGCGCTGCACTTCATGGGGGCCGACCTGGGCGCCGGCTTCTTCTCCGGCGTGCGGCCGCAGGTGCAGTTCACGCCGGTCGCCGCCACGATCTACTTCGCGCTCGGCGTCGCCGTGGCCTTGCTCGGTTGCGCCGCGCCGGCGCTGGACGCGGCCCGCGCCAAGCCTGCCGTCGCGCTCAAGTCGGGCACCGAGGAGGCGGCGATGTCGCGACTGTCCAAGGCCTGGCCGGCGCTCGCCTGCATCGCGCTGGCCGCGCTGTTGTCGCAGGCGCCGCCGATATTTGAACTGCCGCTGTTCGGCTACCTGTCGATCGCGCTGCTGCTGGTCGGCGCCATCGCGCTGATGCCGCGCCTGGCCGCCATCGTGTTCCGCCTGGCGCACCAGCGCTGGAGCAAGGCCACCGCCGGCAAGCCCGGCGCCTCGCCGGTGGTCACGTTGACGCTGTCGCGCCTTGCCAACGCCTCCAGCCAGGCGGGCATCGCGCTGGGCGGCGTGCTGTCCAGCTTCAGCCTGATGGTGGCGATGGCCATCATGGTCGCCAGCTTCCGCGTATCGCTGGACGACTGGCTGCAACACATCCTGCCGGCCGATATCTACGTCAGCACCACCAGCGCCGGCACCACCGCAGGGCTGCGGCCGCAGGAGCAGGCCGCCATCGCCGCCCTGCCCGGCGTGGCCAGCGCCGACTTCCTGCGCATGCGCGCCATCTCGCTGGCGCCGGCCCGACCGCCGGTCGCGCTGATGGCCCGTAACGTCGACCCGGCCGATCCCGGCAAAACCCTGGCCATCGTCGGCGCCACGCAGGTGCCCGGCCCCGGCGCTCCGTCGCCGGTATGGATATCGGAAGCGATGGTCGATCTGTACGGCATGAGCGTGGGGCAGCGCATCCAACTGCCGCTGAACGGCACCCTGCACGCCTTCCAGGTGGCCGGCGTATGGCGCGACTATGCCCGCCCAACCGGCTCGATCCAGATGCGGCTGGTCGACTACCGCGCCATCACCGGCGACATGGACGCCAGCAACGCCGCGCTATGGCTCAAGCCTGGCGCCAAGGCCGCCGATACCGAAAGCGCCATGAAACGCCTGCCGTTCGCCGCCGCGCTGGCGACCACCGCGCCGACCGAGATCCGCGCGATGAGCATGAAGATCTTCGACCGCAGCTTCGCCATCACCTATCTGCTGGAGGCGATCGCCATCGTCATCGGCCTGTTCGGCGTGGCCGCCACCTTCTCGGCGCAGACGCTGGCGCGCTCCAAGGAGTTCGGCATGCTGCGCCACGTCGGCGTCACGCGGCGCCAGATCCTGGCGATACTGGCCATCGAAGGCGGCGCCTTGACGGGGCTGGGCATCGTCACCGGCTTCGCGCTCGGCTGGGTCATCAGCCTGATACTGGTTTTCGTGGTCAACCCGCAGTCCTTCCACTGGACCATGCAGCTGCACTTGCCGTGGCCTTTGCTGGCCATCGTGGCCGGCCTGCTGCTGGCCGCCGCCGCGCTGACGGCGCTGCTGGCCGGCCGCCAATCGCTGTCGGGCGGGCCGATACGTGCAGTCAGGGAGGACTGGTAATGAAGCATTTCGTACAACGTTGCGCGGCCGCGCTGTCGATGTCAGTGTCGCTGTTGGCCGCAGTCTCCGCGCAGGCCGCCGAGCCGGTGTTCAAGGCGGTCGCGCCGCTGGCGCCCGGCGCCTCGCTCAGATTTCCGGCGGACTTCGGCGCCCATCCCGACTACAAGACCGAATGGTGGTACGTCACCGGCTGGCTGAACACGGCCGCAGGCAAGCCGCTGGGTTTCCAGGTCACCTTCTTCCGTAGCGCCACCCAGCATGACCGCGCCAATCCCAGCCAGTTCGCGCCCAAGCAGCTGATCATCGGCCATGCGGCCGTCTCCGATCCGGCCAACGGCAAACTGCTGCACGACCAGCGCAGCGCGCGCGAAGGGTTCGGCCTGTCCTATGTCAAGGTTGGCGACACCGACGTCAAGCTCGAAGACTGGCGCATGAAACGCGCCGCCGACGGCAGCTACCAGATCCACCTCGACGCCGCCAGCTTCAAGCTGGAGCTGAAACTGGCGCCGTCGCAGCCCGTGCTGCTGCAGGGCGACCGTGGTTATTCCCGCAAGGGCGCGCAACTTTCCGACAGCAGCTACTACTACAGCGAGCCGCAGTTGACCACCACCGGCACCGTCACCAGCGCCGGCAAGGCGGTCGCCGTCACCGGCGCCGCCTGGCTCGATCACGAATGGTCGACCCAGTACGTCGCCGCCGAAGCCGCCGGCTGGGATTGGATAGGCGCCAATCTCGCCGACGGCGGCGCCCTGATGGCTTTCCAGATGCGCGGCAAGACAGGTGCTAAACTATGGTCGCACGCGACATGGCGCGATGCATCCGGTAAGATCACGCAGTTCTCGCCGGATCAGGTCAGCTTTACCCCGCAAAGGCGGTGGCGTTCGCCCCGCACCAATGCCGAGTATCCCGTCGCGACCCAGCTCACCACCGGCAGCACCGTGTGGCAGGTCATGCCTTTGCAGGACGACCAGGAACTGGACTCGCGCCGCTCCACCGGCGCGGTGTACTGGGAAGGCGCGGTAACGCTGGAGCGGGACGGCAAGCCGGCCGGCCGCGCCTACCTGGAGATGACCGGCTATGTCCGGCCGATAAAGTTTTAGCACTACCGAACAACTTAGCAAACAATTTAGCAACACCTGAATCGTCAACAAAGAATACTTACAAACAGCAGCCATACGATGACCAACAGCACCACCGCCAGCACCCAGTCCGCAGCAGCCCCCAACACAGCAAGGGAAGCCAAGAAAGGCAGTCTAGCCACCTTGCGCGGACTGACGCCCTTCCTGCTGCCGTACAAACGCCAGTTCGTCCTGGCCGGTATCGCGCTGGTGGTCGCCGCCTGCTCCACGCTGGCGATACCCGCCGCCTTCAAGCAGATGATCGACCTGGGCTTCGGCGGCGCCGGCACCAAGAGCATCGAGCACGTCGACCTGGTGTTCCTGGCGCTGTTCGGCGTCGCCACCGTGCTGGCGCTGGCCACGGCGGCCCGCTTCTACACGGTCTCCTGGCTGGGCGAGCGCGTCACCGCCGACATCCGCAGCGCCGTCTACAAGCACGTCGTCACGCAGAGTCCCGAATTTTTCGAAACCACCCAGACCGGCGAAGTCCTGTCCCGCATCACCACCGACACCACGCTGATCCAGGCGGTGGTGGGCACCAGCATCTCGATGGCGCTGCGGAATATGCTGCTGTTCATCGGCGGCCTGGTGATGCTGTTCGTGACCAGCCCCAAACTGTCGGCCATCATCATCGGCCTGCTGATCCTGACCGTGCTGCCGATCGTGATGTTCGGCCGCCGCGTACGCAAGCTGTCGCGCGACTCGCAGGACCGCATCGCCGACGCCTCCGCCATGGCCGGCGAAATCCTCAACGCCATGCCGACGGTGCAGGCCTTCACCCACGAGAAGATCGAGTCGGACCGCTTCGGCACCTCGGTCGAAGGTGCGTTCGGCACCGCCATGCGCCGCATCCGCGCGCGCGCGCTGCTGACCATGATCGCCATCGTGCTGGTGTTCGGCACCATCGTGTTCGTGCTGTGGCTGGGCGCGCACGCTGTGCTCAACGGCGACATGACCGGCGGCGACCTCGGTCAATTCATTCTGTACGCTTCCATCGTGGCCGGCGCCATCGGCGCCCTGTCCGAAGTGATGGGCGAAGCGCAGCGCGCCGCCGGCGCCACCGAGCGCCTGCTGGAACTGATGTCGGTCAAGTCGAATATTCAATCGCCGGCGCTGCCGCTGGCGCTGCCGCCGCGCGCCGCCAACGGCGCGGCTTTGAGCCTGCAGGACGTATCGTTCAGCTACCCGTCGCGCCCCGACACGGCGGCGCTGGGCCATCTGTCGCTGGAGATCAAGCCGGGTGAGACGGTGGCCGTGGTCGGCCCTTCCGGCGCCGGCAAGACCACGCTGTTCCAGCTGTTCCTGCGCTTCTACGATCCGCAGAGCGGCAGCATCAAGCTCGATGGCGTCGACATCACCAAGCTCGATCTGCACACGCTGCGCGGCGCCATCGGCATCGTGCCGCAGGATACCGTGATCTTCTCGGCCGATGCGATGGAAAACATCCGCTACGGCCGCGCCGGCGCCACCGACGCCGAAGTGATCCAGGCCGCCAAGCTGGCCGCCGCCCACGAATTCATCGAGCGCCTGCCGCAGGGCTACCAATCCTTCCTGGGCGAGCGCGGCGTGCGCCTGTCCGGCGGCCAGCGCCAGCGCATCGCCATCGCGCGCGCGCTGCTGAAAAACCCGCCGCTGCTGCTGCTCGACGAAGCTACCAGCGCGCTGGACGCGGAATCCGAGCGGCTGGTGCAGAAGGCGCTGGAAGCGGCGATGGTCGGCCGCACCACGGTCATCATCGCGCACCGTCTGGCGACCGTGCAGCGCGCCGACCGCATCATCGTGATGGAAGACGGCCGCATCGTCGAAACCGGCACCCATTCGTCGCTGGTCGCGCTGGGCGGCATCTACGCCAACCTGGCGGCGCTGCAATTCCACAACGTCCACGTGGAACATTAATCAATTTATAAGCACGACCGGCGCCGCCGGCCTTAGCATGCGTTATCTTATTTTCAAGGGCGCGCCATGCTGTACAAACTGTTGTTCAACATCGAACGGGTCGCGCGGGACTACCTGATCGTGGTCGCCGTGTTCGGTGCACTGTGGCTGTGGTGGCGCTACCGCCCCGGCAGCCGGCAGCGCTTGCAGGCGAAACCGATCGGCGTGCCGCAGGTCCGGCGTGAAATCCTGACCTCCATCTTCAGCATCGTTGCGATAGGCAGTGTTATGCCGGTCGCTTTTGCATTGGGCCTGGGGCGACACACCCACTTCTATCAAAGCGTGCACGCCTATGGACGCGGATGGGGCTTTATCGCCTTGATGGTCGTGCTGATGATGGTGATCCAGGACACCTGGTTCTACTGGACGCACAGGCTGATGCACCACCGCCGCCTGTTCCGCTGGGCGCACCGCACCCATCACCTTTCAACCAACACCGGCCCCTGGTCCACCTATTCGATCAGCCCATTGGAGGCGGTGATCGACAGCGGCGCCAGCATCGTCATACTGCTGGTTTTGCCGGTCACCTTCTGGTCGCTGATCATCTTCACCTGGATTAACACGGCCTTCGCGGTGTACACGCACCTGGGCTACGAGCTGTTCCCGCGCGCGATGTCCAAACACTGGCTGGGCCGCTGGGTCAACACCTCGACAGCTCACAATACCCACCATGCGCGGGGACGCTACAACTACAGCTGGTACTTCCTGTTCTGGGACCGGATGATGGGCACCCTGTCGCCGGACTACGACGAACACTATCGCAAAGCCGGTTTTTCAGCCCCCGAGGCAAAAAGCCGGTAACATTCTCTCTTTCAGGAGAACGCCTTGACCGACGCCGAACTGCGGCTCAGCTGCACAACCCACCTTCCCGGCCATCGCCAGCCCTCGCCCGCGCAGCAGTTCGGGGCGATGTCCGCATGGTGCGAGGCCAACGGCGTGGCGCACGACACCTATGGCAACGGCACGCTGATCCAGGATTTCGAGCAGAAGGTCGCCACGCTGCTGGGGTTCGAGTCGGCGCTGTTCTGCATCTCCGGCACGATGGCGCAGGCCACCGCGCTGCGCATCGCCTGCTCGGAGCGCGGCAGCCGGCTGGTGGCGCTGCATCCGACATCGCACATCCTGCGCCACGAACGCGGCAACCATCAGCTGTTCAACCATTTCCAGGCCTTGCAGATCGGCGATCCGCACCGTCCATGGACACTGGACGAACTGAAAGGCATCCCCGACCAGCTGGGCGCCGCCACGCTGGAGCTGCCGATGCGCGAAATCGGCGGCCAATGCCCGGCCTGGGACGACCTGGCCGCGATCAAGACCTACTGCCGCGAGCTGGCGATCCACCTGCACCTGGACGGCGCGCGCCTGTTCGAAACCGCCGCCGCATACGGCCGCCCGGCCGCCGAGATAGCGGCCGGCTTTGATTCGGTCTACCTCTCGCTGTACAAAGGCATAGGCGGCATGGGCGGCGCCATGCTGCTGGGGAGCGAGCCGTTCATCGCCAAGGCCCAGGAGTGGTTCCGCCGCCAGGGCGGCAATGTCTACCAGCGCACGCCGTACGTGGTGGCCGCCGCGATGCAGTTCGACGCCCGGATGGCGGCGATGCCGAAATACTTCCGCCGCACCGAATGGCTGTACGAGGTGCTGCGCGACTATCCGCTGCTGATACCCAACCCCGCCCGTCCGCAAGCGAGCATGCTGCACCTGCACCTGCCGGTCAGCCGCGAACGCGCCAACGAGATCCGCAACCGCATCGCCGAGCAGCATGGCGTGTGGCTGTTCAACGCCGCCAGCCACGCCGCACTGCCCGGCCGCAGCTCGGTGGAACTGTATATCGGCGACAACCTGCTCAACCTGCCGGACCAGCGCGTACGCGAAATCCTGACCCTGTGGTCGGACGCGATGTCCAACTAATTTCTGCACAAGCCGGTGCAACCGGCTACACTGCGCCCTCTTTTTCGCGCATCTTTCAAATTGACTGCATACACCATGACCTTCCAAGCCCTCGGCCTGATCGACCCCATACAGCGCACACTGGAGACGCTGGGCTACAAGCAGCCCACGCCCGTCCAGAAGCAAGCCATCCCCGCCGTGCTGGCGGGCCGCGACCTGATGGCGGCGGCGCAGACCGGCACCGGCAAGACGGCGGGCTTCGCCCTGCCCATCCTGCAGCGCCTGACCATGGACGGCGTAACCGGGCCGAAAGCGATCCGCTGCCTGGTGCTGGTGCCGACGCGCGAACTGGCCGAGCAGGTCTACGAGAGCTTCCGCAGCTACGGCGGCAACCTGCCGCTGAAATCGGCCGTGGCCTACGGCGGCGTGCCGATCGAGCCGCAGATCGCCAAGCTGCGCAAGGGCCTGGACGTGCTGGTGGCCACGCCCGGCCGCCTGATTGACCTGCACGACCAGGGCGCGATCAGCTTCGCCATGCTGCAAACGCTGGTGCTGGACGAGGCCGACCGCATGCTGGACCTGGGCTTCGAGCGCGACCTGGACATCCTGCTGGCGGCCCTGCCCAAGCAGCGCCAGACCTTGCTGTTCTCGGCCACGTTCTCGGACGAGATCCGCAAGATGGCCGCCGGCATGCTGAAAGACCCGGTCTCGATCCAGGTCAGCGCCAGCAACACCGCCACCAAGACCGTCAAGCAATGGCTGATCCCGACCGACAAGCGGCGCAAGCCGGAACTGCTGCTGCACCTGCTGAAGAAGCTGAACTGGGGCCAGGTGCTGGTGTTCGTCAAAACCCGCAAAGGCGTCGAGACGCTGGTGACGACCTTGCAGGAACACGGCATTTCCGCCGATTCCATCCACGGCGACAAGACCCAGCCGGCCCGCCTGCGCGCGCTGGCCCGCTTCAAGAACGCCGAAGTGCAGCTGCTGGTGGCCACCGACGTCGCCGCGCGCGGCCTGGATATCGAGGCACTGCCGCAGGTGGTCAACTTCGACCTGCCGACCGTGGCCGAGGACTACATCCACCGCATCGGCCGCACCGGCCGCGCCGGCATGGAGGGCGAAGCCGTGTCGCTGGTCTGCGCCGACGAAGTCGATATGCTGAAGGCCATCGAAACCCTGACCCGCCAGGTCATCCACCGCATTGAGGAACCGGGCTTCGAGGCCGACCACCGCGTGCCGGAAACCGGCCCGAAAGGCGTGGCTGCGGCATTGGCCAAGAAAGCCGCGGCGGAAGCGCCGGCCAAGAAGAAGCGCCCATTCACCGGCCCCGCCGGCGGCAAGGCGACGCCGGTCAGCGTTGCGCCAGGCGCCAAGCCTGTGGTGACTGCCCGTCCGGCCGGCGGCGATGCCTCGCTGGGCACCTGGATACCACCGGTACCTGGCGGCAAACCGCCCGGCGGCGCGCGTTCCGCAGGCGGCAAACCGGCCGCCGGCCGCATCTACGGCGGCGCCAAGCCGGCGGCCGGGGCGCCCAAGGGTGCCGTCGTGGTCACCGGCGGACGTGGCGCCAAGTCGCTGGCGCGGGCCGCAGGCAAGGTCACCGCCAAGCCGGGCGGCCGCAAGACCGGCCCACGCTGAGCGCCTGGGCGGCCACGTGCTTGCATGTGCGCCGCCTGCTAAAATAGCCGTCTTTCCGGGCCGTTGCGGCCCGCGCACCACGTTGGAGAATTGAATGCAGCAATACCAGGAACTGATCCAGACCGTCCTCGATACAGGCAGCTGGCAAGACAACCGCACCGGCATCCGCACGCTGAGCGTGCCGGGCGCGATGATGCGTTTCGACCTGCTGAACGACGGCTTCCCCGCCGTGACGACCAAAAAACTGGCATTCAAATCCGTGGTCGGCGAACTGTGCGCCTTCCTGCGCGCCTCCAGCAGCGCCGCCGACTTCCGTGCGCTGGGCTGCAAGGTCTGGGACCAGAACGCCAATGAAAACAAGCAGTGGCTGGACAATCCGTACCGCCTCGGCGAAGACGACCTGGGTCCGGTGTACGGCGTGCAATGGCGCCAATGGCCGGGCTTCAAGCTGATCGCCGTCGACCAGCCGGCGCAGATCGCCGACGCGCAAAAGAACGGCTTCCGCCTGATTTCGCAGATCGAGGACGAAGGCGTGACCAAGGTCCTGCTGCACAAGGCGATCGACCAGTTGCGCGAATGCCTGGACACCATCGTCAACAATCCGGGCAGCCGCCGCATCCTGTTCCACGGCTGGAATCCGGCGGTACTGGATTCGGTCGCGCTGCCGGCCTGCCACCTGCTGTACCAGTTCATTCCGAATCCGGCCACGCGCGAGCTGTCGATGTGCCTCTATGTCCGCTCCAACGATCTGGGGCTGGGTACGCCGTTCAACCTCGCCGAGGGCGCCGCGCTGATGCACCTGGTCGGCCGCCTGACCGGCTACACGCCGCGCTGGTTCACCTACTTCATCGGCGATGCCCACATCTACGAGAACCACATGGATATGGTCAAGGAACAGCTGACCCGCACGCCGTTCCCGGCGCCGCGGTTCCGCATCTCCGACCGCGTGCCGGACTTCGCCAAGACCGGCAAGTACGAGCCGGAATGGCTGGAAAAGGTCGAGCCGTCGGACTTCTCGCTGGAAGGCTACCAGCACCACGCGCCGATCACGGCGCCAATGGCTGTATGACGCGGCTGGACTTCATCCCCGGCACGCTATGCGACGAGAGGATGTGGTCCCGTTTGACGCCGCTGCTGGGCAGCGGTTTCGAGTTCAATTACGTCCCGCTGCACAAGGCGCGCACGCGCTTGCAGATGCAGGAGCTGATCGCGGCGCACAGCGCGCCGGCGGCGCACCTGGTGGCGTTCTCGCTGGGCGCCTACCTGGCGATCGAATACGCGCTGCTGTACCCCGAGCGCGTGCAATCGCTGGTGCTGATCGCGAATTCCGCGCGCGGCCTGAGCGAAACCGAAATACAAACCCGCCGCCGCATCATCCCCATGTTGAAGAACAACGCCTACACCGGCATGACGCGCATGCGCCTGCGCGAACTGCTGCATGAGGCCCACCTCGGCGACCAGGCCATCATCGACATCATCCAGCAGATGGCACTGGACCTGGGCAAGGACGTTTTGCTGGCGCAGTTCACCGCCTCGATGGAGCGCCCGGACCTGATGGAACGGCTGGCGGAGATCAATTGCCCCGTGCTGATCGTCGGCGCCACCGGCGACCAGCTGGTCAATCCGGAGGATCTGCGCGAAATGCAGCGCCACCTGCCCGACACCCGCCTGAACCTGCACGACGGTACCGGCCACATGATCCCGTTGGAGTCCCCGCAAAAGCTGGCCGCCGACATATTGGCGTTCCATCACGTCACATGAAACGACTCGCCCTCGCCGCCATCGCGTTCTACCAACGCCACCTGTCGCGGTTGAAGGGCTTTTCCTGCGCGTTCCGCGTCTACACCGGCCGGAATAGCTGTTCCGCCTACGGCCACCGCGTCATCGCCAGGCATGGCCTGATCCTCGGCCTGGTGCTGTTGAACCGCCGTATGAACGCATGCGGCGAGAAGCATCGCCAGCACCATCCGCCGGCGATGCGCGCCAAGAGCGCGCGCCACCGCGCCCAGGCCGGCTCCTGCGACCTGCCCGACCTGTCCTGCGCCGGCGACGTTTGCGATGCCGCCTCGTGCGCGGGCGAGATCGCCAATTGCGATAGCGGAGCTTGCAGCAACCGGTGGCGCAGCCGCAAGAACAAGGACCCGTATGTACGCGTCCATCCCACATCGGGGCTGGAATAACTCAGACCTTGACGATCAGCGTGCCGGACATCTCCTCATGGCCGCTGCAGCAGAAGTTATCGCATAAAAAACCGAACTGTCCGGCCTCCTCCAGCTTGAGCTGCACCCGCACGGGTTTGCCCATCAGCTGATCGGCGCGGTATTGATTTACTGAGATGGACCCGACACCACCGAATCGGATCAAACTGACGTTTCGTCCAATTAACGTGTGGAGGTCTGCCATGGATATCGACATTCTCGGGATTGATCTGGCCAAACGAGTGTTCCTACTTCACGGCGCGGATCGCCGTGGCCACGCATTGTAGGTGTTGCACTTGGTTCTTGAGAGCGCCCAATTAACTAAGTTTCCTCCAGGATTCCGGAATTAATGCGACGCCATCCCTAAACTTCTCCACTAAATGCACATTTTTCATTTTTTTAAAAATAGATACCGGAACGTGTTCAAAGACTATCATTTGAAAGGTTGAGTCATAGTTATTGTTAATGTTAGATATATAATCATTGAGTAGTTCAAATGCCGCTGTAATTTTCCCTGTATCAGTTTTAGGTAATGATTCAATCTTGCTTGTTTTATCTTCTTCGCCATAGTATGGACGACTTGGCTGGTCGAGAACTAAAAAAGAAGGTACAAATTTCGAATGGCGACCGATTGCTACTTCATGAAGAGCAAGAAAGTGAAAAAGATGCATAAACATATGATTTGAGCTACTCCCTACGTTTTCAATAAGCGCAGGGCGGCGAGCGCCGTAGTGTGTTTCAACTGGAAATCGGTATTTAGCATCGTGACGTTAAGCCTGCGCAGCACATGCTACCCGGCTAGTTTGAGAAGAGAAATACGCTCGCTATTTACAGTCGACTTTGATTTCGTTCTGGGCCGCTAGCTCGCCTTAGCGATACGTGAACCTACACATCCGGTCATCCGGACGTCGGCCAGCGAGGGCCACCTGGCCGGACACGCCATAGGTGCACACAAGCCACGTCCCCCTAGTGAATTTGCCGCCAGCTTTCGGGGGGGGGGCATCATCCCCTTTACCACTCACGGCATCTCCCCCGAGCTCCCCGAGCATTTTCTGGCGGAATGGTTCTGGCAATATACATCAGGTGGATTTTTCCGCTATTTCAGTACCCCAACGATTTTTTTATGCAATCCAGGCAAATTAATTAACAGTTCACGTTCACTGACGCCTATATACGGTACTCCTCCTTTTTCCTCGATAACCCCAGTAGGATACAACAGCGCAGGAGTCGTGCCGACTATGGCAATTTTGGCCCCTTGTTGAACTTTTATATACTTGGCATGTCCCCCGCGCATCGAAGTATTGCCGACACCATCTAGCCCGAGACTTTCCAGGAGCGGTTGCAACTGAATTCGTTGGAGTTCTTCAGATGCCGCACTCGGGATACTTTCTTTAATGCCAAATTTTAGTAGGTCCGAGCCAATTTTTCGGTCAAGTTGCCGCTTCAAGTGTTGGTTATGAAAGTGGTCCAAGCAGTTGGTACATGAAGTATCACAATCACAACCATCTAGAATTAATTGCGTACCTTCAATAATTTCAGGAAAGTAGTTCCTAGCGAGTTCGGCGTACCCCGCACCACCGGATAATGTGTCATATAAATAAATGTCCAAATAGACAGACCCATCCCTATTTCTCGGCAAAATTCGGTATCCGGCGCCGAATTCAGTCGGGTCAAGGTCAAGTTGTGGATGTCGGCTTGCTGCCAATCGTAAGGCCTCCGCCACACTTAATGCACCACTATTCAACACACTCACAACATCTGCATCCGCTAAATTGTTACATATAGGCTGCTTTATTTCGAATCGTACAAGTAGAAGGTCGGTTCGGAACACGTTTCCTAGGTAAACGTTCTCGAAGGAACCAGAGCATTCACTTCTCTCTTTCGACATGTAAGGCCGAGTATGTCTTCCCGGCTTAAAAGACTTATTATCATTCACTTCAGAACAGCCGCATGTTGAACAAACATAAAATCCGCCGAACTTTCCATCGCTATTTTTTATACCCTCATTCATGGTCACAAGTAACTTATCAGAAGCGAACACATATTTCATATTCTGGCTAAATTTCTTAAAAGAAAAATTCTCCTGCTCTGTCGGTTGAGGATATTGAGCTATAGTTGCGTAAGTCCACTCCTGAGTACGGTCATCGTCGCGTAAGGCCCGGCCTTTTTCCGGACCAAACATTTCCGGTTGAATCATGATTTTTGAATCCAGGCCTGACTCACAAACTGGACAGACAAGCGGCAATCTATCGGCACAAAAGGGGTCGGATAGATATGAGCATACTGGACAGCTAACTAAACTCTTCTTCTTTTTAGGAACAAATAATTTCTCAGCTCGGTTAGTACTACCAGGAACAGAGCTAGCAAAAACTCCAGCTGAACGATAAGTTCTTTTGTTTATAACAATTAACCGGCCGGGCGCATATTCGCTAAGTGCTTGGTTTCGACTCAACTGGGGCATCTGCTCAATTGCAATTTCTTCCCCCCGTGAGTAGTCACGGCGTTCAACAAGAAAACTACTTAAGCTATTGGGAAACGCGTATGTCGGAAGAAGATTATGGAAAAATAAAAACTCCAATAAGTCTTCCTGCTCAAAGGTGTCATCATCGGTCGAAGCATCACCATTCTCGTCAGCCTCACCTTCCTCCTTCGGCACATCTTCTAGAAGGTCAGCCAATGTCTTCCGTAAATTTATTAGTACTTTGTTTAGCCATTCCGCAGGATTCTTTTCTTCGATATTCATAGCTTCCGGCAACCAGGACAATATAACTTGGGCTTGGCCTTTCGTAGGGTCAGAAACCTCCGACGTCAACCATTTACCAAAGCCACCGAAGGTCGGCACATCTTGCGCTTCGGAATGAAAGAACTGGCGAGTAGGCCCAAGAGCCTTACCAAGCATTGCTTCGTTCGTAGCGATGTTCCCAAAAGCTCTAAAGTATGTCTGGAACAAGAACGAGTGAACATGGCGGCGGACAATTTTTTCGTTGTCAATTTTAAGCTCTGGACGACGGGGAGCACCGGCCACCATTCGCTCTGGAGCGTTAAAATAGTAACTATCGTGAGGCCCATTTTGGGAAAAAGCCATCACCACTGAGACTGCCGCGCCACGACGACCAGCACGCCCGGCTCGTTGCTGGTAGTTCTCGCGCTGTGGCGGAACATTTCTGAGGGCAACCGCTACCAAAGAACCAATGTCTATCCCAACTTCCATCGTGGTAGTGGAGCTCAATACATCCACCGGCCGCGACTTATCGTCAATTAGAACATCCTGGAAGCGCAGCTCATGCTCCTCTGTCGTAGATTGAACCTTTCTTCTATCACGATTCGAAAGTTGGGCGGTATGCTCCTCCACGGAGAGATTTGTCAGAGAGGAATTCTCTCTTATTGCACGTTCAACCGGTGAACGCCAATAGGATTTACGCGTCCTCAAATAAAGATTAGTTTCCGGATTTAGTTTTTCGACTCTCTCACTACCGCAGTTAACACACATGCCGCGAAAATTCACCGGCTGGAGCGCGGTGCAATTACCACATTGGCACCAGTAGTGTGAAAGGTCTATGGCCACTTTTACGTTCTCTGGCAGAACAAAATATCGACCTTCGCCGGATGCAAGAATTTTTTGGAATGTTTTCTCTAAAGACTCAACTACAGCCTCTGAAAGCTTGTTTGATGTGATTAATTTTTTTCTAAACTCAAGTGAGAACTTTCCATCACTCCCCCAACTGACCGAAGGGTAACCATAAGCATTTAGCCGAATATTGTCACTAATTGATTCATCAAATGCAAATTCATTAAGCATCTCATCAATCCAGGCTATAGCTAGGCTACGTAATTCATCAGGGGTCAAGCCGATTTCGCCCAACATTTTATTTATTCGTCGCAAAGCGAATGCCGTCGGCTCCACGTATCCAATAGTCGTTCCAGACAGAGAATAGTGTGGGTCGCACAAAAATTTTAGTAAAGCCTTTTTATAGTCAGAATGAGGCTCCAGTTGAGAATTCCTGAATTGCCCAAGGTCTTCTTCGTAAATGTCTTTGAAGCTCTCGATATGCGTTTCCACACCGCTATACGGTGACAGCATCACCAAATTTTTATCAGCTAACGCAGAAATGAACGCCGTGTATAGAATTCGCGTCGTAGGAATAGTCTCCTCCAGCGGCAGGGCATTCTTAATGAGCTTATCGGCAACCGCAACAACTTGACGGAACAAGTCTGCTTCCACTTCGTTTGGTATATCGCGGGCCAGCCGAGCTGCCTTTTGCCGACCATCAGAAAATATCAGTACCTTTCGCCCACCATTTGGGAATCTATCATGAACTTTTACACGCGGTTGCGTCTCAATCTGGGCACGCACGAGCGTCGAGAAAGGCGCTTCCCCCTTGGTTACATGGTCCATAATTTTCGAATGGCCACTTGAAGTTGTTGTTTTCTTAGCACAGAGCGGACAGCGTGAAAATAGCACTCCATTTTTTGCACCCACGACCTGTTCGGGTATCCAGACCTTTCGAAAACCTTCTGACTCTGACCGCTCTACCGGGCTCAGACTCCCCGATGTAATGTGCAGCCACCGTGGTTGCGCTGGGACTGAGTTTTTTGGTTCCCCTTCAAGATAAATGTCGACGGCCGAGAGTGTAGGTTTCTTTGCACCGGCCTCTTGATAATCCTGAAGATTCCACACAAATTTTAGTTCGCTATCAATCCAGCCTCTCAGAAATGCAACGCCACAGTCTCGATGCGTAAGCAATTCATAGACCCGGGCATGGCTAGCACAATCGCACTGGAGGCGCGGCTTTAAATGCAATTTCCCAAGCAGCGTAGGCTCGCTTCTAGTTGCCAAGCGACCAGTACAGTTGGGGTCAACGCAAGCGTGCAGACCTGGTAGCCCCCTATGAAAGAGATGCAGCCGCAACGGTGACAAAGGTCGTTCCCCCTTCTTGGCTATGGAACAAAGAGCAACCAACGCGTCCAACGCTCCGCCTGCTGCATCCATCTTTGTATCAGCAAACACTGCTTGCTGTATGTCTGCTAGTGATTTGGCCTTCTCGCCAATTTCCTTAATTAGCTGTTCGGCTGGACCGAAGCCTTCAATAAACTCGTAAAGGGCTTCTTGGGGAAGGAGGGCCCTATCGAGTTTCCTGTCCAATGAATTTCCGAGTTTGATTAGCTCAACCATGGCGCTGTCGCCGTCGACCAGGTGATTCGTCAGCTTTGGGATATCCACCGCCGCTAAAGCGTGATATTCATTAAGAGTCGCCGGACGCGCCCCTTGCCTTGCCTCTAACGTGCCGGTTACAACTGCAAACTTCCGAGCGCTATCCACACCAAGGCCCGTCAAATCCCTTGCGAAAATTTGAATCGTTTCCCTTGATTTTTCATCATCACCCAAACTCGCACTGGTCAGGATAAATCGAGCTCTCTCTCTAGGAATTCCCAGCCGAGCCAGCAGGCGGCGAATCAGCAGCGCGACTTCTGCTCCGCCTGCCCCCCGATACATGTGAGCCTCGTCAATTACCATAACTAACTCATTTTCATCATTAGCCGCCAGCCAAGCAGCCGTATCCTGAAACATCTGATTCTCGATAGGCCGCATCAGCATGTACTCAAGCATAGAGTAGTTGGTAATCAGAATGTCTGGGCATTCCTTTTGCATCTCGTGCCTCGTAAGGAGCTCACGGTCAGAAATCTGCGTCTTCAGGCGGTCTTTCCAATTTTTCGACCTTTTTTCGTCAACGGCCTTACCGAAGAAACCTTCCATGTCCTTGCTGGGCCACCGTCCCATGCTAATTAACTCATCAAGAACATTACGTTTTTTCGAAATCCTAAAGTAGAAATTTTCGAAAAGTGGTGCAATCAAATTTTGATCTTTTTTGTCCGTTCGAAGTCCAGCGTAAGGTGTACGACCTATATAGCTTCCGAAACGAACACGACGGCTCCTCCCTTTCGAAACTAGGCTGTTTACTTCCTCATTTCCGAGGAGCTTTCGAATTCGCCCAAGTTGGTCATTTACAAGCGCATTCATTGGGTACAACAGAATTGCTCGAATACCCGGCAAATTCTTTGAGGCGCTACTGCTGGCGCTCTCAATTGTCAATTTTGCGACCAAAGGCATGAGGAAACTTTCTGTTTTCCCGGAGCCAGTACCGGTAGCGACCAACAAATCCTTGGGCAGGTCACTAAAAAATTCCTTAAGCGCGGTCGCTTGATGAACATAAGGTGGGTTATAAACTCCGGCTTTCAACTCCGCAATTTTATGCAAAACCTCCTGAGCAGTCACGGGCAGCGGAATGTTTTTGAACTCATTATCCAGTTTGTACACCGGCGTGCATTCCAAATAGGCCGTTTGGGCGATTACTCCTTTTTTTTCGAGAAGTCTTTTTCTCTCATTGATTAAGCTTTCGTCCCTAATGTGATACTGAGCTTCAATATAGTCTTTAAGTTCTGAATGGAGTCGTTCTACAGTCTGATGAACGCCAAACTGTTGTGTAGAATTTGACTTAGTCATACTTACCTTTTTTTGTAATTTAATTGAAATCCAAGATTTTTAAGAGAAATCTCAACCAAAGGCCAAAGTTCTTTATAAAATCGGTACAAAACTCCATTCTCTGCCAAAGAAATATTTTTCTGGCCAAGTGACAATATTTTACGTTCGGGAAATGGAAGTTTTATTTTTATTGAAAAACAAAAAAATTCATTCTCAACATAAACATCTATCTTCTTCCATTGACTACGAGTTATTTGCAGCCGCTTTGCATCATCGTAATTAATCTTAACAAACTGGTCAGGATAGATTGCACCGTTACGCATCCGACATTTTATTAAACAATACTCGTTAACCCAAAAATGCGACCTCCGAGCCAATAAAATTTCCGAACGAGAACTATCAGCTTCATCTAAGGAACTCCATCGTCTTCCGTTATACCAAATAAAGTCCCCAGGTGGAATATCAGACTCCATTAGGTTCTCAGCATTTTTACAAAATTGAATAGCCCATTCATTCAAATCTTTGTACGGTATGCCTATCCAATTAACAAACTCTCGAATTATTAGTTTGTTCAACCTTGAAAAATCACCCGTAATGATGCGAACGTGGCCGATACTTTTAACTGGAAAATCAATAATACTCGATAGAATTTTACTTGGTGTGCCAGAAATAATAAAAGCAGCCGCGTCATTAATGCGTACGCCATACGAGGCTACCGGTAGCCAATGAGAGCCGCCATATTTGTAAATTTCCCCAAAATCTTTAAGTATTTCTATTTCATCTTCGAATGAAAATCGTTCTTCGGATAAAAATCCCAAATTTTTTCTTAACAGCGAAGAAAGCTTTAACGAAGAAATTCCAGTTTTATATATCCCGGAATGGCCATATACAGCACTCCGGATGTGCTCAGCAAATATCGCATTCCGGATAGTTTCCGCCCCTCCGGAGAAGCCGAGCTCCTCTGTCAGTAGGATATACGACTTTTCACGGCTGATGCTTTCAAGCGTCATAGTAGTTATGCAAGTGAAAATAGTGCTTTTATAGATTGCTTCCCGTGGACCTCGACCATTGACTCGGATAGGGCATTTTCCACCTCTTGGTTGCTCAGCAATCCGCAACGCAAATGGGGTGCCACCCATGCCAAAATTAAATATTCCAATGCGGTGTCCCACTCTAACCCCGAGTTTATTAGCAAGACCTCCAAAGCTTGCTCAAGCAATACTCTGGATAAAGGATTCACGTAAATAGGAAGCTGTCCAGCGACACTTAGAACATCCTGAACCTCAGAAGTCCTCTTCTTTTCTGCAAGACTCGACCAATCACTGAAATTTTTCTTTCCCGGTTTAAGCTCCCCTCGTCTAGCCGTCCACCGATACTCGTCAGTATTTATCACGGGGCCAAGTTGAGAAAGCGTTAAGTCTGGTGGCATAGTCCCAGGTCCATCCGAGATGGAGCAAAGGATGGGGAAGTACTTTTCTTGGTACGCAGGCATAAGACTGCGCCCAATCACAGCTCTTCGGACCTTATCTGCGTAAATCTCAAATGCACTCCTGTTCGCACCACGAATTGCTACGCAAGAAATTTCAGAGTTTTCGACCATTTCCTTAATGATTTTCTCACTCTGACTACTATCATATAATCCGAGAGGAACATCCCAATTTAAATATCGAGCTCCAATAGATACGCAAGTTGCATCAAGAATTGGGTCAGCGAGCGAGCCTGAAAACTGTACGGCCTGCCCACATACCAATGCGGTGGTAACTATTATTGAAATCTTTTTGGCATGCGTATTTTCCACCCCAACTGCGCGGTAATTTTTTTCTAATAATTCAACAAAATCCGAAAACTTAGCAATGGGTTTTGAGATTTGATTCAGCTTTAAATCAATAATTTTCCAAACCTCTACAGTTCCGTTCACTGAATTAGGGCGCTCCAGAATCAGGGTTGAGTTTAAAGTGCGAAGCGTTTGCATTTCCTTATTTGATACTTCCATCTGTAAAAATGATTCCTTGAGTCGCATAACCTCACTACGCAACTCATCCAAATTTTCTCCTTGAGAAAATTCAGTCATGCGCTTTTTAAAATCAGCCTCTGCAATACTGGCCCGTCTTTCGTTTTCGGCAAATTTGGCGGATAGGCTTTCAATTTCATATTGAAGCGATTTATTTCGAAAATCTAAATCGGATGACTGTTGTACGATATCATCCAGAACAACTTTCATCTCTGCGTAATTCTTTAGGAAAATTTCAGCCCGCTCAGATAAATTATCCTGTTTCTCTTTACTATCTTGTACAGTGACCACAATCTCATCAAAACGCTCGGGGAGTTCGCCAAAGCGCTCAATAGCGGTCTTTGCACTATCCGACCAAAATGCAATTTCCTGGAGCTTTGCTTGAATCTTTACAACGCTGCTTTTAAGGTCCTCTACGGCACTTGGAAGCGCACCTAACTTTCTTTTTTCCTCCAATTGTTTGGAAGTCGGAAGAATTGCAGCCCTTTCAATTTCATTTTTTACTTCTGGAAATGGACCGAACTGAAGTAACTCCTCCATGTCTTTCCTACAAATTCCGTCATCTCCAGCCGTAGAAACAATCTTGTTGTAAAAATCTTCGGCGCTGAGATTTGAGTTTAATGCCTCATCAATCACTTTCGAAAACTTCCCCCCCTGCACCCCTCGACTATGAATGCGCCAGGTCGATTGCACATAATTCCATTCCACACGATGATTCTTAGCAGTAGCTGAGTCTTCGTCAGAAACAACCTTAATCAACGCATTGACACGACGTACTAATTCATCGGGATTCTTGGGACGAAATCCGTTCCGTATAGGTAAACCCGCGAAGAAATCAGCCCGAGACTCCTTAGGGACCTTGTCGAAAAATTTTGTAACTGCATCTGCGCCGAGACGAGAGATGCGAATTTTCGCCTCTACAGGATAGAATTTAGTCATTTAAAAACCTAATTTAGAGCAAGGGCATTAGCAATCAAATTCCGAATTGCTTGAGTTTCGGAGGTGGCGGTGCAGCGATGAAATTCTTTAATCAAGTTAAGGTCCGATTGATACTTAAGACTTAGGGCCCTAAACTTATTCGCAGGATGCTGAGATAGGTAAAATCGAATTCTACTTCTCAGCTCAAGAGAAAGCTCCGCCTCTCCATTTATTCTTTTAAGAGTAGAAATTTCAGTACAAGAGAGGCGTCCGAATATTCCAAAATCAACGAGAAGTTCGGCATTTGAATTTTTCAAAATTTCCGATAATTTATTAATATCATCGTCAGCCACTGGGCAGGGAGTAGCTGATATGCTAGCATTATCTCCAGAAAATCTAAATATTTCAGACCAAAGTCCGTTCAGACGCATTGAAATGATGGCAGTCCCGCCTGGCGGCAATAGGATACTCCTAATTTTTGTGCGCCCATGCCGAACTTCACTAATCCAATGTTCGGTTTGAGAGTCAAATATCGACAATGAGAAAATTGTGGTTTTATTTATTTCAAATTCCATGACAACTTGCGACCCAGTTTCGACTTGTAGAGTTCTCAGTTCTAGAAATATGCTAGCCTTATCGTCTGGCGAGGTGAAATTTGCACCACGCGCATCGCTAATGTCTGCGAAATAGATTCCCTCATCTTCGGTGGCTATGCAGTGAACTTCGCCACTATCGGGCTCGTAAGTGGCGCTCAGCAACTCTCCCTGGCATCCGCCGTTTATCTGCAATAAAACTGGTGTCCAATCGCATAAAACCATGTGAGATGTGGTTAGGGAGTCTAACGGGGGTGGCCACAGTAGAGAAATAGATTGATGTCCGGGTTCGTATTGAAGTCCGGTTGTTCGCACTAGCCAACTTTCGAGTTCGTCGCTGACATGCTCCGGAATAGAAATTACCGCCGCCAAGTACTCGTGCGTTTCGTCCAGCTCAAAACTTAAAACTTCTAGCGGAATTGCTACAGTTAAATTCGCAGGCCAAATTAATGCGTACGATTTTCCGCCAATAAGTTTATTAGCACGATGGGCAGCTCGACCTTCCATCCTGCCAAATGGCCCGAACACAGTGGCTAAATTTTTCGAAATTCCTGGTGTTGAATTGTCAGTACTTTCTTCAACAATTTCACCGTTTGCAGACAAAATTCGATAAGGATGTTGACTGGGGTCCGCCAGTAAGACTTCGGTCTTACCTTTCCCAGAAATATCAATATGGTTCTGCCTGCCGCCAAGCTCAACCATAACACGCACGACAAAATATTCTTCGGAGCGGACTGATATTTGTAAAGACCACACGTTGCGGCTCGGGTAAACCAAGAGTCCTAGAGATATAGAAAATGGTGAAACGCAGCCAATCTCAAGTCGGTCAGCAAGAAGTTGCTCATAATAAGACCCTCTACTCGCGATATACAAGTCACAACTAGCTTGAGTTGCTACCCCTTTCTCATGGCGAAAATGTTGTACCATGTAGTCAGATGGTTTGGTCAACTGGACTGGCTTACCGCAGTGTTCACAATTGTAGTTCTTACCTTGGCGTGCCTGAACCGCGTAAACAATGCTTCGAGACTGAGTATCGACGGCCCGGTCCATATTTATGCCTTAGCAATCATCGATGGTTGAGCTACGGGCTTTCCAAATATAAGGTCTTTTATTTGACAAGAATTCCAATCCAAGTATTCTTTTTGATTGTTCGCCCTGGGGATAACCCACCTTATCAAGGCCGCCGCAGATATTTCCTTAACGGTTCGCAAATTTTCGAAATTCGCAGCGACACGCTTCCCGCACAGTATCTCGGATGCATTTTCGGCTAAGAAAGAAATAAATACTTCTCGCTTAACTCCATGTTTCAGAAGGTCACCCTTAAATCCCAATCTACTCAATGCATCGCGAATTGTTCGAATCCGCCAATTGGGACCATCGCCATATGAATGTAAGTCTGCGTACTTACTTCCCTTTTCACGAAGGAAAGCACGCATCTCCGCAAAGAGCTTATCTGGAACGTGGAAATGTCCCCATCCACCGCTGTACCCAATGCTCGAAAAATAGGGGGTTCCGTCTAACCGTAATCGATTATATACAGACGAGCGTCCCATGGAAGAGGTCGTGGTAATCGCTAGCAGCCTTGCACGCTTTGATTTTCCAGATATTATTCCTTGCTCTTTTCCATATTTCCGCTGAAATATTTTGTAAACTTCACGGCTGCGCAATAAACATGTAATGAGTTTTCCGCATAACAGACGATTGTAGGGAGGTAATGCCCCTAGGACGTATGCATCCATAATATTCACTAATCTGTCACTACGGTCTTCGCCGGTCCACCCAATCAACTGGTCTCTTACTCCAAGATTGAATACTGGGTCTCCTATTGCCATTATGCCAATTAGCTTATTATTGCTCTTATCCCAAACCAGAAAACGAAGTCGCCTTCCAAATCCCGCCGAGACCGGCACCGACCAGGTCATCGTTGCAAGTCGGAAAAGCTTCGCTTGCCAACCAACTCCCTCTACTAGCTCCAAAACGGGCTGTATCTTCTCAGGGACCACATCTACTCCGGAGGCAAAGTAGTGCGAAAGTTTGGGCAGATTCTTTTCAATGAACGCCTTCTGATTCACGAGTATTTCTTTACGTTGGGCTGCGTGAAGTTCGCGAACGGCCTGTTTGCTTCTACCCGGTGCAATCAAGTTCCCTTCTTGAGTGCGAGTAAACCCCAACCCGGCTAGGTGCCGTCTGAGTTGGCGTTTCAGCTTTGCCTCCCTCGTGTCCACCCGTACGACTTTACCAATATTTGTTTTTTTCATATCCGCATAGTGAATTCCAGCATACAAGCTTAAAATTAAGAAAGCATTTCACATTATGCAGGTTCGTAACAAATAGTTCAATCTTCACAACTACCAGATGCTTGAAATGTTTTTTTTAAAACGCGTAGCTATATTTACCACCTAGGGAAAGGTCTAAGTATCCAACGCAGGTGAGACTGAAGGAAATTGCAAATAGCTAGACGTGAGCCGAAACGGTTCGGCAAGCGGTAGCAGGAGTCGAAAGACCGTGGACGTGCTTCTTTACATACAGTAAGCTTCAGTCTCACTCGTATTGACCAATTTAGGCTATTTGTTCAGCCAGAAACATCACGATGCGCCAGCAAACGCCACGTACTATACAAAAAAATGGCCGGGAAAGATCGCGTTTTACCGACGCCACCTGTCGCGGTTGTAGGGTTTCAGCTGCGCGTTCGGCGTCGACACCGGCCGGGATAGCTGCTCCGCTCGCGGCCACCGCGCCCTAACCCGGAGCAACGCTGTAACGTCCAACCCTGGCTTAGAACTCTTCCCACTCCCCTTCGCTGCCGGCCATCGCTGGCTGCCTGGCGGCGGACTTGGCCGCTGCGGGGGCGGTGGCCGGCTTGGCCGGCTTGGCCTTGACGCTCGACTGCAGCTGGCGCGCCGGCGCGGCGGCGCGGGCATGCGCCCTGGGGCGCGCCGCCGGTACGGCCGGTGCGGTGTGGTGCGCGCCGCCATCGAGCTTGAAGATGCTCACCACCTGCGTCAACGCCCCGGCCTGGTCCTGCAGCGAGCTGGCCGCGGCGGCGGCTTCCTCCACCAGCGCGACGTTTTGCTGGGTGATGGCGTCCATCTGCCCGATCGCGCCATTGATCTGATCCAACCCGGAAGTCTGTTCCTGGCTGGCCTGGGTGATCTCGCCCATGATGTCGGCCACGCGCTGGATGCTGGTGACGATTTCCTGCATGGTGGCGCCGGCCTGGTCGACCAGCTTGGCGCCGCTCTCCACCTTGTCGACCGAATCGCCGATCAGTTCCTTGATCTCCTTGGCCGCCCCGGCCGAACGCTGGGCCAGGTTGCGCACCTCGGAGGCGACGACCGCGAAGCCGCGTCCCTGCTCGCCGGCGCGCGCCGCTTCCACGGCGGCGTTCAATGCCAGGATATTGGTCTGGAAGGCAATGCCGTCGATCACGCCGATGATGTCGACGATCTTCTTGGACGAATCGTTGATCGAGCCCATGGTGTCGACCACCTGGGCCACCACGCTGCCGCCGCGCACCGCCACCTCCGACGCCGATTGCGCCAGCTGGTTGGCCTGGCGGGCATTGTCGGCGTTCTGCTTGACGGTGCTGGTCAGTTCGTCCATCGAGCTCGCGGTCTGCTCCAGCGATCCGGCCTGGTCGGTGGTGCGCTTGGACAGATCCATATTGCCGGCCGCGATCTCGCGCGAGGCGCTGGAGATGGTGTCGGTGCTGCCGCGTACTTCATGGACGATGCCGGCCAGATTGTCCTTCATCTTGTCCAGCGCGCTGAGCAGGATGCCGATCTCGTTGTCGCCGCGCACTTCGTTGCGGCCCGTCAGATCGCCGGCCGCCACCCGGGTGGCGATGTCCGTGGCCTGCGCCAGCGGCACGACGATGGCGCGCAGCAGGCCCATGCCCACCGCGATGCCCAGGCCCAGGCCGACGATCAGGATCGCGAAACTGGTGTAGCTGGACGTGCTCAGGCGGGAATTGACTTCGGCCTCGTTGGCCAGCGCCCGGCCGGTGTCGAACTCGACCAGCGCCTTCAGCGCCACGTCGCCCACCCGGTAACCCGGATTGATCTTCTTGATCAGGATGGTCTCGGCCTCGTCCCACTGGCTGTTGCGGATCGCGGCGCTGGCGGCGCGCACGTTTTCCACGCCCAGGCCGGCGCTGTCGGCATACCATTTTTCGGCCAGCTTCTTCTGCTCGGGCGAGCTGAGCTTGGCCAGATAGCCTTCCCAGCGTTTGCCGATGCGGGTCGAAATCTGGTCGATCTGGTCGAAGTGCACCGTCAGCGCGTGATCGTGCAGCTTGGACCAGGCCAGCTCCGGATTGTGCTGCAAGGCTTGCAGGATCTGGCTGCGGCCCAGTTCCATGTCGAGCCGGATGGCGTTCTGCTCGGCGGTGTTTTTCTGGTCGTTGACGGTGACATTGCGCAGCAAGCCGACCGACTGGTCGGCGCTGTAGATGCCCATGGCGCCGTTGGCGAGCATGAGCGCGAGAAGCACGCCGAGCGCTCCGATCACCAGCGTTTTGATGCTTAAATTGGCGAACATAAACCCTCCTGGCTTTTTTTATAGGTCCGATTTGGCTGGGATTACAATACGTGGAATCGGACCCGACAATTCTCTCGAAAACTCACATTGGCGGATTCGCCATCGCTTTTTCTTGCCGAGCAGTAAATTAACAACGCTACGTGGCAGGGCTGCCTATCTTTCATCGCAACCATGCCAGCCATGCAATTTCCTCTGTATCAAAATTTGAACGATAATGACGGCTGCCGCGATCCCGCGCCGCTACACCAGTTAATTTCCAGTGGGTTGTTTGCCAATTGTTATGAACGAAATCACCATCATTGTCGCCATCGACGCCCAGCGCGGCATCGGCCTCGACAACACCCTGCCCTGGCACCTGCCGGAGGACCTGGCGCACTTCAAGCGCCTGACCAGCGGCCACCCTATCGTGATGGGCCGCAAGACCTTCGATTCCATCGGCCGGCCGCTGCCCAACCGGCGCAACATCGTCGTCACCCGCAACGCCGACTGGCGCCATGCGGGCGTGGAAGCGGTGGACTCGCTGCCGGCCGCGCTGGCGCTGGCGGGCGAGCAGCCGTTGTTTATCATTGGCGGCGCCCAGATCTTCGAACAGGCTTTGCCGCTGGCCAGCCGCCTGGTCATCACGGAGATCGCATCCAGTTTCGAGTGCGACACTTTCTTCCCCGAGCTGGACCGCGCACAATGGGTGCAAGGCGAGCGCCAGGAATATGAAGCGGCCAGTGGCCTGCGCTACGCCATCGTCGACTGGCGGCGCGCCACCCCGTCCACCCCTACCGAGAGGAATTAAACAAGATGTCTGGAGATGGTTTTCACGTACACGGACCGCACGATCACGCGGTCGAACACGCCGCCCACGGCAGCGACGGTTTTTCCAACAACATCGCCGTCATGACGGCCATCCTGGCCACGGTCGGCGCCACCTTCGGCTACCTGGGCGGCGCCACGCAGAACGACGCGGCGCTGTTCAAGAACAACGCAGCGATCGACAAGACCCAGGCCGCCAACAGCTGGAACTACTACCAGGCCAAGTCCAGCAAGCAAAACCTGGCCGAGCTGGCGATGTCGCTGCCGGGCATCGATCCGAAGAAGTACGAGGCCGACATGGCGCGCTACAAGTCGGAGAAGGAGGACATCAAGAAGGAAGCCGAAAAGTGGGAGGAATCCTCTAAAGAGTGGAACCACAAATCGGACCAGGCGATGCACGCCCACCACCAGTGGGCGCTGGCCACCACCGCCGAGCAGATCGCCATCTCGCTGGCCGCCATCACCCTGCTGACCCGCAAGAAATGGATGATGGGCCTGGCCTACGGCGTGGCCGGCGTCGGCATTGCGCTGGGCACGTTTGCCTGGTTCCATGTCGATCCGGTCGGCCAGATACTGGCCAAACTGGGCGGCGGCGCGGTCGGGCACTAACGGTTACACTCCCGGTGTAATACCGTCGTCATAGTATTGCGGCAATCTTGTCCGGATTTATGCAATATTTTTTTCCCGCAGCGGCCCCATTTCTGCGAGAATCCCGTTCTTATTTTTTTTCTGCGGCTGCCCGGTAGGCGGTCGCGCCCTAGTCCGCCCCTCCACACAAGTCAGGGGCGGCTTGCTTTTTTGGAGACATGCATGAAATTTCGTTTCCCCATCGTCATCATCGACGAGGATTTCCGTTCTGAGAACACGTCCGGCCTGGGTATTCGCGCCCTGGCCGATGCAATGGAAAAAGAAGGCATGGAAGTGGTGGGCGTGACCAGCTACGGCGACCTGTCCCAGTTTGCCCAGCAGCAGTCGCGCGCGTCGGCCTTCGTGCTGTCGATCGACGATGAGGAATTCGGCGCCGGCTCGGTCGAAGAAACCGACACCGCGCTGAAGTCGCTGCGCGCCTTCGTCGAGGAAATCCGCTACAAGAACGCCGACATCCCGATCTACCTGTACGGCGAAACCCGCACCTCGCGCCACATCCCCAACGATATCCTGCGCGAACTGCACGGCTTCATCCACATGTTCGAGGACACCCCGGAGTTCGTCGCGCGCCACATCATCCGCGAAGCCAAGTCCTACCTGGACGGCCTGTCGCCGCCGTTCTTCCGTGCGCTGGTGCACTACGCCAACGACGGCTCCTACTCGTGGCACTGCCCCGGCCACTCGGGCGGCGTGGCCTTCCTGAAGTCGCCGATCGGCCAGATGTTCCACCAGTTCTTCGGCGAAAACATGCTGCGCGCCGACGTCTGCAACGCCGTCGAAGAGCTGGGCCAACTGCTCGACCACACCGGCCCGGTGGCCGCCTCCGAGCGCAACGCCGCCCGCATCTTCAACGCCGACCACTGCTACTTCGTCACCAACGGCACCTCGACCTCGAACAAGATGGTCTGGCACTCGACGGTGGCGCCGGGCGACATCGTCGTGGTCGACCGCAACTGCCACAAGTCCATCCTGCACTCCATCATCATGTGCGGCGCGATTCCGGTGTTCCTGATGCCGACCCGCAACCACCTGGGCATCATCGGTCCGATCCCGCTGGAAGAGTTCACGATGGAGAGCATCCAGCGCAAGATCGACGCCAACCCGTTCGCGCGCGAAGCCAAGAACAAGAAGCCGCGCATCCTGACCATCACCCAGTCGACCTACGACGGCGTGGTGTACAACGTGGAAACCCTGCGCGAAATGCTCGACGGCCGGATCGACACGCTGCACTTCGACGAAGCGTGGCTGCCGCACGCCACCTTCCACGACTTCTACAAGAACATGCACGCGATCGGCAAGGACCGTCCGCGCGCCAAGGAGTCGATGATCTTCTCGACCCAGTCCACCCACAAGCTGCTGGCCGGCCTGTCGCAGGCCTCGCAGGTGCTGGTGCGCGAATCGGAATCGGTCAAGCTGGACCGCGACGCCTTCAACGAGGCTTACCTGATGCACACCTCGACCTCGCCGCAGTACTCGATCATCGCCTCGTGCGACGTCGCCGCGGCCATGATGGAAGCGCCGGGCGGCACCGCGCTGGTGGAGGAATCGATCCTCGAAGCGCTGGACTTCCGCCGCGCGATGAAGAAGATCGACCAGGAATGGGGCAAGGACTGGTGGTTCCAGGTGTGGGGCCCGCAGGAGTTCGCCGAAGAAGGCATCGGCACCCAGGAAGACTGGATCATCAAGGCCGAGGACGACTGGCACGGCTTCGGCAAGCTGGCGCCGGGCTTCAACATGCTGGACCCGATCAAGGCCACCATCGTCAACCCCGGCCTGTCGCTGGACGGCAAGTTCGCCGAGACCGGCATCCCGGCGTCCATCGTCACCAAGTACCTGGCCGAGCACGGCGTGATCATCGAGAAGTGCGGCCTGTACTCATTCTTCATCATGTTCACCATCGGCATCACCAAGGGACGCTGGAACACGCTGCTGACCGCTTTGCAGCAGTTCAAGGACGATTACGACAAGAACCAGCCGATGTGGCGCATCCTGCCGGAATTCGCGGCCGCCAACCCGACCTACGAAGGCATGGGCCTGCGCGACCTGTGCCAGCAGATCCACGACTTCTACAAGGCCTACGACGTGGCGCGCCTGACCACCGAGATGTACCTGTCGGACATGATCCCGGCCATGAAGCCGTCGGACGCCTTCGCCAAGATGGCGCACCGCGAAATCGAACGGGTCGCCATCGACGAGCTGGAAGGCCGCATCACGTCCATCCTGCTGACGCCTTATCCACCGGGCATCCCGCTGCTGATCCCTGGCGAGCGCTTCAACAAGACCATCGTCGACTACCTGCGCTTCGCGCGCGACTTCAACGAGCGCTTCCCGGGCTTCGAGACCGATGTGCACGGCCTGGT
Source organism: Duganella sp. GW822-FHT06D06 (assembly GCF_058799615.1). Lineage (NCBI taxonomy): Bacteria > Pseudomonadati > Pseudomonadota > Betaproteobacteria > Burkholderiales > Oxalobacteraceae > Duganella > Duganella sp. GW822-FHT06D06. The sequence continues at coordinate 538,511 of NZ_JBXALQ010000003.1, forward strand.
CAAGCGCGAAGTTGATGGCAAGCGCGGTTATTTTGTCGATTGCGTCAGGCAATAACCCAACTTAAAGACAACAAAAGGACGAAAAAAAAGACAGCTCCGCTGTCTTTTTTTTCATTATTCATACCTCTGCGTTGCAGTGATGTAACACATTCGGGAAAGAATTTTTATTTACATCGCGGTAAGTTCTCCCAAAATTGCTGCTTTTCCTCTCTTCTTCGCTCATATTTCCAACCATTGCTGCGCGGAATTGAAATGAATCTCTACTTGAAAGTGAAGGTCTTTTACAATCGCCGCTTTGGTCATTCCAAGAGGCAAGAGAAGAATGAAGTTCATCTTTCTGAAACTAGCAAGCGGGCTGTTCTTGGCCTTGGGAGTCGCCGCATGCGGCGGCTCCGCTGGCGGTGACACTCCCGCCAACCCGAGCCAGACCCGCGCCCGCATCAGTTTGGGCGGACTGCCAGGCGGCGGTTCGCCCGGCAGCGACCTGAGCACCCAACCCACCGAGGCGATGCCGGTCGAGCCATCCGTTCCGACCGGGCCGGCGTTGACGCCGGCCGCGGCGGCGCAGTTCCTCGCCCAGGCGACATTCGGCCCCACCGCGGGCAGTATCGACGCGCTGACCGCCAGCACCAAGGCGAACTGGCTTGCCGAACAGTTCCGCAAGCCGCAGACGCTGCACCGCAGCTATGTGCAGGGCATGGCGGCACAACTGCCCGCCGGCACCTCGCTGACCCAAAATCAAGTCTTTGAATCGTTCTGGAAGCAGGCCGTCACCGCCGACGACCAGCTACGTCAACGCCTGACTTTTGCGCTGTCGCAGATTTTTGTGGTGTCCCTGGTCGACACCGGCCTGGGCTCCCGCCCCGCCGGGGTCGCCAGCTACTACGACATGCTGGGTCAGAACGCGTTCGGCAATTTCCGCGACCTGCTGCAAGGGGTGACACTGCATCCGATGATGGGCCTATACCTGTCCCACATGGCCAACCAGAGAGAGACCGGCGACCGCCTGCCGGACGAAAACTTCGCCCGCGAACTGATGCAACTGATGACTATCGGCCTGCACCAGCTCAATGTGGACGGCAGCCCGAAAACCAGGAACGGCAAGCCCATCGCCACCTATACCCATGACGACGTTGCCGGCCTGGCCAAGGTATTCACCGGTTGGAGCTGGGCCGGCCCGGACCAGTCCCTGAACCGCTTCTACGGTTACACTGCGGATCCCGCGCGCGACTGGACCCCCATGCAAAACTACGCGGCCTATCATTCAACCTCGCCCAAGAGCTTCCTCGGCACCAACGTCAGCGGCGGCAACAGCGAAAGCGAACTCAAGTTAGCGCTAGACACCTTGTTCCAGCATCCGAACGTCGGCCCGTTCATTGGCAGGCAATTGATCCAGCGCCTGGTCAGCAGCAACCCAAGCCCGGCCTATGTGGCTCGTGTGGCGGCGGCCTTCGCCAACAACGGCAAAGGCGTGCGCGGCGACATGCGCGCGGTGATCGGCGCGATTCTGCTCGACCCCGAGGCGGCCGATAGCGGCAGCCCTAAAAAACTGCGCGAGCCGGTGCTGCGCCTGGCGCACTGGATGCGGGCATTCAATGCCAGGCCGGCCAACGGACGCTTCCAGCTGAACAGCACGGAGGATCCGATCAGCTCGATCGGCCAGACGCCGTTGCGCCCGCCGTCCGTATTCAATTTCTTCCGTCCGTCCTACACGCCGCCCAACACCTCGCTGTCGGCGCTCGGCATGACGGCGCCGGAAATGCAGATCACCGGGGAGCCATCGGTGACCGGCTACATAAACTACATGCAACTGGCGATTCCCAACGGCGTCGGCGTGGGCCGCGACGTCAAGGCCGACTACAGCGCCGAAATGGCGTTGACCTCACAACCGGCCAGCCTGGTGGACCGCATCAATTTGCTGCTGTTCAGCGGCACCATGTCCAGCACCCTGCGCAATCAAATCATCGGCGCGCTCAACACGATCAACGTGCCCCCGGTCAACAGCACCAACGCCCTCAAAGTCGATGCCGCACGCAGAAACCGCGTCTACCTGACCATTTACCTGGCCATGGCTTCACCCGAATACCTCGCGCAACGATAAAAGGACCCAGTTATGCATTCCGAATCCCCATCCCGTCGCCGCTTCGTCGGCAGCATGCTGGCCATGGCCGGCGGCAGCGCCGTGCCGTTCACGCTGAACCTGGCGGCCATGAGCAACGCCGCCGCCGAGGGCGCGACCGACTACAAGGCCATCGTCTGTCTCTTCCTCAACGGCGGCAACGACCATTTCAACACCGTGCTGGCGACCGACAGCACCTCGTGGAACGAGTACCGCCGCGTGCGCGTTACGGCGCAAAGCAGCTCTATCGCGCTGCCGGCGATGGGTGCCGTCGGCGGCGTGCTGCCGATCGTGCCGACCCCACCGCAGGCGGGCCGCATGTTCGCGCTGCACCCGGCGCTGCGACCGCTGAAGGATTTGTTCGACGCCGGCCGGGTTGCCGTGCTGGCCAACGTCGGCACGCTGGTCGCCCCGCTGACCCTCACGGAGTACCGCGCCGGCAGTGCCGCCGTGCCCGACAGTCTGTTCTCGCACAACGATCAGCAGGCCATGTGGCAGTCGTCGCAGACCGAACAGGCGGGCGGCACCGGCTGGGGCGGCCGCCTGGGCGACATGATGATGAGCGCCAACAGCAACGCCAACTTCACCTGCATCTCCAACGCCGGCAACGCCCTGTTCCTGAGCGGCCGCGCCACCCGCCAATACCAGCTCAGCGGCACTTCGGCGATGCCGATCTACCATATCTCGGACAGTCTGTTCGGCGTGCCGACCGGCGCCAATCCCTTGCGCCAGATCGTGGCCGGCGTCCAGAGCAATCCGTTCATGAAAGAGCACGCGGCGGTCACCGCGCGCGCCATCGATTCCCAGGCCGCATTGAGCAGCGCCATGCTCGCCGCCGGCGCCGGCGGCGTACCCGACCCGCTCCCCTACATCAATCCAAACACCGGTGCGAGCGGCGTCAATCCGCTGGCGGTCCAGTTGCAGACGATCGCCCGCGTCATCGCCGGCCGCAGCGCACTGGGCCTCAAGCGCCAGGTGTTCTATGTCAGCCTCAGCGGCTTTGACAACCATGATGCGCAGGCGCGCAACCAGGCCGACCTGCTGGCCAAGGTGGCCCACGCGATGGCCTATTTCGATGGCGCCATGGCCAGCCTGCAAGGCATCGACATGCGCAAACAGGTGACGCTGTTCACCGCCTCCGACTTCGGCCGCACCTTCACCAGCAACGGCGACGGCACCGACCACGGCTGGGGATCGCACCACTTCATCATGGGCGGCGCGGTCAAGGGCAAGAATATCTACGGCAGCATGCCGGTCACCGGCCTGGGCCACAACCTCGACGTCGGCTCCGGTGCGTTGTTGCCGACCACCTCGGTCGATCAGTACGGCGCCACGCTGGCCACCTGGTTCGGCTTGTCGGCCACGCAGATCGCCGACGTGTTCCCGAATATCGGCAACTTCAGCACCCGCAACCTTGGCTTCATGGGGTGATGCGGGCGCTGCGATCAACCCGCCACGCCCACCGTCAGCGTCATCACGTAGCCGTCGGTGACGTTGCCGGTGACGGTCGCCATCTGCAGGGAATAGCCGTCGCTGAAGATGTTGTCGGTGGCATAGCTGATCTGCGCCAGGTTGCGCACGCTGGTGCTGTAGCCGCTGGTGGCGTAGACCTCGTTGAGCGTCGCCATCGGGAAAGTGAACTGCGAGGTCTTGATGCGGTTGGCCGCGCTGGCGCTCTTGGCCAGCGTCGGATAAACCTCGAAGTGCACATGCGGCATGCGGCCCGCGTAGCAGCCCGGAAAGATGGTCTGGAACGTCAGGTTGCCGCTGCTGTCGCTGGCCTGCACCCCGCGCAGGTAGTTCTGGTCCGTGACCCCGTTCGAGTACAGCGAGTAGTTGCCGTCGCGGTCGCAGTGCCACAGGTAGACCGCATAGCCGGACAGCACCGCGCAACTGCCGCTGGCGTTGACGATCTGTAGCTTGACGGTCAGCGGCACGCCGGCCGCCACGCCGGTCGGACCGTTGAAGCTGCTGCGGATGTCGCTGCGCACCACGCCCGACTGCGTCAACACATTGACCACGCCGCTGCTGTTGCTGTTGGTGCCGTCGCCCGGATACGGGCCGCCGGTTTCCTCGGGGATCACCGCGCAGGTGCCGCTCGGGGTGGTGGTCGTGGTGGTGGTCGTAGTGGTGGTCGTCGCCGAGCTCGCGCTGCTGCTGTCAGCCGATGAGCCGCCTCCGCCGCAGCCCAGCACCGGCAGCGCCGATGCGCCGGCCAGCAGCCAGCGCAAGGTCTGGCGACGGTCGCTGGCCAGGTTCAGCATCGCGCTCAGGTCGGCCGCCAGGCTATGTTCGTGGGTGTCATCGTGGGATTGCATATTTGCTCCTTGTTTAAACTGAGGTGTTGACCAGGTTGCCGCTGGTGCCGCTGTCGCCTGCCTTGGTCGATAACGCTTGCAGGAAGGCCGCCAGCTGGGTGTTGGCGTCGGTGCTATCTGAGACGCTGCATGCGGCGGGCTTGGCCCTCCGCCTGCTTCTTGCGCTGCTCGGGAGTCAGCACGGCCAGCAGCTTCTGTTCGGTGCGCACATGCTGCAAGGTGAGGTTGGCCATCGCCGTCGCGGCATCCTTGGCCAGCGCCGCAGCCTTGGCATCGTCATACTGCTCGGCGCTACCCAGCGCGCGCAGCACTTCGTGGGCCCTGGCGGCGGCCTTGCCCTGATCGCGCAAATACGGCTCCTGCGCATGCAGGATGGCGAACACCTTGTCCTCCTGCGCCTCGCTCAGCTCGATGCCGTGGACGAACGGCGGACGGCCGCCCATGCCCATATGGGGACCGCCAAACGGTGGCAGTCCGCCGTGGAATCCAGGGCCGGGACCGCGGTTGCCGGCGCCATGCTCCGGGCTGTCGTGTTCGGCGTCGTGCTCGGCGCCCTGCTTCATCATCGGTGCACGGCCGGCATCGTCGCCCAGGTCGTCGGCACGGGCGGCGCCGCCGCCGGCGAGCAGCGGCAACGCAACGGCGGCAGCCAGCAAGATATTGTGTAAGCTGGTTCTTGGGGTTTTCATGCGAACAATCCTTGGTTGGTAGGGGGAGTAGCCATTTTCTGGCCGCCCCGTGTAAAGCGCCGTAAGCCCCCGGTAAATCGATGTAAAGATGGCCGTTTTGACACCCGATTGGCTTCGAGCAATGCGTTGTAAAACGGGGTAAAAGACCGCCGAATGCGGCTGCGGGGCTGTTATGATCGGCTCATCGACATAGAAAGAAACGCGCGGCATGAAGAGCAAAGTACTGCTGATAGACGACGACGTCGAACTGGTGGGCATGTTCAAGGAGTACCTGGAACAGGAAGGTTTCGACGTCAAAATGGTGCACGACGGCGAAGCCGGTACCGCCGAAGCCTTCACCGGCCTGTATTCGATCGCCATCCTGGATGTGATGATGCCGCGCATGAACGGCCTGGAGACGCTGCGCCGCATCCGCACCAACAGCCAGCTGCCGATCCTGATGCTGACCGGGCGCGGCGACGATACCGACCGCATCGTCGGCCTGGAGCTGGGCGCCGACGACTACGTGGCCAAGCCTTGCACCCCGCGCGAGCTGACCGCCCGCATCCGCGCCATCCTGCGCCGGGCGCACAGTGCGCCGCTCGACAACGGCACTCCGGCCGCGCTGACCGTGGGCCAGCTGACCATGTGGCCGGAACAGCGTCGCGCGGCCTGGGCCGGCAACAAGCTGGAGCTGACCAGCACCGAATTCAACCTGCTCGAAGTGCTGGCCCGCAACGCCGGCCGCCCGGTCAGCAAGAACGCCTTGTCCGAACAGGGATTGGGCCGGCCGCTGGCGCGCTTCGACCGCAATATCGACGTCCATCTGAGCAGCCTGCGCCACAAGCTCGGCACCATCGCCGACGGCCGCTCCTGCCTGCAAACCGTGTACCGCCTGGGCTATCAGCTGATCAAGGAGTAGCCTGTGGGCCGTTTGTTCTGGAAGTTTTTCGTCTGCATCCTGCTGGCCCAGCTGACCGCCACGGTCGGCATCGGCGGCGCCGTCTGGCTCAAGAACCGCGACCAGCAAGCCAACCAGGCCAATGACCTGGACACCAGCCCGCCCGCCGAAATGGCGATCAGCTCGGCCGCCGCCACGCTGGAATTCGGCGGCGTCAAGGCGCTGCGGCGTTTGCTGGAGGGGATGGAACGGCACAAGGTGTTCGCAGTCGATGAACAGGGGCATGAACTGCTGGGCCGCACGATCAGCGCATCCATGCTGCGCGAATCGCGCGCCTTGCTCAAGCAGCAAGGCAAGCGCCGCGTGGTGCACCAGGGCGTCGACCTGGACGGGAAACGATACATATTATTTATACCGTCACGCGGAATGAGCCTCGACCGTCCGCTGATGGCAGGGCTGGGCAGCACCCAGATGGCGCTGCAAGGCGGACCGGCGGCGCCACGCAGGGGTCAGCCCGACGGCCCCGCCCCAGCCCCCGGCCCCGGAGCGGACGCCGGCCCAGGTCCGGGTCCAAGGCCCGGCTTCGACCCAAGCCGGGTCGGCGCTCCGCCGGACGCCCCTCCGGGCAACGACCGTGGCTACGGCGGTCCAGGCGGGCCGGGCGACATGCGCGGCCCGCGCTTCCAGCCGCTGACCCTGTGGGTGCCGATCGCCGCCGCCACGCTGGCCAGCCTGCTGTTCTCAATGCTGTTGGCCTGGTACTTTTCGCGCCCGATCCGCGCGCTGCGGCAGGCCTTCGACGCCGCCGCCGGCGGCGACCTGGCGCCGCGTTTCGGCGCGACCGGCAAAGGCAGGCGCAACTCCGAACTGAACGACCTCGGCCGCGACTTCGACCGCATGACGGCGCGCCTGCGCAGCCTGATCGACGGCCAGACCCGCCTGCTGCACGACGTCTCGCACGAACTGCGTTCGCCGCTGGCGCGCTTGCAGGCGGCGATCGGCCTGGCGCACCAGCAGCCGGAAAAACTGGCGGCCTCGCTGGAGCGCATCGAACGCGAGAGCGTGCGCATGGATAAGCTGGTGGGAGAATTACTGACGCTGGCGCGCCTGGAGGCGGGCGCCATCAAGGCCAGCCAGGAGGAAATCAGCATGGCCGAACTGCTGGACCAGATCGCCGACGACGCCAACTACGAAGCGACCAGCCAGCAGCGCAGCGTGGTGCAGGAAGGCGACGCCGACGTGCTGGTCGCCGGCCAGGCCGACCTGCTGGGCCGCGCCATCGAGAACGTGGTGCGCAACGCCATCAAGCACAGTCCCGAGGGCGGCGTGGTGCAGCTGCAAACCCACACCCTGCCCGGCGCCCGCAGCCTGAGCATCCGCGTGCTCGACCGCGGACCGGGCGTGGCGCCGGCCGACCTCGATACCATCTTCCAACCCTTCTTCCGCTCCAGCAGCGCCGGCACCGAAGGCCACGGCCTCGGGCTGGCGATCGCCCAGCACGTGATCGAAGCCTACGGCGGCAGCATCAAGGCCAGCAACCGGACGGGTGGCGGCCTGTGCGTGGAAATGATATTGCCGGTGAAAACTTGAACTAGTTCTTAGGCTTTAGGCAAGGTCACGCCGTGCTGGCCCTGGTACTTGCCGTTGCGGTCCTTGTACGACACGTCGCACACTTCGTCGCTCTCGAAGAACAGCACCTGCGCGCAGCCTTCGTGCGCGTAGATCTTGGCCGGCAGCGGCGTGGTGTTGGAGAACTCCAGCGTCACATAGCCTTCCCATTCCGGTTCGAACGGCGTCACGTTGACGATGATGCCGCAACGCGCATAGGTCGACTTGCCCAGGCACACCGTCAGCACGCTGCGTGGAATGCGGAAGTATTCCATGGTGCGCGCCAGTGCGAACGAGTTCGGCGGGATGATGCAGACATCGCTCTTGATATCGACGAAGGAGTTCGAGTCGAAGTTCTTCGGATCGACGATGGTGCTGTTGATGTTGGTGAAGACCTTGAATTCATCGGCGCAACGGATGTCGTAGCCGTAGGAGGACGTGCCGTAGGAGATGACCTTGCGGCCTTCTTCCTGGCGCACCTGGTCCGGGAAGAACGGCTCGATCATCCCATGTTGCTCCGCCATACGGCGTATCCATTTATCGCTTTTAATCGTCATCGCAAGGCATTCCTAAAGTTCAGGGGCGGCGCAACAGCGCCGAATGCCCAAGATTTTACGCGAAAGCCTGCTTTTTAAGAACTTTTTTACCGGATTCGCTCAGCAGCCCGGCGATCATCTCGCGGGTTGCCTGCGCCGCCAGCGCCGGCGCCTCCATCGGGAACAAATGTCCCCCGGGCACAATGCGGAAATGCTTGCCCACCAGCGCCTGGGTGTGGCCGAGGCCGGACTGGCTGGTTTCCCAGGAATCGGTGCCGCCGATGAAGCCGATCGGCGCCGGGAAGCGGCCCCGCACCAGTTTGGGCAGATGGTGCGGCAGGCTGGCGTAGATCATGGTTTCCACTTCGCGTGTAAAGCGCAGCTGCACGCCTTCCTGATGCGGCTTGAGCCCGCTTTCCATGTAGTCGGCCAGCACGCCCGGCGCCCAAGCGGCGAACAAGTCCTTGCCGGCGAAATGCTGGTAGGCGGCTTGCGCGTCCGGCCACACATTGCGGCGGCGGATGGAGAATTTCGCCGGCGGCACGCGGTTGGCGTTGCCGCTCATCTTGATCAGGCGCCAGAACCAGGCGCGCCATCCGGCCACCACCGGCGCATCGAGCATGACGACGCAGCGCACCAGGTCCGGCCGGGCGTGGGCCACCATCAGGCTGAGCATGCCGCCCAGCGAGTGGCCGACCAGGATCACCGGTTCATCGTAGCGTTTGGTGAGTTCGTTGATGTATTCGTCGACCAGCTCAGGCCAGCCGTCGCTGACCGGGTAGCGCGCGCTGTGGCCGTGCATGTCGAGCGCCTGGATATCGTAATCGTCGGCCAGCAGCTCGAAGTACTGGCGGTACACGCCCGCCGGGTAACTGTTGGCGTGGGCAAAATGCAGCTTGGGCTTGTTCACAAGCGGTCTCCGTGTGATTGTTTTCGAGCCATTGTAATGGCACGCACCGGCTCAGGCTTGGGGGAAAGGCTCTAATTTACCCCACCCGCGCTTGGAAACATTTCAAAAAATAGTAAGTTGAAAATTTATTAACGAGATTTAACGTCCGTACCAGTAGCGCGCGTGGGTCTGGCGCCAGGCGCTGATCGCGATGGTTTCGCCAAAGTCCAGCGTCAGCGCGCCGGCCTGGTCGGTCCTCAGGCGTTCGATGTGCAGTTGGCCGTAGCGCTCGTAGACTTCCTGCTTGGGATGGCGATAGCGATTACGATAACCGACCTGGAACAGCACGGTCTGCGGACGTACCGCCAGCAGGAATGCCGGCGTGGACGAGGTGCCGCTGCCGTGGTGCGGCGCCAGCAGCACGTCGGCCCGCAAGCTGGCAGGGTCGCGTTGCACCAGCGCGGCCTCCTGCGCGGCTTCGATGTCGGCGGTCAGCAGTATCGACTTGCCGCCGGCCGTGATCTTCAGCGTGCAGCCGCGCGCATTGGGCTTGAGCGTGGCGTCGGCGTAGCTGGTGGCCGGCGGATGCAGCAGCTCGAAGCGCACGCCGTCCCACTCCCAGCGCTGGCCCGCCGCGCACTGCTGGTGCTGGCGCGCGGCCCTGGCGATAGCATGCAAAGGCGGCAGCGAGGACAGCACCCAATCCACCCGCACGCCGTCCAGTACCGACAGGGCGCCGCCGGAGTGGTCGGCATCGCTGTGGGTGACGACCATGCCGTCCAACGCCACGATGCCGCGCGCCTTCAGGTACGGCAGGATCACGCGGTTGCCGGCATTGGAGGTGGGGGAGTAGGCGGGGCCGGTGTCGTACAGCAGACGATGCCCGCTGGTCTCGATCAGCAGCGCCATGCCCTGCCCCACATCGAAGGCGGTGACGGTCATGCGGCCTGGCGATGGATGCGTTGGTTCGGCGGCCAGCAGAGGTATCCAGCTCGCCAAGCCCAGCCAGCGCACCGGCCAGCCGCGCGGCGCAAGCAGCCAGATGGTGCCGGCCATGGCCCAGCAGAACAGCCAGAACGGCGGCGTCGGCGCGCTCCATACGGCATAGTGCAAACCGCTGAACCATTGCAGACAGGCCGCCAGCCATTCCACCAGCAGATGCGCAAGCCCCAGCACCAGCGCCGCCAGCGACGCGGGCAGCATGCTGCCGACCAGCGCGAGCGGCGTGACCACAAGGCTGATCAAAGGAATCGCCACCGCGTTCGCCAGCGGGCTGACCACCGAAACCTGGGCGAACAGCAGCATCGTCAGCGGCACCAGGCCAAACGTGACCGCGTATTGCGTGTGGGCGCCGATGCGCAACGCCTGCCATAGCCGCTCGCGGAACGCTGGGCTGGATGCGTCATCGTCGCGCGGCGCGGGCCGCCGCGTGGTGCGGCCGACGGTGGCATACAGGATGATGGCGACCGCACCGAACGACAGCCAGAAGCCCGGCCACAACACCGCCCAGGGATCGATCAGCACCACCACGCCAAGTGCGCAGCAAAGCACATGCGACACGCTGGCGATGCGGTTCAACCACAGCGCGGCGGCGACCACCATCAGCATGTACAAAGTGCGCTGCGCCGGCACGCCGAAGCCGGCCAGCAGCACATAGAGCAGCGCCACCGACGCACCAACCAGCGCCGCCACTTTCTGCGCCGGCAGCAGCAAGGGCAATTGCGCACGCGTGAAGAACGAATAGCGCCACAGATTGAAGGCGGCCAGCGCGAACAACCCCGCCACCATGGTGATGTGCAAACCGGAGATGGAAATGAGGTGGCCGATGCCGGTCCGGTTGAAGACGTTCCAGTCCGACTGATCGATGCCGCGCTGGTCGCCCACCACCAGCGCGACGATCACGCCGGCATACTGCTTGCCAGGTAGCGCGGCCAATATGCGTGATCGCAGGTGCGCCCGGGTGTGCTCGATCACATTGCCGGCGCTGAAGACAAAGCCGTCCAGCCGCCGGTTGTTCGGCGCAGGCCGCACATAGCCGGTCGCGCGCAGGCCTTGTTCCAGCAGCCACGCTTCGTAGTCGAAGCCATACGGATTGGCGTTGCCGTGAGGCCGTTGCAGGCGCACTGTCAGTTGCCAGCGCTCGCCCGGTTGGACGTCGCCGATTTCATTAGTCCGATCGCGAAATCCGGTATACCAGGCCAGCGAAATATGCGGCGGAACGGCATCTTGTGCGCGACCCAGCACGCGCTCCACCGCGAAATTGAAACGAACGCCGTGATCGAAGCGATACGGCAGATTATCGATGGTGCCGATCAAGGTAAGGTCGCGGCCTTCGTCGTCGGCGGCCAGCTGCGGCGCCAGAACGCGGTGGGCCATCCACGCGGCCCATAAAAATCCGATCGCGCCGCCGGCCAGCAACGACATCGCGCAACGCAGCGCCACGTTTGCGCGGGCGCCGAAACGGTCCAGCCACCGCAAGCAGGCGCGCCACGACAGCAACCACGCCGCCAGCACAAGGCCCGCCGCCAATCCGGCCGACGCGGAAGGCAACGCCGCCTGCGTTTGCAGCCACGCCGCCCCTGCGGCGAAGCCGATCGTCACCACCCTCATCGCCTTGTCCGGCCTGGCGGCCGCCCCTCAAGTATCGCAACAGTCCGATACTACGCAGTACCGCCGCCCAGACACGGCCGACCTGATCGCATATTGATACAGATCATCCGGTGCGATAGGCCGACAACTGATTCTGCATCAGGTGGAAGTACAAGCCGCCGCGCTGCTGGATCAGCTCCGCGTGCGCGCCCTGTTGCACGATGGCGCCCTGCTCCAGCACCAGCGCGCGGTCGGCCTTGACGATGGTCGAATAGCGATGGGCGATGACGATGGTGGTGCGCCCTTCCATCAGCTTGTCCAACGCCTGCTGCACTTGCAGCTCGCTGGCGGAATCGAGCGCGCTGGTGGCTTCGTCGAGGATCAGGATCTTCGGATTGCGCAGCAAGGCGCGGGCGATCGCGATGCGCTGCTTCTGCCCACCGGACAGTTGCACGCCGCGCTCGCCGACCAAGGTGTCGTAACCATGCGGGAAGCCTTCGATAAACTCATGCGCATTGGCCAGCCGGGCGGCATCGGCCACTTCCGCCCGCGTCACCTCGCGGTCCGGCACCGCGAAGGCGATGTTCTCCAAAATGCTACCCGAGAACAGCGACGGCTCCTGCTCCACGATGGCGATGTGCGCGCGCACACCGGCGACATCGAGCTGCTCGTACGGCAGGCCGTCGAAGGCGATGGTCCCGCTGGACGGCCGGTAGAAACCCAACATCAAGCTGGCGATGGTGGACTTGCCGGCCCCCGACGCCCCCACCAGCGCCACATTCTCGCCCGCCGCAATGCTGAAACTGACGCCATCGAGCGCGCGTTTCTCCGGCCGCTCCGGATAGACAAAGCTCACGTCGCGGAACGACAGACCGCCGCGCAGCGCCGGCACGCCGGTGGGCTGGGCGTCGGCCGATCCTTCGCTCTCGATGATCTCGAACACCCGCTCGGTGGCGCCGATGGTGCGCATCCAGTCGCTCCAGAAGTCGCTGACCGCTCCGGACGAGCCGGTCACCATGCCGGCATAGATCACAAAGCTGGTCAGCTCCCCCACCGACAGCCTGCCCTGCCCGATCAGCGTCGCGCCCAGCCACAAGGTCGCCAGCAACGCCAGGTACATGGCGAACGACGACACGCCGCGAAACGACGCCAGCAAACGCGTATTGCCGATCGCCGCCGTCAGCGCATGCGCGGTGGCGTCGGCATATTTGGCGCCGGCGGCGCGCTGCTGGTTGAACGCATGCACCAGCCGGATATTGGTGAAGTACTCGTGCGCCACGCTGCCGCAATCGGCCTGGCGCTGCTGGATCTCGCGCGAGCGCCGGCGCACATGCTTGCCCAGCCAGTCGCCCATATACAGCGTCAACGGCACGTAGAACAGCAGGATCAGGCTCAGTAACGGCGAGATCGACAGCAGCATCACCACACAGCCGGCCAGCACGCACAGCGAGCGCAGCGAAATGGCCAGCCCCATGGTCAGCGTGTCGTGCAGGATTTCGACGTCGGCCGACAGCCGGCTGGTCAGCTCGCCGACGTTATGCCTGTCGTAGAAGCCGACCGGCTGCCGTATCAACGCGCCATACAGCAGGCGGCGGATGCGCGTGACAATCATATGCCCGGTCGATTCGAACAGGTAGTAACGCATCGTCGTCGCCACCGCTTGCAGCGCCAGCACGGCCGTCACCGTGGCGGCGAAGGGGCCGAACCAGCTGCTGTCGTTCTTCAATCCGATATGGTCGATGAAGTACGACAGCGCCCTTGGATAGCTCAATTCCACCAGCACCGTCACGGTCATGAACAGCAGGCCCATGGCCAGGCGCGGCGCAAACACGCGCAGCAGCGCCAGTCGTTGCAGGTGTGGATTGCTCATGCGACAGCCACTTCGTCCATCTGCGCGTTCAGGCTTAGCCAGTCGTCGTCGCCGATCAGGCCTGCCGCCTGCAAATCGCCGGAGGCATCGATGAACAGGTAGTACGGAGCAAACATCAGTGGATTCAGGCGCGCATAGCGGCGCGCGCTGACTACCACGGTGATGCGGCGCAGCGCCTCGTCGGCCAGGAAGCGCCGCAGCCGCCACACCGGTTCGGCGCTGACCAGATGGATTTTCAGACCGGCCGCCGTCGCCGGCGCCAGCAGCCGCGCGATCTCCGGCAGCTTGCCGCGACAGCTCGGGCAGCGGCTGGACAGGAACAATAGCGCCACCGGCTGCTCGACGCCGGGCAGCATCACCGGCGCGCCGTCATGGAGCCTCTTGCCCATCACCGCCGCCACCGTCTCGCCGACTGGCAGCGGCTGCGCGGCACGCGCATTGCGCAACCAGACGATCACCTCATGCAGCCGGACCAGGGCCGCCGCCAGCAACAGCGCAACGCCGGCCGCCAGCGTCCATTGCGGCGACGTCCACCGCAACGCGGCGGCCGGCCAGTACAGCCAACCGGCGATGGCACCGATCAGCAGCGCGTTGCGCAGCAAATCGTAGGCCGACAATGGCCGGTCGGCCTCGCCGAAACAGCTGCAACGCACGCTGTCGGCGGTGACGTATTTGTAGCCGACCCACGCGGTAAAAGCCACCAGCAGGGCCAGCGCGGCGGGCATGGCGATGGCCCTCGCCTGCATATCGCCAAGCAGCATGAACGCCAGCGCCGCCTCGGCCGCTATCACGACCGGCGTCAGCACCGCGCCGGCGCCGGCGCTCATTCCCATCGACTCGGTCAGGTTGGCGCGGAAGCGCGCCGCCGCGCGCAGCTTGCCGACCACCGCCAGCAAGAACACGCCGCCGACCAGCAGCCGCACCAGCACCGCCACGGTGGCTATCGCATTCATGCGACGCCGGACCAGCGCGGCAGTAGCCCGTCAGCTTGCCGGTAGCGTACCGTCACGCCATCGCGCGTGGCCAGCAAGGCTTCCTGCACCGGCGCCTCGACCGAAGTCCGCGCGCCGCCGCCGATATGGGCTTGCAGCAGCAGCGACATCTCCCAGGCCAGGTCCTCGACCTTGGGTTCGCGCCGCACTTGCAGGCCAAGCGACGCCAATTCCTCGCCGGTGATGGCGTAATGGTGCGAGTGGTAGGCGGACATCAGGTGCTCGACGATCTTGCCGCGCGCGTCGGCATCGCGCTGCGGCAGCTGATACCGCAGCAGCTCTTCGCCGATCTGGCGCAGCTCCAGCGTGGCGCGGTAGAACGCCGTCAGCGTGGGCGGGAACACGCTGGCGCTCAGCAGCGACAACGCTTCCGTGCGCGCCTGCCCGGCATCCGCGCCGAACCAGGCGGCGCACATTTCGCCAAACTGCCGGATGTCCTGCGACGACACGGCGCCCGCCTCGCCGCCTTCGGCGTCGCCCTGCAAATGCGGATCGATGGGCGAGAAAATCGCCAGCTCACCGGCGATGATTTCATCGGCGGCCAGCGTCAACAGCGTGGCCGACGACTGGCAGTAGTACGGCACGATGAAACTCAGACGCTGCGTGTATTCGCGCAGCAGCAGTGCGATGCGGCGGGCGGCGTTGACCATGCCGCCGCGGCATTGCAGCACCACGTCCAGCCGTTCGCCGCGGCCGATGGCGCGCAGTTGCTGGGATAGCGCGGGCAGCATTTCCATATCCAGCTGAGCGGCCGCCATCACCAGCACGCGGCCGCCGCGCAGCGCCTCCAGCTGTTTGATTTTTTCCGGCAGATGCTGGTTCAGTGCGTGCGGCATGCTGCCTCCTGCAACAGCTGGCAGGCCAGCGTTTCCAGCAGATTGAATTCGGGGATCAGTTGCTCGATGAAGAGGAACTGTCCGGCGGGATTATTTTCGAGGAAGACGTATTCGTCATCCGGCGTGACGATCAGGTCCAGCGCGCTGAAATTCAAGCCGTAGCTGGCCACCAGCGCCAGGCAGCGCCGTTCGATATGCGGCGGCAGCACGGTCGGCTCGTAGCGGATGGTCGCCGACATGTCGCGGCAATCGACCGCCGTGCGGCTGTCATCCTGGCTGTGGATCTTGGCGGCGAACACGCGGCGGCCGATGACGGTCACGCGCAGCTCGTACTGCTTGGCGACGTAGCCCTGGAACTGGCACGGCAGCTCGGCCACCGCGTCGATGGCGTCCATCATGTCCTCGTCGACCACGGTGGTGCTCAGCCCTTCGGCGACGCAATCGGCGGCGTCCACTTCCTCCGCCGCCAGCGACGGTGTCGACATGGCCTTGAAGATCATCTGGCCCTGCAGCTGCCGTTGGAATCGGCGCACCTGTTCGGCGGAGTTGGTGACCAGCGTATCCGGTATGAGAAAGCCCATGCGTTGCGCGCGCTGCAACTGCTCGCCTTTCCACATGGCGCCGCGCATCGTCAGCGGATGGCCGATCCAGTAACAGTCCAGGCCGTACAGCAGGCCGAACAAGGCCTGTTCGCTTTCCAGCTTGGCATAGGCCAGTTCCTGCGCGCCCAGGTCCGCGCTGCGATAGGCGAAGTCGGCCGACTTGCGCGCCCAGACCGCGCCGACCTCGGCCACTGCAATGCTGGCGCCCGACGGCAGATGGCGGATTTCGCCGTAACAGCCATGCGGTTGAAAGGATTGAATCAGTTCGTAATCGCGGGGAAAGGCGTCGAGGTCGATCCTGAAATAGATTCCGCCTCGCGCGGCCAGCATGGGAGTCAGCAGGTCGACGTGCAGGTCGCCACTGTGGGTGACGATCAGGACTTTTTTGGTCATGGCGTAGGTTGTCGGCGGGACGGATGGCCGCCCCGGCGGATGCCGGATGCAGCCATCGCCGCGATCAGGTGCTTAGCACCAGATGCCGTTGTCTCGCCCACCGTTTTTCCCGGCACGGGCGTCAGGACCCGAGCAACCGGCCAGCGCCACGCCTTCGCGGGCTTTCCATTGCGGGTCGGCTTTGGCTACGACTTTCTTCTCAGCCAGCTTGAATGCGAACAGCTTTGTCTCATTTTGCTTTTTCATTTTTAAGAACCTTTTCAGATAGTTAAAGTTCAAACGATGACCACGGGTAGTGGTGCAAAGAAGATATCATTGCCGATATTTCATGTCAAATAAAGCATTATTACAACACAGCTATCTTTTCAATCGCGCAAGCGGTCCGCTTGCGCTACTATCGCGCGCGCTTACTTCACCGACACGTCGGTCGCTTTGACCGCGATGTGCTCGGTGATGTTCTTGGCGGCGATGGTCTCGGCCAGGAAGGAAGTCGACTTGACCAGCAGGTCGCGCGCCACTTCTTCCAGCGGCGAGCCGCTGATGCTGGCGTGGCTGCCGCCCAGTCCGACACCGCCGCCCCAACCCAGCGCCGACACGCCGAAACCGTTCTTTTCGTTATTCGCCTGGAAAGTCTTGGAGGCGATGATCTTGGCGCGCTTGACGTCCACCACGCGGATGTCCATATTCATGTGCACCTTGGATTTCTTGAAGTCGACCGAGCCGGCCAGCAAGCCCAGCGGACCTTTGAGGAAGCCCAGGCCGCCCAGGCCGGTGGAGCTTTGCTCGAAGCCCAGCGAGGTGATCGAACCGGTGATCATGAAGTCGGCCGCTTCGGCTTCGACCTTCTTGCCGATCAGCGCCAGTTCCTTGTTGATCTCTTCCATCTCCGCGCGTTCCTGCACGTCGAAGCAGCCGGTCTGGGTCAGCGCGGTGGCCAGCATTTCGGTCATGCCGGTGCCGACGCCGGTGTAGCTCGGCTGGGCGACATCGCCGCGGCGTTCCCACCAGCGGTATTGGCGCGGATCCTGCTGGCCCGCACCCGACGAACAATCGGCCGACTTGCACTTGAATTCGGTGAACACGACCTTGGCGGCCGGCTGCGCGCACTTCGGTACGTCGATCTGGCGCTCGGACACCTGGCTGGTCTCGGCGAAACCGGCAACAGGAACGATCACCAGCGCTGCAAGGCAAGTACTACGGACGATGTTTTTCATTACTATACTTTCAGATAGATTGTGCAAATATTAAGGTTTTAGATTATGCACTATTGACTGGGCGTCAAATCTATCCAAATCTAACCGTGTGCGCCTGGCACTCCGGCCGGCATGCGCGGCAGCACGGCGCGCGCATTGGCGCTGGTGGCGTCGGCCACCGCTTGCAGGGGGATGTTGCGCAACTCGGCCAGCACCGCGCCAATGCGGGGGATTTGATCGGGACTGTTGCGGCCGGGGTGGATCCAGCTGGGGGAAATATCCGGCGCGTCGGTCTCCAGCACGATGGATTCCAGCGGCAGCTCGGCCGCCATGCGGCGGATCTGCAGCGCGCGCGTAAAGGTCATGGCGCCGCCGAAGCCCAGCTTGAAGCCCAGCTCGATGTAGCCCTGCGCCTGCTGGAAGCTGCCGTTGAAGGCATGCGCGATGCCGCCGGCGGGACGGATCTGGCGCACATGCTTGAGCACCACGTCCTGCGAGCGGCGCACGTGCATCAGCACCGGCAGCTCGAAATCGCGGGCGATCTTGAGCTGTTCGCGGAAGAAGAAGATCTGCTTCTCGCGCATCGCCGGCTCGGTCAACATGGGGATGAAGAAATCCAGGCCGATCTCGCCGAGCGCGACGAAGCGAGCGTCGGCCATGGCGGCGGCGACCTGCTCGCGCAGCACGCGCAGGTCGTCCTCGTCGGCGTGCGGAACGTAGATCGGGTGGATGCCCAGCGCGTAGCAGGCGTTGTCCACGCTGGCGGCCAGTTGCGCCACCAGCGGGAAGTTGGCCGTCTCCACCGCCGGGATCACGATCATCGACACGCCCTGCCGCCGCGCCAGCGCCGCCTGCGCGGCCGACTCGCCGCCGAATTCGTGGGCGTCGAGGTGGCAGTGGGTGTCGATCCACATGGCGTCAGTCCTGGTAGGGGTGCAGGCCTTCGTCGGTCAGGCGCAGCACGCGGTCGCAGCGGCGCGCCAGCTCGATATCGTGGGTGACGATGATGAAGGCCGTGCCCAGAGTGCGCGACAGCTCCAGCATCAAATCAAAGATCTGCTGCGCGGTGGCGTGATCGAGGTTGCCGGTCGGTTCGTCGGCCAGCACGCAGGCCGGCTGCGTGACCAGCGCCCGCGCCAGCGCCACGCGCTGACGTTCGCCGCCGGACAGCTCGCCCGGCACGTGCGTGACGCGCTTGGCCAGGTTGACGCGGGTGAGGATTTGCTGCGCCGCGCTGCTGGCCTCGCTGCGCTTGACGCGGCGTATCATCAGCGGCATCGCCACGTTATCGAGCGCGCTGAATTCCGGCAGCAGGTGGTGGAACTGGTAGACAAAGCCCAGCGAAGCGTTGCGCAGGTCGCCGCGCTCGGTTTCGTTCAGGCTGGCGAAGTCCTTGCCCAGCAGGGTGACGCTGCCTTTGGTCGGTGTATCGAGGCCGCCCAGCAGGTGCAGCAAGGTCGATTTGCCGGAGCCGGAGGCGCCGACGATGGCCACGCGTTCGCCGCGCCGCACGTCGATGTCGATGCCGTTCAGCACCTGCACCGAGTAGTCGCCCTGCGTGAAGGTTTTGCCCAGGTTGCGGCAGGAAAGGACCACGGGTTCGAGATTACTCATAGCGCAGTGCCTCCGCAGGTTTTACGCGGGCGGCCCACCAGCTTGGGTACAAGGTCGCCACGAAGGCCAGCACCACGGCCACGCCGCCGATCTTGCACACGTCCGGCCAACGCAGGTCGGACGGCACGCTGCTGATGTAGTAGATATCCTTCGACAAAAACTGTACTCCCAATAAATGTTCGATAAACGGCACGATGACGTCGATGTTGAGCGCCACCAGCACGCCCCCCGCCACGCCGATCGCGGTGCCGAGGATGCCGACCAGCGCGCCCTGGATCATGAAGATCTTCATGATCGAACGCGGCGAAGCGCCCAGCGTGCGCAGGATGGCGATGTCGGCCTGTTTCTCGGTGACGGTCATCACCAGCGTCGACACCAGGTTGAAGGCGGCCACGGCGATGATCAGGGTCAGGATGATGAACATCATGCGCTTCTCGGTCTGTACGGCGGCGAACCAATTGGCGTTCAGCTTGGACCAGTCGCGCATGATCAGGTCGCCCGACATGCTGGCCTTCAGGTCTTGCGCCACTTGCGGCGCACGGTGCATGTCCGACAGGCGCAGGCGCAGGCCGGCCGGCGCGTCCATGCGCAGCAGTTTTTCGGCGTCGGTCAGATGGACGAAGGCCAGCGCCGAGTCGAACTCGTTGTGGCCCGCTTCAAAGATGCCGACCACGGTGAACGAACGCAGACGCGGCAGCACGCCGGCCGGTGTCGGCTGGCCTTGGGCCAGCGCCAGCGTGACCTTCTCGCCGAGGTTGACGCGCAGCGCGCGCGCCAGCTCGATGCCCAGCACGATGTTGTAGCTGCCCGGTTGCAGCGCGTTGAAGTTGCCGCGTTTGGTCTGTTTGGCGACGTCGGAGACGTTGGGTTCCTGTTCCGGCAATACGCCGCGGATGATGGCCGGACGCAGCACGTCGTCGCGCACCAGCATGCCCTGGGTTTCGGCGAACGGCGCGGCGCCGATCACTTCGGGATTCTTGCGCGCTTCGGCGGCGGCGGCGTGCCAGTCCGGCATCGAGCCGCGGGCGTCGAAGATTTCGACGTGGGCCAGCACCGACAGCATGCGGTCGGTCACTTCTTTCTGGAAGCCGTTCATCACGGACAGCACGACGATCAGCGCGGCCACGCCCAGGCCGATGCCGGCCATGGAAATGAGCGAGATAAAGGAGATAAAACTATTGCGTCCGCTGCGCTTGCCGGCCCGCGTGTAACGCAGGCCGACCAGCCATTCAAAGGGCAGGTTCTGGATAATGCTCATGAGCTCCAAAGGGTATCAACATTGGTGAGCCCGCAGTGTGCCATATAAATAGGATTTCATGGGCGAAACACCGTACCCTGCCCTGCAAATCAGGCCTTGGCGGTGCTCTTGCCCGATTTGCGGCGGGCGACCAGACCCAGCAGCCCCAGGCCGGCCGCCATCATGGCCCAGCTGTCGGCTTCCGGCACGGCCGAAACGCCCAGCAGCGTTTGCGAGCCGGCGGCGGTGTATTCGGTGTAGGCGTAGCTGCCGCCATGGCCGGCGTAGCCCAGCGCATCGCTCAGCATGCTGTGCGCGATGGCGGCGACCTGGTTGTTGCCTGGCAGTACACCGCCGGTGGTCGGCAGTATCAGCGAGCCGGAGCCGAAGTTTTTGTCGTCCAACACTTCCCACAGTGCCATCTGGAAGGCTGCGGCATTGCCGGCGTCGTAGACGCCGTTGTTCAGCACCTTGCTGTACGAGGTTTCATACAGGCCGATGATGGCGCTCTGCGGCACGACGTTGGCGCCGCCGTAGCTGACGTGGAAATTGGCTGGCGTGGCCGGGTCGATGCAGAAAGCCAGGGTGTTGACGTCGCCGCTCAGGGTCCAAGGGCTGACGGTGATGGAAAAGCCTTTGTCGTAGAAGGAAGCGCCGAAGTTCACGAACTCGAACGAGGACTTTGGCGACACGGTGGTCGCGGCCTGACTGACGCTGGAAAACGCCAGCGCGGCTGCAACGGCGGCGGCTTTGACTACGGTGTTGAATTTGATGGTCATTATGAATTCTCTTTTTTAAAAGTGGCTATCGAAAGTTTATGCGTGTGCTACCGGGCACTGGCCCACCAGCGTCGCCGCCGGTTCGGCGCCGATCAGGTCGGCGATGGTCGGTGCGACCACGCCGGCTGCCGCCGCGTCTTCCCTGGCGACGTCGAAATACACGTCGGTCATGTCGGCCGTCTTGCCGTCGCTCATGACAACACTGCTGCGCTCCAGGTGCAGGTTGTTGTTGGCGTCGACGAACGGCAGTTCGGTGTAGGCCACCTTCAGGCTGGCCACGCCGGCGTCCTTCAGCGACAACAACTCGCCGGCATCGGTCTTGCCGTCGCTGTTCTTGTCCTGCCACACCAGCAGGCTGGCGAACTGGGCGTCGTTGGCGTCGACCAGGCCGTCGTGGTTGCTGTCATAGGTTTCCAGCTTGGCGAAGCCCGAACCCTTGCTGACGCCGCCGAACAGCTCGTTGATGCTGTCGATCTTGCCGTTGCCGTTGCCGTCGATGGCCAGGAAGCCGTCGCTGCCCGACAGCCAGCCGGACTGGATCGTCTTGCCGGTGCCCAGCAAATCGAAACTGCCCTGCATCGCGCCGCGGGCGATGGTGTGGATGCCGTCGCCGTTCAGGTCGATCGCGATCGGCGTGATGGTGGCATCCCAGCTCATGTCGTTCTTGCCCGAGGTCAGCGTGATCGTGTCGGTACGGGTGACGTTGGTGTACGCCTTGCCGTCGCCGTTCACGTCCGAATCGATGGCGTCGTTGGTGCCGGTGTTCTTCACGCCCCACTTCCAGTTGCTCATGTTGTAGGTGCGGTTGTCCGACGAGAAGTGCGCGCTGACGTTGGTCTTGTCGAACACCAGGTAGTAGTTGCCCGGATTCAGGTCGCTGAACTTGTAGTTGCCGCTGGCATCTGTCTTGATCGTCGTGCCCACCTGTTTGTTGGTGGCGGCGTCGTACAGCGCCACGCTGATGCCGCCGATGCCTTCTTCGCCGACACCCTGGATGCCGTTGTGGTTGGCGTCGCGCCACACTTTGTCGCCGATGCTGGCCTTGCGATAGATGCCGGCATCTTCGGTGGTGATGTTCTGGCCGGCCGCCACCGTGATGGCGCCGGTGCTGCCGGTGTTGCCGCTGACGCTGGTGATGTCGGAATCGTTGGCGTCGGTGCCCATGCCGGACTTGGTGAAGTACCAGCCGCTGCCTTTGGTGACTTCGACCTTGTACGAACCGGCGGCGAGGCCGTTGAACAGGTACTGGCCGCCGTCGTGGGTGACGGTGGTGCCCTTGAGCGTGCCGGCCGTGTCGTACAGCCTGACGGTGACGCCGTCGACGCCCTTCTCGCCGCTGTTCTTGACGCCGTTATAGTTGACGTCTTCCCAGACGGTGTCGCCGATGCTGGCGGCCTTGTACAGGCCGGCGTCGATGGTGTTGTTGGTTTCGCCCGCGGCCAGCTTGACGACATTGCTGACGCCATCGCTGGCGAAATCGCTGTCCTTGGCGTCGTTGCTGCCCACGTCCTTGCCGGTGAAAAGGTAACCCGACGGCGCCGTGACCGACACCGTGTAGCTGCCGGGGGCGGCGCTGAAGCTGTAGTGGCCTGCGCTGTCGGTGGAGGTGGTGGCCACCACTTTGCCGGCGCTGTCCTTCAGCTGCACGCTGACGCCGCACAGGCCGGCTTCGCCGCTGTCCTGCACGCCGTTGGCGTTCTTGTCTTCCCAGACGGTGTCGCCCAATTTGGCCGGGGCCGCCAGCAGGCCGGCGTCCAGGTCGTTGTTGACGGCGCCCGAGGCCAGCACCACTTGCGCGGTCTTGCCGGTGCTGACGTTGGCGTCGGAATCCTTGACGTCGTTGGCGCCCTGGTCGGCCGCCGTGAAGCTGTAGTTGGCCGGCAGCGTAGCCTTGTCGAACTGCACGCTGTAGGTGCCCGGCTTCAGGTTGGTGAAGCTGTAGTTGCCGTCGGCGTCGGTGGTCGCGGTGGTGCCGGTCGGATTGCCGGCCTGGTCCAGCAGGATGACCTTGACGCCGGCCACGCCGGTTTCGCTGGTGTCCTGCGCGCCGTTCTTGTTGACGTCGTACCAGACGCGGTCGCCCAGCGTCGCGCCCTGGTAGAAGCCGGCGTCGACGTCGTTGTTGGTCTGGCCCGGCGCCACGGTGATCAGGTCGCCCTGGCCGGCGGCGTCGACATCGCTGTCAACCGCCCCGTTGCTGCCGGCGTGCTGGCCGGTGGCGGTCATGCCGGTTGGCGCGGTGACCGAGATCGCGTACTTGCCGGCGTCCACGGTGAAGCTGTACTTGCCGTCGGCGCCGGTGCTGGTGGTCTGGACGATGTTGCCCTGTTCGTCCTTCAGATCGACCTTGACGCCGAAGATGCCGGTCTCGCCCGCATCCTGCACGCCGTTGCCGTTCTTGTCTTCCCACACGCGGTCGCCGATGGTGGCCTGCAAGGCGGAGACGCCCGCATCCAGGTCATGATTGACCGCGCCCGAGGTCAGCGTGACTTGCTGGGTCTGGCCGGTGGTGACGCTGGCGTCGGAATCGACGGCGCCGTCGCTGCCGCTGTGCGCGCTGCTGAACACATAGCCGGTGCCCAGCGTGGCTTTGTCGAACTGTACGCTGTAAGTGCCCGGCTTCAGGTTGTTGAACAGGTAGTGACCGTCGACGTCGGTGGTGGCGGTGGCTACCGCGGCGCCGGTGGCGTCCAGCAGTGTGACCTTGACGCCGGAACGGCCGGTTTCATTGGCGTCCTGCACGCCGTTGCGGTTGGCGTCGTTCCAGACGGTGTCGCCCAGTTCGGCGAGCTTGTACAGGCCGGCATCCACCGTGGTGTTGCTCTGGCCGGCCGTCAGCGTCACGTTGCCGCTCTGGCCTGCGGCGTTGATGTCGCTGTCGGTGGCGGTGTTGCCGCCCTGCTTGCTCGCGCTGCTGACGTAGCCGGCAGGCGCGGTGACGGCGATCGAGTAGGTGCCAGGATCGACGGTGAAGCTGTACTGGCCGCCGTCGTGGGTGACGGTGCTGTTGACCACGTTGCCCAGGCTGTCTTTCAGATCCACCGTGACGCCGTCGATGCCGTTTTCGCCGCTGTCCTGCACGCCGTTGGCATTGCTGTCTTCCCACACGCGGTCGCCCAGCGTGGCTTGCTGCACGGTCAGGCCGGCGCGCAGGGTCAGGTTGTCGCCCGAGGCCAGCGTGACTTGTGCGGTCTTGCCGGTGCCGGTGTCGGCGTCGGAGCCCGCGCCGCCGGGGCCACCCTGTGCGGCGGAGGTGAAGTTGTAGCCGGCAGGCAGCGTCGTTTTATCGAACTGCACGCTGTAGACGCCTGGCGCCAGGTCGTTGAACTGGTAGTGGCCGTTGGCGTCGGTGACGGCGGAGGCGCCCGTCACCGGGTTGCCGCCGGCGTCCAGCAAGATGACTTTGACGCCGGCCGCGCCAACTTCGCCGTTGTTCAGGCGGCCGTCGCGGTTGGCGTCGATCCACACGATTTCGCTCAGCGAGGCCGGGCGGTAGATGCCGGCGTCGACGTCCAGCCTGACCTCGCCCGCGCCGAGCGTGACGCTGGCATTGCCATCGCTGCCGACATCGCTGTCCAGCGCGCCATTGCCGCCCTTGCCGGCGGCGGTGAATGCGTAGCCCGCAGGCGGCGCCACCGACACGGTGTAAGTGCCCGGATCGACGGTGAAGCTGTACTGGCCGCCGTCATGGGTGGAGACCGAGTTGACCACGTGGCCGCTGCTGTCCTTGAGCGTGACGACCGCGCCGTCCACGCCCTGTTCGCCCGCATCCTGCACGCCGTTGCCGTTGCCGTCTTCCCACACGCGGTCGCCCAGGTGCGCCAGCGGCACCTTGAAGGTCAGGTAGTTGGGCGTGACGCTGGTGTCGGCGGCGCCGCAGCCGACCATGCCGCCCGCGTCGCGCACCTTGAAGCCGATGTCGAAGCTGCCGGCGGCGGTCTGGCTGGGCTCGAACGACAGCTTGCCGGCGGCGATGTCTGCGGCCGGGATTTCGGTGTTGATGGCCACGGCCGCGCCGTTGAGCATCAGTTTGCCTGCGGTCGGCAGCGAGGTGATGATGACGGACTGGAAGGCGTCGTGTTCGACCTGGTCGACGTAGCCGAAGTCGGCCTGGGCCAGCGTGATCGGCGCGCCGTTGCTCAGCGCGAATACCTTGTCGGCGCCGGTCGGCGCGTCGTTGACGGGATCGACCACAACTTGCAGGCTCAGCGTAATGCGTGGGCCGGCTTCGCCGTCCTGGACGATGAACTCGATGGTCGCGAACTGGCCGTTGTAGTTCGGCTTCCAGTCGCCCGGGTGGACATAGACGGTGTCGGCATCGACGCGGCCGAACAGCGGCGTGTTGGCGGTCGAGGTGGTGCCGTCCGGCAGCCTCACCACCATCGTGCTGATGTTCAGGCCGGCGGTCGTGGTGACGCCGGCGGCAGCCAGCACGGCGCGCATATCAAAGGTCGCATTGGTGTCCTCGCAGACGTGAACCGTGCTATTGACCGAAATAGTACTCATTTCGACACCTCTACCGTCGCGCCGTTGTATTTGAACTTAATCATTCTTATAAGCCTGCAAAAAGTGGTTTTAGAGTGGATTACTGACCGGCGCGGCTCATGACGAAAACTAGGTCCAAGGCGGCTGGGAAAAGCGGGATAACTGACATCACCGGACTAAAATGATGCTGGCAGTACATGTAAGTTGTCGCAATTATAGCAAATATTTCCTTTTGATAATTGTTATTTTCTACTTTTCCGATTCTTTTTGTCATTTTTAAGTTCCGTATAGCAATACCCCATCGCCAGCCGCTATGCCCTACAATCTCGGCATGACTGAAATCACCCTTGCCCTGCCCTACGCATTGCCTCCGCCGGAGATGGCGCCCGATCTGTTGCGCGCCTTGAAAACCCCAGCTTTGGCGACGTTGTTGTCTCGCAATAAACACTATCAACACAACATCTATGACAACGACAGCCGGGTACTGCCGCATGAAGCATGGCTGGCCCACACGCTGGGCCTGGCGTCCGCGCCCGACCGTCCCGACACCGGCGCGCCGGTAGCCACCGCCGTCATGCACGGCTGCGGTTTGCAAGCTGCGGCCGGGCATGGCCACTGGTTTATCGTGCAGCCGGCGCATATCCAGCTGTCGCGCACCCACCTGCTGCTGTCCGATCCACGCGCGCTGCATTTGAACGAGGCGGAATCGCGCGCGCTCTACGAGCTGGCCCGCCCCTGCTTCGAGGAACAAGGCAAGACCCTGCTGCACGCCGCGCCCGGCCTGTGGTTTGCGCGGGCCGACGAGTGGTCCGGCATGGCCACCGCCTCGCCCGACGCCGCGACCACGCAAAACCTGAGCGACTGGATGCCCGAGGGCGAACACGCGCGCGCCTACCGCAAGCTGCAAAATGAAATCCAGATGCAGTGGCACGAACACCCGGTCAACGAAGCGCGCCAGGCGCGCGGCCTGCAAGCGGTGAATTCGTTCTGGCTATGGGGCGGCGCCGGTCCGCTGAAGGCCGCGCCGCAGCCGCTGGCGATCGCCGGCGGCCCGGAATGGATGCAGGCATTGGCCGCGCCCACGCTGCGCGCGCCAACCGCCGCACAGCTGATCGCCCAGCCGGGCGCCGTGATGCTGGCCGAGTTGATACCGTCGGCGCAAACCGGCGACTGGTCCGACTGGATCGCGCGCATGCAACGCATCGAGCAGGAATGGCTGGCGCCATTGCTGGCGGCCTTGCAGGATGGCCGCATCAGCCGCCTGACGCTGCTGCTCAGCCACCGCAACGGCTGGAGCACCGTCGGCACCAGCAAACTGGCGCTGCGCAAATTCTGGCGCAAGCCGAACCTGAACCTCTTATTGAAGCAAGCCTGACATGACCCGTATCGCCATCCGCCCCTGCCCTTTCCGTGAATCCGAAATGCTGCGCCAGGGCGGCATCCACCCTGTACTGGCGCGGCTGTACGCCTCGCGCGGCCTGACCGACGCCAAGGAGTTGTCGAGCGAGCTGGCCTCCATGATTCCGCCTTCGGGCCTGCTGCACATCGGCGCCGCCGCCGTGTTCCTGGCCGACTCGATCGCGGCCGGCAAGCGCATGGTGATCGTGGCCGACTACGACTGCGACGGCGCCACCGCCTGCGCGGTCGCGCTGCGCGGCATGCGCGCGATGGGCGCCAACATCGACTTCATCGTGCCGAACCGCTTCGAATACGGCTACGGCCTGACGCCGGAGATCGTCGAATTGACGGCGCGCGAGAAGCAGCCGGACATCATCATCACCGTCGACAACGGCATCGCCAGCATCGACGGCGTGGCCGAGGCCAACCGGCGCGGCATCGAAGTCGTGGTCACCGATCACCACCTTCCGGCCGACACGTTGCCGGCCGCGCGCGTGATCGTCAATCCCAACCAGCCGGAATGCGGCTTCCCGAGCAAGCATATCGCCGGCGTCGGCGTGGTGTTCTACGTGCTGCTGGCCTTGCGCGCGGAGCTGCGCAAGCGCGGCGTGTTCGACGCCCAGACCCAGCCCAAGCTGGACAATCTGCTCGACCTGGTCGCACTGGGC
Organism: Duganella sp. GW822-FHT06D06; assembly: GCF_058799615.1. Classification (NCBI taxonomy): domain Bacteria; kingdom Pseudomonadati; phylum Pseudomonadota; class Betaproteobacteria; order Burkholderiales; family Oxalobacteraceae; genus Duganella; species Duganella sp. GW822-FHT06D06. The sequence goes on from NZ_JBXALQ010000003.1 coordinate 566,206, forward strand.
ACCGTGGCCGACGTGGTGCGGCTCGATCCGAACAATCGCATCCTGGTGGCGCAAGGCCTGAAGCGCATGCGCGCCGGCCGCATGCACGCCGGCGTGGCCGCGCTGTTCCGCGTGGCCGGCCGCGAGCCGCGCACCGCCAATCCCTTCGACCTCGGTTTCGCGCTGGGCCCGCGCCTGAACGCGGCCGGACGACTGGAGGACATGTCGCTTGGGATCGAATGCCTGATCACCGACGACGAAGGCCGCGCATGGCAACTGGCGCAGCAGCTCAACGAAATCAACCTGAAACGACGCGAGATCGAAGCCGAGATGCAGGACGCGGCCTTGCTGCACCTGGACGCGTTCGAGCCGGCCAACAGCAGCACCATCTGCGTGTTCGACGAATCGTGGCACCAGGGAGTGATCGGCATCGTCGCCTCGCGCCTGAAGGAAAAGTTCTTCCGCCCGACGATCACCTTCGCGCCCGGCGCCGACGGCTGGATCAAGGGCTCCGGCCGTTCCATCCCCGGCTTCCACCTGCGCGACGCGCTGGACCTGGTGTACAAGAAGGCGCCTACGCTGATCGACAAGTTCGGCGGCCACGCGATGGCGGCCGGCCTGACGCTGCGCGCCGACGCCTTCGACGCCTTCGCCGCCGCCTTTGAGGAAGTGGGCCGCGCGTGGTTGAGCAAGCAGCAGCTGGAGCGCGTGATCGAAACCGACGGCCCGTTGGAGGACGCCTACTACACCACCGCTTTCATTGAGCTGATGGACGGCCAGGTGTGGGGCCAGGGCTTCGCGCCACCGGTGTTCTGCGACGAGTTTCGCGTGGTGAGCCAGCGCATCTTGAAGGAGCGCCACCTCAAGCTGCTGCTGGAAAAGAACGGCGCCCGCTACGACGCCATCTGGTTCGGCCACGTCGATTCGCTGGGCGAGCGCGCCAAGGTCGCCTTCCGGCTCGACGCCAACGAGTACAACGGCGTCACCAAGGTGCAACTGATGGTGGAGCACGCCGAGCCGGTGTAATTTGGGAGGAATACCATGCTCGTTGAAGTACAGGTCAGCATCAACGGCTCGAAGGCCGCGGTCTGGGCCGCGATCACCGATGTCGAAAACGCCGCGAGGACCATTAGCGGCATCGAGAACATCGAGATTCTCGCCCGGCCGGCATCCGGACTCGTGGGACTGAAGTGGCGCGAGACCCGCATGTTGTTCGGCAAACCGGCAACGGCGGACAAATGGATCACCGACGCCGCTGAAAACGAGTTCTACAAGACCAGGGCAGAAAGCGATGGATTCATCTTCCTTTCCACCACCAGCATTTCCGAGGGCGCCGGCGGCATTACCTTGACCAGCGTTCACGATTCCCAGCCTCAGACCCTCGGCACCAGGCTGATGGTTATCCCAATGGGGCTGCTGTTCAAAGGCGTGGCGAAAAAAGCCCTGCTGCAAGACCTGAACGACATCAAGTCCGCCATCGAACAGAAATGATCGATGTCGGCGCGTGAGAATTCGCGTACTTTCCAGATTAACAAGATGGTATTCTAAGCATCCCCGCCTATCTGTCAGGATGGTTTGATGCAATTATCCAATTACCTTTTCTTTACAACGACTTGCGAGCAAGCACTGGAGTTTTATACCCGGTGCGGGCTGGGTCGGATCACCGACGTGCTGCGATTCGGTGTCGATGGCATGCCGGTTCGCAATGAATCCATGCGCGGCAAAATCATGCATGCAAGATTTGAGGGGCCAGGCGTCTTGTTCTTCGCATCCGACAATGACGATGCGGAACCGATGCGGGGTTCCGCCCATATCTTGCAGATGACCGACCGCCAGCTGACGAAACAGCTTTTTGACAAGTTGGCGGAAAACGGCGTGGTCACTACGCCTCTGGACACGCAGGTTTGGGGCGACTACTACGGCAAACTGACCGACCAGTTTGGTGTGCAGTGGATGCTGAACTGCTCGGCCTGACAACGCACAAAGGAATAGTGTGAAAAAAATATCCCACATCTTGATTTTGCTTCCGCTAATTTCTCTGGCGTTGGGAATCGCGGCCTGCTCGTCTGTTAGCGCTGAAGTAAAAATTGCCAAAATCAAGAATCAGTCTATTGCTGAGTTTATTAAAACTAGTTTCCCCGTCAGGGCTCCGGGAAATGTATCCGGTTCTGGAGAGTATCTCGCGTATTTCAACGACATCAACAGCAAGGAACTCTACCGGCCTAAAACGGATTTGGAATTTTACTGCCAGGTCAAAAACGGTGTGCTCGACGTTGTTAAACCATCGACCAGAAACCCTATCAACGGAACGCCGTTACCGATTGCCACTGAATTCAACTCACGCGAGGAACGTACAGTGGATCGAAATAAGTTGCTGATGGCCTATGCGACGGCAGCCAGCAAAGGGGCCGTTGGTACGCTTCGTTGCACTGAAAATTCCAGTTTAAAACCCTTGTGGATTGTATCGATTGAACCCGGAAATTTCACTCCCGAATCAGCTACCAATCAACTTTCCACAAACAAACTTTTAATGCATATCTCGGTAGTTCCGCAATAGAATATGCAGGGGAATGAGCACACTGCCGGGACTGTCCCGGCCGCTCGCGACCGCTATGCGCGAGTAGATTTCACCGTCACTAACAACCATGTTCCTTCAACGTCGCTCCATCCTTCTTACCATCAGTTTTCTTGCAATGAGTGGTCCAATGTCACCAATTCTTGCAGCCCCGATACTTATGAACGAAAAGAAATTTTGGCAACTAATTAACGCCGTAAAAAATGAAGCCGGCACCAGTATTGAGTCCCGGCCGGCAGTTCTAGAAAAACACCTGTATTCGCTCAAACCCGAGGAAATTCAGGGCTTCCAGCAACGGTACGAAGCGCTCCTTCTCGAAGCCAATAGCTGGAATCTGTGGGGCGCGGCGTACCTCATGAATGGTGGTTGCTCCGACGATGGATTCAAATATTTTCGTGACTGGCTCATTTCCGAAGGTGAGGAGATTTTTAAGAGAGCCGTTGCGAACCCAGATTCGCTGGTATCGGTTGCGCGTCGTGACTATTTTGAGCTCGAGGCATTTGGATATGCCGCCCTCAAGGCGTTTGGAGCAAAAGGAGCTGGGGAGTTGGACCGCGACTTCAAAGTGGAATATGCCGTTACAGCTGGAAATGAATGGCTCGAATCGGAATTACCCCAGCTGCTTCCTGCGCTGGCCGCGAAGTATCTCGGAAATTAATGTGCTTCTGATAGCATGTGCGGTCGGGGTCACTTTCAGCAACCCACCAAATGGCACTTTGCCGGAACTGACCCTGACCACTGACCATTTATTAACAGTCTTATTTAGGAACACAGATGGCGTTTTCACTCGAAGTTCAAACCAGTGTACGTCCCACCGACTTGCCTGCGATTTGGGTACCGGCCTTAGCTAAACGTGGCATTGCAGTTGAGTTCCCACCGAATTTCTTATCCGAGTGCAAGTCAGGGGTATTGATTATCAAGGTGCTGTCCTCTCCTGCCAGCCTAACGCGACAAGACGTCAAAGAGCCCGCGTCCGCGTATTTTGAATTCTGGACAGATGAAGATGGCTTTGGTTTTAGCACGGCCAGCGGCCGCACCACCGTTGACTTTGCCGTCCAATGTCTTTGTGCCGCCTCCCTGGCCGAACACCTCGATGCGCTTTATGTGGATCCCCAGATGGGTGAGTCGGCGAAAGGTACTGATGCGTTCCGGTTGGCAATGGCCGAAATTGAATCCTTTATCGAAACCCCAGACGAAGAAATTTATAGGAAGTTTATAGACTGGGATACTTTTTGAGAGGCGTTCCAAGAGTGCTTAGATCTAGCCAGTAAATTCGCGCGCTTCGTGCAGAATGGGGGCAATTCCGGCAGCCCGCCAAATGGCACGTTGCCGGAACAGCCTCTGACCGTGCTGACCGTGTGAGCTAGCCATCCCACAAACTTTCGATTGATTATATGTCGCTTGAATTGATACTTGTCTTTGCGCTAACAGCTCCACCCTCGACGGACAGCTTGCAGGCCGCGTTAGTTCGCCACAGTATTCCAATTCAACTCTCACATGCTCATGAACTACAAAAACACAAAGGGTTCTTGCCGCTCGATTATGAGGCAAAGAGGACCGGCTTTTACGTTACTCAGCTAACGTACAACGAGCTGCTATCGGACTATCCGGAAGCCAAGCTTGCAACAGATGCTGGTAAGTCCGTGATTTCTCTTGAATTCGGTGGACATTTTTTAGAATGCGCTTCCGTATTTCAAATTGCCTCGGTACTGATATCAGAGTTTGGCGCCAATGCGTTCGATACCGAGTCTCTCAGCTACATGTCTCTTGAGGACATCAGTAGTAATGCATCAGCCTGCTACGAAGAGTCGAAAAAACAGCAACCGTAAAGTAAGGCGTTGTGCCGCCCAGTACCGGTCAACAAATGATCTGCTGCCGAGACCTCAGTCGTGCGTCTGCATCGGGGCGGCTTCAGCCTGAAGTGGGAATTCGTGAGTTTTACAGGTATGCAAGCTGCTATCCTGAACGCCGTCGGCCGAGTTCGGCCAATAGCGGCCATCGGCGAGAATTGTAGCTGAAATGTGCCCATATTTATTTCTGTACAAAGGTCATAATGAGGTTTAAAGAGATAGTTCGTGAATTGACCGAGACGGGTAACTACCGGCATGCATTGTTCTACAACTTTCCCGGCGGCCTTCGGTTCGAATTATCCGAGGGCGGCAGCCCGTTCGACCAAGTCCTTACAGCCTTGCGCAAATCGGTAGCAATTTGCGAGGATGCCTTAGGGCAAGGTAATTTTGTCGTTCACATGCAGCGCTTTGTGTCCTCTACACGCTTCGGGCTTAGGGAGTCCCTTCGTGAGCTCGACATAGCAGGAATTGCTATCCCAACGCTTCGAGACGTTTGGGTCGAGGCCAACGAGGATGATGATTGGGGCGAAGGGTATTGGGTTAACTGTGCATTTGAAGTGCCCGCATCAAAGCTACAAAACTTACTTTGGTGTGCACTTGCTACGGACTTCAGACGAATTCATCCAAATCCGCATTGTTTAATTTATCTGGTCAACCCAGAGAAGGGAATTCTCATCCACCCGTACGATGACCGAGGGCTGGATGTTATTTGTCGGATTTCTACGCCTTTAAAAGCACTATATGAGAAACACAATGCTTGGCTGCTTGATTACGACAGGACGGCCATGGACCAGACCTTCGGTACTGGATAGATTGACGTGATGATATCAGCCAGTAACAGCAATATAGGAAGGATCGGTGCTGGCGGACATCGGCCAAGAACGGACATCGGTTTAAAAGGAACCTCAGTGAAATCAATTGCGGCACGCTTAACTTTTATACTCTTGGGTCTAGCAATGACAATGAACGCCTTTGCGGATATGCCTCCGATGGTGCGGACCAAGAATGAGAGGAAGTTTAGATTTGGTGATATCACCATCGTGCAGTCGTTCAGCTCGATCAAAGACCCCATGTCGCCAGAATTTAAGGTGCAGGTCTACGAGAAAAAACGACTTCGACTTCAACTAAGCGATGCTGCCTTTGACTCTTTTTATCCTTCGCCAAATGGCGAGGCATTTGTGGGACTATCCAATGGAGGATGGCCGGGCACTGCTGCTATAATTTTTGATAGGCGTGGCCGAGTGTTACTTCTGGTGGAGCATGGTTTTGCAGAGTTTGATTATTGTAGCCAAACATCTACTTTTATCAAAGAATGGTACGACGGCAAAGACCCACAAGTGAAATTTCCCGTTTTCGACACTAGAAAGACTCCCATACCTGGAATTACTCTAAAGAACTGCCATGGGCAAACCGTAGACTTATTGGATACGATCTCTAAGGCAAGTGCCAATGCTCCTATAACGCTTCGCCATGAGATTAATGTTCAATATGGGGATCGTGAAAGGTGAGAGAAATTCGGTAGTGAATGCGAATGTCTGCAACGGGGCGTAAGCGCCCCTCATCAATTTATCCAGTCTGAGCTAATGCTCATCATTTTCCGCCGCAAACCTCGACTCCACCATCAAACACGATACGCCAGGTGTTCGGTGCCTCCAGCCGCCAGAGCGAGCTGAATCGCGCAATCAGCTTACCGTCCGGCCCATGCACGGGGCCGGATGTCTTGGCCAGCGTGCCCGAGGCCAGCACCTCAACCTCATCCGGCTCCCAGGAAAACGGCGCGCCTGGCTTGACGAAGAACTTTTTCCACTCATCGGCCACCGCCTGCTTGCCGTGCAAGGACTGCCCAGCGCCACTGAACACCGCCTCATCGGACAGGAACGCCACGAAAGCCGCATGATCGCGCGCCTTCATGGTCGCGGCAAAGGCCCGCTCGACATTGGCAACCTGCTCCTGCACGCCCGTGAAAGCCGGTGCTGCGCCGGCCGCAGTCGCAGCCAACGCCAACATCCCCGCCACCGCCAAAGTCCCCCATTTCATGGCCACCCTCCCCGGTTTTATAGACAAGACGATATTAGTCCAGTTGCTCCCCGATTGCTATTCATCCGAAAAAGGAGTATAACTAGTCCATCAACGGAGGATTTATGAATCTTACCTACGCTTACCCCCGCAGCCGCTTCGAGCCAACCATCTTGGTCGACCTGAACGCCAAGCCCGAGCGCGAACGACTGTCCAAGGCCGCTCTCAAGGGCTTTTTCAAACTGGCCGCCGCCTGGAAGCTGCGCGACGACGACGCCCGCGAACTGCTGGGCGGCATCTCCAGCAGCGCCTACTACGAGTGGAAAAAACACCCGGAACGCACGCTGGAGGTGGACTGCATCACGCGCATCTCCTACCTGCTGGGCATCTACAAGGCACTGCACATCCTCTACGGCGACAAGCTCGCCGACGAGTGGATGGGTCTTGCCAACACCAACCTGATCTTCGGCGGCCGCACGCCGCTGACCTACATCACCGCCGGCGGCTTGCCCGCCATGCAGATCGTGCGCCAGTTGCTGGACGCGCGCCGCGGAGGACTGTAAGTGCCGGTCAGCCTGATTCCACCCCTCACCACGCTGCGCCAGTTCGACACCTGCCGATTGCTGCCCTCGCGCTTCGCCGATCTCGAAGACTCGGTGCTGTCGCCACTGGCCGACAACGAACAAGATCTGCACGACCTGTTCGAACTGGATAACGCCACCAACGCCCGCCTGCAAGCGCAGAACGGCGGCGCCGCCGGCATCACGATGGATGAACTGGTGTTCGGCGTGCCGAACTTCCGCATCGTGAACGCGGCCTTTACCTACGCCCGTCCCGAAGGCAGCCGCTTCAACGGCGGCGATCGGGGCGCGTGGTACTGCGCCTTCGACGTCCAGACCGCGCTGGCCGAAGTCAGCTTCCACAAAGCCGTCGAATACGCCGAGATCAACCGCTTCGACGACAGCGTCCAATACCAGACCATGCTGGCCGACTTCACCGCGCCCTTCCACGACCTGCGTGGCCAAGTGCGTTACCTCGGCTGCCTGACGCCGGACAGCTACATCGAATCGCAGATCCTGGCCGAGCGCCTGCTGGATGGCGGCTCGCTGGGCATCATCTATCCGAGCGTGCGGCTCGACGGCGGCACCAACCTGGCCTGCTTCCGCCCTGCGCTGGTGGGCAATGTTCGCAAAGGCGCGGCCTATCGGTTAACATGGCGGGGTAGCCCCGTACCGATCATCGAAATTAACTGAATCATGCAAACCAAACCTGAAAACGACACCGACCTGCGCCTCAAAGTAAACCGCGAGACCGCGCGCCTGCCCTGGACCGAACTGCTCAAGCATTTCGCCGCCGGCAACGTGGTGTGGATCGCCAATTCGCTGGACCTGGTCGATGTGGCCGTGCGCATCTCGCACGACGACAAGACCCACATCGCCCAGTGGATGAATGCCGGCCTGCTCGGCAAAGTCAACGACGAGCAGGCCGCGTCCTGGCTGGAGACCAACGCCGAACTGTGGGCAGTCGTCGTCAGCCCCTTCATCCTCGTGCAGCAGGAGAAGGCTGTCCCAGCCAGCGTGCATTAAAACTTGAAGCTGCCCGCGTCGAGCGTGATCGATCCGCCGCAAGCCGGCGTGGTCGCTTCGCGATTGCCGCTGGCGGTGGACTGGTTACTCTCCCACACGGTGCTCACGCCGTACTTCATGAACTTGTACTGGATCGCCGTCGACGGCGGCAGCTGGAAAGTGCGCGACCATGGCACATTGGCGCCGCTGCCTTCGATGTTGAGCAGATCGCCGGCGCCCTGCACCCAGTTGCCCAGCTCCGCGCGATTGCCCACCACGTACACGTTCTGACCCATCACCGTATTCGCGTTTGCCACGCGGAAGGTCACCGGCACCGTGGTGCACGTGCCGCCGCCACCGCCGCCGATCTTCTGGTTGATATGCAGCGCCACCGCAGGCACCGTCGCGCCGCCGTTGGCCGGGATGCTCACGCTGATCACGCCATTGCTGCCGACAGTGACGCTGTCGCTGGTGCAGGCCGTGCCGGCGGCGTTCAACTGGCCGTGCACCACGTTGCAGTAAGTCCCGGCGGGCAGCAGCGTTTGCAGCGAGGCGTTCCAGGCCGAATACTCATTATTGATCGCGACGAAGCCCTTGGCGCCACGCCCGAATGCGATCTGATTGACGGTGCCGTTGGTGAAGTAGTCCACACCCTGCCCCGATGTCACGGCGCGGAAGGCGACCATGTTGGAGATGTCGCCCCAGCGGTGGATGAAGTCCCACTGCTGGTTGATCAGCGGGTTGCCGCTGGCGTCGAACGGGCTGGCGCTCGGCGGGGCCTGGTCGAAATTGGTGAAGCGGAAGCCCGAGTGCAGCTGCGCCGAGCCATACGGCCAGGCCAGCATGAAGATGTTGGCCAAGTCGTAGCGCTTGGTGCCTTGCGTGTCGTTGGTGGTGCCGGAGACGTAGTTGCTGGCCACCAGCGAGCTGCCGTTGCGCTCCGTGTCCCAGTTGTTGACGAAGACGGTCGCCTTATCGCTCGGCACAAAGCCCCAGGTGCCGCCCCAGTTGCCCGGCGTGCCCATGATGGCCCGCACCTGCGACAGGCTGGCGCCGTTCTCGTTGCGGAACATGGCCTTGATGGCGAAGGTGTACTGGAATTCGTTCAGCGTGCCGACGCTGTAGTAGTCGGAGCGCGCCACGTTACTGTCCGGGATCACCTCCTGCGTGATCCACAGCGCCTCGCCGGCCTTGGTGGTGTGCGTGACACCGCCCATGATCGCCTGCAGATCGCCAGGCTGCATATGCTTGGCGGCGTCGAAGCGCAGGCCGTCCACGCCAATGTTGATCAATTTGGCCAGGTAGGTCTTGATCTGGCCCTGCACGTAGGAGCCGTCGGTCTTCAGGTCCGGCAGGCCGCTCAGGCGGCAGAACATCACGTTGTAGCGGTTGCCCGGCGAGCCGTAGTCGCCGCCGGCGATGTCGCAGGCGGGATGGAAATCGCTGGCGCTGAAGAAGGGATAGGCCAGCGTAGCCGAATTCCACGTCGAACCGTCGGTGGCGGTGCCGGAACCGGCCGCCAGATGGTTGACCACCACGTCCGCATACACGCGCACCTTGGCGGTGTGGCAGGTGTTGATCATGGTCTGGAATTCGGCCTCAGTGCCCATATTGCTCTTCAGCGAGGCGAAATTCACCGGCTGATACACATCCCACCAGGCGCCCAGGCTGGCCGAGGCCTGCGGCGGCGATACCTGCACCGCGCCAAAGCCCTGCGGGCCGAGCCAGTTGGTGCACTCCTTGGCGATGTCGTTCCACTTCCAGCGGAACATCTGCACCGAGGTGTCGGCAGGGTTGAAGGCGGCATGCGCAGGCGCCAGGGCGCAACCGCCCAGCAGGCCGGCGGCCAGTAAGTTTTTCATCATTTTTATCTCCGTGTCGTTATGTTTTGTATTTTGGGAAATGCTGCAGCCCAGATAAAATGTAGCAGAACTACAGTAAACGACAAGCGGAATTCGCTATAGTTTTTACATTCACCTACGGGAATCGCTTCCACACAATTTCCACACGACACATATGTAATGCGATTACGCAGTGAATACTGCCAGATAGTCAATCCTCGACCGCCCCTGTATGATGGGCAAAAAAACGACACTACGAGATTCATAGCCACCTCATGTCCACCACACTCCCCGCCGACAGCGCCAACGATATCGCCAACAACCTCGCCGAAGCCATCGCGGCGCGCAAGCTGCCGCCTGGGACCAAGCTGCGGGAAGAAGCGTTGTGCCGTTTGTATTCGGTCAGCCGCACCAAGATCCGCGCGGCGCTGCTGATCCTATCGAAGGACAAGCTGATTAACATGGTCCCCGACAAGGGCGCCGTGGTCAGCCAGCCCAGCGAGCGGGAGTCGCGCGAGATCTTCGCGGCGCGCCGCATCATCGAAGCGGCGCTGGCGCGCGAGTTCACCGCCAAGGCCAAGGCTGCCGACTACAAAATGCTGGAGAAGCATTTGAAGGAAGAGCGCAACGCGCTATCGCAAGTGCCGTCGAAGATACGGCAGCAACTGCTGGGCGATTTCCATGTGCTGCTGGCGGACGTGGTGGGCAACGAGGTGCTGAAGGAAATCGTGCGCGAACTGGTGGGCCGCAGTTCGCTGATCACCATGCTGTATCAGTCCGAACGCGACGCAGTCTGCTCGTCCGACGAACACAGCGCCTTCCTGGCCGCCGCCCGCTCCGGCGACGCGGACAAGGCGGCGGAACTGATGCTGCACCATCTGAGCCACGTGGAGGCGGCGCTCAATTTCGACGTCAACGCCAGCCCGGCGAAGAAGGACCTGATCTCCGCGCTGCTGATGTAGCAATACGAATCGCGGTATCGCCAGCTATCAGCGGGCGGCAAGCGCCAATTGATGGGCCAGCGCGTTGTGGCGCTCGATCACCACCGGCAGGTCGATCGTGCACAGCACACCCTCGCGCACCACCACCCTGCCGTTGATGACGCTGTACGAGACATTCGGCGGCGTGCAGAACACCAGCGCCGCGACGGGATCGTGCAGCGCGCCGGCGAAGCCTATCGTATCGAGCTTGAACATCACGATGTCCGCCGCCATGCCCGGCTTGAGCGCGCCGATGTCATCGCGGTTCAGCACCTTGGCGCCGCCAAGCGTGGCTACTTCCAGCGCCTGCCGCGCGGTCATCGCCTCCGGGCCGAAGCCCACGCGCTGCAGCAGCATCGCCTGTCGCACTTCGCCCATCATGTGGCCGGAATCGTTGGAGGCGCAACCGTCGACGCCGAGGCCCACCGAGACGCCGCTGTCGAGCATCTTGCGGATCGGCGCTATGCCCGACGCCAGCCGCATATTCGAACAAGGACAATGCGCGATCCCGGTGCCGGTGCGGCCGAACATGTAGATGCCGTCGTCGTCCAGCTGCACGCAGTGCGCGTGCCAGACGTCATGGCCCACCCAGCCGCAATCCTCGGCGTATTCGGCGGGCGTCATATTGAATTTTTCGCGGCTGTAGGCGATGTCGTTCGCGTTTTCAGCCAGGTGCGTGTGCAGCGATACGCCGAAGCTGCGCGCCATCGTCGCGGCCTCCTTCATCAGATCGCGCGAGACCGAGAACGGCGAGCATGGCGCCACCACGATGCGCTGCATCGCGTAACGGCCGGCATCGTGATAGGTCTCGATAAGGCGCTGCGTGTCCTTGAGGATCGCGCCCTCCTCCTCCACCACACGGTCCGGCGGCAGGCCGCCCTTGGACTGGCCCACGCTCATCGAACCGCGCGCGGCGTGGAAGCGCATGCCGATCTTGCCGGCCGCCTCGATGCTGTCATCCAGCTTGCAGCCGTTGGGGTAGATGTACAGGTGGTCGCTGCTGGTGGTGCAGCCGGACATGATCAGCTCCGACATCGCCGCCAGCGTCGACACGTTGACCATCTCCGGCGTCAGGTTGGCCCAGATCGGATAGAGGTTGGACAGCCAGTTAAACAGTTCGCCGTTCTGCGCGGCGGGAATCACACGCGTCAGGCTCTGGTACATATGGTGGTGGGTGTTGACCAGGCCGGGCATCACCACGTGGTTGGCCGCGTCGATGATCTCGTCGGCCTGCTGCGGCAGGTCGGTGCTGCGGCCGACCTGTTCGATCACGTTGTCCCGGATGTAGACGGCGCCGTCGGCGATTTCACGGCGCTCGTCGTCCATCGTCACCAGCACGCGCGCATTTTTGATCAGTAGAGTTTTAGTCATAGTTTCTATGATGGTTAAACACTGCGGAAACAATGCGCGGGCACTGCGGAAACAGCTAGGTTGATATCGAGCGTATTTTAAGCTGCTTCACGCTCGGCGGTTAAAAATGCCTGTGGTACGTCCTCTTCTTCATCGTCGTCGGTCAATTCTACCGGACGTTCAGGCAGCACCAGGTTCAGGGCCACCGCGACCAGCGCGCCGACCGTGATGCCCGAGCCGAAGACTTCCTTGACGAAGGCCGGCAGCTGGGACAGCAGTTCCGGCCGCACCGTCACCGCCAGGCCGCAGCCGATCGACACCGCCATGATGACGCCGTTACGCTTGGTGTGCTCCACGTGGCTCAACAGCTGTACGCCGGCCGAGATGATCATCGCGAACATCATCAGCCCCGCGCCGCCCAGCACCGGTTGTGGAATCGTCACCACCACCGCGCCCAGCACCGGGAACAGGCCGGCCAGCAGCAGCATCACGCCGGTCAGCGCCACCACGTGGCGGCTGGCCACACCCGTCAACGACACCACGCCGACGTTCTGCGCAAAGGTCGATACCGGAGGGCTGGACATCAACGCGGCGAAGGCCGAACCGACGCCGTCGCACAGGATGCCACGCGCCAGTGTCTTGCCGCGCATCTTGGTGTTGGTGGCGGCGCCCAGCGCCATGAAGGTGCCGGTGGTTTCGACCATCGTCACCAGGTAGGCGATCGCCATGGCGACGATGCCGGCCACCGGGAAGGTCATGCCGTAATGGAGCGGCTGCGGCAGCGCGAAGATCGGCGCATTCTGCACCTGCGTAAAATCGATCATGCCCAGCGAAACGCACAGCAGGTAGCCGATGAACATGCCGATCACCACGGCGGCGGCGGATACAATCCCCTTGCCGAATTGGACCAACATGATGACCGTGACCAGCACGAAGGCAGCGATGCCCAGGTTGAGCGGAGAACCATACACAGCGCCCGGCGCATGGCCGCCCGCAGCCCAGTCCACCGCCACCGGCACCAGCGACAGGCCGATCATCGTCACCACCACGCCAGTGACGGCGTGCGGGAACAGTTTGCGAATCTTGGGCATGAAGCAGCTGCCGACGATCATCACCACCGAAGCGGCCAGCGACGAACCGAGGATAGCCGGAACACCGTGTTCAAGACCGATGCTGATGGCCGCGCCGACGAAGGCGAAGCTGGTGCCCATCACGCAAGGAAGCCTGATGCCGATTGGGCCTACGCCCTTGCATTGAATAATCGTGACGATGCCGGAACCGAGCAAGGCTGCGTTGATCAGGGTGATGATCTGGTCCGCCGGCAGTTTGAGCGCGGCGCCCACCACCAGCGGCACGGCGATGATGCCGCCCAACGCCGCAAGCATGTGCTGCGCCGCTAGCAGTACGGTTGTGAGTAGGGGTGGTCGATCCTCGACCTGAAATAGCAAGTGATTCATAAACGCGTCTCCGTCTGTCTTTTTTATTGGGCGTTACTTTGCAACTACTACCCACACGGGCTGCCCTTAACCGTGCGTAGAAATGATGCCTAGCAACGCAACAGCTCGTGACCGACGCGTTTAATTGACAACGATATTGCGCCTCGTCGGATACATTGTCAACGAATTTTGTATACAATTTTTCTATCGAAGCGCGCCGTCCTCGCGCAGCGTGGCAATCGCCAGATCGAGAAAGGCGCGCAGCTTGGGGGACGAATGACGGCCTTCGTGGTGCACCACGCTGACCGGCACCGCTGCAGCCTCGTAGGGAGCCAGGATGGCGCTCAAACGGCCACCTGCCAGATACGGCGCAGCCATATAGGACAGCACGCGGGTGATGCCGAAGCCGTCCAGCGCAGCGCGCAAGGCGGCGTCGTTGCTGGTGCTGCGCAGGCGCGGGCGCACCTTCACGGTTTGCGGTTTGCCGTCGTACTCGAAGCGCCAATCGTTGGTCGCGGTGATGGCGGTGGCGGCGATCAGGTCATGGCCGGCCAGCTCCTGCGGCGTAGCGGGAACGCCACGCGCGGCCAGGTAGGCAGGCGCCGCGCACACCACTTGCCTTACCTGGCCCACGCGCACCGCCTGGTAGCTGGAGTCGGGCAAGGCGCCGATGCGGATCGCGGCATCCACACCCTCGTCCATCATGTTGACCACGCGGTCGAGGAAGCGGCATTCGACATCGGTTTCCGGATAGCGCCGCAGGTACTCGGTCACGATGGGCGTGACGTACATCGCGCCGAACATCACAGAGGCCGTGATCACCAGGCGCCCGCGCGGCGCAGCGTGCGTGCCGGCGGCCGAGGTTTCGGTATCCGCCACGTCTGCCAGGATGCGGCGGCAATCGGCGGCGTAGCGCGCGCCGGTTTCGGTCAGCCGCACCACGCGCGTGGTGCGCAGCAGCAGGCGCACGCCCATGCCCTCCTCCAGCTCCGTGACGGCGCGCGTGACCACCGGCGGCGAGATCTTCAGCTTGCGGGCGGCGGCGGCAAAGCCGCCTTCATCGACGACAGCCACAAAGATCGCCATGGCGGAAAGCTTGTCCATATTATTCCTGAATTAGAAATAGTTCATTGTCAATTTAACGGATTCTCATTATCCCGCACATCGATGAAACTGCAAGTGTTCGCTGAACAAACAACCCAACCCCAAGGAACTCACCATGAACCGTATCGCCACCATCGAAACCGCCACCGCCAACACCGAACAAAAAGCCCTGCTGGACGCCATCCAGGAACAACTCGGCATGGTGCCCAACTTCCTGAAAGTGTTCGCCAATTCACCGGTCGCGCTGCGCGCCTTCCTCGGCCTGCACGGCGTGGCCAATGGCGGCACGCTCGACGCCTTGACCCGCGAACGCATCGCCCTGGCGCTGGCGCAGCAGAACAGCTGCGAATACTGCGTCTCCGCTCACACGGCGATCGGCCGC
Source organism: Duganella sp. GW822-FHT06D06 (assembly GCF_058799615.1). Lineage (NCBI taxonomy): Bacteria > Pseudomonadati > Pseudomonadota > Betaproteobacteria > Burkholderiales > Oxalobacteraceae > Duganella > Duganella sp. GW822-FHT06D06. Next base: position 581,284 of record NZ_JBXALQ010000003.1, read on the forward strand.
AAGACCGGCTTGAGCGGCGAAGAAATGACGGCCGCCCGCAGCGGCACCAGCGCCGATGCGCAGGCCGCCGTCGCCGTGCAGTTCGCGCAAAGCCTGATGGAGAACAAGGGTGCAGTCAGCGCCATCGAACTGGCGGCCATTCGCAGCGCGGGCTACAGCGAGTCGGACATCGTCGAGATCATCACCCACGTCGGCATGAACTTCCTGACCAACATCCTGGGCAAAGCCAGCCGCGTGGAGATCGACTTCCCGAAAGTCGACCTGAAAATCGCAGCCTGATTTCACACTGATCGAGGAGCACATCATGGGCCGTGCCTATTCCGATATCACCTTCACGCCGGCGGTGCGTGAGGTTCAAAACAGCATGGGGAGCCGCGCCCGTTATGCGTTTCTCGATCAGGTGGAAGACCGCCAGGACAGCCTGGGCGCAAGGGAGATCGCCTTCATCGAAGCGATGGATCATTTTTACCAGGCCACCGTCAGCGAAACCGGCTGGCCCTATGTGCAGCATCGCGGCGGCCCGCAAGGTTTCCTGCGCGTGCTCGATGCGAAAACGCTGGCCTTCGCCGATTTTCGTGGCAATCTGCAGTACCTCAGCGTGGGTAACCTGAAGCTGGATGACCGCATCTCGATGATACTGGTCGACTACGCAAGACAGGTGCGGATGAAAATCATCGGCCACACGCGCACAGTGGAAGCAGCGGACGACCCGGAGTTGATGGAACTGCTGCGCATTCCGGGCTACAAGGCCCGCATCGAGCGCGCCTTCATCATCACCGTGGAAGGCTACGACTGGAACTGCCCGCAGCACATCACGCCACGCTACACGGAGCAGGAAGTCACCGACATGACCGCGCCCCTGCTCGCCCAGCTCAAGCATCTGAAGGAACAGGTGGCAAAGCTCACGGCGCCGAACGGCGCCACTTAGCTACGGTGCGGCGTACAGATAGGCACAGCCCTTGTCGGCGGGGTCGTGCCGCATGATGCGGTCGTACAGGCCAGTGTTGCCGGACAATGTGCGGTCCATATCCTCAGGCAGCAGCAGGCCTGCTGCGATCTGGCGCTCCGCGGCGGCGCGCACGGCGGCGACAAAATCGTCGCGGGTCGGATAGCGCGCCTCCAGGCTGGGACGCGGATCGCCGCTGCCGGCCCGTTCGGCCTCGGTGCGGGCGAACGGCACAAAGCTGCCGTCGAAACGCGACGTGGCCCAGGCAAACCCGGTCTCCGGCGCGCGCAGGTTCCAGCCGGTGTGCGTGCCGAGCGGCGCCTGCACCTCAACCAGACGCACGCCGCCCTTGTCGTTGCCGTCCGCGTCCGGCACAGGCACACGGGTTTCATACTCGTCGCCGGGTTTGGGCGGAACCTTGTCCGCTATGCCCTGCTTCGCGAACTTCCGACCGAAGTCCAGGCGCGGCTCGCGCAGATTCTGCTCTGGCGGCGTCAGGCCGAAGCCTTTCGGGAAGCTGGCGCGGTAATCGGCCACCGTGGTCAACGTGCGGTCCGCCAATTGTGGATAGGCGCTGGCCGGGGGCTGCTTGCCTTTGCTGGTCCAGTCGTCCAGCGCCAGGATCAAGGCGCGCATCGGCAAGTAATGATCGCTGGTCGATACGCATGCCGTGAACGGCGCGCGTGTGCGCGAGCGGCCCACGTAATGCTGCGCGCCCATGAAGCCGTAGATGCGCACATTGTCCGCCGGCGCCACGTCCTGCATGCCGTCCGGCGTGGTGGCGATCAGCGATGCGCCGCGATTCCAGAACTCGGTCGAGGTATTGGCGATGATGAGTTTGGGCAGCCGGCCCTGTTTGTCGCGCGCGTTATCGAGATAGGATGCGGTCTGGCCGCTGACCGGGTCGCGCGACGGTGCGGTCGTGAACGGGAAGGCGTCCGCCGGGTAGTCGTGCTCCTCCAGCATCGAAGGATGGCGCGTGGGCTGCGCGAAGCGGCTGTTGAAGCCCGCAGAGCCGCCGGCGCCAGGCACATGGAGGTAGGCGCCGCTAAAGACCAACTGGCCGGATTCGTCGACATTCAAGCCGTCGTGCAGCATGCGGCCGATCACGCGGCCGGACTGGCTGATGCCGAACATCAGCACGTTCTTCGGCACAGGCGCGCCTTCGAATGGCTTGTCGCGGAAATAGGCCAGCAGATCGCGGATGCCGGCCAGGCCGGCGCCGGTCACGTAAGGGTCTTTCGCGACGTAGGTCAGTTCGTAAATCGTATCCGGCTTGAAGCCGTCGTCCAGCTGCACGCGGCCAGGGCCGCCCGATTGTTCCGGCGCGACAAAGTGCCAGCTGCTGCGCGGGACAGCACGGCGCTTGTCGTCGGGACGGGCACGCATGGTCAGTTGGGCGCGAGGATCGTTGGGCGTGGCCGGTTCGTAGGTCAGGCCGCGCATGCCGGCATAGGTGGCGACATCCACCGGCGCGTTGACCGTGAACTCGTTCTGCACCCTGCCCTTGACGCCTTTGGCTAAAGGCGGTGCAAACACCAACGGCCGAGCGCCTGGCGTCGGCGGCGCCACGTCCCAGGTCCATGCGGAGAACAGCATCGAGAAACCATGGCGCATCAGGAAGCCGTCGCCGGCGTCGGCGGCGGTGGTCGGATCGTTGTTGGCCGGGCTGCGGCCGTTGATCTGGCCCAGCATGGCAATGCCGCCCCGGTTGTTGACGTCGTAAATCAGGCTGGATGGCAAGCCGCCCGCAGGCCGCAGCAAGACGAACTCGCTGGAGAACAGCACACGTCCCCGCGCGTCGCGCGGCGCGCGCTTCAAATCGACGATGGCGGCGTTGGCGGGCGCCTTCGGGTCCAACGCAAAATAGGCGACGCCACGTATCTTTTCATAGGCGCCGGCCTCGCCGTATGTCACGCCTGGCGCAAACGCGGTGCGCTCCTTGATTTCGATCCGTTCGACAACCGCGAGCGCCGGTACCGACATGCCCACCATCGCCAACAACGCCAGCTTCCGTTTGATCAGCATACGTCCACCCATTGCCCCTGCGTGATCGTCACCAGCATGTCCGGCGCCATCCGCACCACGCTGTTGACCGAACCGGCGGCCGGCAGCACTTCGTCGAAATTACGCAGCGATTCATCGACATACACCGGCAACGCCTGCGCCAGGCCGAAGGGACAAACGCCGCCGACAGGATGGCCGGTGGCCTCGACCACTTCCTCGGCCGGCAGCATCTTGCCCTTGCCGAACGCCTCACGGAATTTGCGATTGTCGATACGAGCGACGCCGCTGGCGACCAGCAGGATCACACGGCCATCGCGGACGCGGAAGGCCAGCGTCTTGGCGATACGTCCCGGCTCCACGCCATGCGCTTCGGCCGCCAGCGCCACGGTGGCGGTGCTGACATCCAGCTCCACGATGGGAAGATGAATATCCCGGGCCAGGAAAAACTCACGAACGGATTGCAGGCTCATAGATGTCTTTAGGTCAGGTTGGTGTATCGACTTCGTCCCAGTCACGGTCTTCAAAATGCACCAGCCAGTTCAAGGCATGGTGGCGCTCTTGCAGCACGCCGTCATTCAGTCCTGCGGGAGCGGAGTTCTTCTTCAATATCGACTGGCGTGTGGCCCAGTGCAGGCGGTAGTGCAGATCCAGCGCATCCAGGATCTCCGCCGCAGGACGCATGGCCAGCTGCTTGCGCAAGCCTTCGGTGCCGCGTTCGATGACGGTGCGCGAAATCGCAGCCACGTCGCAGATCGCATCGGCGAACGGCAACGCCTCCTGGAGGCCAAGCACCCATTGCAGCACCAGGATGGCTTCATAGCGCCACAGGAACTGGGTGGTCTGCTGCTCCGTTGGCGTCTCTTGCGCGAGGAAAGCCCGTTCCGCATCGGTCAGGCCGGCGAAGGCGGGTGGAAAGCGTTTCTTCAGATCGTCGACCGCGATGGCGCGGCCGCCCGCCAGCGACTCCGCGCGGATCGCGACCACGAACAGCGCCAGCATCCTGCGCAGCACATCCTCCGGTGTACGCAGGCGCAGCTCAGGCTCGGACACCAGCGGCGGCAGCGTTGCCGGCACCGCGACCTTGCGGGCGGCAAGCAGTTCGTCCGAGCGCGCCTTGCGCTGCCAGGCCTGCTGCGGGTATGGAACCACGGATTGAGGATCGCCGGCGTCGCCGGTGGCAGGCAGCAGGATGCGTCCTTGCGGATCGCGCACGCTGCCGTCGGCCATGAAGACGATGGCGTTTGCGGCCTCCGCCCACCCGGCGAAGCTGTCCATCGCACCTGCCTCGATAGACAGGCTGACATGCTGGCGCACGCGCTGCACATGACGGATCACGTGATAGCGGACCTGCGTCATCCTGCCTTCGCCGGCTTGCGCCAGGTGGTTCATGCAGCCGTTGAGATGGGGCTGTAATTCGGGATCGGACAGGTCGCGCCGGGCATTGAGCACATGCGGGAAGCCAGGCTTCGGCACCTCGGCTACCGTGCAGTAGGCGTTGATCAGAATATGGTGACTGGTGTCTTGGGGGGAGAACAGTTGTTTGATTCGGTTGAACATGATTTGCTGGACAGTTTGGGCTGTCCAGCAGTGTAGCAGACCGCGTATTACATGGGAGCCGCAGGGATGGCGTATTCGATCAGCGTTTCATCATCCCAGTCGGTATCGGCCAAAGGTGGCGAGAAGACGTTCTTCTTCTTTTCGACGAAGGGCACCGTTTGACGACGATCTCCGGAGACCAGGGTCACGCCAGTGGCGTTCAACGGCGCCTGGTAGCTCAGGTGCACACTCTTGATATGGCAGATGCCGCCGGCCAGCGAGAGTCCGCTACGAATCAGGAAGGGTATCTCTTCCCGGTTGACGGCCCAGGCGATTTCGCATTCCATGCGCAGGTCGCCCAAGCGGCGCGCATTGGCAGGGACGCCAGGCGTATGGATATCACCGCGCCAGCGCACCACACTTTTCTTCTTGTTGGTGACCAGGTCGGCCTTGTCGTCAATCGCCGCCTGGATGCGCGGCAGGACGAAGGTGCCATCGGCCGCGATGGGGATGTTTTCCGACGTATTGTCGCCAGCGATGCGCAGTGTGACGCCGGCCACCGATCCACCGACGGTGGTGGACACCAACTGGAAACGCAACGGCGCAGCCGGCGCGTATTTGCGATGCTGTTCGAACGCATCCACGCCTCTCAACATGACTTTGTAGGACTTCAACTCGGGATTCTTTACACCGCCCACTTCAACCACTTGCGGCGTCTCCGCATCGGCTTCGGGCTCTTCCTGGGCGCCAGCACCGGCGCAGGCCAGCAGCAGGCTTAAACAAAGAAATTCGTGTTTCATAAATCCTGTTTAACGCATGTCGAGCACTCTGGCCCGACGGGGTGGAGGAAACGCCAGATCCAGCGCGGCCAGATCCTGCGGGGAGAGTTTGATATCGGCCGCGGCGCGGTTGGCGCGCACGTGTGCCGGGGCGGTGGCCTTGGGGATGGCGATCACGCCGTCCTGATGCAGCACCCAGGCCAGCGCGATCTGCGCCGGCGTCACGCCGTAGGCATCGGCGACGGCGCGCAGGCCGGGGTTGTCCAGCAGCGCGGCCTGTTCGCGGCCGTGCGATTCCAGCGGCGAGTAGGCCATCAGCGGCATGCCCTGCTGGCGGCACCACGGCAGCAGATCGAATTCGATGCCGCGCTTGCACAGGTTGTACAGCACCTGGTCGGTGGCGACGGCGCCGCAGCCGACGGCGTCCTGCATGCTTTCGAGGTCGAAGTTGCTGACGCCGTAGGACTTGATTTTGCCGGCCATCTTGAGCGCTTCGAAACCGGCGACGGTTTCGTCCAGCGAGTAGTGGCCTTGCCAGTGCAGCAGGTAGAGATCGATGCTATCAACCTTCAGGCGGCGCAGGCTGCGCTCGCACGCGGCCTGCGTGCCTTCGAAACTGGCGTTGTGCGGATAGACTTTGCTGACCAGGTAGACCTCGTCGCGGCGGCCGGCGATGGCGGCGCCCACCACTTCCTCGGCACCGCCCTCGCCATACATCTCGGCGGTGTCGATCAGCGTCATGCCGAGGTCCAGGCCCAGTCGCAGTGCGCGGATTTCATCGTTCTTGCGGGCGGATTCCTCGCCCATGTTCCAGGTGCCCTGCCCCAGCACCGGCACGATTGATCCCAAAGGGAAGCTCACAGTTTTCATCGTGGCACCTGCCGTTAAAAAGCGTATGGTATCTCCAGTGGTGCTTTTTTGGCAAATGCGCGGGTCCATTTGAATTCGAAGCGCGTGTCTTTGATAGCACCAGCACGTTTTCCATCCAGACGATGTCGCTGGTCAGGTGGCTGATCTGGTCGGCGCTCAGCGCGATGCCCGGGCGCAGCCCGTCGCGCACCAGGCGCTGTTCATAGAAGCCGTCGCCCAGACGTTTTTGCGTGACGGCCGGATCGGTGTCGAGCGCCTTCAGCAGATAGTCGCTGCTGATCCAGTCGCCATGATTGGCGAACTGCGGACGGGTTTCGAACACGTAGCTGCCGTTGGCGTTCGGGTTCAGCAGCGACAGCCCGTTCGGCGCCACCTTGACCACCGTGCCGCTGTCGGCGGCGTTCTGCGCCAGGCTATTTCTTTAGTTGTCGATAACGCTGCCGCCGACGCTGAAAAGCGAAACTTTCATGTCAAGTTCAATGGCTCTTCAAGGGACATTTTTCACATCCAGCCCAGATTGTTAAGCCGCACCGGGCTTCAACGCACACCACCAAATAGCATCTTTAGGAAACCAAGTTTTGCATCAGGCCGCTTTGCATGCGTGCTCGGTCCATTCGGGCGCAGCAAGTCACCAGGATAATGTTCATGTCCCAAGCACAAGGTGTCGTCGATATGAAATACTTTTGCCACGACAGCTGCTTCGATGCACCAACGCCCAAAATAGCTCCCTTTCTCCAGTGGGTGCTTAATAGGATCGCCATAGATATACCACCAAAGCTCATCTTTGCCTTTACGAGCCAACTCCAGATACCAGTTATCTACGAACTTGTATAAGAGTTCGGGCTGCTGCTCTTTTGGCGCATCTACCGCCTTGAGCAAGCGGGCATACGGTTTGGGATGCAACAGAGCAGTGCCGATGACACGATCCTTCTGGCGGGTTGCCATGACACGGTCGAGCAATTCGTCCTGCCCAGCCGTACCAATTAGCACCACCAAGCGGTTCCATTGATCATCAGGAATCTCCAATGTGAGCGCTAGTCCTACAAGCCAAAAGCACCAGTTATAGTAATTCAAATTGACGAGTTCAACGGGCCAGTCGCGACAAGCTTCCAGATGGTGTTCCTTACATACTTCGCTGGCTAGGCGATTGGAGAGCTCCCAGCCGTTAAGTAGAACAAGAAAGTGCTGGGCTAGTTCGTTGATGTCATCTCCTCGAGAATAGCGCAGCGCCATAATTCGGAACGCGTACTTACAGTGTTCAAACCAGTACTGTGGCGCATAACCAAGATTACTTGGGGGTTCGTCCAAAACCGACAAATCAGCCGCAACTGTGGCTTGAAACTTTTTAACTCGTCCGTTCCAATATGTTTGATCTCCTAACGAGGCGCGAATCATGGATGTGCTCCCGCCCCGTTCATCTTGGGCAGAATTATCTTTGAAGTATCTATCGGTTTGGCTCTGCCTAATCCATCCAAAACTTGTAATTCTGTAGAGCCGTCAGATCGCGTGGTCACAACCCAAGTTTCGGTGCGACCGGCACTGACTGCAGTACGGACATCGATAGCAGTATCAGCACCTACCGCTTTCTCAATCCTACCAGATCCAGTTGTCCAGCTAGTCGCCCCCTGCACCCCATCCGCTGTTTTACTCAAAACCGACGCCCCCGTTTTGCTATCCGTCCCAACAAATTTATATTCAACCACCACATAATCAACACCCGGACGGTTCACCTTGTACAAATCATCTAAGCCCGTCTCGCCAATGCCAGGCATACGCGCCAGTTTTTGCCCGTCTGGCACAAGTTGCTTAACCGTATTTTGGCCAAACAAGTCACCCATCACGCCCTTTTGTGCGGATGTAAGACTCTTCAAATCCAATAAAGCTTGTCCATTGGCGTCCAGTACACCGCCGCTGTTCAACAATGCCTTGGTCGCCAATTTATCGACACCGCTGAGAACTAGCGGGCTCAAAGTAGCTTTCACACCATCAATCATAGCAGGTGACATGCCAGCCATTGCATACGTCGCAGCCGCCGCTTGTGGACTTAGCCCCAAGCTTTGCAGTACCTGCTCACCGTAGGTTACGGACGCCTGTCCCGTTATCACCTTTTTGGTGCCAGCAATCAAGTTGTCAGTCAAGACCGTACCGCTTACAGCGGCTGCCACACAGCCAATGCCGGTAGTGCACGCAAGACCATCGCCCGACAGGCCGGCCGCCGACAGCCCGGCCTGTACTGTCCCCTCTAATCGCGTACCGATCTGGTTTCGCGACAGCCCGTCCTGGAAACCCATTCCAATCGTGTACTGGAACAGTGGACCGTAAATCCTCCCGTCCTGTCCTCGCTGACCGTCGAGCAGAGTCCGTTCCGCCGTCATGCCCTGCCCCATGTCTTGCATGTTCTTCAGGTAGGCATAAGCGGGATCGTCCTTCGGTACACCGTCAGCGCAATGCACCAGCGCGCAGGCGGCGGCCACCAGCCTTGCTTCCTGCCGAGGATCGCCTTTTGCCAACTCGTGAATACGCTTGATTTCAGCGTCATGTAATTGCCGATTATTAGTGTCCGTGGCGAGGGCAGCCGCTCCGCCTACCGTACCGCCCACAGCGGAACCAATTCCCAGCGCAGTGGCTTCGGCCAGACCCTGCGAAATAGTCTTCGCCAACTCAGGATCGACGCCCTGTGCCACCAATGCGTCTCGAGCTTGAACTTGCAGATCATCCAGAACTTTGGCCCTATCGGCAACCACACCAGCGCCAAGGGCGCCACCCAAACCGCCAGTCAATCCACCGCTGACAGCATGCAGCGCTACGCGGTACGCACCACCCTCGTCCCATTTCGCAGCTTCATCCAGCAGTGCCTTTTGTTTCACTTCGTCGGTCTCTTTTGCAGCCTGTGCCTTTAGCGCATCGCGCTGATCGCCTGCATATTGAGCAATCGCCTTCGGCGCCTGCTTGCTGAACTCCTGTGTGATGGCGATCTGGGCGTCGACGTCCTTCTGCAACTGCTGCGCATCCCAGCCTTTGGTCAGCGCGCCAGCCTTGGCCGCAGCCGATTCCGTCGTCACATCGCGATCCACGCCAGCCACGGCTGTCGCCGCATCCTTGCCAGTCGCCAGTTGCTTGGTCTGGTCGGTGATCGCGATCAGCCCTCCGCTGATGCCGCTTGCCGTCGTGCTGCCCTGGTCGCCGCTGGCCGAGCCGAAGCCGCCGCTGGCGCCCGGCTTGCCGTCGGCGGCGGCCTCTTTTTGTTCCTTGCTCAGCGTGTCGGGCAACTTGCTCTGGTCGCCCATCTTGCCGCTGACCGAACCAGACAACGCGAAGCCGCCGGCATCATAATGGTCCTTGTTCTGCAAGTCGCTGGTGGTCAGGCTGCTGGTGACCAGCACGTTGTTGCCCCGGTCGATGGCCGTCTGGCTGCTGCTCAACAGGCCAGCCTTCAGATCGGTGTTGCCGGCCACCGCCACCTGGAAGCCGCCGTCGCCTGCCTTGATGCCGCTTTGTTCCAGCACCGACAGGAAGTCGCCGTCCACATGCGACTTGCCGATGCTGCCGCCCACCGTGCTGGCGCCGTAGCAGAATGGTGGAATGCACAGGCTGGCATTCAAGCCGGAACTGCTTTGCTTGCTGTTGAACTTGCTGCTGTCCTGCAGGCTCTCGATGTTCAGGTTGCCGCCGATGTCGGCCACCACCGTCGGCGCCGCGATCACGCCGCCCTTGAGCGTCGTATCGCCGCCGCTGTTCAGGTTGACCTGGCTGCCGGCAGTCACGTGGCTATTGGTGTAGCCGATGTCGTCGCCGTCGGCCTTGCCGCGTGCCTGGCTCACCGCCAGATCGAGCGTGAAACCGTTCGACGTGCCGCCGATGCCAAAGCCGATGCCGATGCTGCTGCCGCTGGAACTGTTGGTGCTGTGCTGGCTGGCCGTGCTCTGCGCCGCCAGCAAACTCACCTGGTTGTCGGCCGACAGGTTGACGTCCTTGCCGGCCTTGATGTCGCTGCCGATCGCCGTCAGGTTGCTGTCCTTGCCGGCGCCGCTCGCGTTGATGGTCACGCTGCCGCCGGCCGAGACGGTCGAGCCCACAGCCGTATCGCTGGAGCGCACCACCGTGCTGTCGCTCGTCTGATTTCCCAGGCTGATGCTGACCTTGATGCCCGTGTTCTGGACCGCGTTGTAGGCCTTGTAAGCATCTTGCAGGCTGCCCGCCGCGTTCAACGCCGCCAGCGCCTGCATGCGGCCGTCGCTGGTGTTCTTCGCCGCGCTGACCATGCTGTTCGCGCTCTTCAACGCATCGACCAGCGGCACGCTGACCGTGCCGCCGATGGCCGTCTTGTTGTAGGTCGTGTGATCGCTGCTGTCGCTGCTGTTCATGGCAGTGTTGATCAGCACGTCCCTGGCGCCGATGCCGATGTCGCCCCGCGGCGCCGTCACCTCGCTGGCCGTTTGCGTGTACTGCTCGCCCGCCTTCAGCGTCACATTGCCGCCCAGGCTGGCGATCTGGCTGCCCACCTGCGTCACGCTGGCACTGGTGCCCTCGCTCGCGTTCTTGACCGTGCCGATGGCCGGCTGGAACGTCGTGCCGATCGACCCGGACTTCTTGCTGCTGCTCGACGACGCGCCGTCGCTGCTGTTCCCGGCGCTGACGATGCTCAGGTTGCGCCCGGCGTCGATGACGATGTCCTTGTCGGCCACCACCGTGCTGCCGCGGATGACCGTGTCGCGCCCGCTGCTGGCGCTGACGCTGCCGCCGCTGAGCACGCTGCCCACCTGCGTCACCGTGTCGCCGTTGCCGGCCTTGGCCTGCTCGCTCTTGCTGTAGCCGAGCGCGCCGGAGGCGACATTGAACGAGAAGCCGCTGCGCTCGTGTTGTTCGCTGTGCTGCTCGCTGTCGCCCTGCTGCGCGCTGGCCACCAGCAGGTCCCGGCCCGCGTTCAGGGTCAGCGCGCCGGTGGCGCTCAGCTCACTGCCGGCGACGACGATGTCCTTGCCGGACTGCACCGAGACCGCGTCGCCGCTGACACTGCTGCCCACCACCTTGCTGACGTTGCTGTAATCGGCCGAGCTGTTGCTGCTCTTCTTGAACAGGCTGCTCGACTCGTCATGGTGCGCCAGGTCGGTCAGATGTCCTGCACCTGCGTGATGCTGACGTCGCCGCTGGCGGCCAGTTGCACCTTGCCACCGCCGGCCAGGCTGCTGCCGGCGATCGCCAGCGAGCCCAGGCCGCTGTCGCCGGCCTTGACGGTGAGGTTGCCGCCGGCCGTCACCGAGGCACCCACCACGCTCTGATTCTGGCGGATCTCCTTGTCGTACAGCTTGCTGCCCGGATCGTTCTGCTTGCTGATGTTGACTTCGTTGACGACGGCCGCGATGCTCACATCGCGCCCCGCCAGCAGCGTGCCGTTGCCGGCGGCGCCGATCGCCACCTGCGTGCCGCTCAGCTTGATGTCCTGGCCGGCCACCAGCTCCAGGTCGCCGCTGCTGGCGACCTGGCCGGTCTTGTACGTGGTGGCGCTGTCTTTTTCCGTGAAGCCGGCCACCTGCGAGGCGTAGGTGCTGCCGGTTTGCAGCGCGTTGAAGTTGACGTCGAGTCCAGCGACCATGCTGACGCTGGCGCCGGCGATGGTGCCGCCGGTGTCGGTCACGTCGCGCCCGGCCTTGATCGCCAGCGCACCGCCGGCCGTGATGCTGGCCTGGTTGGACAAGGTGGTGTAGCTGCCGCTGGTGTTGACGCTGGCGTATTCCTGCTTGACCGTCAGCGACTGGT